>JBEKGH010000016.1:0-97280 GCA_050012895.1 Occallatibacter sp.
GGCGCATAATTTCCCCAGATTCTTGATAGGATTGGCTCTGTTTCGGAGATAATTATAACATACAAAAGATACTTATGTTGTTGATTTATTTATAGGTTACATTGTTTTTCAGGATCGACTAAATTAATCAAACCTTCATTGCTGCTTAAGGTTGGCTCCTGATAATCGCTCGGTGCCAGAAAACCTACTCGGCTCGTCAGGAGCAATCATGTTCTTCTTATTCCATCATCGTTTTATTCGTGCCATCGCACTTGTGATTCCAGCCTCCATTTGTGTTCTAACTTGCAGCCTGGCTTTCAGCCAGGAACCCTATCAGGTAGTGGATCACTGGAAGATTGGCGGAAATGGATCATGGGATTACCTGGTCAACGATCCCACAACGCATTTGCTCTACGTTACGCATCGCACGCGCGTGGAAATCGTGGACACCACGACGGGCAAGGAAGTTGCCGCCATCACGGGCCTGAAGAACGCGCACGGAGTCGCGCTCGACACCGAAGGCCAATTCGGTTACATCAGCGACGGGCTCAGCAACGATGTGATGGTTTTCGACCGGCATACATTCAAGCCGGTTACGACTGTGGCCACAGGCGACAATCCGGACGGAATTACATTCGACCCATTGACCAAGACGGTTTGGGCATTCAACGGCAAGAGCAGCACTGCCACCGTGATCGATGCCGCCACCAATCGCGTGGTCGCGACGATCGCGCTTCCCGGCAAACCTGAATTCCCTGTGGCCGATGGCAAGGGATCGGTATACGACAATCTCGAAAGCACGAGTTCCATCGTCCGTCTCGATGTGCACACAAAAGCGGTGGTCGCAACCTGGAAGCTGGCCAACTGCGAGGCTCCCACCGGGCTCGCCCTGGACGTTGAGAACCGCCGCCTCTTTGCGGTCTGCGACAACAACAAGATGGATGTCGTAGACGCGGACACAGGCAAAGAGCTCGCTTCGCCCGCGATCGGGGATAGCCCTGACGCGGCACGCTTCAGCGCCACTCATCAGCTCGCATTCAGCTCCAACGGCGGCGGCACGCTGACGGTAGTGGATGCGGCAAACGGATACAAGGTGATTGAGGATCTGCCCACGCCGAAAGGCGCGGCGTCCCTGGCTTACGACGAGCAAACCGATCGAATTTTCCTGGCCATTGCGGAATATGGGCCGTCTCCCGCGTCGAGCACGAAGTCCCGTCACCCACAAGGGGCGATGGTGCCGGATAGCTTCACCATCCTGGTGGTGGGGCGCAAATGACCCAGGCGCGTGTGCGCCTGGCAATGGCAGCCATGCCAATCATGTGATCTGGATCGCATGGCAAAAGAGAGTGAGGTAGTACAACCCAGTGTAGAGTTCGCCTTGGAACGCTTCCCGCCGGCTTGTGTCGCTATCTGTAAGTGCGATAGGAATGCATAAGTCGTGACGCCATGATAGTGGATAGCATGGCGCACTTTATGATACTGGTGCAGTTAGCGCGCATTGATTACTCCATTTAGGTGGAATAGGTTTGTTGCGCTTGTGAGTCAGTAACTATCTATGGCGGCAAATGGAGTTCTATCTTCCGGCGGCCCTGCAAGTATGGTGTTTGCGCATAGTGGCGTAAACGCCTTGTATGACGTAGCGATGTCGCAACCGCGGGCGCGGAGGATATAACAAGTGAGCCGTCGCGTCTGGCGCTGTTTCTTTGCCGGATGACGTAGTCTGACCTGATAAAGCCAACACAAGTTAGCCGCAACGGTAAGTGAGTTTCGCGCGACATTAACTGAAAGTGAAGGAAACCGCATACTTTCACATTTGTTGCAAAAAGGTCTTGACAGCTCAGTTATGAGCGGTCTAATGTTCCTTTCACTTAAGCGCTAACGCATTTGCAGACTGTCGAACGAGCCAGCGAACGCGTTAATTCCAAGACCATCGAGGCCAGAGAATGAATATTCTTCGCAGGTTTCAATTCGCGACTCAATCATCAGGGCGATTCTTCTCCTCGGGGAGAGGCGCCCCGCATTTGTCAGTGATAGGGAGAGGCTGGAACAAGCTGGGCCTCGCCGTGCTGCTACTATTTGTGAACCTGTCGCTGCTATCGGCAGCGGCTTCAGGCCAAGCTGGCGAAAAAGGCCTGATTACCGGTACGGTCGTGGATTCCGGCGGATCGGTTGTGAAAGGCGCCCAGCTTGAGCTGGCGCCGCTTGGCGTGACCGTGTCCACCGACGACCAGGGCGCGTTCTCCTTTCCGATGGTTCCGGCTGGTTCCTATACCGTGAAGCTCTCCGCTGCCGGATTCGCAACGCAGGAGACCAAGGTCGAACTGGTCGCAGGGAAAACTGCCGAACTCGACCTCAAGCTTGCGGTAGGAAGCAATATCGAGCAGATCCTGGTAACCGCGGAGCGCCCGCACGGAGAGATGGAGGCGCTCGACGAGACACGCGCGGCAGACAACATCCAGCAGATCCTGCCGGCTGAGGTTATCGTCAGCTTGCCCAATGCCAACGTCGCCGACGCCATCGGCCGCCTCCCCTCCGTGGCGCTCTTTCGCGTGGAAGGTGAGGGTGAATACATTGAGGTGCGCGGTACTGAACCCCGCTTGACCAATATCACCATCGATGGCATTACAGTGCCGTCCCCCGAGCCGTTGGTTCGCCAGGTCCGTCTCGATATCATCCCCTCGGATATGGTCGAGCACGTCGATATCAATAAGACGCTATCGGCCAATATGGATTCGGAAGGAATCGGAAGCTCCGTCGAACTTACAGTCAAGGAAGCGCAGGAAAAGCCCACCATCAATGTGTTTATGAACGGCGGCCACACCAACATCCTGAACGGCCGCTACAATGCGTCCTCGGGCGGAACCTTTGGCAAGCGATTCCTGAAAAACAAGCAACTGGGCGTTCTGGGGAATGTAGCTTTTGATTTCAACGGCCGCGGCATTGACAACTACCAGCCGCAGATCGATGTGCTCTCCACTTTCGCCCAACCCTTCTATGACAACAACACCATACGTGAATACCGCTATTACCGCTACCGCTATGGTTACTCCGGCAGCGCGGACTACAAATTCAATGATGTTTCCAGTATCTTTGTCCGCGGCTTTTTCAGTCAACTCAAGGACTGGGGCGACAAGTGGTATTACGAGCCGGTATCGACCCCGCTGGCTACCACTGGAGTCTATCCGAGCACAACAGCCGCCTCGCCGAGTCCAAAATTCTACACCTCTTCCAAGCGTCCCAATGCATCGATCGGTACGTTGATGCTGGGCGGGAGGGAGATTCACCCCAGCAGCTGGCTGACCTGGGAAGGGGCGGTTTCACGTTCGAAGGAAGTGAGTTCGGCCGGCAACCCCAAGGCCGACTTCGCATGGATTGGTCCCTCGGAGGAATGTAACTACGCCCCCGTGGGCGCGACCAACTTCCCGCAGTTCGGCGCCTGCAGCGGACCCGGTTCGCCGCTTGAGAATGCCAACGACTTCGTATTCAAAGATATTACCTACCCTGACCCCAAGGGCGTGAGCACACAGCTCAACCTCACCGGCGAGATAACCTATGCGCACAACTACACCGCGCACGGTCATTTTGGAGTCATCGAGGCCGGCTACAAAATCAGCAATGGCCATAAACTCCAGGATGCCACTGAAGCCGTGTACGACGGCTGGGGAACGAAAGCCTCGACCCCTGGCGTTTCTGCGTACTCCATGGCTGCACTGCAGGGATACTTCCATAACACCGACTACTTTAAAGGCCAATTCCTGGGAGGAAAGTTCGGACCGGTATCCGATTTCGACAAGACGACGGCTTTCCTGTTTGCCAACATGCCGCAGGATGTGGATGGATACAAGACCGCTCTGGATAACTATCCGAACCTCTTCGGCATCATCGAGCGCGTTTCAGCCGGCTACGTCATGAACACCATCGACATAGCAAGGCTCCATATCCAGGCTGGAGTGCGCTTCGAGGATACGACCATGCGTACGCGTGGCAACAACGTCACTTTGTATGCGGCGGGCGCCACGCAATGCGGAGGGCCTACGAACACCGGCTGCGGCGTGCCAACGGTGGTCACCAACAATCCTACGTATTTTGATGCTTTTCCGGACATCAATATGCGCTACAAGATAACAGACGACCAGGGAATTCGCATGGTGTACGGTCGTGGCATCGCGCGTCCCGATCCGTACCAGTTGATTCCTTACATCACATTTGACGACAGTTCAAACCCGCCATCGTTCACTGTTGGCGATCCTAATCTGAAGGCCGAGCTCGCCAATAATTACGATTTGCTCTACGAGCACTATCTCAAGCCGATTGGCATGCTACAGGCGGGCGTCTTCTACAAGCAGTTGACTGCTCCTCAGCTCTTGTTCACGATTCCTCAAGGTACAAATCTCGCCGCGCTTCCGGCAGGCTCGATTCCTCCCGCGATTCTGGCGAACATCGAGCAGGTTGAAGCCAGCGCCGGGATTACGAACTATAACGCCTCGGTTACGCAGTACATCAGCGGCACGAACTCCGAGCTGTACGGCGCGGAATTCAGCTATCAACAGCATCTGACGTTTCTTCCGGGTGTACTCGGGGGGTTGGGCATTACTGCCAACTACGGCTATCAAAATTCCAGGATCAAGTCCATTCCGCTTCGTACCGACCATCCGCGATTGATCGACGAGACCAACAATACCTGGAACCTGAGTCCGACCTATGACACCAAGCGCTTCTCGGCGCGCGCTGGCATGACATACAACGGCTCGAGTGTCTTCTCGTACAACTGGATCTCGCCGGTCATTGCAGGAACAAGCGCTGACCCAAGCGGGCTTGGCCCAAAGGGACCCTCGGGCGACATTTGGACATTGCCGCATTATCAATTTGATGTGCAAGCAAGTTATCGCTTCTTCCATGGATTGAGCGTGCAGGCGTCTGTGCTTAACTTCAACAATGAGGTATTCGGCTATTACCAGGGTAGCCCGCAGTTTGTGAATCAGCAGGAGTTTTACAAGCCCAGTTATGACGTAGGTGTCCGGTATGTCCTCGGGCACGAATAACGTCAGTCATCAAACGCCAACTGGCTAGCCAGGCTGGGGCACATACCATTCTCATGGCATGTGCCCTTCTTATAGGCGACTGGGGCAGCGCTGCTTGTCTCCTGCTTTGCGCAGGGATGGGCTCACGACCTGAGAACGCATCCGCCGTAGGATGCGCAGAGCAACCCGACATTATTGCTTACTTGAGGAATTCTTGTGATCAGACTTTATAAGACGCTGTTGCTGGTCTCCTTATTTGTGTTTTCCTGGGTCGCGCTGAATGCACAGACAGCGTCCAGGGAAGGATCCCGCGGTTCCAATCGGGACAAACTGAAGCTGGTTGTGGTGATCAGCCGGCACGGAGTACGGTCGCCAACATGGACGGTGGATCGCCTGAACACATATTCTTCAAAGCCCTGGCCCGCCTGGAGCGTTCCGCCAGGATACCTGACCGCGCACGGGTTCGAGTTGATGAAACTCTTTGGCGCTTACGACCGCGCGTCGCTGGCAAATGCGGGCCTCTTTGCCGCCCAGGGCTGCTCCGGAGCATCCGATACCTACATCTGGGCGGACACCGACCAGCGCACTCTGGAAAGTGGCAAGGCTCTGGCCGCGGGCCTGTTCCCAGACTGTGCAGTTGCGATGCATTCTCTTGGCGAGGGAGAGAACGACCCTCTCTTTCATGCCCCGCCAGAAGCCATGGATTCCGCGGAATCGAGCCGTGTGTTTGCAGAGTTTTCAACCCGAGTAACGGCGCTACCGGCTTCGCCATATAACGGACTGCTGGAGCAGATGAATCGCGTGCTGCTGGGGTGCGAGTTGGATGCGGATTGCACGCCGGCCCGGCCGCCGGAAGTCCCTTTGATGGAAGGCAAGAATGGAGCCGTAAAGGGAAAAGGCGACCATATTGTGACGCTTCAAGGCCCGCTTGCACAGGCGTCTAGTTTCGCAGAAGATTTTCAACTCGAATATACCGAAGGCATGCCCTCGCAGTCGGTGGGATGGGGGAAGGTAGACGAAGCCGAGGTGATCAAGTTCATCACCTTGCACAGCATCTACTTCGATCTCATGCACCGCACTCCTTCGCTGGCCAGGATGGAAGCGTCCAACATGCTGAATGCAATTACCAGGACGCTGCAACAGGGAGTTGAAGGCAAGGCAGTTGCGGGGGCCCTCGGGGCGCCGGGGAACAAACTGGTGTTGCTGGTGGGTCACGATACAAACATCGGACCCATCTCGGCGTTGCTTGGCCTGCACTGGAACCTCGATGGACGTGCCGATGATATCGCGCCGGGCACGGAGCTTGCCTTCGAGCTTTGGCAGACACCACAGGGCGCCTACCGGGTCAAGGTAACCGTGACCGTGCAAACACTCCGCCAGATGCACGAGGCGCAAGAGTTGACGGCAGCCAATCCTCCCGCGCGTCAGGTGGTTACACTGCCGGCATGCGGCGGCGGGACAAGTGCGTGCAGTTGGGACGAGTTCCGGGAGGTTGCCGACGCGGCAACCGGAAAGAAGTGACTGCGATCACGCCAACGCGGGCTTTCACTCCGATAATGTGAGAGTGTTGCGGTTTAAACAGTTGGCCATAAGACTGGAGCAATTCGATGAAGTTCCTGCAATCCATATCTCGCATACTGCTCATTCTTGTTCTCGCGGCAGGCTCCTTGCGCGCGCAGAGTGCAACTGCCTCGGTTCACGGCAACGCCAACGACCCGTTGGGCATACTTGTGACCAACGGGTCGGTTAAACTAACTCAGGACAAAGGAAAGATCGATAAGGGCAGTAACTATGTCTACAGTTTTGACCTGGATAAAGAGGGCAATTACAGGGGCGAGGGTATTACGCCGGGAACCTATACTCTGGTGTTGTTTCGCAAGGGATTGACTGCTGATTTCTCAAAGCCCGTGACCCTGGTTGCAGGGCAGGACGCCATTGTCAACTTCGACATGAGCCGGCAGGAATACATCGACAAGTTGAGCGACGATGATAAGAGGCTGCTGGAGGAGTCCCGGAAAAAGAACGCCGCCATCCTGGCCGAGAACGCGGTGATCAGGAACTTGAATGCCTTGACGGCAGAAGCGCGCGCCGCGATGAGTGCCACACCGCCCGATTATGCAAAGGCCGCCGACGATATGACGCAGGCCACCACGGCAAGGCCCACCGAATCCATCTTCTGGTTCATGCTGGGAGAAGCCGACTTTGGACTCAAGAAGTACGACGATGCGATAGCGGCGTACAGGAAATCTGTTGAGACAGATAGTGCGTCGGCCAAGCCGGACCTGGAAACTGAAGCAGCCACCTACAACAACATGGGACACGCGTTGGCCAACACCGGGAAGATACCGGATGCAGCAACGGCATATGAAACTGCAGCGAAATTGAATCCAACCCATGCCGCGAGGTATTACGTCAACGAGGCCATCATTTTCTACACGGCAAGCGAAAACGATTCCGTCAACCAGACGGCCGATCTTGCCGCAGCGGCTGCGGCCGCAGACAAGGTCATTGCCATCGACCCGAACGTGGCCAATGTCTACTACATCAAGGGGCAAGCGCTTGTCATGCAGGTAACCTCCGACCCAAAAACTGGCAGGATGATCGCCCCGCCTGGCTGCATTGAGGCCTACAAAAAGTATCTGCAGCTTGCGCCTAGCGGAACTTACGCGAGCGAAGTTAAGGGAATTATTCAAGGCCTTGAGGCCACAGTACCGGCATCTAACAAGGCCAACGGAAGAAAGTGAGTGAATAGTCCGGCATGCAGCGTTGCTCTGGAATGAGAAAGGTGCAGGCAAGGTTGATCGGGTTTGTGCTCGGATTGATTGTCACTTTTCCGGTCGTTTACTTTTACCTGAACTACATGCTTGGATCACATTGGCGTTCACTCGGGACGACTTCGGTCCGCTTACTCGTTTTGAAGTAAGGCGTGTGCATCGCTAACGAGAAAAGCCGCACCGGTCGCGCAGATTGAAATGATGGGAAGTTGATGTGTGATCGTGGTTTCAGCTGCATCATTGAATTCCCTTTGGCGATGAAATCAGAAAGCGCAAGACATGAATGGAGAGATGCATGGCCCAGATAGAATCGCAAGTCCAATATCAGAGCCCGTTGCACAAAATGACGCAGACCACGTCCACTTGCCTGTGGAACGATTCGGCAGCCATCGAGGAGCTGACTTACTCGATCGAAAACGGCGCGGTGGGGGCCACCTGCAACCCCTCCATAGCGGTCACGGTACTCAAGCAGGAGATGGCGTTTTGGAAGGGCCGCATTCTGGCGCTGGCAGAAACCTGCCCACGGGCAACGGAAGACGATATCGCGTGGATGATCGTGGAAGAAATGTCAGCAAATGCCGCCAGGCTTCTGCTGCCGATCTTCGAGCGGGAGCACGGGCGCAACGGCCGGCTTTCCATCCAGACGGATCCGAGGAACTATCGCAACTCCGACGCCATGCTGAAGCAGGCCGTCAGGTTCAGCAACCTGGCTCCGAATATGATCGTCAAAATCGCAGCTACGCGTGCGGGAATTGCGGCCATTGAGGAAGCCACTTATGCGGGCATCAGCATCAACGCGACGGTAAGTTTTACGTTGCCCCAGGCCATCGCGGTTGCGGAGGCCGTGGAGCGGGGCCTGAAGCGCCGCGAGGCTGAAGGCCTCGATATTTCCACCATGGGTCCGGTCTGCACGCTCATGGTCGGCCGCCTCGACGATTGGCTCAAGGTCCTCCACGACAAGCGAAATCTCTCTGTCGATCCCGGCTATCTTGAGTGGGCGGGCGTCGCCGTCTTCAAGAAGGCCTACAAAATCTATCGCGAGCGCGGCTATCGCCTGCGCCTTCTCTCCGCGGCCTTTCGCAATCACATGCACTGGAGCGAATTCATCGGTGGCGATGTGGTGATCTCTCCGCCATGCGTCTGGCAGCGCCGCTACAATGCCAGCGACATCGAAGTGACTCCAAGGATTGACAAACCTGTGGACGCGAAGATCGTGGACACGCTGCTGAGTAAGTTTCCCGATTTCGAGCGCGCCTATACCGAAAACGGGCTGAGCCATGAGGAGTTTGATACGTTCGGGTCAACGCGGAGGACCTTGCGTGGATTTATCGCGGCCTGTGCGGAGATGAACGCGATCATCCGGGATGTCATGCTGCCCAACCCCGACAAGGAGTGATTTATCCGGTCGGAAGCCAGGCAGGGCATTGATTTCCATTGACCGGAACCGCAGGAAAAAGGCAACGCCGAGCCGTCGAGCCGAGACCGTTCGATAGCCCGGAGATGGGCGAGTGAACCGAGTATCTGAAGAAAGGACTTATCATGACAACTTTATCGGCAGTTATGGACGTAGTAACCACCGATCGTTATTTTTCTATTCCCAGCGATGCAAAGGTTGAAGCTATCAGCGGGGTGCCTGCCAAGAGGCTTAGTTGCGGCATAGGGGGCGTCTGGCGGGAATCCAAGACCGAAAAGTACATGCCCTGCTACGACCCCTCGACCGGTGCCGTGATCGCGTATGCGCCGCAGTGCACGGCAGAAGAGGTGGAAGATGCCATTCGCGCTGCTGTGAAGGCGTTCCCGGCCTGGCGCGACACCCCGGTAACCAAACGCACTCAGGTGCTCTTCAAGATGAAGCAGTTGCTGGATGAGCATCTGGACGAACTGACGCGCCTGTGCGCCCAGGAGAACGGTAAGAAATGGGACGAAGCCATGGGCGATGTGCTCAAGGCGATCGAGGTGATGGAGTTTGCCTGCGGCGCGCCGCAGATGATGAAGGGCGAATCGTTGATGAACGTGTCCTCAGGCTACGATACTGTTCAGTTTCGCGAGCCGTTGGGCGTGTTCGCAGGGATTGCGCCGTGGAATTTTCCGGCCATGATTCCACAGGGCTGGATGGCGCCCATCTGTATCGTCACTGGAAACTGCATGGTGCTGAAGGCGGCCAGTTTCGCGCCCCAATCCGCCATGCGCATCACTGAGCTCTGGAAGGAAGCTGGCCTGCCGGACGGCGTTCTGAACGTGATCACTACCAGCCGCAATGAAGCCGAAATTCTGCTCCGCCATCCTGACATCAAGGGCGTGACATTCGTTGGCTCGACCAGCGTTGGCAAGCACATCTACTCCACCGCAGCAAGCAACGGCAAACGCGTTCAGGCGCTCACTGAGGCCAAGAACCACGCACTGGTGCTGAAGGATGCAGTAATCGAGCGCGCGGCGCAGGGCATCATCAACTCATTCTGCGGGTGCGCAGGGGAGCGCTGCATGGCCCTGCCCGTGATTGTTGTCGAGAACGCCATCGCGGACCAATTGGTGGAAGCCGTTACGCGCATGGCAAAGGCGGTCAATCTGGGTCTTGCCTACGACAAGCGCACCGGCTTGGGCCCGGTCATCAATCGCGGGCATAAGGAATTTGTTCTTGGCTGGATAGAGACCGCGATCAAGGAGGGCGCCAAGTTGGTTCTTGACGGACGCAATCCGAAGGTGCCGGAGGGGTGCGAGGATGGCTTCTTTGTCGGTCCCACGATCTTCGACCATGTAACCGAGGAGATGGCGTGCGGCCGCGAAGAGATATTCGGCCCGGTGCTCTGCATCAAGCGCGTGGACAGTTTCGAAGAAGGGCTTCAGCTAATGAATAACAACCGCTTTGCCAACGGATCGGTGATCTACACAGAGAGCGGCCACTTTGCGCGCGAGTTTGCCAGGCGCACCGACGGTGGCATGGTGGGCATTAACGTGGGCATTCCGGTCCCGCTTGGAGTCTTCGGTTTTACCGGTCACAAGCAATCGTTCTTCGGCGACCTTCACTGCATGGGACGCGACGGCTTCATTTTCTACACCGAAACCAAGAATGTAACGTCGACGTGGTTTCGAGACAAGGAGATTCCCGCCAAGGCTAGCACCTGGGACGGAACCATGACGCGCGGGTAGACGCTCTCGGGGATGATAGCAACGGCACAGAGTTGAGTAAGTGAGACGGCATCAGTCCGGCGGTAATCGCTTCTTGGTTGCGCCGGTCTGCTGTCGGCAGGGGGAAGAGTTACCTCACTTGCATCGCCCGTTGGTCTCGATTCTAACTTGACGCGCTTTTGCGGCGCCACCGGTTTTCGTGTATTGAATTCTGTCGAGAACTCCGAGGGGCGAGTTTAGAAGTGGCGCTTTACGGTTGACTGTGCGGCATGGGTGATTATGCTACATTAGCGCTTACGTATAGCCTTCGGCGCGTGAAAGGACTCTCCCAATGGCAGTTCGGCTGAAAGATATTGCCAGGGATTTGGGAGTGTCCCTGGTTACGGTCTCGAAAGCTATCCGCAACAAGCCGGATGTGGGAGAAGCTACTCGAAAGCGCGTTCTGCGAAGAGTCAAGGAGCTGAATTACCAGCCCAACATGCTGGCTCGCGGCCTGGCCTCGGGAAAGAGTTATTCGATCGGCCTGATCGTCCCCGATCTGGTTCACACATTTTTTGCCGAGATTGCCAGAGGGGCGAGCGCCGCGCTGCGAAGGCAGTCATATCAGTTGATTCTCGCTTCGGCAGAGGAAGAACCGGGACTGGAATGCCAGCAGATAGAGCACCTGCTGGCCAGAGGTGTTGATGCGCTGATGATTGCATCTTGTCAGAACAACGCAAGCAGCTTCAAGTCGATTGTGAAATCGAGAATTTCCTACGTTCTGCTCGATCGGCTTCTGCCCGGACTCGACGCGTACTTTGTGGGCACCGACGATATTGCGGCGGGACGCATGGCGACCGAGCACCTCATCCACTTGGGCTGCAAGCGCATCGCGCACATCGGCGGCGAACTAATCAGTACCTCGGTGGGACGCTTCAATGGCTATCAGCAGGCACTGGCGGCGAATCATATTCCCTTTTGCCAGGAACTTGTGGCCACCCGCTCCAGGCTTGAAGAGGCCGGCATTGAGATTGGAAATAGCGCAATGAGCAACCTGCTCAGCCTGAAGAAGCGTCCCGACGCGGTCTTCTGCTACAACGACCTCACAGCGGTTGGAGCGATTCGCTGCTTGTTGGCAAATAAGCTGCGGGTTCCTGAAGATGTGGCCGTGATCGGATGCGGAAACCTGCGCTTGTCGTCGTATCTTGAGGTTCCTCTCAGCACCATCGATCAATCGGCTCAGGAACAGGGAGAGGAAGCTGCCAACCTGGCGCTTGCTCTGATCGCGCAAAAGCAAAAGCGCAGGGCAAAGCATCTGCTGCTGGAACCCAAGCTGATGGTGCGAAATTCAACCGTCAGGCCCTCTCAATAGCCTCCGACCGGGTAAGCAACTGCCGCAGTTCCTAGGAGGTCTTTGGCCAAGGGCAAAGAGCCGCTAAAACAATTTGTGCTGGCTGACTCAGCGATTGCAAACAAATCGGGCCGCGTTTCGATGCGGCCCGCTAGCAATGTTCGCATCAGTTCAAAATGAGAACGCGCATTGCGCAAAGATGCGCCGCGCCGCAGAACCTGCGCTGAAGGCACCGCCAACCAGGCTGGTCGTGCGATTGAAATACGGGGAATTGAGCGTGCCCACCGGCGTTCCGTAGTTGATGTTATTGAAGACGTTGAGAGCCTGGATGCTGAACCGCAACGAATACTTGCGCTCAGTACCTCCCGAACCACCGGACCCGCCAGGGGCCCCACCACCGCTGCTGGCGAGCCCCCCGGGACCGAGGCCGCCGCCCCCTGGACCGCGCTCGGGGTGATGCCCCGTGTTGCTGCTGGGAAGATTCATAAGGGGGTTCACGTCGCCGCCCGATTCATTTGCACCTGCCCGTTTGGGACCGATACCGAATGCCCGGCTGATCCGCAGGTTCACTGCAACAGATGATGGACTATTGCCTAAGTTGACCGGAACGAGTTTCTCTCCCGGGAGTGGGGCAGAGTCCAGAAGACCATAGGGCGTCTCTACCTGGTCGGCCACTGGCGTGGACGAAGTGGCGAACGTGGGCCGCTGGTTGAAGAGGTTGTTCAAGGGATCGGTGGCCAGCGTGATGTTGAATGGGCGGCCAGATTGAGCCAGGATGAACGGATTGAAACTTATGCCCCAAGGTCCATTGTATGTGGCCATGAAGAACGCCACGTGACGCAAAACGAAGCCGGCTCGACCGTAGTCCTGGTCAAGGTTGTAGGCATTCGAAACGCCATTGCTGCCCGCGCCGTTGCTGTCTGCTGAAGAGAACGTGTAGAAGCCGCTGAATTGAAGATTGGCACTGGCCTTGGTATTGAAATTGGCGATCAGTTGGTCCTGCTTGAATATAGCCTCGGCGTAAAACTCGTACAGGTAATTCTGCGAAGCGTTCTGCGGGGTTCCTCCGCTGGCCTGGTTGGCATTGCGGATCACTGGCTGGTGAATTCCAAACGAGCGTAGATACGTGAGGGTTACGCTGGTGCCCGGCAGCAACTGCCTTTCCAGACTCGCGCCTAACTGCTCTGTATAGTCAGCGTGGAAATGTGGCGCGATTTCATATTGCACCGGCGCGGCGCTGCTGGTGGCAGCTCCGACACCGCTCGAGCAGGTCGTCATGTCGATCGTGTTGAGTGACGTAGCCGTCGAAGTGCACGTAGGATTGTTGAGAACGATCTGCGTCTGCTCGTTTGTGTGCTTGAGCGTAAGGAAGTTTTGCGCTACAAACCGGTCATAGAAGAATCCGTAGCCGGCGCGAAGAACGGTCTTGGTCTTCCTGCCCTTTACGCCATCCAACGCAAAAGCAAGCTCCGCGCGAGGCGCCCAGTCGTCGTGATCGGCAATATGGTTTTGCGCCTCCCAGCGCAATCCGCCTGAAACCGTCAGCCGCGGATTGATCTTCACATCATCCTGCGCAAAGAAGGCAAGATCAAAAACGTTGGCGAGCGCTGATTCGTTGCCGGTAGCGTAGCTCGCCGACGACGGCCCAATCCCCTGACTGACCAGACTATTGAAAGTATGTCCCGACACCAGGCCGTTGGCCATCATTTCGTAGACCTGGCTCGCGGCGTAGGTAGTTGGCCCCACCGTGACCGGCGAAAAAACAAACTTCCCGTTGAAGCTGGCGTTGGTAAGATTGGCATCGCGCGTATCTCGCAACCGCGTTCCAAACCTGATGGCGTGATTGCCGCGGGTCAAAGTAGTGATGTTCTGAAACTCAAGTTGAATGGTGTGGTCCTGGCTTTCCTGTCCGATAAAACCGCCGCCCACAAAATCTCCGGCAACGCTGATCGAACGATCCGCCGAGTCGGGGTAGTGGTTTTCATTGTGCCTATCAAACTGCGCCCGGCTCTCATTGATGAAATGATCGTTAAAGATTGTCGAGCTGCTGATCTGCACCGTATGATCGGAGTTCGACTCGTGCGTCGATGCACTCGCCAGTTGTCCCGAGGACAGATTGCCCTTTTCGTTCTGGTACCAGAATCCGTAGCGCGCAGTCATGGTGGTTCTCTTGCCCATCTGCCAATCGAACCGCGCCGACGCATTGTCGCGAATATGCGGGCTCAACAGGCTCACGCCATAATTCAGGTTGTCGACAAATTGACCCGTGCTGTTGGGCAGCACCGCGTCGGGAATCGGCCACGTATTCACGTTTTGCTGATCGCGGCTCTCTACGCTCAGAAAGTAGGACGCAAATTTCGATAGCGCTCCGCTCAGTGTTCCGCTGAATTGGTAGCTGTGATACGGAGGAATGTTCGTCGTAAACGGATTGCCGGTATTGAACGAATTGTCATTGCCCTGTAGATAAAACTGGCCGTGCGTCTTATCCGTTCCCGGCTTTGTCAGGATCTCCGTCCGTCCAAATCCAAGACGGTCGAACTCCGCCGAGAACGGGTTCTGGTTGATGCGAATCTCCAGTATCGCCGTCTTCGGCGGCAACTCGCCGCCGCTGAACCCATCAATATAAATCTCTCCCCCATTGGGTCCGGCCGAAGGGCCGGCCAGCGCCGCCAACTCATTCGCCAACTCATCAGGGTCATCGGAGAGCGCACCAAGGTCGCTACCTTTCAGCACCACTGCGCTCACGTTGCCCCCGGCTTCCACATTCACCTCGGGAGTTTCGTCGCTCACCACGATATTCTGCTGCGCAACGGCAACCGCCATCACGATATTGACGCGCATCGCCTGGCCTGCGGCGACAGTGATGGTGGTGGATTGAAATGGGGCAAACCCCGCAGCGTGAGCTTGAATGAGGTAGTCGCCCGGTGTCAGGTTTTTCACTTGAAAGTTGCCCAATGCATCCGAAGTCGCCGATGCTGCGTTGCCACCTGCCGCATCAGTAACGGTGATCGTCGCGCCCGGTATCCGCGCGCCCGAGGGATCAACCACCTGCCCATGAATCACCGTTGGCAGCATCGGGGCGGCCCCCTGCGTGGCTGCGCCGTTTGCCGGCGTCGCGACCTGTGCCGGCAGAAACGCTGCCCATGAAATCGCCAGCGACACAAAGAGAAAGCAGCAAGGAATCCCGTGCAATCTTGAACGCATGCCTTTGCCCCCAAGTTCTGTCCGGAACACGCCAAAGGCTGTCGCGTCACTCATATCGTGCACCACTCTCGGCTCATCGCGTCATCTACCCGCTCGGCGTGCGAGTTCAGAGCTGAATCTGCAGTGATCCTGAGCTAAGCAGATCGCGCACGAAGGCTCCGAGTTCCTAATCCTCAACGCATGGATCTGTCGATATGTCTACCGGGTCAGCGTATACGCGCTGGCAATCAGTTCCTGCACCTCTTCGACGGTTCTCTTCAAGGGGCCTTCCGCTTCCATTTTGAGACTGGTGGCGGCCGCGGCCCACAGGGTTGCGTGCTGGGCATCCGCGTTCAATCTGCTGCAGGCATACGAAGCGATGCACGTGTCGCCGCGTCCCGAGCGACCGATCAGCTTTTCGGGCAGGAAGGGTGCGTCAAAGAATTCTCCGTCAGCGAGAACCAGTACCCCGTCGCGATGGGTGAGAACCACTTCCTTCGGACCCCATCTCGCAAGCTCAGCCGCAGCAATATGAATATCTTTCTTGCCGGTTAGCATCTCCGCCTCTACGGCATCAGTCTTCAGGATATCGATGTACGAGAGCACTTCTTCTTTCTCTTTCCATTCATCGTACTTAAGAGTTCCATTGGCAGTGACGATGCGGGTGAAACCCTGCACATCGGCCACGAGCAGGGCGTCCTTTTCGCGCAGGGCCTTGATTACATCCAGATCCACTTCTCCGCGAATTGAAGAGTTAATGAGGAAGGCCCCGGCTTGCAACGGGCGAACCTGTTCCGGAATGAACGCCCCGGCGGTGTGCGCAACCGTCAATGTGCGTATATCGACATCCGTGGTCGGATAATACAGCTCCATGATTGTGGAGTAATCGGTATAAGTTGGATATACAGCGATGCCCAGGCGAAGAAGCGCTTCAACAACACGCTGGTCCTCGCGCGCGAGCCGGGTGACCGCAGCCGTTTTCAGCTCCATCATTGCGGCCACGTGAGCGCCATAATTAAAGCCGCCACCGTCTACGTAGCGGGTGCCGGCGGGCGAGATAATCGTATCTTTTGTGTAGTTACCGATGATAACTACGTCATATCTGGAATCACTCGACATGATGCTTCTCCTAAGTTTCAGTCGTTTGCTCGAACCCGCCACAGGGACGTAGCCAGCAGCAGGGAAAACACCGACGTTCCCAGCCAAAACAGGATGACTCTGTGAAAGTCGTATGTCCTCACGCCATGGACAAATGTAGTTCCGTTGCCGATGAGAACGCCGCTGATGCGCTCCTGTATGGCGGCGCCGACATAGCTGAATACGCCGATAAAGCCCATGGCCGCTCCGGCCGCTTTCTTGGGCGCGATATCTACGGCGAACAGACCGCCCAGTGAGGTAATCAGACCGGTGATAGCGTACCCGAAAATGAGAAGCATTGCGGTTATCACCAGTGGGTGGCCTGGAGGAATCGCGAACATGACGACCAGCGAGAGGATTTCGAGCACACCGCAGACCAGATTCATTGGCGGGCGTCGCGCACCGAACAACTTATCTGAAACGAAGCCGTAGGATGCGGACCCAGCCATCCCCGCCAGAGATTTCAGCGCCAGCAGGCCTCCCGCCTCGACGCCCGAGTAACCCTTGGCCTCCTGCAAGTAAAGCATTCCCCAATCGTTCATGGCATAACGCGTCATGGTCATGGCAGCGCAGGAAATGGCAAGTATCCAGATCGAAGGATAGGCGAGAATCGAAATCTGCATCTGCCAAGTGGTTTTCGGTTTTTGGGTGATGTCTTCGACGTGGGTCGGATGGTCGTTCTTCCAGTCCGCAACCGGGGGCAATCCCATGGTTTGAGGCCGGTCTTCCAGCGAGAAATACATCGCAAAGGCGAGGCCCACGCAGATGATCCCCGGCCCGAGAAATCCAGCGCGCCAACCAAACCAACTTACCAGCACGGAGAGCAGGGCAAACGTCAGCCCTTCGCCAATGGGGTGGGCCGTGCTCCAGATGCCGTAATAAGTGCCGCGCTCCCTGTTGCTGAACCACTGGGACATCGATACAACGCCGGCCGGGGCGCCGAACCCCTGGAACCAGCCATTCAGCGCCCACAGAACCACCCACACCCACAGAACGGATGACCAGCCCATGAGGATATTAGCCAGAGCCGACATAAGCACGCCAAAGGCCAGAAATCTCTTGATGTTGGCATGGTCTGCCAGAAAGCCATTGGCTAGCTTCCCGAATGCATATGCGTAAAAGATCGACGCGCCAATCGTTCCCAGTTGATCGGCCGTGAACATTCCATTGTCAATCAGCGGCTTCTTCACTACCGACAAACCGAGGCGGCACATGTATGCAATGCCATAGCCGAGCGTGATCGCCGTCATGATCAGTATTCGATGGCGCTTATATAAGCGATCGATCTTGCTCTTATCTGCCAGCAGCGGCTGGTTCTTTCCGGTCGCAAAGAAACTCAGCATCCGCCGCAGAGCTGGTTTCCTGACGGGCGCTTGCGCCATTTCGGGCTTGAACGTAGCATTCAAAACGCTATGCACTCCTTGCCAGATGCAATCCCTGCAAACTTCTTCTGTCCTCAAGGCAGTGCTGACAGGAGTTGGGCAGGTGGATTCGTCGCAGTGTATCTGGATACTGACTTCAGATGGAGATTGAGTGCTACATCCTCGAGTATGTAACACGCCCACCTGCTCTCAGCGCGTGAACGATTCCTTCTGTGATCCGGCGATTGCCGCGAGATGTGCCTCATGGAGGCGTGTTCGCGCGCGTGCAACACTTGAGAACCACGATAACCAGATTGAATAAGCTTCCAGGATTCTATGCCACCTAGAATTAAGGGAACCTTAAGGAGGTTTCACGCTCGAGAATTGGCCTCTTTTTGCATCAAAGGGGGAGAGTCGAGTCTGGATTGGATTCGCCGGGTGGGCCAGACCCTCTTTGTGACATCTTCGGCTCCCAGCACACAACGCGGCCAGAAGTGTTGGTAAATGCAACGATGGTCTTCAGCACGCCGTCCGGAGACGAGAGATCGCGTTTGAACTCCAGCGTCTTGCCTTCCGGCTTACCGAGCGAGGTGATCAGGTCCACAACTCTGCATTCTGCTCTGAAGCATAGCCGCGGTTGAACCTTCGGAGTTGGAGAATCAGGCGCGGCGACGCGAGTCGAAAGCGACGGCAGAGCAGAAGTGAAGGCACGCGAAGTCTCAAAAGGGAGATTCGTGTGCTCCATTTGTACTCCGTTTGATCCGTGTACAGGGAAAAGATTGAAAAGCCGGTATTCTCAGTCGCCAGAACGAGATGCAAGAAACTCTATGTTCTTTGTTTCCAATGGACTGCCATCTTCCCATGCAAAATGTCGCGCAATCGCCTCCTCTGCGCTGACGCGCACGCATACCCCTCACCGACGGAACTTCTTATTGGGGGTTCTGCTGCATCTTTGCCTGTGGATCTATTGACGAGTGCCAACCCAGCAATGGCGGCCATAGAGAGTTTGGGTTTGACCGACGTTGAAAAACGAGGGTCCAAATCAAGGTCCAATAGATTGCCCCTTATGCTCTATAAAGGTCTTAACGCTCCTTTCTGGACCCCAGAACAACCTGTAACTCTATGATTCGTATGGTGCTTGCACTCTGTCACAGCAGAGGTCGCGCCGAGAATCACCTCTGACGGACTGAGGGTTTAGGCGGGAAACTGACCTGCATGTTGTTGAAAATACGTTTGACCGATGATTCGAGTCCTACAACTTAAATGTATGAACTCGGATCGGCATCCGTCAAACGAATGTAAGGTCATGATTCCTGATTCCCTGCGCTGCTTTGGCGCTCCATGGCCGAATCCCAGCTACCCTACGATAATGTATGCGTTTCGATACGATTGCATCTCTTGATGCTCGCGATCTTTTTCGGGTCTGCAAATGCGAGGTCGCTCGATTTACCATACTGGCGGAAAGGGCTCTGTCTTATCGTTCAAACCCGCGAGAGCGTTCTCTTGCCACTCGTCGAGTGAAATCCCTTGGGGCTTTTCCAAGGGCTTGTTCGTAGGCGTCTTCCTTGATATCACCGGATCGGTAGCCTCGCTCAAGGTTTTCGGCGAGTTTGAGTTTAATGTCTTCATAAGTCCCCTCAGACTCGAGTATTGGAAGATGGCGCCAGCCGTGCAGTAGAACTGCATCCAGTGTACCTCTTCTGACAATAATGTGTAGTTTCACTGCATTGCCAAAGCGTTCATGAACGTCGCGCAAACTATCGGGAAGTCTGCCCTGGATGCTGGCCATAGCTTCGATGCTCGCCCCACGTCCCTGGAGATGAAAGCGATGAATTGTATTGTGAAGTGCCTGTTCCGATGAAATATGAACGATGGTAATCTCCGCAGCTAAACCCGCTTCAATTGCCTGCTTTATTTTGGACATAGCTTGGTCGGCGTTGGAGAGTTGCCCTTCATACAAGACGCGCAGGTTGTTAGGGAAGGGGCTGTTTGCACGAAGCACATAGGAGGACTTGCCTGCGCCTGGAACTCCCGCTAGGAAGAGCGCACTATCGCGGTATGGTTCGCAGTTGTCGGAAACGACGCGGCGAAATTGCTCGGAGGCTAGCACGGCTGCTGCGTTGTGCACAGGAGCGTTGTATCGTCCGCGTGATTCCTTGGACGCATTATATTCAGCGAAGGTCTCTTTGAAGAGATCGGAATTGACGTAACGTCCTCACATCGAACGCGGATCGTTGCAGTACAGAGCGAGGTACAACTCGGGAGTGCGCTCAACCTGTCGAGCAACCGACTCTTGTACGAAGGCTCGATCTGCTTGGGGAAAATACCGACGAACGATTTGTTCCAGAGTCACAGGCGTGGTCTCAATATATATATTACATCTTTGCTGTAGTCTTCTCAGATTACTGACGTGCGATGAAGAGAAGTGTGGCCTCCCTCCCTTCCGTCGCGATCGGCTCGCCAAAGAAGAAGATCGTTTGACTTGCCCAATCTGGCCCTGATTGGCGACTTCAAGCCATGATGCATCTTTTCCCTGTCGAACAGTCGTAGCGTCTACTTGGCGACAGCCTTCTTCTCGGCCGCCCAGCGTCGCTTGACTGCCTCGGCGACGCGAGCGAGCCCCTCGGGCGAGAGAACTCGCTTGTTCTTCTTCCGTGGTGACGCCTTTGGGCGTTCGAGTTTCAATTGAGATCCAAATACGGAGGTGGACACGGCAGCAGACAACTTGGGTCCAACTTGGGTCCAATAACTGCCGAAAACCATGCATTTAGGTCCAACTAGACGCACTACCAACCTAAACGAATCAACAAGTTAGCACATCGTTTGCTGATTCGGGACCAGGGGGTCGGAGGTTCAAATCCTCTCTCCCCGACCATTTAAATCAATAAGTACGGTTCGTTCCGAAATATCGAAACCAAGCATCTTCAACTCGCCATGATTCCGCGTTTTCACGGAATTGCGCAAGACGAGCTTATCGCACTGTACTGTCGAAACGCTGACTGCTCAAGCAAACCGGTTACTAAAAGACGGCGAGGAGCCCCAACTGGAGCGGGCCCCTCTTGAAGTCTGCGCCGCGCCGACTACCGGCGAAGGTCTAGACCGGTCGAAGCAGCTTGGCTTTAAAGGCTGTCATCATTTCGTCGAATGTCGAGAACTGTGCGACCGGGAGCAGATCAAAGATCGTAGAAATGGCAATCATGGTCTTTTTGCCGGCTCTCTCGACGAGATGTTGAGGGGTGTCCGCGAACAGGCGCGTGATCTCCATTCGGACGGCCGCAGAAGAGACCTGGCGTCTTAAGACTCCCAGCAATACATCGCTGCCCCATTGGAAGAACCGATCGCCCGGGTGCAGGCCCTGCACGAGGAACTGAACAGCGCCCTTCAAGTAGTCTGCCGCGGCCTTCTCGCCATATCGTTCTTCCACCGTGTGCAGCATTGTGAGCTTAATCATGAGCACATAGCATTGGCGGTCGGTTCCGAAGCCGGTTTGGAGGCAGGCCATGGCCTGCGCCGGTCCTGGGAGCCCCGCCGGCCCTTCAAAGTCTTGCAACGGGCGTTCATTCGTTACGTCCCAATCCGACTTGATGCTTTCGAGCGCGTGAGCCATCCTGGCAAGTTCGCGCTGTGACTTTGCAGCGCGATATTGATCCAATCCGCTTTGAATGGCATCGACCAGGACTGGCTTGTTGCACGGCTTGGTGAGAAAACGGAAGATGTTCCCCTTGTTGACGGCCTCGATGGCGGCGTCGAGTTCGGCATGTCCCGTGAGCAACATCCTCACTGAATCCGGAGCTGTCTGGCGAACCTGAGCGAGAAACTCGATTCCATTCATCTCCGGCATGCGCATATCGGAAACAATGACCGCGAAGGGCCCGTTGGCCCGAATTGCGGCCAGTCCCTGATGTCCGCCCAGAGCGGTGTTCACCGCGAATTCCCGATGCAGTAATCTCTGGTAGCCTTCGAGAACGGGCGACTCGTCGTCGACAAAGAGAATCTTCTCGCCCATGATTTCTACCTCCGGATGGAGACCTTTTGGCTGCCTGTCGCTCTTTTGAGCCGTCCGAGCCGTCGGCGAGGGTTGGCCCGCGCTCTGGGTAAGCAAGCTGGCAGGGCCGCTTCCCCGGTCGACATCGTGGCACTCTCCTGTTTCCCCTATCGACAAACCCAGGCGCGAGGATGAGTACCCGTATCCGCCGATTCTGGCTGCGGGGTCAACTTTGCCGGATGCGCGCTCATCCACGCCTCGCCACAGCCGATATAACGTTATGAAGTTTTGTATCGTCCGGAACTGCTGGCCTGCTCTGCCTGCTGCTGAGGCGGCGCGTTCTATCGCAATCCAGAGGGATCGGCGAAAGGTTGTAGTGCGGGGATGAAGACGATAGCGCAGAGTTTCTCGACGCTCAAACAAGAGGCAGTCCGACTTGTTGCCAGGATCTTCCCTGCAATCGCGCCAGTCTCCAGCCAGCCGGACCGGCTTCGAACGCAGCCGGCCAGGAATCCCCCCAATGCGCCCGTATGCAGCCAGGCTGAAAACTCCGATATCGAGAGCCAGGACCGTCTTCATGCTCTCTTCGAGGGAGTGGAAACGGGTATTTTCATCATTGATCCGGAGACGCACACTCTCGTCGACGCCAACTCGATCGCGGCCAGGATGGTGGGCGCGCCGCGCGAAAAGATCGTGGGAAGTTTGTGCCATAAATTTGTCTGCCCCGCGGAGAAAGGCCGTTGTCCCGTAACTGATCTTGGACAAACGGTTGACAACTCGGAGCGGGTTCTCCTCACAGCGGACGGTGAGCGGCGCGCGATCATCAAGACGGTGCGCCGGGTGGTCGTCGCGGGCCGCACGCAATTGCTTGAAAGCTTCCTCGACATTACGGAGCGCAAACGCGCCGAGACGGCGCTGAAGGAGCGCACCGCATACCTGGATTCGCTCATCGAAGTCAGTCCGCTGGGCATCGTAGTTCTGGATGCCGAGCAGCACGTGGAGATTTTGAATGCGGCGTTTGAGCAACTCTTTCACTACACACGTGCTGAAGCTCAGGGCGTCAAGCTTACTGACCTGATCATTCCCGCGGAGCTAGAATCGGAGGCCGCCAATTTAACGGAGCAATGTCTTGACCAGCGGAGCCTGAAGACCACTACACGCCGCCGGCGAAAGGACGGCACGCAGGTGGACGTGCGGGTGTTTGCGGCGCCACTCGAGGTTGACGGCAAGACTTGCGGCTTTTTGGCGCTTTACGAGGACATTACCGCGCAGGTCCACGCCGAGAAGGTGGTGGCGGAACGCCATCGCCTGGCGGATCTGGCTGCCCAAGTGGGAGCGGCGCTGACCGGGGCAGACGACCTGCGGCAGGGCCTGCAGAACTGCGCCGAGATTCTCACCAGGATCTTGGACGTCGCGTTTGCGCGAGTCTGGACGGTGAACGAGCGGGAGAACGTCCTGGAATTGCAGGCCAGCGCGGGAATGTACACGCACCTCGATGGTCCCCATGCCCGTGTGCCCGTGGGCTTATACAAGATTGGTCGAATCGCAAAGACTGGCGAGGCCCACTTGTCGAACAACGTGCTGGAAGATACCTGGATGGCCGACCCAGCGTGGGCGCGGCGCGAAGGAATGGTGGCCTTCGCGGGCTATCCACTGAAAGTGAAGGAACGCGTATCGGGTGTTATTGCGGCATTCGCACGCCAGCCCCTGACCGAGGCCACGTTTCAAGCTTTTGCTTCAGTGGCGGACAGCATCGCGCAGTTCATTGAGCGCAAACGTTCGGAGGAGTCGCTCCGCGACAGCGAAGATCGATTTCGAACGGCATTCGAGGCTGCGCCGTATGGGATGTGCATGACCGCGCCAGACGGTCGTTTTTTGAATGCCAACGCGGCACTGTGCGCGATGCTCGGCTACCCGGCCGAAGAGTTGATGGCAGGCGCGTGGCAGCAGGTTACCCATCCAGACGATTTGGAGCGCTCGCGCAAGGCGGGGGTCCAGTTGAGCCGCGGCGGAAGCGCGGCCATTGAACTCGAGAAGCGGTACATCCAAAAGAATGGGGGCATTGTATGGGCCCGGGTGAAGATTCTGCCCGTGAAACAAAACCACGTCAAGACCTCTCATTTCATAACCCAGATTGAAGACATCACCCTGCGCAAACAGGCCGAGAAAGCCCAGGCTTTCCTTGTCTCCCTGGTGGAGTCTTCCCAGGATGCCATCATCGGCAAGTCGATCGACGGAACTGTGCTTAGCTGGAACCACGGTGCCCAGCAACTGTACGGCTATAGCTCTGAAGAGATGATTGGCAAGTCGATTACCATGCTCTTTCCCCCTGACCGCGCGGAGGAAGCGAAGCGGATTATGGAGACGGTCGGGCTGGGAAAGCAGGTGAGCCGCTATGACACCGTGAGGGTTCGCAAGGACGGCACTCGTGTCGATGTGACTTTGACGCTTTCCCCTGTCAGCGACGACACCGGCAAGGTCGCCGGCATTGCGACAATCGCGCACGACATCACGCAACGCAAGCGCCGGGAGCAGCAGACACATTTGCAGACCGCGGCCCTGGAATCTGCGGCAAACGGGATTCTCATCGCCGACTCGCGCGGCATTATTCAGTGGGTAAATCCCGCGTTCACGCGCCTTACCGGATACTCCGCGGAAGAGGTCCTCGGTCAGACCCCGCGGGCCCTCAAATCGGGAAATCAAGGCGAATTCTATTACCGGGACATGTGGACCACCATTCTGCGTGGAGATACCTGGCACGGCGAGATTGTCAATCGCCGCAAGGACGGCACTTTGTACGACGAAGAGATGACCATTACCCCGGTCCGCGCAACCGACGGGTCTGTCCATCACTTCGTGGCTATCAAGCAGGACATCTCCGAGCGCAAGCGTTCGCAAGAGGAATTGTTATTCAAGTCCACGCTTCTCGAAACCGAAGCGGAGACCACAATCGACGGCATCCTGGTTATAGATCGGAAAGGCCGCCGCGTCCAGAGTAACCGGCACTTTGCCGAGATCTTCAACATCCCTGAGGAGCTTCTGAATAGTAACGACGACGCGCCGATGCTGCAGCACGTCGTTTCCCAGGTTCAAAATCCGGCAGACTTCCTTGAGCGAGTGCAATACCTTTACGCGCATGAGTCAGAGAAGGCTCGCGATGAAGTCAAGTTTGAGGACGGTCGTTGTATCGATCGCTACAGCGCGCCTCTGCTCGACCCGAGCGGCAGGTATTACGGCCGAATCTGGTATTTTCGCGATATTACCGAGCGCAAACAGGCTGAACAGGCGTTGCGCGACAATGAACAGCGATATCGCGAACTATTTGAGAACGCGTCCGAGATCATCTTTACCTCCGATCTCGACGGGCGCTTCACTTCGGTGAATCTGGCCGGTCAGCAGGCATTCGGATATACGCAGGAGGAAGCCGCCGAGATGGATGTCTGGCGGCTCACCGCCCCCGAATACTGGGATGTACTCAAGCGCAACCGAATTCGAATGCTGGCCGGGGAGGTAGATCTCACATATGAGATCGAGGCCACTGCGAAGGACGGGCACCGAGTCAGGCTGGAAGTCAAGCCGCGCATCATTTACCACGGCGATAAGCCCGTCGGTATCCAGGGCATCGCGCGCAACATCACGGGACGCGACATCGCCGAGATGGAATTGCGCCAGGCGCAGAAACTGGAATCGGTGGGCCGCCTGGCTTCGGGCATTGCCCACGAGATCAACACGCCGATTCAATTCGTGGGCGACAATACTCGTTTCCTTGAGGATTCCTTCGCCTCTCTCAAGACACTTCTCGGCAAGTTTGGAGAGCTCCGTGACGCCGCGGCCTCAGGTGCAGTGAGTCCCTATCTGCTGCGTGAGGTGCAGCGCGCGGAAGAGGAATCGGACTTCGCCTACCTGTTGGATGAGACTCCACGAGCCATTGCGCAGACCATGGAAGGAGTGAACAGAGTAGCGACGATTGTACGTGCCATGAAGGAATTTGCTCATCCTGAGAGCAAGGAGATGGCGCCGGCCGATCTCAACAAGGCCATACGCAGCACCATCACTGTCGCGCGGAATGAATGGAAATACGTGGCCGAGGTCGAGACCGACTTTGCGGACCTGCCCCTCGTGATTTGCAATGTCGGCGATCTGAACCAGGTATTTCTGAACCTGCTGGTGAATGCGGCTCATGCGATTGCCGACGTGGTAAAAGGCGGTGGCAAAGGGCGAATCACGATTCGCACTACCACCGAAGGCGACAAAGTTCACATCAGCATTGCCGATAGCGGCTCAGGTATTCCCGAGAGTATTCGCACCAAAATCTTCGATCCGTTTTTCACCACAAAAGAAGTGGGGCGCGGGACCGGTCAAGGCCTGGCCATCGCCCGCTCCGTCATCATGGAACGTCATAAGGGGACTTTGACCTTCGAGAGCGAGGTTGGGAAGGGGACCACGTTCCACATTCGCTTGCCCGTAACCACGGAGGAAAACCCGGCGGAGAGGAAAATGCGATGAAGCGAGTTATTTTTGTCGACGACGAGGCGAGGATTCTGGAAGGATTGCGCCGCATGCTGAGGCCCATGAGGAATCAGTGGGAGATGGCTTTCGCGCCCGGAGGCCAGGCTGCCCTGGACGTAATGGCCACTACGCCATTCGACGTAATTGTCAGCGACATGCGCATGCCGGGAATGGACGGAGCGGCTCTTCTGGAGCAGGTCCGCGAACATTATCCCGAAGTCATACGCATCGTGTTGTCGGGCCACACTGAAATGGCTACCGCCTTGCGCGTGGTTCCGATTGCGCACCAATTCCTCGCCAAGCCGTGTGACGCCGAGACGCTTCATCTCGCAATCGAACGCGCCTGTCACATTCAAGCGCTCCTCGCCGACGGCTCCATCCGCTCCCTGGTTGGAGCATTGGGAGATCTGCCCGCCCTGCCACGCACGTATGCAGCCCTCAATAGGGTGCTGGTCGACCCCGACTCATCCCTTCTGAAGATCTCCGGCATTATCGAACAGGACATTGGCATTTCCGCGAAGATACTGCAACTGGCCAATTCAGCCTTCTTTGGAACCTCACAACCCGTCGCCAATATTCAGACAGCCGTTGGCTACTTGGGGTTGAACGCATTGAAATGCCTCGTCCTTTCCGTGGAGATTTTCAAGGTCTTCAAGCCCAGAACGCATGTGCCCGGCTTTTCCCTGGACGCGATGCAGCGCCACGCGCAGCTCACGGCTCACATTGTGGCGCGCCTTCCGGTTCCCAAGCATTTCATGGATGTTGCACTGGTGTCTTGCATGCTCCACGATGTCGGGAAGCTGATCCAGGCGTGGAAGCTTCCCGAGAGATTCGCCGAGACCATTAAAAAGTCAGCAGAAAACTGCGTGCCGCTTTACAAGGTGGAAGAGGGAGCTCACGGGTTCAGCCATGCGGAAATCGGCGCGTATCTCCTCGGCATCTGGGGCCTCCCTTACCCGGTTGTAGAAACCGTGGCGCTTCACCATTCTCCCAATCGCGTGCCGCATCAGGGTTTTGACGCAATTGCGGCGGTCTACGTTGCTAATCTGCTCGCCCATCGCATCGAGCCTGTCCCCGACACGGCAGATCCTGAAAGCGACTTTGCGCAGTTCGAAGAGGACTTGGCGTCTTTGGGAGTTTTGTCCCAAGTTGGCCCCTGGCAGGACATGATGAAAGACATCCCGGCGCTCATAGACGGAGCAGAAGATATGTGAACGGCTTCGGGAAAACCGTGTTGGGCAACGCTTATGCTCAAGAAGTCCGGGGATATACTCGCCCAAGCGCTTTATTGATGTCTGCATAAGTAATGTACTTCTTTTGCCGCCGGACACTTGGTGCTCTGTATCGGGGCACGACTTCAGCCGTGCCGAAAATTCCCAATAAAGACGCGGGCTTTAGCCCCTGCTAATCCCAGCCTCACTCCAGCAATCGACATTCGATTCAAGCCCCGAAAAGGACATTAGAAATGCAGGAAGCAATAGCTATTTCATCGCGTCCTTCAGCAAGTCCCGGTTGTTCAACACAAACTCGCTCACCCACTCTACCGCCGAATTTGATTCTGAGGTGCTCATTCCGCCGTACTCTGAAACCAGCGACAGGATCAGGCCCTTGTGCGTGCGCGATTTGTCCGTTCCCTTGGGAATGATGATAAGGACGATGCGAGCCAGAGCAAGATCCCCGTTTTCCCTGGTCTCTTCGAGGGTTTCAAGCGTACCAGTCTTCGCGTAAAAGTTGTACTCGGGTCCCATGGATCGGGAAAGCGCATGTGCGCCGCCTTGTTTGTCCGATAGGAATGACGCTCCAGTTCCCGATTGGATCATTTCCTGCAAGCCCGCACGAATGGGATCGAAAACCTCTCGCCCAAACGGATCGCGAGTTGCTACTGTCTGGGCGACCATGCCGATGTGCGGCACAATCGGCCTTCCCGACATCGCAGTGTAGATGCTGGACGGAAGGTCAAGGTTTGACCAGGTGTTGGTTGAGCCGCCGAGGAGCACGCTGATGAATGCCCGCGGCGACCCAAACTCGGGAAGATGCCGATCGGGGCTGGTGGCATCGAATGCAAAGTTCGTCGCAGCAGGGCTGATGGAACTCAGCTGGCCCCATTGCTCTTCCGCACCTTCCGTAGCAAGCAAATTGTCGGTCTCGTTTCCGGACCAGAATGAGATGTCATAGGAACGGCGAACGCGATTGGTTTCGACGATGTTGACGGGGAAATGCGCCAGCATCGCCTGCGCGAGCTGACTGTATTGCAATCCTTGCAGCTTTGCGGGAGTCTCGTGGCTGAAGCCGTAGGCGCCGAGATCGGGAGCGCGGTACCAGGGCTCATTCGTGAATGTCTCCAACTTGGACGAAGTGTGGAACTCGGAGCCGTCTCTGTTCCGTTCCACTGCGACGACATTCGGCCCAGGGTCAGGACGTGCGAGACCAAGAAAATTGAGGCGGATCTGGTAATTGTTATTGGAGTCGGCGAGGTAGTGGGTGAAATCGATCCAGCGGTCGCCGGTTGCTGTCCCATTCCAGGGCGCGCCTGGAATCTCGATACCAAAGAGTGTGTGATCCTCCTTGGTTCCGCGCACGCTCAAATGCACGAGGCGAGGATTCACATCAAGCGACGCGGCGGCCCAAATGGGTTTGGTCGACGACCCGGCAACCAGAAGATCAAAGTTCCTGTCGCCCCAATAGCGGTTCCTGATTGCGGCGGGCGCCTGCGTGGCGAGCCACTGCGCCGGCGGATGCACATCGACCGTGCTCTTGCCGTCGGCGCTCATTACCGTTTCCCATTGATCCGTCGTGGAGCTGCGCGGCCATCCAGCAAGCGCAAGAACTTCTCCATCGAGATTCATGATGGAGATGGCCACGCGCGGCGGTAGAAACAGCCGCCTTGCTTCCACGCGCTGCATTTCAAGTTTTTGCGGAATTCTCGCGCCGCCGTCTGAGGGAGTCGCGCCGCAGTCAACGTTTGAACACAGAGAAATCGCGGCTGCGAGCAGTTTCTTTTGCAACTCACGACCGTGCTCGTCAACCGACGCCACTGCCGCGGCCTGCAACTTGGGATCGAGCGTGACCCGGTCAAAGTTGAGTTGTTTGTTGCGCTGGGACTGAGAGAACCGGGCGAGCTGCTGCAGCCAGATCAGGCGGGCGCTGGTGTCGTATGCGGCGTCCCACTCGCCGTCGACCCAGGCGGCTCCGACCAGGGCCCCGGCGCTGGAATGCGTCAGCGTGAATATCGGCGCTTGAGGCAACTTGCAGACGGTTTGGCGGGGACGGAAGCGCGCGCCATTATGTAATGTGACTTGGCCGCTGAAGTCTTTGAAATCGGCGCTACCGGCCGGCTGATACGCGAGTTTCACGTCCCCTGAGCTCAGCGTGATGCCGCTGCCCGTGGCGTCAATGTCGACCAGCGCGGTTTGCGCGGGTGGGCGCTTTTCCAGGTGCAGGAAAGGAATCTTCCATCCGCCGTCGCTGGGGCAATTAAGAACAATCTGCAACTTACCGCTGGTTTGTTGCGACGATGCAGTAAACCAGTCAATCTGGTGGTTCACGCCTTTCATGGGCGACAACAGCACCTTTGCTCGCTGATCCTTCGCGCCTGCGCCGGTGGTGATCGTCACCGCGACGCCGGGCCCCTCGAGCAGCCAACTGTCACCCGATCCGTTGCGCCAGGCGATGGTTTTCAAGCCGTCGGGTGTGAGCCGGGTGTCGAGATCGATGACCGCGTCGTATGCGGGATTTGCCTGAATCGTATAGGTTGGATTTCCAGACTCAGGGAATTGTCCCGCGTCCGCAACTGGAAATCGTTCCTCAACGCGAAACAGCGGAGGAAGTGTCGCGGATTGCGCGGGGCTTGCGTCTTTCTTCCATTTATCCACCAGCTTCATGTATCCGTCGACGGTAGTGAGCGAGGTAATGTCGGCGACGAATTTGTTTGCGTCGCTGGGACTCCTGAGGCTATTCCCTCCCGGAGACACGATCTTCAATGAATCCGGAAGTCCGTTGAAGCGCTCAATTTCCTGCTGAAGCTGCGTGTCTCTGTTCCCGTTTTCTGCCTCGGAGGAGGTGAACACGATTCGGTCCGTCGCGGATTCGAATGTGAGCTCGTTACGTATCTGATCGAGCTGGCTGCGAACTTCGGCGTCACGGTCGTAAGTGGGCGGCACCGCGCCAAGGGCAATCTCGCCGCCCGATTTTGGATTCTGAAGCGTCTTGTCGGCGATTTGACCCTGCATAAGAATGAAGATTGGCGAAATGCAGACGATGAAGACTACGGCCGCCAAGGTCTTGGCCGTCCAATGCCAGCTCTTGGTCACCGCTTCATCCTGAGGGTCGCGGTCCGCAACCATAATAAGAACCGCGCATGAGAAGAGAACCGACCATCGCAGGACATCGGAAAGTGAGGAAACGGAAAGCAGCGGCAGATTGCGGCCCGTGAACGGAATAATCTGCATGCTGTTCATCAAAACCTGTGCCAGAGTTTCAAGAAAAAATGCGCCGGTGACGATGTAGAGCAGCTCAGTGAGCCAGGAGGCGCCGGATGCGTGCCAGTGGCGCCACCCAACAAGGGTTAACGGAAGAGCCGCGAGCAGCAGAATGAACACGCCGCCCCACGCACCGTGTTCGCTGGCTACGTAAAACGCGTAGGTACTGTCGGCTTGGACGGTGTTGAGCGCGATTCCCGCCTTCTGCGGGCTGGAATTGCCGAAGCCGACACCGGTATAGGCGCCAATCCGGATCATCCGCAGATTGGCCCACCGGTGCTCATCGCCGAACGCAAACTGCTGCGCCAGCGAATCGCCGTTTTTTCCGTAGGCTTGCTGTGTGAGCCATTGGTCCTGCGCCCATTTTGAAGTGTGCTCGGCAAGCGTGACGCGCGTATACACGCGAGGCCAGTGTTTCGCCCAGCCCGGAAAGAACGCGAGGAGAACGCCGGAAACGAAGACTACGATGAAGGCGCCCGCCCACCACTTCGCAAGCGGGCGATGATCTCCTAAAAGGACGACAAACAGAAAGGGAAGAAAAAGTGCCAGCCCGCCGACCATGCCCCCGGGATCGTCAAAGCCGATTGCGGGCAGTACGCAGCAAGGCAAAAGAATGAGAAAAATTCCGATCAGAGACTTTTTCCTGAGGCGCACTCTGCCGACGCTATACAACTGCCCCTTACCCGGGACAAGGAGAACCGCCATGCCAAACAACTGGCAGAGCGGCGCGAATGCTTCCTTGCAGGGACCGTTGAGCAATGGGAAGAAACGCGTGATCAAGGCGGCAATGAAGACGAGGAGTATGACAATACTCACCTTTGCAATTTCACGCCGCTGCCATTGCCTCGCCCACAGCTCGGTCAATGCTTCTTCAAGGTTGACAAAGCGATCCTCGAGCGACTGTCTTGAGATTCTTCTGGCCTTCCGCCAAAGCCACGCGCAACTGACGAACCAGAGAAACAGGAATATGCCGCACGGTTTCTCGGCGCTGAGTACAGCACTGAATGAAGAAAAGAAACCATCGACACGGCCGGGCGTTTGCGACCAGTGAAGAAGCGGCCACATGTGCCAAACCAGCGCCGGAATGGCAACGAATACGAGAAGATTCACTGCAGGCAGCAGGCGGAACCATCCCAGGTCTTCAGCCTCCTGCCTCCTGACGGCGCTGAGGAACGCCAGCACAAGGATGAACCCAGGAAGAAACGCCAGTGCTCCCAGCGAGAGAGTGAGGCCGTTGATGGCGAGGGCATCCACGGTGCCGGGATTGGCGGCATAACGAAATGCAAGTCCTACGCGCGCGCAGAGAGCCGCCCAGGCGGCGAGCGAAATACCCAGCAGAGCGATCAGCGTGCGAGGCTCGATCGTGTCGTCATAGAGACGAGCAATTAGCGCCAGACAGCAAAGGTATCCGAGCCAGATGACGAGCAAGGGAAGAAACATAGGCAAGCCGGCTTCCGCTGTTCCTGAATGCCAACTGGCGGGGACATCATGAGCCGTGTCGAGATAGAAGTGAAAGGGTTCGATGACTGCGTCCAATGACGAAGTCACTCCGGGAATTTGCGCAACGTCGACAACAGGCTTGCCTGAAAATTGCCCATTGACCAGAAGCGCTTCAGCATGCGGCGCGTTGAGAGCGCCGATGGGCAGCAAGAACGCTTTGTCGCCGGGCGCGGGCATGGCTTCAATCTCGAGCTTGGTTGGGACGGGCGCGGGCGCGTCCTCTGGCGGCAGCGGACTGGATTGGCGAAACGGCGGCAAAAAAATCAGGCGCGGAGTTCCATCGATCGACTCAAGCCGGACATTGAGCCTCAATCGCGGCCAGCGGATTGTGATTACCGATCCCGCGGGAAGTTGTGAGGATTGTGGCTGGATTCCGGAGCCGGGCTGGCTCGCGATCGCGAAATACGCGTGATTTCTGTCCGTCAAAAGCAATTGAATTTGCTCGGCCCACCTGCTGAGCGGCCCGGCTTCAGGGTCCGATTGCGCGCGCATCCGCCGGATGGTACGGTCCAATTCTGCGGCGAGATTCACCACCGAGGTTTCGGACGCAATCACTTCGCCTTCGCCGCTTTCGAGCAGGTTCTTGCGGTTGCGATAGACATCGATCTGCCATTTTCTTACGATCCAGCCGCGTTTTCTAACCGACAACGTATAGGAGTCACCATCATGATCCGTGACATTCCGATCCTGATCGAGACTGGTTCCATAGAGGACGTTGTCTTTGTTATCGAGGACAAATCCGCCTCCGCCGTAGCTTTCAAATGTAATTTGGCCGCCCGGTCCGGAGGTGAAGTTGATGGTGGGAGAGATGTGATTGCCGGGCCAGCCCGGCACCGCGCCAGCGGACGGGGAGCCCAGCTTAAGAGAATTGCCGCCGACAGGTGCAATGCCTACCCAGGCTATTTGCGTGTGATCTTTCCACCGCCCCGGAGTGTCGACCATGCGCAGCAAAAGCAGCGCAGACACGGCAGACAGCACAGCAACGAGCAGGCAAACGAACGCCATCCGGATGCGGTCGGAGTTATAGAAGAGCAGCCAGACCATTGCAACAAAGACGACTGCGGGAAGCGTGAGAAAGAGAAGGTTCATCCCCTGAACCAACCTCTCTTCCGAATCAGCCCCGCTCGATCGAGAACGAATAAGATGGAGCGGCGCATGCGCTTCAATCGGTTGCAAGTGACCTGCTCGAGTTGAGTGGCCTGTTCTGTGCCGGACCCGAGATAAAGCAGAAGGAGCCAATCGAAGCTGCCGTCGGCGCCGAAATTTCGCGCGCCTGATTGAGAGATGTTCGCGATCAGTTCCCCGCACCGGCGCTTCGTATAGTGATCTCCGCCGGCGAGAAGGTTGGCGACGACTTTCCTGAGACGCAGCAGGGTTCTTTTGGAAAGTGTCACGGTGTATGTGGGAGGGAACAATCCGAGAATCAGCAGCGCGAGGCCAATGATGGCGATGACTGTGCCGGCCAACTCCAGCGGCAGGCGATACTGCTCCGCAGCAAGAGGGCCAAGCAAAGGAATCGGCAGATAATGAAACCGCAGGGTCCACGCAGCCGCGCCCAAAAGCAGCGCTGCGATTCCCGTGGCAACCGCCGTGAGATTCACTGGCAGAGACGCATATGGCTCCTGGGAAGCTGACTTAGGCGACTTGCCGCGGGCCCAATCGATCAAAAGAAGATCGGCCAGGTCGTGGTATCGATCAGGGTCGATTTCTTGTGCTGCGTCCGCCGCAATCATGCGTTCGGAATCCGCGATCGCCTTCATGACCTGGTCGATCGCGTGGCGAAGTTTGCTTGCCTCTGTGAATAACTCGGATGAGGCAATCGCATTCGCTGCGGGCTTCGATAAATTGACGGCCCCTTTCTTCTGGGCCGGCTGCAGAGCTTCGTAGTATCGCTGGAATTGAGGGTCCGAGGCTAAATCACTCAGTGTAGCCGCGAATCGTTTCTGCAATTCGAGCAGCTTGGCGATTTGAACAAAATCCTGAACGGAAATGCGCAGCTGCTTGCTCTTGATGCAGAGCCGCAACAGGTCCATCAATTCCAGCGCCAGGATGGCCCGCTCTTCCTTCGGGACCTCCTTGCCGGCAAAGGATTTGCCATCGCGCAGCGCCTGCGAGAGAGACCAGAAATTCGCCCAGCCCGGAGGGTTTTCATAGGCGATCGCAAGCTTCGTCTCCACGGCAAGGTCGCTTCGGAGGCTGGATGAAGCAAGCTGCTTGAGCCACGCGCGCGCAGCCGCTCCCATTTGGCGTGGTTCTTCCCTGAGCTGGACGGCCAGATCTTTCAAGGATCGGTCGAGATTACCTTTGAATTTCTCCAGTTCCGCATTCACTGCTTCGACGGGAAGAAAGAACAGGCTGTCGTAGAGCCAGGTGCGAACGAGGTTATCGGGACCTTTGCGAAGGCGCGAGGCAGCTTCCTGTTTGAGGATCTGATTGAGCTTGGGATCTTCATTGCTCTGCCACGGCGCGAGCCAGGGTTGCCGCTGCGCGAATTCCTTGAGGAATTCGTTTTCTACGTCTCCTGCTTCTGTATCGCGCAGGAACCGCCGCCACTTTTCCAAATCCGCTCGCGTCAGGTCGCCTTTCTTCGCGATCATTTGACGTTTACAGCTTGCCAGGCAGAGGTCGGGAGGAAGTTCGAGGTACTCAGGAACGTGCGGAGGAACCGACTCAGCGTCGAGCTGCCTGCGCAGTGCATCGCCGTCGAGATAAGCAACCATGGCTCGCGGAATACGCGTTGGACCGATGTGTCGTCTCGACTCGAGGATGGCGCGCGTTTGATTGGGACCGATCCTTGTTTGGTGGAGGGCTTTGTCCCTTGCATTCTGAAAGGCGGCGGCAAAGATCTCCGCGGCGAGCATGCCGTCTTCCGGCAGCTTTTCGGGGAATTCAGAGTCCTCTCCGTCAGTTGCCTGGCGCAACAATCGAGCGCGATCGAAGAATTGTTTCGCGTCGGGCCAGTTGATTGCCGGCTGATTGACCAGCGCGCGGGCTATCTCTGCAGTCGACGAGGACTCGCTCAGCTGTTGCAGCAACGATTGCAGTTGATCGCCATCGCGGATGACGGGAGACGGATCGATATTTTCTCCAAACGGCTCATCGTCGAGCAAAGCGCTTGCGCCGAACCCGGCTGCCTGCGTATACGAGCCGCCCACCATCCATCCCCGGCCGGTTCGTAGCCAGGGCGGCAGACGGAGATTCAGGCTTGCCAACTCGGCCATCGTGGGTCGCCGCTCGAGTTCCAGTGCACGGGGCGGGGCCACCACGGGAACCTGTGCATTCAAAGACCCAGCCAGGAAGCTCGCCCACTTCTTTTCAAAGGCCATCAGCTTCGTTGTTTCCTGGGCAAAGCGATCCAGTTCGCGTTTTGCGAGGATCTCTTCAACCACGGAGTTCAGCAACGCCGTGCTGAGATGCTCAGGAGTCATGAAGGTCGCGCGCCGCGAGCTTTGCGCACCAAACATGCACTCCAGAAGTCCGGCGGCATTCCAGGCCGCGCGACTCCAAAGCGTGTCGGCTCCTTCCCAGGGACCGAGATCGAGCAGCACTGTATACGGGTAGCCGCCACGGTATTGAGGATTGATGCGCTCGCGATAAAGGAGGGCCGGGCTGCCACCGGGAAATATCAGGCCAAAGCTCGGGCTTCCCGAGGGAATTCCGTAGAGATCTCCAAGATACTCGCTGGAAATGCCGGGCCACTCTCCAATCAAGGTGCGCATCGAATACTCATTCCCGCCATAAGCCAGAATCTTCATTCGATGTCCCTCAGTTTGAGAAGCGCAACCGCAGCTTACTCGAGCTCTAATGTGAATTTCACAAGTTCCAGCACTCCACAACTGATTGCCGGCTGGTTGTCCGCGACCGAAGGAGCCGCGTTCATGATCGGAGGAGCTGCGCCCACCGTGAGCGCCGAACCCGGGCTGGTCTGTGAAGCACCCGCAACCACATTCGCCACCGGGCCAGCGTCTGGAGACGTGGCCGTATCTGGTTTTGCGTCTGCCTGTGCAGCCGGCGGAGGGTCGCCCCACTGAACCGGCGCAAGTCCGGTCGTCCATACGAAGAACGCGCCTTTGATGGTTTCTCCACCCAACCGTTCTCGAATCATTTTTTGACTGGGATCAGACGGATCATAGAAGCTCTTTAACTTTTCAAGGTTCGAGCGTGCAAGGTCTTGAATCGCCGCGCTGCTTCGCGCCGACGGCAATTCCACTTGAGCCTTGATTTCGGCGAGGTCGTTCAGGGCAAGCTCTTTATTCATGCCGGGCTGGAGCGGCTGGCCATTCCCGCGCTGGCCATTTCTGGCGCCGGCGGCTTCTGCCGCGATCAATGCGGGCTCTTCAGCGCCAGGTTGCGCCGATTCCACGCTCTCCTGGTTCGCGGCGAAATCCGGATGATCGACTTGCGGAATCTCAACCAGGTCAACCTTCGTAACCACGATGATTTTGGGAGTCTCGTCGCCTTCGATCTGCCGCAGACTCGCGCTCAACCTGGCATTGAATTGCGACTTCTTTGCCCGGTCTTTCCTGTTTTGCGGGTCGATGAACTCTTCGAAAATCGGAATGCACGTAATATCGAGCAGGACATAGATGCAGTCGGAATTGGCGGCTTGCTCGGCAACCATTTCACCGGCGCCTTCCTGGAAGTGTTCTCCGGCAAGGTCGTATAACACCAGCGCACGTCGCTCACGATCGACGATCTTGCTGTAGAAGCCGGCGCGCATCAGAGCTTCGGCAGGACCGGTATTGTGCATATCCAAAGGCTGCCAGTCCCGCAGACTCTGGATGGCCTGCAGGGCATTGGCAAAAAATCTGAAGGGCTGCCGCTGCTCCTCGGGCACATTCATGTCGGTGGCAATATACGGGGAGGCGTAGACGAAGTTCTCGACCTGAAGGTTGCTGGGAAGGCTATCAGGATTGACCACAATGGACGACAAAACGCTCTTTCCGACGTCAGCGGGCCCTCTCATCTGTACCCGCTTTCCCTTTCCGCTCGCAAGCAACCGCAGCAACTCGGACGGAAACCACATGGCCTTGACGCCAACCACCTTCTCGGCGGCGCCATGGATGATGGGCAGGGTCCAGTGCTTTACATCCCGGGGGGCGCTTCTTCCGCCGGGCGCACTTGGGTCGACCCAGCGCAGGGTGAAGGTTTCGTCAAGAGACTGGACGCGATTCTTGGCGCCGTCATTGAGGTTCAGGATGAGAGGATTCAACCGCCTGCAGTCCTGGTGCGCCAGAAAGGGCCGCTGGGCAAGGGTGCGGTTGGCTTTGCAGCCGATTTTCTTGCACCGCGAGAACAACTCGCGCGTCGAAGTGCCCTTTACGATTTCCCAGTTCTTGCAGACCGGGCAATACCGGATAAACCTTGTATTTGCAGTGATCGATTCAAAGCAGAGCGGACAGATTCTAGGGTCGGCCTGTTGCGGCGACTTGGCGACAACCCACGCGTAGGAACTTTTGAGAAACTCGAGCAGCTTGCCTATGAATTCCATTCAACTGCCCCTCTTGGCAGGGGTTGTCGGGGGATTTCAGTATACAGAGTTACCGAAAAGGGAGGACAAGTCCCTTCCGGCGCAGAAAAAAATGTGTCCGGGCGCGTGGAATTGACAATTTCCGTGTCTGCTTTGTCAGGGGACAATTTGTCATGCATCGTCTGTAGGACGAGCGGATGCGGTAAAAAGTGCCATTCAGTTTGGGGATAACGATAAGCGAGGGCCTTCTAACCGGCGGCCCGGAACACTGGTAGGAAGTTGGACCATGGCTACGCGCAAACTTACTTGCCTCAATGACAATGCTCAATTCACAGAGCACGAGGCGGGCCGCCTCTGTGTTCGTTGCAATGAGCCATATCGTCCGCAGGCCGGCCAAATCAGCCGATGCTCAGGCTGCGGCGCGGAAGGTAACAGCGGAAAACTTTCATGCGAGTGCGCCAATGGCCATCTCGAAGATTGCGGCTACCGTTGCCCAAGTTGCGGGCACGAAGGCGGAGCAGAAGTGTTCGATGGACCACTCGCGTGTCCTTACTGCTTGAATGCAGTGGAGAGACCTGAAGGTCCCTCTCCGAAATCAGCCCGTCAATTCCGGGGGGTAGTGCTCCGGCGGGTGGGCCAAATTGCCGCTCTTGGTTTGTGCGTCGTTGGAACATTAGCGGCCGCATACGCGCTTGCGCCACAAGTTATTGAGCGTTGGGATGATCTTTCGAAGATTTTCCCGGCCAAGCGCGCGGCCGCGAAGAATGTCGAACCCACCGTGCAGAATCCGCCACTCATTGAACCGTCACCCATTAAAGTGTCGCAGCCTCTCGAACCATCGCAGCCGAAGCCTGATCCACGGGTCCCGGAAGTTCCAGGTCAACCGATTGGGACGGCGCAATCGCAGCCGGACCAACCGCAAAACCCCGCAGTGTCGCCAGGGCAAATCCCCGAGCCGGGCAATCCGCCAGGAGGAACCAGCAATGCGCCGCCGGCAGTGGAGAAGCCAGCTGTCAAAGTGGCGCCTCCGGTCATTCTCTCGTTTACCAGCTCAGCGCAATCCATCGAACGAGGCTCGACAGCGACTCTCCGCTGGGAAGTGACGGGAGACAGTCCAACTGTCACCATCCTTCCCGGAGTTGGAACGGTTCCATCAACTGGTTTCTGGCAGGTGAAACCGGAAGCCACGCAACGATTCACGCTAACCGCCTCCAACAGCGGTGAATCGACTCCTCTGACCCGCAGCATTGAGATTGTTGTCATTCCCACAAGGCGTCCGACGATTGTCAGTTTTACGGCCGACTCGAGTCAGTTGCGGCTTGGCCAAACCACCGCACTTCGCTGGACTGTTCTTGGAGCTTCGGAGGTACGCATTGACCCCGGTATCGGATTGGTTGGCACAACGGGAACTGCGGTGGTTCGTCCGCTGGGCGGTACGGCGTACACTATGACAGCAACTGGTCCCGGCGGCACATCGACCGGCGCATTGCCAATCAGCGTCGACGTTGCCGTTTCGGCGCCGGCTCGATACCCGAATAATCCCCCGCCGGCGAATCCCACGGGCTCTAATCGAGTGCCTTTCTCCGGCAACAGAAGAGATTCACAGGCAATGCAGCTTTTGGCCGCCGTGCAAACCGCCGTTGGCGGCAAAGGGAACCTTGAGTCGATCCACGATTGGCAGCGCACGGAAAGGGTTTACTGGGAAGCGAATGACGGATGGTCGATGGAGACAACCACCTTTGCTGCCCCATCCGGTATTCGTGTCGAGTCGCAAGGTGGAAGCACGGCGGTGATCTTCAGCAACGGCGAAACCGGTTGGGCATGGTCTTCTACGCGGCCTGTGCGGAGCGATCTGCCGTCGCCAACAGCGACAATCATGCCGTTTCGTTCCCTCCCGGCACTTCTGCTCAGCGATGATGATCCGCAGCGATCCGTGGCTCTTGCCGGCCCATCAACGCTTCTGATCGCCGACGCGCATGGTGATCGAGTGTTGCTCAAGGTCGATCCTGCGACGCACTTGCCTCAAGCTATTTCCTGGACTAACTTTGATGGAGCGGAATTCGAGGAAACTTACTCGAATTGGCGCCAGAGCGCAGGGGTTTTATGGTGGACCCACATGACGCGCTCAAGAAATCACCAGGAGTCCTTGCGTGCCGATGTCACCAATTTTCATGCTAATCAGGGGTGGACTCCACAGCGGATCGCGTTCGCTGGACCATAACGGCGTGGTCCCGCAATGGAGCTCAATGGTTTGCGCACGCTGCCAAGGAAACATGGGGCGGGATCAATTACAGCGATTCAACGTGACTGTAAGTAGCTTTGTTTGTGTAGGTTACTTCCATCTAGCCCGCCAGTCTCGGCACACCGCGCCCGCACTTGAATCGCAAAAAGTCACCTTTCGCCGGAGCCGACAGGTTCGCAAGCATCAAAATAGAGTATGACGCGCACACCCTCGTCGTGTTACCGCCTGCAGCTTCATTCCGAATTCACCTTTGACCATGCCGCCGCCGTAGCCGACTACCTGAAAGCGCTCGGAATCTCCCACGTGTATTGCTCGCCCTATTTGCAAGCAGCGAAGGGCAGCAAACACGGTTATGACGTCGTCGATCAGCAGAAAGTGAACGCTGAGCTTGGCGGCGAAGAGGGGCACGCGCGCTTTTGCGCAACGCTAAAAGATCTCGGCATGGGGCAGGTGCTCGACATTGTGCCGAATCACATGGCCACGGGCCCCGAAAACAGATACTGGTGGGACGTGCTGGAGAACGGGCCATCGAGCCGGTTCGCAACATGGTTTGACATCGACTGGAACTCGCCGGAAGTGAAACTGCAAAACAAGGTTCTGATCCCTGTGTTGGGTGGACATTATGGGCAGGTTCTCAGCTCGGGCCAACTCTCGATTGATTACGACGGCGAATTTTTTCAAATGCGTTACATGGACCATGCGTTCCCCATTGCCCCTCGGTCTCTGGCGATTCCTTTATCCATTGCGGCGAAGTACGTCGATGCCCCTACTCTTAGTTTCATCGCCGATAGCCTGGAAAGGCTTCCGCTGCCGCAAGCGACCGAGGACGAAGTAGTGGCTGCGCGTCATCGCGACAAAACCGTGCTCTACGAGTTGCTGCGCCGCTTTTGCAGTGAGACGCCGGGCGCTTCGGAAGCAATCACTCGAGCAGTGAATGAACTCAACCGCGACCACGACTCTCTGGATGCAATCCTGAATCTGCAGAATTACCGGTTGGCATATTGGCGCACCGCCGACCAGGAGCTTGGCTACCGGCGTTTCTTCGACGTCAACAGTTTGATCGGCGTGCGCGCGGAGCGGCCGCATGTTTTCATGGCCACGCATTCCCGTATTCTCGAGTGGCTTCGCAAAGGTGTCCTCGATGGTGTTCGTGTAGATCATCCCGACGGCTTGCGCGATCCGCAGCAATACTTCACGCGCCTGCGCGCGGCGGCGCCGGACGCATGGATCGTAGCCGAAAAGATTCTGCAACCTTCCGAGGTCCTGCGAGCCAACTGGCCGATTGAAGGAACCACGGGATACGACTTCCTGAATGTATCGAATGGGCTTCTGGTGAATGGCCAGGGGCTCGAAGAAATCGACGCGATCTATCGAGAATTTACGGGAAGTGCTGAGGACTACGACGCGCTTGTCTACTCCAAAAAGCTGGCCGTGGAACACGAAGCTTTGGGCAGCGACGTGAATCGGCTGGCGCAAATCTTTGTCGAGATCTGCGAGAACAACCGTGACCGCAGGGATTACACGCGAGCTGAGATCCGGCGCGCGATTCGGGATTTCGCAGCGGGCTTCGCGATTTACCGGACGTACGTGATTCCGCAGCGCAGCGAGATTGCCGAGGAAGACAAAACCGCGATCAGCAGCGCGTTAGCGATTGCCAAAACGCGCAGGACGGATATTGACCCGGCATTGTTCGACTTTATCGGCGATGTACTTACGCTTCGCGTGCGCGGAGACCTGGAAGACGAATTTCTGCTTCGCTTTCAGCAATTCACATCGCCGGTGATGGCCAAGGGCGTTGAGGATACCGTGTTCTATTGCTTCAACCGGATGATCGGCTTGAACGAAGTGGGCGCGTCGCCGGAACGCAATGGCGTGACCCTCGACGAATTTCACGCCTTTTGCGACATGGCACACATGCTTTATCCGCGAACCATGAATACCCTTTCGACGCACGATACCAAACGTTCTGACGATGTGCGGGCGCGCCTTGCGGTCTTGACGGAGATTCCCGGGCCGTGGCGTGCGGCGCTGCGCCGGTGGTCGCGCATGAACCGCCTTTTCAAAGTCGGCACATTCCCCGATCGCAACACGGAATATTTTCTGTATCAAACCCTCATTGGGGCGTGGCCGATCGCAAAAGAGCGGATGATTGCCTACATGGAAAAGGCCGTGCGCGAGGCCAAGGAGCAGACAAGCTGGACACAGCAGAATAAGGAGTTTGAGGATGCGTTGCGCGAATTTATCGGTCACATTTATGATTCGGCCGAGTTTCTCGCGGATTTAGAGGAATTTGTTGCGCGGATTCTGCTTCCGGGAAGGATCAACAGCCTTGCGCAGACACTGATCAAATGCACCGCGCCAGGAGTGCCGGATCAATATCAGGGCAGCGAGATTTGGGACTTTCACCTTGTCGATCCCGATAATCGCGGTGCCATCGACTATGCAGCCAGGCGCTCCATGCTCGCTGAACTCGAAGCCGGGATGCCGGCTGAAGAAATTCTGAAGAGAATGGACGACGGGCTGCCCAAGCTCTGGGTGATCTTGAAAGCATTGCACCTGCGGCGCGAGCATCCAGATTGGTTCAGCGCGACTTCAGCCTATCTGCCGATGGCCGTCGAAGGCCCCAAACAGGATCACCTGGTTGCCTATTTGCGCGGGGAAAACGTTGCGGTGATTGCGCCGCGATGGAATCTCAAGCTCGGCGGAAATCTTGGTCCAACCACGGTACAGATTCCCGAGGGGACCTGGAATCATCTTCTGACTGGCGAGAGTTTCGCAGGCGGTTCGTTGCGGGCGCAGAACCTTTTCAAACGATTTCCAGTGGCGCTTCTCGCGAGGATTGGAGAGTAGGAGATGCATCGATTTGCAGTCTGGTCTCCACTCGCGACGCGGATGTGTGCTCACGTCGCGGGCGACGTTCACGCTATGGAGGGGCCTGATGACCGAGGCTGGTGGCGGCTCGACATACGCGATCTCGACGCGAGCGATGCCGGTGTCGGAAGCGACTACGGTTTCCTCGTGGACGATGATGCGAAGGTCTATCCCGATCCGCGCTCTGCCTGGCAGCCGAATGGGGTGCATGGTCTTTCGCGGGTGTACGACCACAGCCGTTTTGTCTGGAATGACGAGCAATTTCAAGCGGCTCCTTTGGCCAGCAGCATCATCTATGAACTTCATGTGGGCACGTTCATTGCGCAAGGCACATTCGATGCTGCAATTGGAAAACTGGATTATCTTGTCGAACTTGGCGTCACGCACATTGAGCTCATGCCAGTGGCCGCATTTGAAAACCGGCATGGCTGGGGCTATGACGGGGTTGCGCTCTTTGCAGTGCATGAACCGTATGGTGGCCCCGATGGCCTCAAGCGTTTTATGAACGCAGCGCATTCCAAAGGGCTGGCCGTGCTGCTGGATGTGGTGTACAACCACTTTGGCCCTTCAGGGAATTACACCGGAAAGTTTGGCCCGTACGTGACCGATTCCCATCACACGCCCTGGGGCGGCGCCGTAAATCTTGAAGATGCGGGATCGAACGAGGTGCGGCGGTTCTTCCTGGACAACGCGCTCATGTGGTTGCGCGATTACCACCTCGACGGCCTTCGGCTCGATGCAGTCCACGCATTCGTCGACCGGTCGGCCATTCATTTTCTGGAGCAGCTTTCGAGCGAAGTAGAAATTCTGGAAGCGGAGCTGGGGCGACGGCTGGTCCTGATCGCGGAAAGCGACCTGAACGATCCGCGCATAGTGACGCCGCGTGAAGCCGGCGGCCTTGGAATCGACGCGCAGTGGAGTGACGATTTTCATCATGCGTTGTTCGCGGTCCTCTGTCCCAAAGAGATAGGCGGATACTACGTCGATTTTGGGTCACTGGCGCAGTTGGCGAAGGCGTTGGAACGAACATTTGTATATGACGGAATTTACTCCGGCTATCGTCGGCGGATTCATGGCAAAGCGACGGGAGAGCTGTCGCAGCATCGCTTTCTCGGCTATATTCAGACCCATGACCAGGTGGGTAATCGCGCTCTCGGCGACCGAATCAGCCATATTGCAGGGATGGAGCGCGCCAAGATTGCCGCTGCGATCGTTCTGTTGAGTCCGTTTGTGCCCATGCTGTTTCAGGGCGAAGAGTGGGCGGCTTCGTCTCCGTTCCGATATTTTGCCGACCACGAGGATCGGGAACTTGCGCGGCTGGTTTCGGAAGGAAGAAAGCGGGAGTTCTCGGCGTTTGGCTGGGCTCCGGAGATGATTCCAGATCCCGAGAGCCCGGAAACTTACGAGGTGTCGAAGCTCAAGTGGAGCGAGGTGAATCAGCCTGAGCACGCACAGATTCTGGAGTGGTATCGGGCGTTGATTCGCTTGAGACGAACGACGCCATGCCTGAACCACGGGGGCCGCGGCAACGTGCGCGTCAACTTCGACGAAGCGGAGCAATGGCTTCGCGTGGAACGCGGAACGACTACAGTGCTCTCGAACCTGGGCGCGGCAGAGAGAACTTTCCCGGTTCCGCAGTCGAGCTTCCTGGAGCTGGCGTCGCACAAAGCCATCCGCATCGTGGAGAATACCATCAGTCTGCCTGGCGATTCGGTCGCCGTGTTGACCGGGCCACCCGCTAAAAATGTCTGAGCGATTCGCCCGCATTGGCTGTTTCTTCGGGAGTGTGCGCGCGCTCCCCTGTATGCTCCACGTGGCTTTCAAGCGAGCGGCTGACCAGGTCGCGCGAGCCCAGCCCGACGGCGAGAGCGAGCGTAAGAACAATTCCGCCGAAGAGAATGCCGAAGGCCAACTCAACGATATTCCCGCCCACCTCGAGATGGTCCAGCACCATCGCCGCGGTCAGGACGAGCACCAGCCACTTCACGCCCAGGGAAAGGAACCTGGCATATTGCAGTTGCGCATTCACGGCGCTGATCAGTACCGAGCGCGCAAGGAATCGCGCAATCAAAATACCTGCAACTAACAGCAGCACTGCGCTTACCGCACGCGTGAGATAGGGAAGCAGAGAAATGGGCAGCGCCGTGCCTGTTGCGTAGGACGTGTCGAACGCCGAAACCCCGATGATCAGGCCCAGAAATACGCAGACCCAGAACGATGCACGCGCGATGATATCGGTGGGCGACGTGGTTGGCGTCCAGTCCGTTCCGCTCTTGCGGGCAATGCGGAGATCGAACTTTGCCCAGGTGAGACAACGTCGCAAGATCCAGGAAACCACCATGCCTGCCACAGCGAAGATCACCAGCGCAACAAAAAACGCAAGTATTCCGGGCAGCATGGCAATCAGGAGCGTGAGGACGCGATAAAGCGACTGGTGTAACGCGTCGGACATGTGGTTCCAGATGGAAATGTCGTTTGCATATGGGGGCAACACCGGGGCATTTTGACTTGCCTGCTGTGCCGTATTCGTAACCAGGTTTTGCATCGCATTCTCTCCTCTCACTGTTGCGCTGCGTTCATCACTTTCAGCACCGAAGCTCGATCATCAGTTGAACCGGTCAGGCCAACGCCAGCGCGCGACCAGGTAGGGTTTATCCGCTTCGAAAGCCGCGGCAACGGCCTCAATGTGGCTCTCGGCTGGGATTCCGGATGCAGTGACATTGATGTGGCCGGCGACCCAAGCCAAATAGAGTGGGATCAGCGCTCCCAGCAGGTGTCCGCGGTTGATGGTGCGGAGTCTATAGGCAATCAGGAAGTCGAACACAATGCGCGCCCAAAGATTGTCGGGCAGGCGAAACTCGGCGGCATCAAGAACGGAACATCGCTTGAGCATCAGCAAGGAATTGGGCGGCAGGACAAGCGACCAAATCTCCTGCAGGTTCGCGGTAGCCAGCTGAAAAGCCGCCACCATACCAGCCACATCGGCAGAGCTGCTGGAAGGCGCGGCTTGCGTCGCGGTCCGGCGCATAACCGGCGCCCGCCTGGGGCGCTGCCACAGGGCCGCCTTGGCTTCAATATCGGCAAAAAGCGAGCCGGTAACCAAGGCCAAAATCGGATTGATATCCGGATCGGAAGGCTGGGGCATTGCGCGTGAGCCGACATCGACTTCATTCAATGTGAACCCGGCAGCGACGGCTTCATTTACCGGCCACAAAAGCGCTTCACCCGAGTGGTTTTCGGGAATGCGTTTCGCCGCGTTAGCAAGCCGTACCGCCATGCGCGGCGAGAGGCCCAGATCGATCGACAGCGGGAATCGGACGCTGGATGCGAAGACAGCCCGAGTGAGTGGATAAAGAATGGCGGAGTTGATCAGCCCTGCGTGTGGCGGCAGCGAATAGTGCGGCAATGCCAAGTCGATCGACGCGGTCAATACCGCATTGGCAAGGTTGTGAAGAGCGAGCGAATTCAGGGATTCGGCGCCGGGTCCAAGGATCAAAATCGCCTTTGCCTCATGTTCGAGCCCGCTCTGCGCCGCCCCCATAAAGTCAGACGGCTTCAACATCCAAAGTGAGTTCGACGGCGCCGTGGGGATGATTCGCAGGTTCATCGCAGCATCCGCGGGTAACTCGTTTGGTGTTGCTACGATGATGTCCTCAGCGGAAAAAGTGTCCTCGAGGTTGACCAGAACGCCTTTGAATTGCTCCGCGGGCATGGCCGTAACAAAGACCACAAGATCCGCTGTCGCGGTTTGGGCAACCGATGTGTCGTCAGAGATCGGATTCGCTGTCGCCATGTCTCTCCGGAAAAGTCCCGTCAGGGGGCCTGGGCCGAGAATGCGGTTCTGCCGTCAAGGATTCCTATAAGGTTAGGATGCTGTCGATGGGAATCCGGATCCACGCGGGGCGGTTATTCAATTCGTAGAGCAGCTCATAGAGCGCTTTTTCAAGCAGATACGCGTTGAGTAGAATTTGCGCGTCCGCGGGCAGCGGCAGCAACGATTCATTGTCCGCCATCGACTCCCCGTATGACGACAGGAAAGCTGAGGCCGCAGCGTTCTGCCACAACTGCGCCCACTCAAGCAGAGCGGCAGGTCCGGCCGAAGACTCATTGTCCCCGCCGGCGGCAAGCGAACGGTCGATCGCGGCAAAGGCGGCGTACGAAAAAGAGCGCAATATGCCGGCAACATCCTTCAGCGGCGACTGCTTCCTGCGCCGCTCTTCAATAGGCCGGGCAGGCTCACCCTCGAAGTCGAGAACGACAAAATCGCCGAGGTCCGATCCGGACTTCTCCAGGACGTCGTCTGACGCGGGAATGTGCAATGTCTGGCCCAAATGGTAGTCACCGTGGATGCGGATGCCTTGCCCGGCCGACGTGACGCGGGTGATCGAGCGCGCGCGCTCCATGAGCGCGGCCCTGCGAGAGAGAAGCAGGCCGGCACGATCGGAAGCTATATCGTCGAGTTTGGCAATCTTCCACTTAAGCGCTTCAAGGGAGGATTTGATTTGCGCTTCAATACGCTGCGCGTCACGCTCGAGATCGTCGCGAGTGAGCGGTTCCGGCGCAAAGGCCGAAAGACTCTTATTGCTGGAGAGCGCGAGATGCATCTCGGCAGTGCGTTTTCCGAGCAGTGCGGCGGCATCGAGTGTAACCTGTATCGGCTTGAGCGAGTCTGAAACCTGCACTCTGCCGCTGAGCCAGCCAGCCGGGTTCGAATGCGCCTGTGCCGGAAGCCCAGCAACGCTTGAGAGCCAGCTCGTGAGCCGGTCAAGAAACCATTGCCAGCCATCTCCGTCATTGTCTACCAAGCCCTGCAGCATGGCCACCGTGGTTTTTCCCGCGCTGCCTGAACTGATCGAAATCTCGCCGAGGAAGGGCGGAATCCTGGAAAAGTGCGCGACTTCGGTAAGAAAGCGGCTGAGTTCCACGTCGGGATTTTCTTCCGGCTGCAATCGCCTGTAGAGTTTGAGGAAAAGTTGTTTTCCGAACACGATTGCTGTGTTTGACTGTTCGGCTGACCCAACTATGGAGGGAAGATGCTGGGCCGCCCGCGCAGGCGTGAACAGCGTTGAAGCGCGGGCATCGAGCCTCTCCCCATCCGGCGCCGAGTCGCCCGCAGAGGGAGACTCGCGAGGCTGCAGGCGTCGAGAGCCGGCCGTTTGCGTTTGCGGAGCATCTGTACGGGGCAGCGCGGCCACTTCGCCCGGCTGAGCACTGAGCGGGACAGGCGAAACCGCGACGGGCGTATCGGCCTGCGATTCTCCGTTGGTATCGAGCGATGGTTCAGCCGCCGTTACGGGTCCTGGTGTCGCCACGCCGTCATGCGAAACCGGCAACGTGGCGTTGGCTGCAATCAATCGCAGCAGCCCCTGGTGAAAATCGTCGCGCGCGACAGCGTCGTGAAGAATAGCTGGTCCTGTTGAGGCGGTGAATCGTGCCAAGATGCTGTCCGGCCGATTCGCGGCGATTTCTTCAAGGGCTGCGCCGGTGCTGATCGCCAGCGGAATCTGGTAGACGTCGGGCGGCCCATCGAAATAGTGAACTTCGAAGAAAAACAGCGCGGGTTGAATTGCCGGAGTTTCCGATTCGCTGCCCGGTGTGAAGCTGCCGGTGTCTGGCGGAAGCTCGACCCAGCTGTGCACCCGTAAGGATTCGATGGTACGTGTTTTGGCGCCAAACCACCTTTTCCGCGGCAGCCAGTCACGAAGAGCGGGCTGCAGAATCGAAGCATCCGCACTGGCGAGAAACTCTTTCCAGCTCGATGTCACTAGCGGCGCCGCAAGCGATACTTCGGCCACGGCTATCTCCGGAGTTTGCGCGGCCGGCTCCGCAAGCAATTCTTCGGCCGGGCAGGCTGCCTGCAATTCAAGCCAGAGAAACGAATAGGGTGCAACCGTGAGCGGGTAAGGCTCCCGGGTAATCTCCGGAAACGAAACGTACCCCAGCATCTCCACAGGCTGATAGCCCGCGTAGTGGGAAAGATCGAGCGTGACCGGTTGCGCGAAGCGGCTGAGATTCGCCACACAAAGCACGGTCTCGCAAGAGCCGTCGGCCCGATCGAGCTCGCGAAGATAAGCGAGGATTTTGCGGTTGGTGGGATTGAGAAACGTCAGCGTTCCGCGGCCGAAGACCTGAAACAGCTTTCGCAATGCGATCATGTTGCGCGTCCAGTGCAGCAGACTGGATTGATCGCTTTGCTGTGCCTCGACATTGACTACCTGGTAGCCGTAAATCGGATCCATGACGACAGGAAGGTAGAGCCGCGCAGGATCGCACTTGGAGAAGCCGGCGTTGCGGTCCGACGTCCATTGCATCGGAGTGCGGACACCATTGCGATCGCCGAGATAGATATTGTCGCCCATGCCGATTTCATCGCCGTAATAAAGGATGGGTGTGCCGGGAAAGCTGAACAACAGCGAGTTCAACAGCTCGATACGGCGCCGATTGTTGTCGACGAGCGGCGCAAGTCTGCGGCGAATGCCAACATTGATGCGCATGCGCGGGTCCGCCGAATACGCAAAATACATGTAATCGCGTTCGTCGCCGGTGACCATCTCCAGCGTCAACTCGTCGTGATTGCGCAGGAACAGTCCCCACTGGCAGTTGTCGGGAATGGGCGGCGTTTGCGCCATGATATCGGTGATGGGCTGGCGATCTTCCTGGCGAAGCGCCATGTAAATGCGCGGCATGAGCGGAAAATGGAAGGCCATGTGGCATTCATCGCCATCGCCGAAGTAGGGCCGCACGTCTGCCGGCCACTGGTTGGCTTCGGCCAGGATCAGACGATTTGCATAGTCCGCGTCGATGGCGGCGCGCAGAGTCTTGACGACCCTGTGCGTTTCCGGCAGATTCTCGCAGGAGGTTCCATCCCGCTCGCACAGATACGGAATGGCATCGATGCGCATCGCGTCCACGCCCATGTCGAGCCAGAAGCGCATCGCCTTCAGTACTTCCTGCATCACCAGCGGACTGTCGTAGTTCAGGTCAGGCTGGTGCGAAAAGAAGCGGTGCCAGTAAAAGGCCTTGGCAGCTTCATCCCAAGTCCAGTTTGATTTCTCCGTATCGGTAAAAATAATGCGCGCATCTTTATACTCGTCCGCTGTTTCCGACCAAACGTACATATCGCGCTGGGGCGATCCGGGCGGAGCCGCCCGCGCAGCCCTGAACCAGGGATGTTGATCGCTGGTGTGATTCATCACAAACTCGATCATCACCTGCATACCGCGCAGATGGGCGGCGTCAAGGACCGCTTTGAAGTCGCTCAATGCGCCATACGAAGGGTTGATATCGATATAGTTCGAGATGTCGTAGCCGTCGTCGCGCAGCGGGGACGGAAAGAACGGCAGAAGCCAGATGCAGGTAACGCCCAGCTCCTTTAAATAATCGAGTTTCGTCAACAGCCCCGGAAAATCGCCGATGCCGTCGCTGTTGGAATCGGCAAATGCACGTACGTGCAATTCGTAAATAATCGCGTCTTTGTACCAGAGAGGATCGGTGGCGCTGGCGATCTTCTTCATGCGTTCACTCTCCGGACAGCCTTAGTCGATACGATACATCGTTACTGCATGCGGCTCACACGAAAGATGTGCGCCGGCTGAACTCCAGGCCGTAATGCAACATAGCTTCGGTCGCGCCAGACGTACTGAGCGCCGCTCAGCAGGTCATCGACCAGAAAGCTTTCATTAGCTGAGCACCCGATTTTATCAAGATCGAGGCTGGTCCAGCCCGTTTGCTCGTTGAATGAATCGAGGTTCACCACCACCAGGATCGCGTTGTCGAAATCGGGTGTGGCCTTCGAATAGCAGATGAGCTGCGGGTTATCGATGAAGTGGAAATGGAGCGAAGCGTTCGATTGCAGCGCGCGATTGTCATGGCGAATTCGATTGAGCTGGCTGATGAGCGGAACCAGCGAGCCTGGCTGCTTGCGGTCGCGCTGCCGGATCTCGTACTTTTCGCTGTCGAGATACTCTTCTGACTCGGTCTTGCCCTCCGGAGGCTGGGCCGCAGCGTTTTCTTGAAGTTCGTAGGCCGGCCCGTAGATGCCGTAATTCGCTGTCAGCGTGGCCGCAAGAATTACGCGATGCATAAACGCATTACGCCCTCCTTCCTGCAACGTCTTATGCAGGATGTCGGGAGTGTTCGGCCAGAAGTTCGGATGGTAGAACTCACTGACCGGCGGCCGCGTAATCTCCTCCAGGTAGCTCTGCAACTCGTCTTTCGAGTTGCGCCAGGTGAAATACGTATACGACTGCGTAAAGCCTCGCTTCGCCAATCCGTACATAACATGCGGCCGGGTGAATGCTTCGGCGAGAAATATTGTGTCGGGATAATTGCTTTCGAGCTTGCGCAAGCACCACTCCCAGAAGGGCAAAGGTTTGGTATGAGGGTTATCCACGCGAAACGCGCGCACGCCGTGCTCGATCCAGAACTCAAAAACCGAGTAGAGTTCGTCCCACAAGCCGCGCCAGTCCGGCGATTCAAAATTGAGCGGATAAATATCCTGATATTTCTTGGGCGGATTTTCGGCGTATTGAATCGAGCCATCCGGCCGGCGGACAAACCAATCAGGATGTTCTGCGACCCAGGGATGGTCGGGTGAGCATTGGAACGCAATGTCCAGGGCAATCTCCATTCCCTGCGACCGGGCAGAGGCGACCAGATTGCTGAAATCGGCAAACGTGCCCAACTGCGGGTGAATCGACTTGTGCCCACCGTGATCTCCGGCCGCCTCCACGCCCAGCGAAGCGCTTGCTTGCACCGTCCTGTCGCCGATGGCCCATGGGCAGCCGGGCGCATCGGGCGGTGCGGAAATCGAGTTGTTCGGGCCTTTGCGGAAGGCGCGCCCAATGGGATGAATGGGAGGCAAATACACAATGTCGAATCCCATCGCCGCAATTTCGGGCAACTGCCGCTCCACGTCGAGAAATGTTCCGTGCTGGCCGGGTGTCGGCGACGCCGATCGCGGAAAGAGTTCGTACCATGAAGAAAACCGCGCCCGCTCACGAGCCACGCAGACTGGCAATTCCATGTCGTATTGGGTAGCGTTCGCTAAATCCGGATAGCGCGCCATCAATTCGATCAGCGATGCATCACATGGATCGTCGTAGATCGTACGTCTTTCCTGCGCCAGCTTTTCCAGTTTCTGCGCCCACTGCCGAAGCTGCTTGGCATCGCTTCCCCGCGCCCGCATCGAGGCCTCGCGCACCAGACCCGCGCCGGAACGAAGCGCCAGCGCGATGTCCTGCGCCGCAGGATTGGAACCAATGTCCAGCCCTGTATCTGGATTCGGAGCTGCGGCCGAATTCGGAGCCGCATTGGGATTCGGAGTTGCGTTGCCGGTCGCATCGGTCAAAATTCGATCTGCCTGCGATGCATCGCTTTGCGCGGCGATGCGCTTCCTCAGATCGCTGGCCCAACTTGCAAAATGGTCCACCCAGCCGATAAGGGTGAAGCGCCATGCGCCAAGCTTGTCGACGCGAAACGCTCCACTCCACAGGTCGTTTCCTGTGGAGTGCATCGGCACAAACCGCCATCGTACGTCAGGCGACGGACGATAGAGCAAGCGCGCAGCCAACTCGTCTTTGCCGTCGGCATAGATAGCCGCCGTGACGACAACCTCGTCACCGGCGATGCGGCGAATGGCGTGGCCCCCCCCGTCGATCTGGGGGTTTACATTTTCGATGATTACACGTCTGCGACCATGCTGGGGTTTCACGGCCATCCTTAACGGCGAAGATCACGAGTCCTTTGCAGATCGATCCGGAAGAACAAGGGGCGGCTCCGGCGGCTCTGAGGCTTTGCAAAAAATGACTACTGTACTTGAAGATGCGAGAAAACAATACGAGGTTTGTTAATTTCACTGCCAGTGCGATTGACAAATATCATGGGCGAAAGAAAAGGGAACTACTGGGGCGGAAGAAAATGGAGAAACCACTCTAATCATATCTGCCGAAGGCCTCGATCTGTTTGCGATGATATTCCTGCCGCTGCACCGGCGAAGAGAGCACTGTCTCCGGCCCGATGCCGGTTCAAGAAGGCTGCCTGCTGGAGAAACGCCATAGCGCGGAGCCCATACGTTTGCCGGGCGGCGAGGCGCGGACCTGGCTGGAGAATGGCGATCGGGTGACGTTGCGCGTCTATGCGCAAGGGCCGGGATTGCCCAGAATCGGGCTCGGACTATGCAGCGGGACCATTTCAGGCGCAGTCTATGAGTAAGAGGAACGCGCTGCTAAATGCATCCGGGCCTTTTTTGCGCCTCGCGGAGACGTGATGACCGAGGAGTTGAAGACGGAAAACGAATTGCATTCCGAATTGCAATCGGCGATATTGCATTCGACGACGGACTTCGCATCGGTGCGGGCGCAGGCCAATCGCAAGTCGTTGCTGGCGCTGATGGCTGCCGTGTGCGCCGAAGAAGATGCGATTCGGCTGGGGGGCGGAGCAAAAGCGGCGGAAGCGCAGCACGGCAAAGGACGCCTTACGGCGAGGGAGCGGCTCAAGCTGCTGCTCGATGAGGGAGCGGAATTTCTGGAGTTGGGGCTGTGGGCGGCGCAAGGAATGTACGTGGAATATGGCGGCGCGCCAAGTGCGGGAGTGGTCACAGGCCTGGGAAGAGTGAGCGGGCGTCTTTGCATGATTGTGGCCAACGACGCGACCGTGAAGGCCGGCGCATTTTTTCCCATGACCGCGAAGAAGGTGCTGCGGGCACAGACCATCGCCATGGAGAATCGCATTCCCACCATCTACCTGGTGGATTCGTCGGGTGTGTTTCTGCCCTTGCAGGAAGACGTATTTCCCGATACCGATGACTTTGGCCGCATTTTTCGCAACAACGCAGTGATGAGCTCGCAGGGGATTCCGCAGATCACGGCGATCATGGGGATGTGCGTGGCGGGCGGTGCGTATCTGCCGGTGATGACGGATACGGTGTTGATGACCGAGGGGTCGGGATTGTTTTTGGCGGGCCCGTCGCTGGTGCAAGCGGCCATCGGACAGAAAACGGGAGCGGAGGAACTGGGCGGGGCGGCGATGCACGCGGCGATCTCGGGGACGGTTGACTTCAAAGAGCCGAACGACCACTTGTGCCTGGCGCGGCTGCGGTCGCTGGTGGCGAAGATGGGCGAACGCAGGGGACCTGGTCAAGAGGCAGAGGTTTTTCGACGCCGCGCATTCGATGCGGTGCGCGATGCGCCGAAGTATGCTGTCGAGGATGTGTATGGATTGCTGAACCCGGAGCCGGGTTCAAGCAATGTCTACGACATGCGCGAGGTGATTGCGCGCCTTGTGGATCGCAGCGAGTTCGACGAGTACAAGGCGGAGTTTGGCCGCACGGTGCTCTGCGGGTACGCGTGGATTGGCGGCCATGCCGTGGGCATCGTGGCCAACCAGAAGATCAACCAGAACCAGACGGTCGCGATGGGACCGGCGGCGGGGCTCACGCAGATGGAGGTCGGCGGCGTCATCTACACCGAGGGCGCGCAAAAGGCCGCGCGCTTCATCATGGATTGCAATCAGAATCTCGTTCCGCTCATTTTTCTTCACGACGTGAACGGATTCATGGTGGGCAAGGAGGCGGAGTGGTCGGGAATCATTCGTGCCGGTGCGAAGATGGTCTCGGCAGTGAGTACCAGCGTGGTGCCGAAGATTACCGTGATCGTGGGCGGAAGCTTTGGCGCCGGGCACTACGCGATGTGCGGCAAGGCCTACGATCCGCGTTTCCTGTTTGCGTGGCCCACTGCGCGCTACGCCGTAATGAGCGGCGCCTCGGCTGCGGCGACGTTGGCTGAGGTGCGCGCCAAGCAGTTGGAACGCAGCGGCAAGACGTTGACGGAGGCGGAGAAGACCGCGATTTACGAAGAGATTCGCACCACGTACGACGCGCAGGCCGATCCACGCTACGGCGCGGCGCGGCTTTGGATCGATGCCATTATCGATCCGGCCCGGACCAGAGACGTACTGATCCAGGCGCTGGAGGCTTGCGCGTTGAATCCCGATGTTCCACGGTTCAATCCGGGAGTTCTGCAAACCTGAGGTGGTTTTTCGCGCACCGCGGCGCGGTTCGGACGGAAAGCAACGGCATCATACATATGTAAAAGGAACTGGGCATTCGAAACCCCGCGAAGGAGCCTGAACATGCAAGTCGAACTGGAGCCGGTCGATACTTTGTATCCGTTTGTACTTACCGAGCAGCAGGAACATTTGCGCCGCGAGATACGCGAGTTTGCCGCGCGCGAGATTGCGCCCTACGCGGCGGCATGGGACGAGGCGAGCGAATTTCCTCTGGCCACGGTTAAGATGCTGGGCAAAATGGGGCTGCTGGGCGTGATCTTTCCCCCAGAGTATGGCGGCGCGGGGCTGGGCTATGTGGACTACGTGCTCGCCATTGAGGAACTTTCTGCCGTCGATGGATCGATGGGCCTCACCGTGGCGGCGCACAATTCGCTCGGGGCGAATCACATCTTCCTCGCTGGAACTGACGAACAAAAGAAGAAATATCTGCTCCCGCTCGCCAGCGGCGCCAGCCTCGCGGCATGGGCCCTCACCGAACCCGGCTCTGGCTCGGATGCGAGCAGCGCGCGCACCACGGCAGTGAAAAAAGGTGACCGCTACGTGCTGAATGGCAACAAGACCTTCATCACCAACGGGCGCTATGCCGATGTTGCGGTGGTCATCGCGGTCACCGACAAGAGCAAGGGCACACACGGATTGTCGGCCTTCGTGGTGGAAAAGGGGACGAAGGGATTCCGGCCCGGCAAGAAGGAAAACAAGCTAGGATTGCGCGCCAGCGATACCAGCGAACTGATCTTCGAGGATTGCGAAATTCCCGAGGAGAACCTGCTGGGCGCGGAAGGCGAAGGATTTATCGATGCCATGCGGGTGCTGGATGGCGGCAGAATCTCGATTGCGGCTCTGGCGCTTGGCATCGCGCGCGGCGCGCTGGACGCGACGTTGAAGTACGTGAAAGAGCGCCGCCAGTTCGGCAAGGCCATCGCCGAATTCCAGGGCATCCAATGGAAGCTCGCGGACATGGCGACCGAATTGGATGCGGCACGGCTTCTTACGCAGCGCGCCGCTGTGCTGAAGGACGCAGGCCGCAAGGTAACGCGTGAGTCGTCGATGGCCAAGCTGTTTTCGAGCGAAGCAGCGGTGCGCATCTGCGATGAGGCGGTGCAGTTATTTGGCGGCTACGGTTTCATCAAGGACTATCCCGCGGAGAAGTTCTACCGCGACGTGAAGCTGTGCACCATCGGCGAAGGCACCAGCGAGATTCAGCGCATGGTGATCGCTCGCGAGATTCTCAAAGTGTATCCTTCGAGAGGGTGAAGGGCCGTCGCGGGCGTGCGCATCGACTGGCACCTACGCAGGCGGCGTGGCGATGCCGAATCGATGGACGGGCTGAAAGAGCAAATGGAAGACTTAGTCAAAATCATCGAGTGCCCGCGCGATGCCTGGCAGGGCCTCCCGGAGCTTATCGCGCCGGAAAAGAAAGCCGCTTATCTTCGCGATCTGATCGAGGCGGGTTTCACGCATATTGACGCAGTCAGCTTTGTCTCCCCCGCGGCGGTTCCGCAGATGGCGGATTCCGAGCGAGTGCTTGAATTGCTGCACCCTCCCGAAGGTGTTGAGATTATCGGGATCGTGGTGAACCGCAAAGGCGCGGAACGGGCCATTCGCACCGGTGCGGTGCGCACACTGGGCTTTCCTTATTCGCTCTCCGCCGAATTTCTTCGCCGCAATCAACATCAAACGCCGCAAGAATCTCTGCATGAGCTGGAAACGGTGAGCGCGCTTGCTGACGACGCGGGTTTAGGCATGGCCGCCTATCTTTCCATGGCCTTCAGAGATCCTTACAGCGGCGCGTGGAGCATCCGTGCAGTAGTCGATGCATGCGCCTCGCTGATCGACACAGGCTCGAGACAAATCTCGCTTGCGGATACTGTGGGTTTGGCGGCGCCGGAACAGATTGCGGATACGGTCGCCGCAGTGCTCGGGGCGCATCGGGGGATCGAGTTGGGAGTACATCTTCACGTGAGGCGGGACGAAGCGGCCGCCCGCGTTCTCGCGGCTTACGATGCGGGTTGCAGGCGCTTTGACGCGGCCATCGGCGGGTTGGGTGGATGCCCGTTCGCACAGGACGCGCTGGTGGGGAACCTGCCCACGGAAACATTGATCGAGGTGCTGACCGAGCGAGGCGCGGCGCTTCCCAAACTGGCCCCTCTCACAGGCTTGCTCCGTGCCTGCGCGGAGATGGCAGCGAGCCGCGCGACTGCAGCGCCTAACGGAGCAAATCGCTAAGGGAGCGGGTTGCGGCGACGGAGGAATGATTGAACTACAAAACGATTGAGGTTGCGGAGAGCGCCTTGGTGCGGACGATTACGCTGCATCGTCCCGAGCGGCGCAATGCGATGACGCCGGAGATGCAGATGGAACTGATTTCCGCGCTGGAAGACGCTGCCTCGAGCAACTGCCGCGTGCTCGTGCTGGCAGGGGCCGGCCAGGCGTTCTGTTCGGGCCTGGATTTATCGGCGTTGCAAGCCGGCGAGGACAAGACCGCAGCCGGGCACCATGTAGCTGCAGAGCGCATCGCCAGGCTGTTCCTTTCGTTGTATGAGCTGCCGATCCCGACCATCGCAGCGGTCGATGGCGCGGCCATTGCCGGCGGAGCGGGATTGGCCTTTATCTGCGATTTCACACTGGCAACGCCGGCAGCGAAATTCGGTTTCACCGAGGTGCGGATCGGGTTTGTCCCCGCGCTGGTGTCGGCTTTTCTCGCCTTGCAGATTGGAGACAAGAAGAGCCGGGATCTGCTGTTGACAGGGCGGCTCTTCGATGCGGAGGAGGCTTATCGCTTAGGCCTCGTAAACGAAATTGTGACGCCGGAGAAACTCGCCGAGCGCGTGCAGGCGCTGGCAGAAGTGTTTATCGCGAACAGCCCTCAATCGCTCGCTGCAACCAAGTTGCTGCTTGCACAGCAAAACAAGGCGCGGCTCGATGCTGCGATTGCCCAGGCGCTGGAGGCCAACGCGGTTTCTCGGGAGACGGAGGATTTTCGCGAAGGCATCACTGCGTTTCTTGAAAAGCGGAAGCCGGTGTGGGGAAAGGGATCGCGAGCTAAGCCGCGGCGCCGCTGAAGCGCACCGACGCCCCAGTTCGCCGTTCAACTTCCTCGCGCGTGACACCGGGAGCCAATTCAAAACCCTCAAAGCCCGAATGAGTGACATCCAGCACGCAAAGATCGGTGATCACGCGATGCACCACACCGGCCCCGGTCAAAGGCAGTGTGCAATTGCGCAGTAGTTTGGCGTTGCCGTCAGGAGTGTTGTGCTCCATGAGCACGATCACGCGCCGCACTCCGGAGACAAGATCCATCGCGCCTCCCATCCCTTTCACGCGCTTTCCGGGAATCATCCAATTCGCCAGATCGCCGCGCTCCGACACTTGCATCGCGCCGAGAATCGCAAGGTCGATGTGCCCGCCGCGAATCATAGCGAACGAGTCGGCACTGGAAAACGTCGCTGCGCCGGGAACAAAGGTGACGGTTTCCTTGCCCGCGTTGATCAGATCGGCATCAACCTCCGATGCGCGCGGAAAAGGTCCCATGCCCAGCAGTCCATTTTCCGACTGCAAGGTCACGGTCATTCCCGCGGGAATATAGTTTGCGACCAGAGTGGGAATCCCAATGCCCAGGTTTACATAGAAACCATCGGCAAGCTCCGTTGCGGCGCGCATGGCCATCTGTTCACGAGTCCATCCCACTGTTCTATATCTCCCGAGTGGTTCTCTTTTCAATGCGTTTCTCAGGATGAGGATTGTGCACGAGTCGGTGAACAAAAATACCGGGCGTGTGAATCTCGTCCGGATCCAGCTCGCCCGGAGGGACGACGATTTCAGCTTCCGCAACTGTGATCTTGCCGCAAGTGGCTGCGTTGGGGTTGAAGTTGCGCGCGGTGCGGCGATAGATGAGGTTGCCGTGCAGGTCGGCTTTCCAGGCTTTCACTAATGCCACGTCGGCCTGTATCCCTCTTTCCAGAATGGTTGTGATTCCGTCGAATTCCTTATGCTCTTTCCCCTCGGCAACGAGGGTGCCGACTCCAGTCCGCGTATAGAAACCGGGAATGCCGGCGCCTCCCGCTCGCATGCGTTCGGCAAGAGTGCCTTGCGGGCAGAACTCCACCTCCAACTCGCCGGCCAGAAACTGACGCTCAAACTCCAGGTTCTCGCCGACGTAGCTGGAAATCATTTTCCTGACTTGATGCGTTTCGAGCAATAGCCCCAGTCCCCAGCCATCCACGCCGGCGTTATTACTGGCGATCGTAAGGTTGCGCACGCCTGTATCGCGCAGGGCAAGAATCAGAGCCTCGGGAATTCCGCACAGTCCGAAACCGCCGATGGCCAGCGTCATTCCGTCCCGTACGATTCCGTCCAGCGCCGCACGTGCGTTCGGCAGTAACTTGTTCATGCCCTGAGCGCTCACCTTGATTGTCCGTCCTTGGTCTCCGTTTCATTAAGCGCGATGACTTCCATGCAAGAGTCGCGTATCGATCCGTATGAACCCCGATCTGCATCGTGCGAAGGGGGCAACATGAAGAATGCTGCTGGTGTAGTAATAGAAAACTTTCTCAATGAAGGGGTTCACCCCAATCGACTGTAGATGAAATCGTAGCGGCCGGAGCACTCAGAAACAATAAAAAGCCACATCATTCGACACAGAGCCGCACATTATTCAATATAAAACAGTTAAAAACACGCAATTTCAACAGATTTAAATAATTAACTGACGCTGGTTCGGGACCAGGGAGTCGGAAGTTCAAATTCTCTCTCCCCGGCCAATGTTGAGCATCTAAGTTTCCGTGCTGACGGCCGGCACATCGTCGATGTTCGGCACGTCCTCCGCGCTTTGAGCACCGACGGGACCGTGCAGCGTCGAAGTGTTTTCCGCGATGCGGCTTTCCAAAAGGTCATTCGAAGTGGGACTGGAGTGATATTTCTGGATGCTCATTCTGCGCCTCGCAGGGAGACCCAGTAATACCGCCGCCAGCAAAATTTGCAGCGCACGGGACGAAGAAAAAATAAGCCGAGCAGTCCATCGAAGGCGCGCAACTCGGCGGGTTTGAATTGAACGGATTTGCAGCGAGGGCACTTTCGCCGCAACCAAAGCACTCTCGGCAGCCAAACCGGCCAGGTCATCGCATCAATGCTCATGGGGAAATTCCTTTCACGGAAAAAATGGCGTGCGTCGATGTGTGGGTCTCGAGACCTGCGCTACAGATGGTATGCATTACTGATCGGTTCCGTCTCCGGCGTTGGAATTCGCGTCAAGCCACGTGAGAAAACATTGTATGCTTCCCGTGGCTAAAGCTATGCTCGAATCGCCTGCTCCGTAATACAGGTTGATGGTATCCCCATCCGCGCCGATGGTCTGGCCGCAGGGAAACACGACGTCATGCACATCTCCAGAGCGCTCGTATGGGGCGTCGGGACCAAAAATCCATGAGTTCCCGCGTTGCAGGCAGATCTCAGGATGTTCAAGATCGAAGAGCGCCAGACCCAGGCGATAAATGCTTCCCGAGGCTGTTACCCGCACACCGTGATAGATCATCAGCCAGCCCTTGGGCGTTTCGATGGGCGGAGAACAAAGGCCAATCTTGTTCGCATCCCACCATCCCCCGCGCCGTGCTACCAGAATGACTTTATGGCTGCCCCAATGCCGCAGGTCGGGAGAGTACGAGATCCACATATGAGCGCCGGTGGTGGTCATGGGCCGGTGGATCAAGGCCCAGTAGCCGTTGATTCTTCGCGGCAGCAGCGCGGCATCCTTATCTTCGGGAGACATGATTACGCCGTACCGCTCAAAACTTCTGAAGTCCCTGGTGAGCGCCAGCGAGACTCCCGGACCGCCGCGGGCAAAGGAAGTGTAGGCGACCGCATATTGCTCGAGCTCCGGAACATAAGTGATGCGCGGATCTTCGATGCCCCAGATTTCTTCAGGGTAGTCGCGGGGACTGGACATCAACGTTGGGCGGGCATCAATGCGCCATCCATTGATTCCATTCTTTGAACGTGCTGCGCACAAGTGCGACAGGCCGCTGCGGTCTTCCACGCGGCAAAGCAATAGCGTGTCTCCGTCGGCTAACTTCACCGCTCCGGCGTTGAAGACGCTGTTCACGGCATAGGGCCAATCGTGCCCGCTGAGAATCGGGTTGTCGGAGTAGCGCGTGAGCAGAGGAAGGTCTGTACACGGCCCCGGTTTTGGCTGTTCTGAAGCAATAGTCTCTGGCAAGTCCGGTGCATGAATGACTGGATTCAAAGGGAGATACTCATTTCCTGGTACGTTTCTTCTGTGTGGGTCAGTTTCGCTCCCTGCATTTCCAGGAGTGCCATCAGGAACGAAAGCGTTGATTCCGCTCCTTGATTTTCATTGACGCGGTCGGGATGCAGTCCATCTTTGCATCCGCCCGTTGTGGCGTCGTAAAGCGGTACCTGCAAATCGTTCTTGCCCAGGAACCACCTGAAGACGCAATGGGCTTCCTCACTCCAGCGCTCCTCGTGCGTGAGCCGGTATGCCTCAAGACAAGCAGAGATGGTGGCGCAGGCTTCAACGGGCTGCTGATCGAAGCGGGGTTTCTCCGTGCCTTCGGTGAAGCATCGGCTGGAGCCGATGGGCACAAAGATCTCCGGGTCACCGCAGTGCTGAGCAGCGACAAGCCATTCGAGCGACTCGAGTCCGGCGGCGATCATCCTCTTGTTCTTGCTACGCCCACCGGCCAGGATGAGCGCCTGCGGCAATCGCGCATTGGAGTACGCAAGACTCTTCTCAAACCAATGCCAGGTCTCGGAGTGGCTGCGCTCGTAAAGATCCAGCAGGCGATTGCCGAGCGTGTTGCGAGTGTTTTGGATGGCCCTGTCGCCGGGGAACCAATCGAGATAGGCCTGTAATCCGAGAACACTAAATGCCCACGCGCGCGGACTTCTGAAGGTCAAGACCGCAGGCACAGCAGCCTCAAAAAGCCTTCCTGCCGCTCCCCGCATTCCAGCATTCTGCGATTGGCCGAGCACCGAACCCAGAGCCCACAATGCGCGTCCATGGCTGTCTTCCGAGCCAACGTCCTCAAGCCATTTGCGGTCGTAGCCGAGGAAATTCCTGAAGCGTCCACTGTCGGAATGAAATGCCAGCCAGAGAAAAGCCAGGTACCGGCGAGATAGGTTGAGATTGTCCTCTCCGTGCGGGAACCCAACGCTCACATTGAGAAGAGTGGACACGATGAGTGCCCGTGCGTTGTCGTCGGTAGTATAGCCTTCGCGCGTATTGGGCATAGAGAAGATGGCGTGCTGCAACATGCCGGTGTCGTCGGTCATCGTGAACAGATGATTGGTATTCAGAACCGGCAGGTGTTCCATCGGGTCGATGAGGTCCACTGCGATTTCGTCCGGTTGAGCGGGCCTGGGCTGCAAGGAGCGCTCGAATCGCGCCCGCTGAAAAGTCGCCATGTAAGCCCGCGCCGTGGTCGGCCATGTGGTTCCACGGGAGTGCAGATAGGCGCGCTTGCGCATGGCATGGCGCTCCGCATCGTTCTCGAGCAGTGCGATGACCGCTTCTGCGATGGCATCCGGATTCTCGAATGGGACCAGCACGCCTCTCTTGTCCGCGAGCAATTCCTTGGCGTGCCAGTAAGGTGTGGAGATAATTGCTTTGCCGGCTCCCAGCGCAATGGCCAATGTGCCGGAGACAATCTGCGCCTCCTGGCGGTAGGGCGTGATGTAAATGTCGGCCGCGCCCACGTGCTCCACCAGTTCTTCAGTGCTTACGAAGCGGTTGTTCAGAATCAAATGGGAAGCAACCCCAAGCTGCGCGGCCAGCGCCTGCAACTCTTCGCGATAGCGCTCGCCCTCGCGCCGCCGGATATGGGGATGGGTGACTCCGGAGACGATATACATGACGTTCGGATGCCGCGCCAGAATCGCCGGCAGCGCCCGAATCACGTTTTCAATGCCCTTGTTTGGAGAGAGCAAGCCGAACGTAAGCAGAACGGACTTGCCTTCCGTGCCGAACTTGTCCTTGAAGTAATTGGGGTCCATGAAGGGCATGTCGGGCACGCCGTGCGGGATCACATCGATCTTTCCGGCGGGAACCGCGTACACTTCGCGCAGTAGCTGGGCTGCCAGTTCGCTCATCACAATCATGCGATCGGAGAGCTGCGCGATCTCTTCGAGCGCAATCCGCTGATCCGCATCCGGTTGGCGCAGAACCGTGTGCAGCGTAGTGACCAGCGGCATTTTCAGCCGGCGCAGCAAAGCCAGAATGTAGCGGCCCGCGGCGCCGCCGAAGATGCCGTATTCATGCTGCAGACAGACAAGGTCGTTGCTATTGAAGTTGAGGAAATCGGCGGCCCGCTCATAGGAGGCAATCTCCTCCTGTTGCAACTCCAGGCGCACTTGTTTCGGATAATCGTAGCTGGAGTCGGGATCGTTGACGGGAATGGCGAACAGGCGTCCTTCTCCGTATTCGGCTGCGAGCGCGGTGCACAAGTCGGTCGTGAAAGTGGCAATGCCACACTCGCGCGGCAGATAATTACCAACAAACGCAATGCGCGTGGGCAAAGGCAGGTGGCTGGCTTCCATGGCGGCGAGCAAAGAGCCTGACGTAACAGTTCTTTGCGCCTCGACCTCGGAATGTTTCATTGCGGGGGAAGACATTCTATCCTCTTTTCACCTGGGATTCGATTTGCACTTGAAATGCGCTGCATTCGTGTTGGTGCGGATGCGGGGCGCGGGGCTTGCCGTGAGGCTTTTGTACACTGTCACAGCAGACCCGGTCTGATCAATAAGCAACATCAACTCGCAGAATGTCTGGGATCCGCCCTGTAGCTCCCGCCCAACGACGAAGACCTCTCGTTGGGCACCCCGGGGTCGGGTCCCAAACCAGCCCGGTGAGCGGTATAGACATTTATGAGGCCGGTTTTCGGCTTATCGAAAGGGCACGGCCAGGCGATGCCATTCTTCTGCAATTTCCAGCCACGTGTAATGCTGGACCTGGCGGGGTTGTAATGTGACGTTGGCGGAGTGCAAGCCGGAAAATCTGCTGGCCTCAACCTCAATCAACTCGGAGGCGTTGAATCGTCTCGCGACTCCCTTCAGGGCGCGCGTTAAGGCTCGCTGGGTCGCGGCTTCCCGCGTCATTCCAAAGCCTTTTCGGGTGCAGGGGCGGTGCACCCACAGGAAATGCCAGCCCATCTGACGAATCATGGTGTCGAATGCCGGTGCCGTGATTTCTTTCACAAGGTTCCAGTGTTCGCCGCAGGGCTCCCGAAGCGGATCCAAAAGGTCCGGAAGGATGCACTCCCTGCGCAGGAAAACGGAATGCGGCTTCACGCTTGCGTGCTTTTCGAAGCCGTGTGCACGTGAAGTCGGATGGAACCGGTGACAGGATCGGCCGGCGCGATGGCTGCGCCAGATAACGAATGCTCCGCAACGAAATCCTGAGCAAAAGTGGGTGGAGTGGCTTGAATTGCGTCCAGTTCGGGCACGGAGAAGCCGGTCGCATCGGGCTGGCTTACGGGGTCGCACAGATGAATCTTTGTGCGAAAGCGCGGAGAAAGATGGTTCTTCACATCGCTTTGCCTGATTTGGCTCATGGCGACTCCAGTGGTTCGGTTGCGTACCTGAATGATGCTCGTCTGGAGCGAAGCCTGTAGTGCCGAAGGCGAGAAGGGGAAAACGGGTTGCTCCTTCAAGCATACGCTTACGCGAGCCTGCGTGCCGACGGTCTTTCCCGTCGTCATGGCAGCGGTTTGCAAGTGCAACCAGCGCCATGAGTTCCACCGCATTGATGCCCCCGGAGGAACTGCCGGGAAATAGTGGGGATTGAGGCTGAAATCGAATTCGAAATCGACGAGGAAGCGTAGAACTCCGCGGCGTCGCAATTCAGCCAATCGACTCCAAAGTTCGCAGCATTAACATCAATTCTCCCGAATGCCGCCGACGTGCATCCACGAATTGTGCGCTGGCGGCGCGCGGGAACCAATTCAGCACAGTATTCGATACAATTGGCTCCGCACCACGGAGAGGAGCGGCACCCTTGAGCGATCCAACTGAGCAGCAATACGGAAACACACTGTTGTCGCATCGCCAATGGCTGGGCAAGCTTGCCTAGCCGGCTACGGGCGCAGTGATAGCAGGTGGAATTCTGGATGCGAAGCCGGCGGAGAGTGTGCGCACTAAGCCCACCGCAAGCAACGACGACCTGGGCGCGCGTGTCTACAACATTCGCAGCTACGGCGGCACGGTGGAGCTGAAGAGCAATGTCACGCCATTGAGGGCGTGGCCCTCGCAATTGACGCCAAGGATCACACCACACATCAGCATCTGCATCGGGTGCGTACGTATGGCGTGGAAACTGGAAAGGAACTACAGCTGGGAGAGCATTGAGCGAGCGTCTGCTCCATGCAATGGTGGTGGAGGCGGCGGGAGTCGAACCGGACATCGGTGTTGAAAACGCTCAACTTATTGATTCTGGGAATGCCTGAATTGGCATGACTTCCAAGATTGCCAAATCCACTGTACGGTCACTGTACAGGCTTTTCCCAGAATTACCAGAACTCCCAAAGCTCCACCTCCAGACGTCCCCGGCTATAGCAAAAGAGCATTCTGAAGTGCCTTCGTAGTATCGCATAGGTACGTAATACCTTGCCCACCGGGAGGGAGGAGGAAGTCAAGCAACGATATTCGGTGCTTCGGATATTGGAAGCCATTCATAGGGACAGCCGCGTCGATCCTTTGCTTGATGTTGCCGCTAAAGGTTGCAAAAAGGGCCAACGCCGATATCGGCGTTCTTGTAATCGGCGATATCTTTATTATCTTGGATGGTATGTCGAATTCCGATCGTCAAGCGAGGTTGGAAGAACGCGTAATTCGGGCTGCGGAAGCCGCGTTGTCGCGTCAGCAACACGTCAGCGCGATTGACGTGTTTTGCGGAATGGGACTCTTGTTGCCCATGCACGTCGATTCCTGGCGCAAAGGGCGGGTGGATTACTTGGAGCGAGTGATTCAAGGAAATCTCCACAAGATTTCTTCGTCCATGGAAATATTCCGGCGTTGGGCTCGGGAAAAAGGCCTGAAGCCAAGTGAAACTGGCTACGGGCGTAGAGCGCGATCCGGGATCATACCCTTACGATTCAGCGAGAGCGGAGACCCGGCGATCGAGAAAAGCTACTCTACGCACTACTTATCCCCCGCGCTTTCTGAGCGCAAGCAAGAGAAACTCCAGGAAAGGCTGAATCGCACTCCGCAACCAGTCTTATTCGAGATCCTGCGCGACGCGCAGTGCTCGGAGTGCGGCGTGGAGATGGGCGAGGGATCGTACCTTTTGATGGAAGCCGAGCAGCCGCTCTGCTTGGCGTGCGCCGGTTTCGGCGACCTAGAGTTTCTTGCAGCGGGCGACGTGGCTTTGACGCGGCGAGCAACGAAGCATAGCGCGCGAAACGCTGTGGTGGTCCGCTTTAGCCGGACCCGAAAACGCTACGAGAGACAGGGTGTCCTCGTCGAGACATCGGCCCTGGAAAAAGCCGAGCGGGAATGTGCGGAAGATGCGGATGAACGGGCGACTGGACGCGCGCGCGAGGCCGTGCGACGACGCGAAGAAGACCGCAAGCTGGTTGCTCGCATGGCAAAGCAGATCGGGGTTTTGTTCCCCGGCTGCCCGGCTCATGAACTCGCTACAATCGCCGAACATACCGCCGCTAGGGGAAGCGGGCGAGTTGGGCGGACAGAGGCGGGCAGGAATCTGGAGGAGCGCGCTTTGACTGCGGCTGTTATCGCAGCGGTTCGGCATAACCACACAGGGTACGACAAACTCCTGGAACGAGGAATGGATCGCGCTACAGCCCGTCAGACAGTCGGCGATAAGATCGACGAGATTTTGGCGGCTTGGCGAACGTAAGGTCCATTCGACTTGGCATTACCGACCATCTCGCGGGAATCCGGAAATCAGCCGTTTGGTCCAAGCCGATGAAACCCACCTTGTGTAAGAGCGATTCAATCGCCCGGTGTATTGGCCAGCGGCGGTGGGCCATGTTGTACGCTCCTGAAGAGGGAACTTTCCTATGCTAATCGAACAGCAGATCGCCGAGCGGCAGCAAAGAGCTGCCGCAGCGCCGCTGAAAATTCTGAAACGGCCGGCGGGCGGTCCTTACGGCGATTACACCGTCAAATCTTCCAGCGGCCGAACCTATCGGGTGGCGATTCGCGGCCTCGGGCTCTTTGAGAATTATTGCTCCTGCCCGGATTTCGCGGTCAACACGCTGGGAACATGCAAGCATGTCGAGGCGATGCTTCTGCGGCTCAGGAAGCGCCATCAGAAGACCTTGGAAACCGCGAAGTTCAAGCGCACTCGCGCTTCCATCTCGCTTGAGTACGGGAATACGATCGAGGTAAGGCTGCGCATGCCCACATCGCCTTCCCCTGCGATCCTGTCGCTCGCGGCGGAACACTTCGACGCCAACGGTCTTCTGCGCCGAGAGCGTTACCGGCGTTTCTCCGATGTGCTGGAGGCGCTGCGCAACGCCGACGGCCAGGCGGTCATCTACAGTGACGTCCTGGATTACATTGACCGGGAAAACGAGCTGGCCGACGGTCTGGAACTGGAGCGCAAACTGCTTGCAAAACTGAAGTGCGGGCAGGATCCCACCGCCGGCATTCTAAAAACGAAGCTCCTGCCCTATCAGGCCCGCGGCGCTTTGTTTGCGGCTTGTCGCGGGCGAGCGGTTCTGGCCGATGACATGGGGCTTGGCAAAACGATCCAAGCATTGGCCACGGCCGAACTCTTGCGTCAATGGCGAGGCATCGAGAGAGTGCTGGTAATTGCACCGGCCTCGGTCAAATATCAGTGGAAGACGGAGATCCAAAAATTCACCGAACGCTCGGTGAAGATCGTCGAAGGTCTGTTGCCGCAGCGGCGCGCGATGTATGCGTCCCCGGAGTTTTTCACCCTCACCAACTACGAGCTTGTTCTCAAAGACATTCGATACATGCAAGAATTGCGTCCGGACCTGATCATCCTCGATGAGGCACAACGAATCCGCAACTGGACCACGGCGACAGCGCGCACCATCAAACAATTGAAAAGCCGCTACGCCCTGGTGCTTACCGGCACTCCGCTCGAAAACAAACTCGAGGAGCTGTTTTCGGTTGTGGAGTTCGTCGATGGCCGCAGGCTGGGGCCGGCTTTCCGCTTCGTAGACGAGCACCGTGTGCTGGATGCCAAGGGCCATCTGACTGGCTATCGCGGCCTGGATCAGATTCACGAGCAGTTGGCCCCGATCCTGCTGCGACGCACGCGCCCGGAGGTGCTGAAGGATCTGCCCGAGCGAACCGACAAGGTCTTCCGCGTTCCGTTGACCAGCCAGCAGGCGGAACCTTACTACGAACAGAGCGATATGCTGGCGGCGCTCATGCGCAAATGGGAACGCCAAGGCTGGCTCTCCGAGATCGATCAAAAGCGCATTCTCTGCTACATCCAAAACATGCGCATGTTATGCAACTCGACATTTCTATTCGATAAGCAGACCCATCATTCTCCCAAGCTCCAGGAGTTCCGCGAGATCATGACCGACTTCGTCATGGGCGAGGAACGCAAAGTAGTAGTGTTCAGCGAGTTTGAACGAATGACGCATTTGGCAGGCGAGGAGCTGCGCAAGCTGGGCATCGGATTCGTTTCTCTCCATGGTGGCGTGCCCTCACGTCAGCGCGGCGCATTGATCGAGAAGTTTCGCAATGATCCCACCTGCAAGGTCTTTCTCTCGACCGATGCGGGAGGCGTGGGCCTCAATTTGCAGGCAGCCTCGGTTGTGGTGAACTTTGAGCCTCCGTGGAACCCTGCCCGGCTGGAGCAGCGCATCGGACGCGTACACCGGCTTGGTCAATCGCGGCCGGTACACGTAATTCATATGCTCACGGAGAAGAGCATCGAAGAGCGCGTGTGGGAGACGCTTGCCTTGAAGAAGTCGCTCTTCGCCGGGGTGTTCGATTCTCCCACGGCCGAAATCAGCTTCGCCAAGCTCGGCCGAAAGACGATTCTACAGGCGGTGAAGGAGATCTTCGCCGAGCAACCGGGTCGGTCGAAACCGGTAATTGACCACGCTCCCGCCGAGCCTATTGCTCTTACGCAGCCGCGGCAGGATGTTCAGACGCAGCCGGCCAATTTAGCGGGTGAAACGGTACCAGTGCCTGCAGGTACTCGTCCTTCGCCTCCGGCAACTCCTGGCGGCAACGGCATCGAACTGGCTGCGGCATCGTTCATCGAGGCTGGACTGCGATTGATCGAATCAATCGCGGCGGGTGGCACGGCGGAGCGTTTCACTGCCGCTCCCACACCACGCATGGCTCAAGTGTTGCCCACGCTGTTCACGCGCGATGCCCGGACGAACCGCCCGGCATTGACCATTCCTCTGCCTGATTCAGTGACCCAGGAGCGGCTCACCAGCGCGTTATCGGCTCTGCTGAACGTGCTCGGACAATCCGTGAGCTCACCTGCCATTCCAGAGAACCGGAGTTGAGCGGCATCAACCAAAGCTGAAGTTCGTCACCGTGCAACCTGTGGCCAAGTTCATGCCTTGTAGAAGGTTCCAATCAGACGAAGTGAGCGGGAACTGGGATGGCCTGGGAAACGGTTTGGTTACGGGTGTGAGACTTATAGAAAAGACAGCCGGTCAGTCGCCTGGTCGATTGCGTACCCGATTGCGCTGTAGCCCCTCAATCTGCGCTCGTACATTCTTGCCAGCATCGGGACCCCGTTGTCGATGTAATCATAGACTTGGACGACGCGCTTGTTGTCGTGGAGACGATGGAGGCGGCCAGCATATTGCTGCAGTGTCCCCTTCCAGGAGATAGGCATGGCAAGAAACGAGGTGTCCAGGCGCGCATCGTCGAATCCTTCGCCGATATAGCTTCCTGTCGCCAGAATCACACGCGATTCGTCGTCTGGCACAGCCGCCATAGCCTCTGCGGTCAGCCGGCGCTGCTTCTTGCCCATGCCGCCCTTCAAAACAAAAACGTGTTGAGCGGCGCCACTGAGTCTTGTTGCGAAATACTGTAGATGCTCTGTCCTGCCAGTCAGGAACAGAGGCGAACGTCCTGACTCGATGGCGTGTACGATGTCGTCGGCGATCATTGCGTTGCGCAACGCATCATTCGACAGCGCACCGTAGACATCCTGAATCGTCACTTCGGTGAGATCGTGCGGCATCCGGAAATCCGTGTGGCGGGGAACCACCCTATGTTCGAAAGGGTTCATTTCCGCCATTGCCTTGGCGCTCATGCTGAACCGGACAGGGCCACACTGCATATAGATAATTGGGTGGTGTCCATCTTTTCTCGTTGGGGTAGCGGTCAGCCCGACGACATATTTTGCCTTCACCTGCTTCATCACCTGCTCAAACGTAAACGCAGATATGTGGTGGCATTCATCGACTATGACTTGCCCGTATTCAGCAACAAAGTCCTTTACGGCTTCTTTCTGATAGAGGCTCTGAATGACCGCGACATCGACGCGCCCTGTCCGGTGCATCTTTCCGCCGCCGACTTGCCCAATCGAGACTGCGGGCATATTCAGGAACATCGCCAGTCGCTCCTGCCATTGATCGAGTAGCTGTTGCCGATGAACAAGAATCAAAGTATTGACTTTGCGTCTTGCGATCAGCCATGCCGCCACGGCCGTTTTCCCAAAAGCCGTCGGGGCGCAGAGAATTCCCTCGTCGTGGACGCTGATCCCTGCGACAGCCTCCTCTTGGACGGGCCGAAGCTGACCATCGAATTCCACTGCAATAGGTGTGCCTGCGAACCGTTCGTCCCGAACTTCGGGCCGGATGTTGTGCGCCTGCAAAAGGGCCATTACCTCTGTTAGACACCCGCGCGGTACGGCAATGTGCTGGGGAAAATCCTGGCCGCACGCGATCACGCGCGGTTTGGCATATGTCGGAAGCCGCATCGCCTGTGCCTTGTAAAACTCCGGGTTCTGGAATGCCGCCAGCCTGAGCAGACGATTCAACATGGCCGGTGGCAGGCCCAGCTTTTCCACATAAAGAAGATTCGCGCGGACGATCTGCACCGTTTCAGGAAGTGGCCCCTCAATCGGCCGCTCCATCCGCCTTCGTGAAGGTGGCAATGTCCAGGGATCTTGTGCATCTTCGTCATCGGCAATACTGATGCGAACCCCGATCAGATCGCCATTGCGTTGGGCATCGGCGATAACTTCTTCCGCGGCTGTGGTAGGCATCCGTCGAATCGTGGAAAGAAACCCCCACTGATCCGGATACGGGCGGAGGCTGGCATCGATGAAGACACTGTTGTCCGACTTGCGCGGTGCAAACTGCAAGGGAAGCGCAATCAGGTTTCCGAACCCGCCCTTGGGCATCGTGTCCTGGTTTGGGAATAAGCGGTCATAGGAGTCGAGACCAAGTTGATGCCGGCGTTCCATAGTCCGCGTCAGAACCGCGCATCCAAGTTTGCGTGCGGTATTTGCCGGAATCGCATGTTCAAAGAAGATCCAAACATGGCCACCATTTCCAGAGTGCGAACGTTCCAGGGCCGCTGGCACGTTCAACTCCCGGCATGTATCGAGAAACGCGCTGGAGTCAGCAGTCCATGTTTTCTTATCAAAATCCACAGCGAGAAACCAACAGGTCTCGTCCGGAAGTAGAGGGTAAATGCCAATAGTCTCTTTTCCGAGGAGATGATTCTCAATAACCACGTCGCTCAACGGGAGGGATTTCCGTGTATTCCGATCGACCTTCTTCCGATCCTTCGGCCTGCTTGAATTGATGGCTTTCCAATCCTTCAGCGCCGCTGGTGAGTATCCAGACCGGCCGTCGGAATTCTCCCATCGCCGCGCATAGACATCTTCTCTCCCGCGAAACAGGTTCCGGAAGAGCGCGATCCGTTTGCGAGCGCGTTCCTCCTTGTTTTCCACTGCCGCGGGCGTAATCGTTTGAACCGGACGTGCATCGTCTGGTGTGAACTGTGGAACAGGGATGCCGTGAGCGGCCAGAACACGACGCAGCCTAGCATTCTCTTCCCGCAGCCGCTGGTTCTCCTCGTCACGCCGCTCGAATGAAACCGATTCTGAACTTCTGCTGGCCATCTCCGGATCACTGCTCCATGCCACCTAGCAGAACGTTTTCGAGAAACTCGCGCACGTTGTCGAAGACCGCAGCGATGTCCGTCTGCAACCCACATTCTTCAGCGAGCGCCCGGAAGGGCGTTTGCCAATCCGGCGGCGGTACGCTCAAGCTTGTTGGCAAAGCGTGAGTCCCCCTTCGATCAAAGGTCAAATGCAATGCGTTGATCACCCTTCGCCGGTCAAGTTGGTTGTCTGCAATCAGAAGAGCCAGATCCACCAGATCCTTCACCCGGCTATTCGGTGAGCTTCGCGGAAGCGTGTAAGCGTGAATCTTCTCGGCGAATTGCTGTTCCCGAGAGATCATCCGTACACGTGGCTTCTCGATTCCTGCAAACCCTAGCCAGTCATGGCACTCGGCGGTTTCGAGAGGCTGTATCACCACATCGCCAACGCCTGCGTCGAGGTGAAACCGGGCGAAGATCCTCCCATCCATACGTGCCTCGACCGAATAGCGAGCTCCGCCGTAAGGGGCCGCAGTTAGATCCATAATCGGTGGTCCAATCGTGTACTCGAACCAATCATCGAATGAGACATCGGCCATCGCCTGCAGCATCTCTCGTATCGCTCGGACTGGATCGCTACCTTCCTCTGCCCCCACGACCCGCTGCAAGGCCAGGTCGATATCGATTGTGGATCGAGCGGACTTGAAGCGGAGTTCCAGTGCATAACCGCCCTTCAACACCCAAGGCGCCGGGTCTTCCCGGAATAACCTCGCCAGCAAACGATCGAAGGAGACCTGACGTCTGAGACGATTGATATCGATCTGCCGGGTCTGCGACATGCTCTTCAGACGTTCTTCCAGGGCTCTGCGGAAGGCTCCCGCTGTCGCATATGTTCTCGGAATCGCCATTATGCAGCCCGCCGCAGTGCATCTTCGACCATCTTGCGCGCCGTCACGCTCAGTTGTGCATTCCGAAGCTGCTGGCCCGTGATCAGCCCCCGGTCAACAGCCTGCCGCAGCGCCTGACGTATAAACGTCCGCTCGACTGTGCCGGCTTCTATCAGGTCAAGAATCGTTCGCAGCGGCCGAGTATATTTGTAGCCAGGTCCTGCCCGTATTTCGCTCTTGAGCAGGTCGCGATAATGAAGCACGACAATGCCTGGGATCTTGCTGTTACGACGGAAGTTCGTCGGAACGGTCATATGGAGCTTCGCCGGGTTCAGGTCGGACAGTTCATAGAGGCTTAGCGCCGTCTGATGACTGTAAACTCCCTCTACCTCTTCCTTCCGATTCCTGGACCAGAGCGACCAAAGTACAAGATCGGGCCGATCCGGCGCCGGGAACAGCGCCAGGCGGTAGATGCCGCGGTGTTCCCGTATCCAGTTCCCGGCCTGCACGTGGTAGGGATGCGTATTTTCGGCAAATCCGGCTGCCTTGGCCTGCTTCGTAGTGAAGAAGCCTTGCTGTTGCTCCGCGAGATCGAAGAGCCGCCGCGACGCCGCTCTGTGAGACTGAGCCATTGCACAATACTACAACTTTCTTGTTGTTTTGTCGCTTGATCGCAACCTCAGTTTGGCATCAAAGCTCAGACCGGCTGCCCTTCTCTCATTCTGTCGAACTCGATGACCAGATCACGGATTCGGCCCTCGGTGATCAACTGTCGTGGTGAGCGTCCTGCAAATGCCTCAAGTGGGGACGAGAGCCATTCTTTCTCCGTTGGGGCGACGATGTAATTATCCATCCGCGAGAGCAATTCACGCAGGTCCTTTGTTCTCTTACCGATTTGGCTGGTTCCCTTACCGGCCTCCCAATTCTGCAAGGTGCGCGCGGTCACATTTAGGGCTTTTGCCAGTTGCTCCTGGCTCAGTCCGAGCCTTTGTCTTACCTCGAAGAGGGCGAAGTCGTTACTTCCAACTCTGTCGTGCCGAGCGTGGGCCTGGATGTTCAGTGCTTTCAAGAGCTGCCTCAAGTGCGGCCAATTGAAAGCCCACTCAGCCTCTGTGAACTTCCGACGTCCGACCATTGTTCCCACGCGGAATGCGAATTCAGAAGAATGGCGCGGCGTGTAGATCAGCAACTTCGACACTCTGCAATTCCGTAGCGCAACCAGTGCGTTCTCGACTGTAGTGTCCTGTTCAGGATTCGACAGATACAGAACGCTCACAGTGGCCTTTGCGAAGGCTGTCATTTCGTTGCACGGAACGGCCTGGAATTTCGGTGAGTACGGAGCGAAAAGCGATTTCGCTTCCGCTAACGACTTCTGCGGTGCCCAGACGACCAGTTCTCTCGATTCAATTGCGGTCTGCATTTTGGACTCCGAATATCATTATCCGCATATTTTCGCGCACTACGAAAATATTGATCGTTTTTCCTGGAGGTAGTTCATCAGATTGACGGATCGAGATTCGGATCTATTTAATTCTAAATGACTTACGCGTGGAAATGCTCTTCGCTTTTTCTATGCTTTTCTCTCGTAAAATATTGATAATAAATATGTTACTGGTGGAGGCGGCGGGAGTCGAACCCGCGTCCGAAATCGCTGTCAGCCGGGAGAGTCCATGCTGTGTCCGATTCGATTGGATTCGCTCCCGGCGCTTAAGAACGGACAAGATGCGCCGGAAAGCTCCCGGCGCTTAAGAACGGACAAGATGCGCCGGAAACTAGTCCGATGATCTTATGGCTGCAACACGGACCGAGCCGCAACCACCAGCCTGCTGAATGACGTCCGCTCACGGCCCACAGGCGAAGCCGCGGAAGACGGCTGCTTATTTAATTAAGCAGCAAGTGCCAGTTCTTGGTTGGCAACTTTAGTTTTGCAGGCGATTACGGGTGCCCACACCCCGACATGTCTCCCATGCCGCAATCGATCCCGTCGAAACCGTGACGCCCCCACTGAGCGACACTCCCGGTTAGATGATGGAGGAGCGCCGATGGGTGCGAGCAAGGGCCGAATGGCTCGTGCTGCATCTCCTTATTCTACGCTGATTCTTCATCCCGAGCCGGCTCGCGCATGTTAGCGTCACAGAATGCCGGCCGAAGCGGCATGGAAAGAGGCGGCGGAAATGGTGAAGCAGGTAGTTCGGCTGACGGTGAACTTTATAGTTACCGATGAGCAACTTGAGGAGTTCAAGAGTATTGCAGAAGCAATGACCGCGGTGACCAAAGCGGAGCCCGGCACGCTGGGATATGAATGGTTCGCGAGCGCCGACGGCAGGCGGTTCCGGCTCGTGGAAACCTATGTGGACGCGAGCGCCATCGAGGCGCACTTCATGGGTCCGGCAGTGCAGCAATGGGTGCCCAGGCTTGTGCCAATCTGCAAAGTGGATGGATTCGAAATCTACGGCGATCCGGGGCCGCTAGTGGCACAAATGGCCGCCGGGTTGGGCGCAGTCTTCTTCCAATACTGGCTAGGACTCGAACGCTAATCACTGCCCACTGTCTTACTCACTGCTTGTCCAGGTCGATGGACGCATACTCATGTCGTGCGATGCCGGCGCGAATCTGCGCGGGGGTCCAGCCGGCCTTGGTCTTGTAATAGGCGTAAAAGCCTTCCTGGGCGCAGGTGGAGCACTGGGTGGAGTGCGTGGTTTCATAGCAACTGTGCAGGCTGGTGTGACCAAGGGCGCGGTCGCAGCGGCAGTTGCAGGGCAACTGATAAATAACGCCGGGGACCAGCGCGGCTAACTTGTAGGCGCTTACCTGCCAGTGATATTGGAAGTTGGGGCCCGTGAGCTGCGCGCCATGAAGCAGCGGCGGGATGGATTGAAGGTTGAGCGGAGCCGAGGCATGATAGGCCGGAACGTCGTCGGCCGGGTTCGACCACTGCGCGTAGCTGGCCGCGGTGAGGGTGAAAACGGCCAGAGCCACGGCCCAGCGGGTTGCCACGGAATGCTTCATCGGTTGCCTCATCCTTATAGTACGGCAAAGTCCAAAATCAGTGGTCGGTGAGCAGTGCGAAGTGTGAGTGTGAGTGTGACGTGTGCGGCGGACGGCCGGGGAAGATGCATTTTGCTTTCTCTCCGGGCTCAGATGGGGGAAGTCCCATGGAATCAAGCGAAATGTTGGTTTATCCGGTGCGTTCACCCGGCCAAATGTTCGCTCAGGTGGTGCGGCGCACCCCGGAAATGTTCGCTCGGTAGGTTGTGGTTTTTCGAGACAAATACCGTGAAATTGGCAAACAGACTTTAGACGCCCTAATAGGCATGCTTTGGGCATGCTTTGCATGCCAGAAAGCGTTTTCTTGCGCGCTGCGCAGGGGCTCGACTGCGCTCCCGGGCCCTGCGGCGTTTGGCGGGATTGATCCTGCTAGACCGTGGGCTTCTTCCTGCCAATTGAGGTCCAGAGTCTCCCCGGTCCCCGAGAGCGAGGGATCCTTCGACTTCGCTCAGGACGGGCACCCTCGGTGTGGTTTTTGGGGCGTCGAGACCGAGGCCACCCGGCCGCCGAATGATAGGTATTGATCTCGTGCTGGCCGGTCCGGATCACTTCGGCTGGATTGCAACCAGCTTTTCAGAATCGGGGTCAGGATGTCGGACGATGAACGGGTAGGTCAATCCGCGGGCGCCTTCGCGTGGATACTGCGATCCAAGCCATTGCACGACTAATTTCTGCGCGGTCGAATCAGTACGGGTACAAATCTTGACAACGGGTGTGCGAATCTCCGCGATCCCGTGCAACCCAGACCATTCCGCCGGCCATTGCAAGGCCTCCCTTAGATATGTGACTTCCTCAGCGTACCCCTCCGCGCACATAAGTTCACTAAATCGTGTCCCAAGTTCCAAGGACGCGGCACATTCGAAGGAACACGGCAAATGCAGCACTGGCTTGAGACCTATCGTCCGTAAGAGACTGTTTCCCCAAGGCGTCGCAGTTATTCGGATCACCCGGTCCTCGTGCTTCGCCGCAGTCGTATTCATTGCGGCTGGCCACGTCTGATCGATAAGTTGTCTCAGCTCGAAGACAGTCCGGTAAAATTCCCTGCAACATCGCGGATACCCGAGCAAACGGCCCATCTCCTCGGTATCTCGCCGCTTCCAAGCCTTCACAAACAGTTGGGCATCACGACGCCTTCCAATTACTGCGTCAATTAAAACAGGTGAATCGGTTCGCTGGTTCGCAGTTAACTCAACTACTCGAAGCGGATAAAGCTTCAAGCCTTGAGCTGAAACATCGGCATCGAGTAAAGAAATGCATTCAGGCGAAGTCACGATGCATGCGCAGGGTCGAATATTAGACAGGATCGAACGCCACTCCACGCTGTTCCATGCTTTGCGGACCCGCTCGATTTGTGGCTGGTGCGCCAAGCGGGCTTCCTCGCTGACCCATGCCAGGCGAATAACGTCCGGCAGGCGAAAATTTACATCTTCCACGAGGGAGCAACTCCCAGCGCTGCTGAATTAGCGCGTTTCTTGGCACACTTTCTGCTTAGTCGACACATCAAGAAGCGACTCGATGGAGGGATTTGAACCGCGTGCCCAGGCTTCGAGCATTTGCGTCTCCAAGAGCTCGCGGAGCACAGGCTGCGCGGATATCGCGGGCGTACCGGCAGCGGACAACCGGATTTCACATGCCTCAAAAAGTGCCTTCCAGACCTCGCAATACTCCGATCGGTTGCGCCAATCGCCATCCATTGCAGTGCCCGGGCATTGCCCTTTGCACATCAGGAAGAAGCGGCAATCGGCGCAGCCACCGTGCTCTTGACTTGTGTAATGGAGCGCAAGATAACGTTCAAAGCCGACATCCTGCGCTTTGACGAAATCAATGCCTTCCTTGTTTGTCCGTCCACAGTTGCTGCGCTGACCGTTCCCTTCGATTCCCGTAACAGCCGCAGTCGTGTACGGATCACAACCTTTCCAGACGCAACTGACATTTCGATCTTTCCCAATGAGAAGGTTTCGAATTTCGCGAAATATGTCGAATCGAACGCAACGCAGAGAACCTTCCAGATCTGCGAACTGAAGGAATGCGGCGATGTTTTCGGAATTCGAGAGAGCGAATGCCTTGCGAATCGCTGCGTTTTCCGTTTCCAGGATGTGAAGGCGCACATCGGTAATGCCAATGCTATCGACGAATCGCATCCAATTGAGAAGGCTGGGTAGTCTCGCCGGGGCGGCATTCTGACGGTGAAGGGTGACAATCAGACCTGGCGTTATTCCCTCGCGACAGAGGCGTTCGATGGCTGCCTCAGTTTTCGCAGTCGCCTTACGGGTTTCTTCAATTGAGCCAAGGCGCCTGAGGTCGTTGAGTTCCCCAGGGCCATCGATTGAGATGCCGACCCTTACCTTGTATTTCCTAAACATTTGGATATGTTCATCGCGGATCAAGATTCCGTTGGTCTGGACTGAATTGCTCCCAAAGCGGTCATAGCCCCACGACCAGAGTTCCTCGAGGTCCTGGTCCGGAAGAGTGAGGGCCTCACCGCCGAACAATGTGAATGGACGATTCTCAGCCGTCAGTGCGGTTTTCATAAGGTCGATATCATAAAGTTTAGTGACGTTGCCGGCTTGACGTTGCGGATTCTGATAGCAATAGGCGCAGTTGATGTTGCATAGCACGCCGTTCGGTCGCAGTTCAACTGACATTAGAAATTCTCCTGCGGAGGATAGCTTCGGAACTGGTCGAAGTCAGGGAGGTTCCTGGATTGGATTTTCGGACAGAGGGCATGCGAATCCGTCCCCAAGAATGCCTTCCGATGCAGCCGAAGCGAATGCACCAACCCCGACGGCTCCGAGTGCGTCGGCACAGTACCCTGGGAATGATAATCAGCCTCCAGCGCACTCCAGCAACTAAATCAGCCGTTAAGGTTGTCGGTGTGGGGGGCGTCTGAGCAGATTGTGAACCTAATACGGTATATTTTGCCCTACGTCCTTGATGGCCTGATTTTGCTGTTCAATGTTCTTGCTGGCCTGCGTTTGCTCTTCAACGAGGTCGGAATGTGCAGTATCGGTGTGGGGGGTGTCATCATCGTCACCCCAAGGGTCTTTGTTACTCCCAGTTTCGTCGGAATGTGGAATATCGGTGTGTTTGGCGGGAACGTTGGTGTGATCACCGGAATTGTCCGCAATGCGCTTTTTTTCATTGCCTTGTAGCAGAACTGAGACTGCACCCGCCGAACGACCAACTGCAACGATCCCAACGATTGCCAAAACTGAGCGGAATCCTCTAACGAGAGCGCTACGACGGTCAATATAAAGAACGCCATCGCGAACTACCAGTTTTGAGGTGCGACCTCTGACGTCCCAAAGCACACGTCCGCCACAACTCTCCCTGTCTGATCCGTTGCGAGGTACCCTCTCATCGGCCGAACGTCGCGCCCTCCTCAACAGGTAAAGCCCCATGCAAATCAGCGCAGCAGCTATCAACACACCACCGCAGAGCAAAGTTGAGTAAAGGGTCGGCAATGTAACTCCTCGGACCGTGAGACGTTGGTGGGGATGCGTTCGCCTGCTGCAGCGACGTTAGCCTCTTCCTCGACGCCATCGCCGGAGGCTTTACTGACAGCTGGAATGCGACAAATAGTACTCAGGCACTTCTACCATGTCAACAAGATAATAAGGGTTTAGTAGTTGCCAGGATGGAGGAGGAAACCGGGAGGGTGAATGTGGCGCTCGGCGAACGGACTTCGGCAAATATTTCGCGGGGCTGGGGTGGGCGGGAAACGCCCCGAGAAAAAAAAGACGGCACGAACGGTCTAGCTGTTCGTGCCGGGAGGCCAGTGACGCAAACTACTTCCGGCTTGGAGAACCTTCTCCACAACCGGAATAAATACACGATAGCATAGATACGGAAAAATGCAATACAAAAATCCAAATTTATTTTTTGCGGATGTGTAAACCTATTTTTCAATAGCGCATTGAACGCAACTCACAAATCGAGGTAGATTGCGGGCAGGTTTGGGGCTGATGTAACGAAATCGGTGGTGATCGATCACATCAATACTGATGCAACAATGATGCAATTCCATTAAAGTCTAACACTTGACAGAATGATCCGGGCAGCCGTCCGCTGCGTTTCGGGCGGCGAAGGATGGGAGATTCGCGTTCCAATCGGGATGGCAAGAGGGGCTCTCGCTGCTGGCCAGAGCAGCAGAAAGTGCACCCGAACAGGTAAATCTGTGCAAATCCAGATTTGCGGAGAAATTGAGCACCCCTGCCTGGAAGGGTCAAATTCCCACATCGTGGGAAATAAGGGTGGACTCGCTACGTCGTATCGGGGTTCAGTGAGGAACGTCTGGCATTGGGGTCAGTATGTAGGGCGCTGACGAAAAGCAACCGCAGATCCTTCGACTCCGTTGGGAGCAAAGAACGCTCCCAACTTCGCTCAGGATGACAAGTTCCTTCATTTTTCAGGCATTTCCAGTTTGCTTATATGTCGGCACGGCCTAATCCGGTTCCAGGATCGATGTACCCAGGCCTTTTGCTTTCCCACCCTTTTCGCAAAAAGCGCGAAAAGGATGGGGCACGGATGCGGTGGGTATAGCTATTGAGGAGTTGCCCTAGTCGGCGAGCTTCTGGGTCTGCCCGGCCAAATCAAAGTCCTTTTGGGTAAGGCCGCCGGCATCGTGCGTGGTGAGGGCAAGGCGCACACGGTTGTAGCGGATATCGATGTCGGGATGGTGGCCGGCCTGCTCAGCCTGCTCGCCGACCCCGTTCACGAAGTGCAGGGCGGCTCGGAAATCTTTGAATTGAAAGGTTTTGACAAGTTCTCCGGCTTCGATCTTCCAGCCCGAGAGGCTGGCGAGGCGGGATTGAGATTCTTCAGAGGATAACGGCTGCATGGTTTCGACTCCCTATGGATAGGACGAGTTGAGCGGTCCTGCAGTTGCCCCGATCCCCGGTCCCCAAATGCGAGGGACCGGGGGCACCACGATCTGAGGGTAGATTGATGAAGCCGAGGGCTTACGCGCGAGCAGCATTGGCCATATCGAAGGTGGAAAAGCGCTTGTTCTGGCCGCTGATCTCAGAGCGCAACTCCTGCCAGAGTTCATTGGGAATCTTCAAAAAGACCTCGACGACAGCAGGATCGAACTGGCTTCCCGAGCAGCGCAGGATCTCTTGGCGCGCAAAATCGAAGTCGCTGGCCTGGCGATAGGGGCGGTCGCTGGTGATGGCGTCGAGGGCATCGGCGATAGCGAAGATGCGGGCACCGATGGGGATCTCGCGGCCGCGCAAGCCGTTAGGATAGCCGCCGCCGTCGAAATGTTCCTGATGGCAAAAGACGATCTCCGCGGCGCCGGCAAGAAACGGAATCTTGCGCAGCATTTGATAACCGCGGGCACAATGTTCGCGCATCAACTCGCGTTCGCGCGGGTCAAGCTTGCCGGGCTTGCGCAGAATCTCGTCGGGGATGGCCATCTTGCCGATGTCGTGCAGAAAGGCGCCGCGGGCAATAATTTTGATTTCCTCAGGAGGGATGCCCATGGCGCGCGCCAGGGCGATGGCATAGGCAGTGACGCGCTTGGAATGGCCTTCGGTTTCAGAATCCTTGAGGTCGAGGGCGTCGCCGAGCGCCTCGAGGGTCACGTCGTAAGAGTGTTCGAGATCCTCCATGGCGTGGCGCAGCATCTCGGTGCGGGCGCGGACCATTTCTTCAAGGCTCTGGTGATAGCTCTCGGTCTCCTCAAGAGCGCGGCGGTGGTTGAGCGCCCGCTCCACAGTGCTGAGCAGTTGATCCTGCTCGAAGGGCTTGAGGAGGTAGTCGTAAGCGCCGCGGCGCATGGAGTCGATGGCCACACTGATGTCGTGCACGGCCGTGACCATGACCACGGGAAGGCTGGGCTGGAGAGCGTGAATGCGCTCGAGCAGGGCGATGCCGTTGACATCCTGCATCACGATGTCGGTGAGCACCAGGTTGAAGGTGTTGAGTTCGAGAGCTTCGAGGGCTTCGCGTCCTCCACTGGCCAGTTCGATGTCGTATCCCTGGCGCTCGAGCGCGGCGGCGATCATGGTTCGCACAGGGGTTTCGTCATCGACCACGAGAATCCGCTCGGGCCTGCGTACTGCCTGCTCGGCGCTGAAAGCGGCCGCGGGGACCGGTCTCTTCGCGTCTGCGAGCTTGGGTCCCAAACGCCGGCCTCCATCCTTTTCGCGCACCTTTTACCCCCGACTCGACTGGTTCAATCCCAGCGTTTCTGCCCGGCTGTGATGCACCGTGCTGTTACCGGACAAGAAACCTGCTGCGACCGCCAACTGCCGCAGGCGCCCTGTGCGGTTCCCTTGTATTTACGCGCAGCACGCTCCTGGTGTTCCATGGAATGCTGAGCCGAAATGAAGACGCCGACACAGTTGTGCAGCACGTAAGAGATTCCCGATCCAAGAAAATAGCTACGACTGGCCTGAAGGTCGGCATGTTACCACGATCTAAAGTTCGCCCGAATAGTGCCGTGCGTGCAAGGGGAGCAGCCGGCCGGGTCTTTTTGCTTACCAGAGCCTATCACCTTAGTAACCCATTCTCAATGACACGAACGTGACATGCGGAGACGGGTATCTACGGCGTCACTTCCATTCGTGAGGAAGAGCGCCGGCGGGCTGGTGCTGGGTAATCTCCGCGTAAGTGATGGCAACATCCGTGCTTAAGTCTTTGGGAATCCAGTTACGGTCGCGCTCGGGGAGAGCGGGGGCGATCTGTGCGAGGGCTTTGCCGGCGTCGACTTGCTGTTTGACGGTCGCGAAGAGGTCCTGAAGAAACGCCTGCTGGCCCAAGAGAATCTCCGGGCCGCCCGCGTCCCCGTGACCGGGCAACACATGGAGGGGTTGGAAGGCGAGGGCCTGGGCGAGGACGCGCGGCCAGTTCTCGATGTTCGCGTCCCACAGCTTGTTATGCGGGCCGTTGACGGCGGCATCGCCCGAGCAAAGAATGCGCTCTTTGGGGAGCCAGACAAAGCCGTCGCCACGGGTGTGCGCCCATCCGAGAAAGTAGAAACGGACCTCGCGGGTAGAGTCTTTGAGGATGAAGGGGCTTTGGCGGAAGAGGAGCTGGGGACGGGGAGCATCGGTGAGGTTGAGGGAGCGGACGTCGTCGCGCTCGGCTGAGGTGTCTCGCCAGCGCTTGGGTTCGTAGCGATCCATCTCGTCGGCCACGCCCTGGTAGGCGAAGGTGGTGGCGCCGGCCTCGGTCCACACAATGTTGCCGTAGGCGTGATCGCGGTGCGCGTGGGTATCGAAGACGAAACGGACCGGTTTGGGCGAGAGCTGGGAGATTTCGCTGACGAGTTCGCGGGCGCGGCCGGGATAGTTGGCATCGACGACGATGAGGTAGTCGCGCATCTCGATGACGATGTTGTTGCAGTAGCCTTTGGAGGCGTCGCCGGGGAGAAACCAGACGCCATCGGCGATCTTCTGCGCGTTGAGGGAGTTGGGTTGGGCGGTTAGCGCAGTAACCGCGGAGATGAAGAGGAAGCAGATGCATGCGATCCCACGTCCCCAAATGCGAGGGACGTGGGGCACCCGGCCAATGCAGGTCCTTCGACTCGGTTTGGCGCAAAAACGCGCCAAACCTCGCTCAGGATGACCGGCAGTGGACGGGATCATGAGGATTTCGGCGGGCGCTTGGCGCGGCGCGTGGCAGCCCAGCCTTCCTTGGTGATCTGGCGGCCGCGGGCGACGGCAAGCGCGTCGGCGGGGACGTCTTTGGTAATGCAGGAGCCGGCGCCGATATACGCGCCGTCCCCAATGGAGACGGGCGCGACGAGCGTGGAGTCGCTGCCCACAAACGCGCCTTTGCCGATGCGCGTCACATGCTTGTTGACGCCGTCGTAGTTGCAGGTGATCACGCCGGCGCCGATGTTGGCGCCTTCGCCAATCTCCGCGTCGCCGAGGTAAGTGAGGTGGCTGGCCTTGGCGCCTTTGCCCAGCCGCGCCTTCTTGGTTTCGACAAAGTTGCCGACGTGCGCGTTCTCGCCGATCTCGCTGCCGGGGCGCAAGTGCGCGAAGGGGCCGATCTGCGCGCCATCGGCGATGGTGGAATCCTCAAGCACGCAGCTCTGGCGGATGAGAACGCCGTTGCCGAGAGTGCAGTTTTCGATCACGGAGAAGGAGCGGATGCGGCAGCCGGAGCCCACGCGCGTCTTGCCCAGCAACTGCACAAACGGCTCGATGACCGTTTCCGCGCCAACCTCCACCTCGGGTTCGATGACGCAGGTTTCGGGGCGGTCAATCACGACGCCCGAACGGACGAGCCAAAAAGCCCGCGGGTCCGGCCTGGCACTTACCACGGTTACCGATTCGCTTTGAGGCGGCGTACGCGCCAGTTCGTCTCGAACCTCCACCAGCTTCAGGCCACGCTCCTGAAGAATCTGCGCCGCAAAGCAATTCTCCTCGCGTAGCAGCCCCAGGAGCAAGTGTTCGGTTCCGATGTGCTTGTGGGCCAACCGCTCCGCCTCTTCGGCCGCATGAGCCAGCACGCGCTTGCCCTCGTTCGAGAGCGGAAGGTCGACGCTCGTCGCAACCTTCTCGCGAATGACGGTGTGCTCGTTGATCTGCTTCCGGATAGACTCCACGGAGGCATGCGAGCGGAGGAAGCGGTTGGTCAACGCCTTGTCTTCGCGCAACAGTCCGAGCAGAAGATGTTCCGTTTCGATCGTTGGCGAGCCCAACTGGCTGGCTTCGTACCGCGCGAAGAAGATCACGCGCCGGGCTTTTTCCGTATACCGCTCGAACATGATCAGCTCCTGTCGAATTCATCTGCGCCGGGCTGCTCAAAGGGCGTCTTCGCGAGAAGAAACGCGCAGGGGCTAAAGCCCAACACTCATTTTGCGCAACTCGCGGCACGAGTAAACTCGTGCCCTGATACAAAACTCGTTGCCAAGCGAGTTTTCCGCAGCCCGTGAAATCCGGCGATCCATTCATTGGTCCGCGCCCGGCGCGCCGTGCGGACTGGGGGCGCCCGGAATCGTAATGTCGATGGCCTGGGGCGCTCCCATGCCGAGATCGTCGACTGGGGGCTTGATCTCAGAGCTGTTGCCGACCACGAGCACCGCCAGTTTCTCGGGATGAATGTACTTCCTGGCGACTGCGGTTACGTCATCGAGCGTGACCTTCTCCAGGGCGGCGCGATAGGTTTCAAGATAATCGGCCGGATAACCGTAGAACTCAAGCTTTTCGCACTCGGCCAGGATTTTGTCGCGCGTGTCGTAACGGAAAAGGAACGAATTAAGAATGTCGTCCTTGGCGCGTTGCAGCTCGGCTTGAGTAAACGGCCGCGTGTTGAGACCGGCAATCTCGGCTTCGGCGGCCTTGGTTGCATCCACGGTGGAAACGCTCTTGGTGAGCACTTCAACACGGAAAGATCCGGGATGGTCGTAGGGCAGATCGAATCCGCCGCCCACCGAGTAGGCCAGAGCCAACTGCGTGCGCACCTTTTGAAAGAGCCGGCTGCCAAAACCGCCGCTGAGAATTTCGTCCATGATGACGATGGCAGGCACATCGGGGTTATGGCGATCGATGCCGAGAGCAACGATCTGCACATTGGATTGATTCACGTCTTCCTTGTCGATGAAGTATGCGCCGGGTTTGGGGCCGGCGAACTGATCGTGCCGCGGCGGCTCGGCAGTGACGGGCGGCAGTGGCTCGAAGACCGCGCGCACTTTGGCTTCCATGGCGGCGGCATCGAAATCGCCGCTGATGCCGACGATCAGCTTGCCTTTGAGGGTGCGATCGTGCCAGGCCTGAAGATCGGCAAGAGTGATTTTGGCGATGGTGGCGAGTTCGGGCTGGCGCGTGTAGGGACTATTCGCGCCATAGACCAGCTTGGCGGCTTCGCGCTCGGCAATTTCGTCCTCGCCGTCGTTGCGGCGCACAATGCCCGTGGCCTCCTGCTGCTGCGCCAACTGCAGTTTTTCCGCACTGAATTTGGGATGGAGCAAGAGGTCCATGGCCAGCGAAAACACCTGGTCGGCATCGCCCTTGAGCGAATCCCAGGAGAGCGCGGTCGAGTCCTCGTCGCCTCCGGTTTCAATTTGAGCGGCCTTGGCTTCGAGCAGGTCGTCCATGGCGTCGCCGTTCATCTTTTCAGATCCACTGGTGCGCCACGCCTGGCGGTAAAGGCCGATGAGGCCGGCCTTGGAGGGATCGATGTCGCGCGTGCCGCCGGGAACGAGCACGGAGCCGGAGACGAAGGGCAGCTCGTGGTCGACCTCAAGGAAGATCACGATGCCATTCTTGAGCTCGATGCGATTCGGCTGCTGGGGATGAAATTCGTGCAGCGTGGGGATGGAAATTTTCTCCCAGGGCCTGGATTGTTGGGCGGGGAGCGGCGAAAACGCAAGCAGCAGCAGCGCGAATGCAACAAACCTGGATGCCTGTGCTATCCCTGGTCCCCAAATGCGAGGGACCAGGGGCACCCGGCACAAAAATGAAGCGCCGTCCCTACGGGACTCCGGGCGCCGTTTTGCGTCACTCACCCCACGCTGAAGCGCGGGGCTAACTACCTTCGCGCCTCCGGCGCGGAGGGCAAGCTGAGGGCCTGACTGACCACCGATCACAGACCACAGACCACTGCCCGCGGTTTTATTGTTCCCTTGTTCCCTCGTTCCCTCGTTCCCTGTCTTTATCATTGCGCGCCTCCACCCTTCTTTGCGTCCGCGGGCTTCTGTTCATCTGGGGGCGGCTCGGTGTCGATTTCGGCGCTGGTCCGATTGGAATCTACAAACACTTGATTGGCTACACGGCGGATGTCGGCCTTGGTGACCTTGTCGACTTCGTCGAGCTCAAGGAAGAGCTGACGCCAATCGCCGTAGCGGGTCTGGTACTCGGCCAGCGAGGAGGCGAGTCCCTGGTTGTCGGCCAGGCCGCGGAGGAGATCGGCGCGAGTGCGGGTCTTGTACATCTGAAGCTCCGCATCGCTGACGTCGCTGGTCTTGAGCTTGGCGATTTCCTTGTGGATGGCGTCGCGCATCTCGGCCGGCGTGTGGCCGGGGAGCGGGACGGCATAAAACGCGAAGAGGCTCGGGTATTTTTCGCCGGGGAAGGGACTGAAACCCTCGGCTTCGGCGGCGATCTGCTGCTGCTCGACCAGGCTGCGATAGAGGCGCGAGACGCGGCCGTTCGACATGATGTCGCTGATGGCGTCGTAGACCGCGTCGTCGGGATCCCGATAGCTGGGCCGGTGATAGCCCTCAATATAGAAGGGCTGGGTCTGTTCGCGAATGATGACGGACTTCTCAGCAAACTGCTTCGGCTCGACGGTGGTCATCTCTTCCGGCTTGGGCCCGCCGGGCACGCGGCTGAAATACTTCTCCAGCAGAGGCATCGCGGTTTTGGTGTCCACATCACCCACGATGGCGACCACGACGTCGCCACCGACGTAATACTTTTTGTGGAAGGCCATGGCCTCAGTGGCGTTGATCTGGCTGACCTCGCTGGGCCAGCCGATCTCGCTGCGCCCGTAGTTGTGGGCCACATAGGCCGTGGCCACGAACTGCTCCACAAGCCGCCCGATGGGATCGGAGTCGACACGCATGCGCCGCTCTTCGAAGACCACATCGCGCTCTTTGTAAAACTGGCGCGGGACGGTGTCGGCCAGGCGGCTCGACTCCATCCACGCCCACAGTTCCAGGCGATTTTCCGGCATCGACCAGAAGAATTGCGTGTCGTCGAGGCCGGTCTCGGCGTTCAGCCCGTCGGCGCCGTTCTCTTCAGCAACCTCGGTAAACTGGTTGGGGATGACGTATTTCTCGGCCTCGGCCTGCGCGTCGAGAAAGGCCTGGTGCAGCGCCTTCAGCTTTTCCTCGCTGCGGCCGATGGGCTTCAGATACTCGGCCTCCCAGGCGTCGTTGGCCGCTTCCACTTTTTCGAGAGCGACTTTTTCGGCAGCGTAATCGGAGGTTCCGATCTGCGTGGTTCCTTTGAAGGCCAGATGCTCGAACATGTGCGCGAGGCCGCTCTCGCCTGAGGGGTCGTTGACGTCGCCTGCATCGATAAACGTGGTGTAACTGAAGACCGGCGCCTCGTGCCGCTCGCAAATGATGAGCGTGAGCCCGTTGGGAAGCACCTTGACGGTGGTGCGCTGCTCAAAACTTTTGAGATCCTGGGCGTGGGCGCTGGATAGGACCAGACTCACACCGAGACAGCCCATCCAAAACCAGGAAAAAACCCAATACCGGGAAAAAGACCAAGACCAGGGGAAAAACCTCGACTGCATCCAACCTCCTCGAGCGAAGGAACCCGATTCACGCGCATACGCTCTCTTCCAAGCTATTGCCCGCGGGCGGGGCCGTCAAACGGAAGTAGCGCCGGTCTCCAGAGGGGCTGTTGTGCGGGCCTCCAGGCCCGCGGCTGTGAGACCTGTTTGGTGGCAAAATCCGGCGGCGTGGACGCCGCCGGTACAGCCGGTCTGGAGACCGGCGCTACCTTATAATCGGAGCCATGGCGCAGAGCGCGCAAACCTGGGAGCAAGAGAACGCGGCGGCAAAGTTGCAGGCGCTTGAGTCGCGGCTCGGGGAGCTCAAAAGCGTGATGGTGGCCTATTCCGGCGGCGTGGACTCGGCGTTTCTGGCGGCCACGGCGCATCGCGTGCTGGGCGCGAACATGCTGGCGGTGCTGGCCGATTCGCCTTCGCTGGCGCGGCGCGACATGGAGCAAGCATGCGCTTTTGCGCAATCGCTGTCGATGCCGCTTGAAGTGATTGCCACCGAAGAACTCGACCAGCCGGAGTACACGCGCAACGACGCCAACCGCTGCTTCCATTGCAAGGACGAGCTGTTTCGCGTGATGGAGAAGCTGGGTGTGAAGCTGGGTTTTGCGCATATCGCTTACGGGATGAATGCCGACGACACGCGAGATTTCAGGCCCGGGCAGCGCGCGGCGGAGGCGCATGCGGTGCTGGCGCCGCTGGCTGATGCGGCTTTAACCAAGCTGGAAGTGCGCGCCCTGGCAAAAGCGGCCGGCTATCCGGTGTGGGATCGTCCGGCAGCGCCTTGCCTTTCGTCGCGTGTGGAATACGGGCGCACCGTGACGCGCGAGGTACTTGAACAAGTAGAACGCGGCGAGGAAAGCCTGCGGCAGCTGGGCTTTCGCGAATTGCGCGTGCGGCACCACGGCGAGCTGGCGCGCGTGGAGATTGCGCGCGATGAACTGCCGCGAGCGCTGACCATGGAAATGATGGACGCGATCACGGCGGCGTTGAAACAGGCAGGGTTCAAGTACGTGACGCTGGATTGCTCCGGCTTTCGCTCAGGCTCAATGAACGCGGTGTTGCCGGCCGAGGTGCTGATGCGGAAGGGCGCGTAGGGAGCATCTGCGTTAGTAGCGCCGGTCTCCAGACCGGCTGTCGTGCGGGTCTCCTGACCCGCACATATTGGCAAGACGAGCACTCTATCTGCGGCGGCGTGGACGCCGCCGCTACAGCCGGTCTGGAGACCGGCGCTACAGCAGGTCGTTTACAATCACAAAGCGATGCGAATCGGCTATCTGGAGTGCTTTTCCGGGATCAGCGGCGACATGCTGCTGGGCGCGCTTGTGGATGCAGGCGTGCCCTTCGACGTGCTTGCGGGCACGGCGGCGGCGCTCGGCGTGGGCGCGCGCCTCGAGATGCGCAAGGTCGACCGCGGCGGGCTGGCGGGGATCAAGGTGGACGTGGTCACGGAAGAGCAGGGAACAGAAAAGCAGGGACCAAGGGACCAAGGGAACAAGGGAATAGAAGGCGGGGACGCACACTCACACTCACACCCACACCCACACCCACACGAGCGCCAAGATCACGAGCACCACTTGCATGAAGCGGAGCCGGCGCATTCCAGCCACGAGCACGCGCATCGATCGTTGTCGACGATTCTCGCGATCATCCAGGCTGCGGCGCTGAAGGAGACGGTGAAGCAACGGGCTTCGCATGCTTTTCAGTTGTTGGGTGAGGCGGAGGCGGCGATTCATTCCATTTCCATCGAAAAGGTGCATTTTCACGAAGTGGGCGCGGTGGACACCATCGTCGATATCGTGTGCGCGGCGGCGGGATGCGAGGCGCTGAATGTGGATCGCTGGAGGTCGTCGCCGTTGAATGTGGGCAGCGGGACAGTGAAATGCCAGCATGGCACGCTGCCCGTGCCCGCGCCGGCGACCTTGGCGCTGCTGGGCGCTGCGCCGGTGTACGCGGCTGGGCCGCCGATGGAGCGGGTGACGCCGACGGGCGCAGCGCTGCTGCGCATGCTGGATGTTCGCTATGGGCCGCTGCCGGCGATGCGCGTGGCGGCGCGCGGCTACGGAGCCGGAGGGCGCGACACGCCCGGCGAGCCGAACCTGCTGCGGCTGCTGGTGGGCGAAGCGGACGATGCGGCTGCCGGTGCGGAGGCAATTGCGGTGCCTGAGGCGGAGCCGATTGCGGTCATCGAGACGGTGATTGACGACTCCACGCCGCAGTTGCTGGCCTACGTGAGCGAGTTGCTGCTGGAAGCGGGCGCGTGGGACGTGTACCGCGCGGCAGTGCAGATGAAGAAAGGCCGCACGGGCGTGCAAATGACCGTGCTGTCGAGTCCAGAAAAACTTCCGGCGCTGCGCGATCTGCTGCTGCGCGAGACCACGACCATCGGCCTGCGCTGGCGGCTGGAAAACAAGATGGCGCTCGACCGTGAGTTCGCCGAGATGGATACGGAGTGGGGCAAGGTGCGGATCAAGGTGGCGCGCTGGCCCTCGGGCGAAGTGGCCAACGCATCGCCGGAGTACGAGGTGTGCCGCAGTCTTGCGCGCGCACACAAGGTTCCGCTGAAACAGGTGATGCAGGCAGCGATGCGGGCCTGGGCGGAGCGGGCGAAGGAACTTTAGGACAGAAAGATTTCCCTCAGGGGCTAAAGCCACGTCGATTTGCTTGTGTTTTTCGGCACGACTAAAGTCGTGCCCTTTCAAAACGCCGAACTTTTCGGCTGCATTGAAGAAGGAATGCCGATGGATCGCACGCAAATTGAAGCGCTGTTAAACGAAGTGCACTCAGGATCGACCAGCGTGACGGATGCGCTGGAGCGGTTGCGCAATTTGCCATTTGAAGATTTGGGCTTCGCCAAGGTCGATCACCATCGCGCGCTGCGCACCGGCATGCCGGAGGTGATTTTTGCCGAGAGCAAGACGCCGGCGCAGGTGGCTGCGATTTTTGCACGCATGGCGAGGGCCGGAGGCAACGTGCTGGCCACGCGGGCGTCGCGCGAGGTGTACGTTGCGGTGCGGGGCGCCGAAACTCGCGAGGAGGGGCCGCGTGCGGAGTTCCACGAAGCGGCGCGCGCCATTACGCTGAAGCAGACCGAGGCGCCTGCAGGCAAGGGAATCGTGGGAGTGGTGTGCGCCGGAACCAGCGACCTGCCCGTGGCCGAAGAAGCCGCGGTGACGGCGCGGCTGATGGGCAACACCGTGGAGCTCGTCGCCGACGTGGGTGTGGCGGGCATTCATCGGCTGCTGGCGCAGCAGCACACGCTGCAGTCAGCGCGCGTGCTTATTGTGTGCGCAGGCATGGAAGGCGCATTGCCCACCGTGGTCGGCGGCCTGGTGAGTGCGCCGGTGATTGGGGTTCCCACCAGCGTGGGCTACGGCGCGTCGCTGGGCGGAATAGCGGCGCTGCTGGGCATGTTGAACACCTGCGCGCCCAACGTCTCAGTAGTCAATATAGATAACGGTTTCGGCGCGGCGTGCATCGCGTCGCTGATCAACCATCTCTAATCATCGTCAGGAGTGGGAGAGGCCGATGCCGCATTGTCCGATGAAATTCCGCATGGTGCGCGGGAGGCTGACTGCGCCGGCGCCGCGCATTCTCGATATCGGCTGCGGCAACGGCTCGCCCACGGTGACCAAGCGCTGGTTTCCCGGCTGCCACTACGCGGGCGCGGACATTCAGCGGTACAAGCTGAGCAACGCGGACGTGGCGGCGATGGACGCGTTTTATCAGCTCAATGCGGATGGATCAGGCTACGATGCGATTCCCGACGCCAGCTATGACTTCGTGATTTTGAACCACGTGGTGGAGCACATACGCGACCCCAAACCGGTGGTGGCGACACTGTGCGCCAAGCTCAAGCGAGGCGGATTCATCTGGATTGCGTTTCCTTCGATGCGCAGTTTGTCGCTGCCGCATTCGGAGGACGAGACACTGCAGTTTTCGGACGATCCAACGCATGTTTATCTGCCGGATGTGCGCGAGATGGCGAATATTCTGCTGGTGAATGAAGTCGCGATACTCAATGCGGGCCGTTCGCGCGAGGGATTTCTTACTCGTCTTGGAGATGTTTTGAAGCTGGTAAAGAGAATGGTGAAGTGGCTTTTCACGGGGAAATTTTCCGGCCGCGGGATGTGGTATGTGCTGGGCTTTGAGGATCACGTGTTCGGGCAGCGCAGGATGAACCAACGCTCCGAGTAGCGGCAGGCCAAATTCAAAGCCAGATCTTCTCATAATAACGCCTTAAATGTGTTCGCGTCCCGCCCGCGAGAGAGCCCGGCTGCTCAAGTTCCCTGGTCTGAGCGGATCATTTCCTCCGCAAATTCCTCCATCCAAATCGGAATGTCTTTACTTTGCCGTTGCGGAGTGATATTTTCCAGAAATCCCCGCTGGATGCCCCTTCAGGATAGGAGAATCGAAATGTTTTGCCCTTCTTGTGGCACAGAGTCGCTTCCGGACCAAAAATTTTGTAAGAAATGCGGAACTACCTTGCAAGCTGCGGGTGACGCGCAAACCGTTCCGGCGGTCGTAGGGGCCCCAGCCCCGCAAGCCGTCCCGCCGCCAGCACCTGCGCCGGTACAATATGCGCCTCGGCCAACGACGGCAGCCTATCCGCCTCCACCAACGCCGGTCCAATATGTGCCTCCGCCACCGCCGATTCAGTATGCGCCTCCGCCGCCTCCACCTGGGTATGGAGCGTATCCACAGATGGCGCCGCCGGCCCCTAAAAGCTCCGGCCCTCGCAACATTGTGATTTTGATCCTGCTTGCTGCAGTGGGCGGCGGTCTCTATTACTACTTTGATGTAACCCGAACGGTGATCATCGGAACCAAGGACAATGTGATCTTTTCCGGTTTGGCCACGCAGTCCCAGGCCAATGCGCTGGGCAATGCGCTCAAGACCGCCGGATATTTCGACGATTCCGGTTATTCGGTCCTGCTGCGCAAGCCAATAAGCGGCAGCATGATCATTTCGTTTGTGACAAAGGACGGCACCTGGAACAATGCGGACGAGGTGAGCGATTATGAATCGCTCGCGCGGGATGTTGCTCCGAGTGTGGGCGGATTGCCGGTCGAGATGCGCCTGGTCAATTCCACGGAGACGGTAGAGAAGGACGAGACGGTGACCGCGCAGACCGGCGCGCAGCCCGGTACGCAGCCACCCGCGCAACCAGGCACGCCGCCGGGCACGCCGCCAGGCACGCCGGCAGGACCGAGTTCGACGGTGACCATCGGAACCAAGGACCAGGTGATCTACTCGGGTACGGCTACTCAGGCCCAGGCCACTGCGCTGGGCAATGCGCTGAAGACCGACGGATATTTCCAGGACCGCGGCGTGAGTGTGTTGTTGAACATGGGCGCGAACGGCACCACGATTGGGTTTGTGGTCAGTGACGGTGTCTGGAACCAGCAGGGGACTATGGGACAGTTCGAGGAAGTCGGGCGGGAGGTAGCTTCGTCGGTGGGTGGTCTTCCCGTGACTGTGCAACTGTTGGACACCAAGGAGGATGTCGAAAAGACAGGGGTGGTGGGCGAGGTCCAACTGAGCGGTGGCGACGCGGTGTATTACGAAGGCTACTCTACGCTCGCTGACGCGCAGGCGCTCGGCCAGAAATTGCAGTCGATCGGTTACTTCACGGGCAAGGGCGCCAACGTGTTTTTGAAGAAGCATACCAACGGCACGACGCTGGCCTTCGTGGTCACCGACGGCACCTGGACCAATGCCCAAATGGTGACCGACTTCGAGAACATCACGCGCAGCGTTGCTCCATCAGTCGGCGGATTGCCGATTGACATGCGACTGATGAACACCACGCTGGTGGTGGAGAAGGACGAGACGGTGACTGCGCAGGGGGTAACACCTGTACAGAGACCACCCGCGCAAACACAATAGGCACAAGGCGGGCCGTCGTAAGACGGAAGGTCTTAGCGGCGATCGCAGTTCCCACCCAAGATGGCATGCCCAGGTCCCCATTCGGAGACCTGGGTACTCCCGGCGAAAACAAATCTTACAATTTACGCTTGCGCCTGTTTTATGCCTGCGGTTGACTCGCAGCCGGGGCCTGGCGATTGTGCTGGTGCGAGCGGTGCTCGGCTTGCATCTTCTCGAATTGCTGCTTCTGCGTGTCGTTCAGGACGGCTTCGATCCTGGTGTTCGAGTCCTGCATCAGGGCCTGGACCTTGGCGTGGCGATCCTGCTGGCCGAGCGAGGTGTCGGCGCGAAGGTTCTGCATCTGCTGGAAGCGATCGGCAAGGATGGGCTTGATCTGGGCCACCTGGTCGTCGCTCAAGCCCAGGCGCTTGCTGAGGCGCACGGCTTGCCGGTTGGGGTCGAAATGGCGGTGGATGTTGCCCGTCTGGCCTTGTGTCTGGCCTTGCGCGGCGGGAGCCTGATTGGTGGCGGGCGCCTGTGCGAGCACGAGCCCCGCGGAGAGAAGCGCGCTCAGAAACAGCGTGGCTTTTCCTGCATTGCGAATTGCGTTCATACCTTGAATTCTCCTTGTGGCTGTCGTGTTGCTGACCGGCCTTTGCGTGTGTAGACACGCTGCCAGCGCACGAGTTGCGCGGGGAAAACCGCGTCTTCCGTAAATAAAATTCAGAAGTTTTTGAAACTTTTTGGAGTGAGGCTGAAGCAGGAAATGGTTCGTCTAATGCGCGGTGCGCGCGCTGGAGGCTTCGCCGGCGTTGGTCAGCCGGCGCTTGACTTATTTAAGTCGCCAGTCCGATCATCGTACTATGAAGCAAAATGCCGTACGAACTTCAATCGACCTTCCGCGGGACTTGCATCGCCGTCTGCATGAAGCAGCGGCACGGAAAGGGTGTTCCGCACGCAAGCTGATTCTCGCTGGAATTGAGCGAAGCGTGGAGGAGACCAAAGCGGCGCGGCCAAAGCGCAGGCTCGATCTCAACAAGCCCCTGATCCGTCCCGCCGGACGCCGCATCGCGATCACAAACGAGGAAGCCTATGAACTCATTGAGCTTCCCTGATATGAACGTCTGGCTGGCGTTGGCGACGGTGGAACACATTCATTCCGCGCCGGCGAGGAGTTGGTGGGAGAGCGAGGATGGTACGATCGCATTCTGCCGGTTGACGCAACTGGGATTTCTCAGGCTCATGACGACGGCTGCCGCGATGGACGGCAAACCGCTGACGATCGCGGAGGCGTGGCGAGTTTACGACCGGCTGTATGACGACGATCGAGTGACGTTTGTTGCGGAGCCTGCCGAGGTCGAGAAGAGGTTTCGTGAGAAAGCGGTGGGCCGTACGGCGTCCCCGAAAGTGTGGGCCGATGCCTGGCTGCTTGCGACAGCGCAGGAATCGGGCGGCATTCTGGTGACTCTCGATAAGGCTCTTGCGGGGCGTGGGGCGCGGTGTTTGCTGGGGAAGAGAGGATGAGTTTGTGCCGCTTGCACCGATAAACAGAGCGGGATTGTTCTATGGCCGACCAAACAACGAGAGTGCTGGTCGACCGGAAACTTGCTGACGAAGCAATGCGCGCACTCGGTGCGAAGTCCCGAACTGAGACGGCTCGCATCGCCGTCAAGCAGCTCCTCGATCTGGGCGGCGAGATCGGTCGCCAGCTTCGCAAGCGGGGAGTGAGCGAAGAGGAAGTCCTCGCAGATTTTGCCGCGTGGCGTCTCGCGAAGCGCGCGGCCGTCCGCAAATCCGAACGCCAAGCTGGAAAGAAGCCGCGCCGTACGACTAGCCGCGGCGTGGTGCGGGATACGACCGCGGAATCGCTGAAGCGGCTGGGCATGAAATCGGAGGGCTGAGCGTATGCACCCCGGCCCTAACAAGTTAGGACGGGGCACCCAGCCCGAGAATCCCGACCTGAGAGGTCCGGCGGCAGGGCCATTTCGCGAAGTTTGACCTTCGTTTCATTCGAGAGCATCATGATTCAAGGAGCATCCGCCATGCCCGCCAAAGCTGCCTCGGCTCGCGTAACTGCCAAAGTCGCCTCCAAGTCCGTCCGTGCAAACGGGGCAAAGCCGCGCGCAAAAAAAGCGCGCATGTCCAAGCTGGAGGCCAAGCGGCTGGAGAGTTTCAAGGCGCTGATGGCCAAATATGCCGGAAAGCTCAAGTTCGCCGGCTACGATGACTGAGTTCGTCATCTTCGATACCTCCATCGTGATCGACCTGATCCGCGTCAATCGCCACCTTGATCGAATGCTCAAGGTCAACGGGCTTGCGCGGAACTCATCGGTGGTTTTGGCCGAGCTTTGGCGTGGTGTTACCTAAGCTGGTGAGCAGCGATTCTTGCGCACTCTGGAACGAAACCACCCTATTCTTACACCCACGCAGAACAACTGGCTTGAGTCCGGGCAGATTCTGGCCAGGATCAAAGAAGACCTGGGTTTCGGAGCCGAAAAGTTGCGCGACCTGCACTTCGATGTGCTGATTGCGCTGACGGCTCGTTCCCATGGCGCGCGGCTCATCACGTCGAATCGCGCGGACTTCGAGTTGATTCGCAAGTATCGGGATTTCAAGCTGGAAGTCTGGTAGGGCACGATCCGATGTCCGAGAATCCGGATCTGGGGCACCCGGCCCGATTGCGTCTTTCGCGCAGAAACACAAAGGCCGCCCTCGCGGACGGCCTTCGTGTTTGGTGATGCAGTAGAGGAGGGTTCTCTTTACGCTTTAGTCGCCGGAGACCAGCTCGCTTTCCTGTTGATGCCGGTTGATGGGCGAGGCGGCGTTGTTCGAGGCGGGCTTGATGGAGCTGAGCGAAACCAGTCCATCGACCGGCTTTTCACCGAGCACATGTTCGCGATACAGCGCGGCCATGCGGGCGTTCTCCGCTTCGTTCTTGACCTTCTCGTCGCGGGCGCGAATCTTCTCTTCGCGGGAGTTCTTGGCGATGCCGAGATTGTCGAGGGTGTGGTTGGCCTCGGCGTTCACGTGTTCCATGTTGAGCACCAGTTCGTGGCCGACCTGGGTCATGCCGACCTTTTTGCCGCCGGCGAAGATCTCGTGGCGGCCGTGCTCTTCGTACCACTTGGTGAGCGTGGCCGTCATGTGCATCTTCTCGATAATGTTGCGCCAGCCCACGCCGGTGTTGTAGGCGCAGAAGCTGATCTCGCC
>JBEKGH010000017.1:0-72654 GCA_050012895.1 Occallatibacter sp.
TCAAGAACACCATCATCATCCTGACCACCAACGCCTGCACTGACCAGATCATGAAGCTGGTGGCGGACCCTGAAACCGCGCCCTCGCCGCGCGCGCTGATCGAGGCCATCAAGCCGGAGATGAACAAGATCTTCAAGCCGGCATTCCTCGGCCGCATGGTTTTGATTCCCTACTACCCGGTGCGCGACGAGGCGCTCAAGCAGATTATCCGGCTCAAACTCGGCAAGATTCAGCGGCGGCTGAAGGAGAACCACAAAATAGAACTCACATATGACAACGTCTTTCTCGATGCGGTGGCCAGCCGCTGCACCGAAGTGGAAAGCGGCGCGCGCAATGTGGACCATATTCTCACCAACACACTGCTGCCCGATCTATCACGCAAGATCCTGGGCAGCATGGCCGAGGGGGAGAAGATGACCGCGGTCAGTGTCACCGTTGGCGAGAACGGTGATTTCGTTTACGGTTTCGCGCAGGCGGCGGCAGCAGGCGCTTCGGCCTGAGTTGGAGCGAGGGTGGATTGATGGCGGAATACACGCAAGACGGAAGCATCATCTCCTTGAAGACCCCGCTCGGCAAGGATGCCTTGCTTCTGACCGTATTCAACGGGCAAGAGGCGATTTCGCGGCTTTACCAATTCGATCTGCGCATGATCGTTCCGGTTGGCGCGACCATCGATTTCTCCAGGATCGTCGGCCAGAATGTGACGGTTTCGCTGCTTGGGGCCGATGGAAAGCCTCGCTATTTCAACGGATTCGTCAGCAGCTTTGCCGCCACAGGCGGGGATCACCTCTTCACACACTTCAGGGCGCAGGTAGTGCCCTGGTTGTGGATGCTGACGCGCGAAGCCGATTGCCGGATCTTCCACAACAAGAACGTCAAGGATGTGATCGAAGCGGTCTTTCAGGATCGCGGCTATCACGACTACTCCTTCTCGCTCAGCGCCAGTTACTCGCCCATGGAATATTGCGTGCAATACCGCGAGACCGATTTCAATTTCGTCTCACGGCTGATGGAACAGTACGGAATCTTCTACTGGTTCGAGCACAAGGACGGCTCGCACACGCTCAAAATCGCCGACTCGCAAAACGCCTTCGAGCCCTGCCCCGGCCAGAAGAGCGCACGCTACGCTCCAGTGGCCGGAGCCGTGGAGCAGGAAGATCATGTGTCCACTTTTGCCTTCGGGCAGGAACTGAAGACCGGCAAGTGCAGCCTGACGGACTATAACTTCAAGACTCCTTCGACGGATTTGAGCGCCACCGAGGCGACCATCTACACTGTCGGTCCCAACGCTTCATTCGAACTCTTCGACTATCCCGGCCTGTATACCACCAAATCCGACGGCACGGCTGCGGCGACTCTGCGTATGCAGGAGGAAGAGGCCTCGCACCTGACCTGTCACGGAGAAAGCACCTGCCGGGCATTCGCGGCCGGCTACAGGTTCGAACTGAAAGACTACCCGGTGAAGCTGCCGGACAAAAACCTGATTCTCACCGAGGTTCAGCACATCGTCTCTGCGGAAGGCCGCTACTTCAGCGATTCCAAAAAGCGCGAACCGGAAAGCTATGCGAATCGCTTCGTCTGCATACCGCAAAGCGTGCGCTACCGGCCGGCGCGCCTCACCCCCAAACCCTATGTGCAGGGACCACAAACCGCGGTGGTGACGGGCAAAGAAGGAGAGGAAATCTGGACCGACGACTACGGGCGCGTTCAGTTGCTCTTCCCCTGGGACCGCCGCAAGGACGACTCATGCTGGGTGCGCGTCTCGCAGGATTGGGCCGGCAAGAATTGGGGCATGATCAACATCCCGCGGATTGGACAGGAGGTTCTGGTCAGCTTTCTCGACGGCGATCCGGACCGGCCGCTGGTCACCGGCCGTGTTTATAACGCAGATCAGATGCCGCCCTATGCGCTGCCGGCCAACGGCACGCGCTCGACCTTCATGACGCGCAGTTCCAAAGGCGGTGGATCCGGCAATTACAACGAATTGCGCTTTGAGGACAAAACCGGCAGCGAGCAGATCTTTCTGCGCGGAGAAAACGACCTTGACATTCAGATCAACCACGATGCCCGCGAGCAGATTGGAAACGACCGCAGCCTCGTGGTAACAACCGACCAGAAGGAGAAGATCGGCGGCGATATGCACCGGCAGATTCAAGGCAGCCAGTTCGATGATATTTCGGGCGACCAGCACCTGAACGTTGGGGGCGCCCTCAACCAAAAGGTCGGCGGTACGATCTCTATACAAGCCGGACAGAATCTGTACGAGACGTCAGGCCAGAACTACGCTCACCAAGCCGGAGAGATGATTCATCTCAAGGCGGGAATGACGGTAGTGATCGAAGCCAGTACGGAGATCTCTTTGAAGGTCGGCGGTAACTTCATCGACATCAACCCATCCGGCGTCACGATTTCCGGAACCATGGTGTTGATCAACAGTGGCGGTTCATCCGGTTCGGGTTGCGGTTCCAGCCCGGTTTCGCCTACCGCTCCCAAAGACCCCGACATTGCCGACGATGGATCGAAAGGAACGAAGATGAACTGACATGGAGTGCTGCGCGAGTCCATGGCTTCGGTTGCTGCAAGCCAACGCAAATTGCTAAGGTTAACTACCGGTCAATGTCATGAAACAGCTACAACCCGTTCTCTGGACCAAAGGCACGCTGCTGACGCCGCAGCACCTGCAGCTGCAGGACAGATACCTGGAGGACAGCCTCACCTTCCGTGTGCAGGCGCTCAAGGTTTTTCCCTGGGGCTTCAGTGAACTACTCGTCGACCAGCCTCTCCTGGGCGAGGGCCAGCTTGCGATCTCGCGCGCCGCGGGTATCTTCCCCGACGGCCTGCCCTTTGAGATTCCCGGTCCCGATCAGGTCCCGCCCTCCCGCGCGCTGGCCGAGATCTTCGGTCCCGACGACCGCGCTCTCGATTTCTATCTCGCGGTGCCGGATTTCAAGGAAGGTGGTCTGAATGTGGCCGGACCGGGTCGTCAGGCCGGCTCGCGCTATCTGGCCGAGATTGCCACGGTGCGCGATGACAACACCGGAATGACCGAGCAGCCGGTTCAGATTGCACGCAAGAATCTGCGCCTCTTTTCCGAGTTCGAATCGCGCGAAGGCAGTTCGGCTTTGCGCCTGGTCCGCATTGAGAAAACGGATACCGGAGGTTTCCGGCTTGACCCGCGCTTCGTTCCGCCTCTGCTCGATGTCAGCGCCAATGATTTTCTCGGTGGTCTGGTGAACGGACTTCTTGAGATTCTCTCGGCCAAGAGCACGCAGGTCTCCGGCAGCCGCCGCCAGCGTAACCAGAGCCTCGCCGACTTCACCAACGCCGACATCGCCAATTTCTGGCTGCTTTACACGGTCAACTCGAATATCCCCGTTCTGAGCCATCTGTTGCAGGGGCAGCGCTGCCATCCGCAGGAGCTTTTTGCCACACTCACCAATCTGGGTGCGGCGTTATCGACCTTTTCCACGACCATCCGTCCCCGCGATCTCCCCCTCTACGATCACTCCAACCTCGGCAAGGTCTTCGCCGATCTCGACGAGAAGCTGAGGATTCTGCTGGAAACCGTGGTTCCATCGAACGTGGTGGCGCTTCCGCTCAAGCCCGTCAGCAGCACGGTTTACGCCACGGCCATCGATCAGGATAAGTACCTGGCCAATACCCGCATGTATTTATCGATCGCTGCCGACGCGCCGGACGACGCCATCATTCGCCAGGTTCCGCGTCTGGTCAAGATCTGTTCGGCGACGCATATCGATCAGCTTGTCAGCAACGCTCTGCCTGGCGTTCAGCTCACTCATCTGCCCACGCCGCCCAGCGCCATTCCCATCAAGGTCAAGCACCTGTACTTCAGCCTGAACCAGGCCGGCGCGGCATGGGAGACAATCGGCCGCAGCCGCAACTTCGCCGCCTACGTACCGGCCGACCTTGCCAATCCGCAAATGGAGTTGCTGATCCTGCTGCCGCAGGCGGGAGGTGGCCAATGAGAACACTGACCAAACCCGTCTGGACCGAGGGGATGTATATCAGTCCCCATCATTTTCAAAACCAGATCCGCTACTTCGAGGACGCGCTCGATTTCGTCGTGCAGAGTCTATGGCGCGACGCGGCGGGCTTTGCCGGATTGCAGTTCGATGGCGACGCTCTGCGCAACGGATCGATGGCACTCGCTCACGCGCACGGCCTCTTTAGCGACGGCCTTGCCTTCGACATTCCCGGCACTGACCCCGCGCCCGCGCCGCGCCCCTTCGCTGAGCTTTTCTCTCCCGTCGCCGATCATCTGACCATGTATCTTGCCGTCCCGGCGCTGGTACGCGGCGGCCGCAATACCAGCTCCGAGGAGGCGCCCGCCGCAACCCGCTTTACTGCCTCAAAGCAGCTCGTTCCAGACCAGAACACGGGTCTTGACGAGAAACAGATCGAAACCGGCCGGAAGAATCTCCAGATCGTAGCCGAATCGGAGCTGAACGACTCGCTGATCTCGCTGCCCCTGGTGCGCATTCTGCGCGACGGATCGGGCCGCTTCGAGGCCGATCCGGCCTTCATACCGCCTTGTCTGAATCTCCACGCCAGCCCGGCGCTGGCTGGAATGCTCCGCCGCCTCGTCGATATCCTCACTGAAAAGAGCACCGTCTTCACGCAAGAACAGGCAAATCGTAGCGGTGTTTTCCAAGCCGGAATGTCGGGGCGCGACGTGGGCCAGTACTGGTTTCTGCACACCCTCAATTGCAGCATTCCAGCATTGCGAAATTTCCTCGTCTCGCAGCACGGCCATCCCCAGGAACTTTATCGCGAAATGGCGCGGTTGGGCGGCGCGCTCTGCACTTTCGGGCTGGAGACGCATCCACAATCATTGCCGGCGTACGACCATTGGAATGCAGGCGAGTGCTTTGCAGCACTCGATCTTCATATCCGTCGCCACCTCGAACTGGTCATGCCCTCCAAGGCAATTCGCATCGCACTCAATCCGGTCGAGAGCTTCCTCTGGAATGGCCAGGTGACCGATGAGCGATGCCTGGGTGTGAGCCGATGGATCCTCGAAATCCAATCGCCCATCGGCGACGCCGCCCTGATTGCAAATACTCCCCGGCTTATCAAGATCTGCTCGGCGCGCTTTGTAGTCGAACTGATCAAGCGCGCGCTGCCGGGCCTCGTACTCTCGCACCTGCCCGTGCCCCCGCCGCAGATTGCCGCGCGCGTCGAGTGCCAGTACTTCTCGATGGAGCGCGTGGGTCCCTGCTGGGAGCATATCGTCCAGACACGCATGGTGGGCGTCTACATTCCCGCCGAGATTCCGGCACCACAGATGTCCATTCTTGTCCTGCGCGACGATTAATCGTGAGTTTTCGGCAAGCGTGCGCCGACATTCTCGTAGTACACATCAATGCCTTTGTGTTTCGAATGTAGTTCGCTAACGTTTGCCCGATTCGAGCGGAGGCCATGGCCGAAGAATTCACAAACGAGCTTTCGCGCACTGGTACGTCCTCCGGACAGCCGTCCGAATCGGCGCCCCCAGCCAGTGCCGCGCCCGATACAGTGCTCGACATTGCGCAGGCCGCGGGCGCATCCTCGCACGTGCGTATCGCCGTCTCGGCTCTCAGCGATGTGGGCTGCGTCCGAACCGACAACGAAGATGCCTTCGGATACGAGGAAACGCTTGGCATCTATGTCGTCTGCGACGGCATGGGGGGCATGGCCAGCGGCGAAGTCGCCAGTTCCCATGCGGTGGCAGCCATTCTGAATAGCTTTGCCGCCTCGGCTGCCTCAGGGCTCCCCGTAAGCACCAGGCTTCTGCGCGCCATCAACACCGCCAATCTCGATGTTTGGGAGAATGGGCAGATTCCCGAAAACAAAGGCATGGGAACCACCGCGGTCGTTGCCGCACTCGATGGGAACAAGCTCATCCTCGGCAACGTCGGCGACAGCCGCGCCTATATCCTCCAGGACGACCAGTGCGTCCAACTCACCGTCGATCATTCCTATATCAACGAGCTTATTCGCAACGGCCTACTGACCATCGAGAACGCTCAAAACGCGGACCTCCAAGGCATGGAATCCGTCATCACCCGCGCAGTCGGCGTGGCCGCCGAGGTTCAACCCGACTTCTACTCCGTCGATCTCAAGCCCGGCATCGGCGTTCTTTTGGCCACGGACGGCCTGACCCGCTACGTCGTCCAGGATGCTATCGCCTCAATTCTCGCGGCCTCGACGTTCGAAACTGCTTGCCCAAATCTTATTCAAATGGCCAAGCAGCGCGGTGGCCAGGACAACATCACCTGCATCCTTCTCCTCGCTTTGCCCGCTTGATCTCTTCGAACTCTCTTGCCATCGATTCCAACCGAATTGAGCCGGGTAGCTTGCGATCGTTCACGCAACTCAGGCCTCCTCGCAGGCCGAATTAAAAAACCTGCAGGCAGCGAAGATCAGTACGAGCGCTCGATGCGGTTACGGCTTGATTGCGATGAAATGGAGGAAGGAACCGATTTGGACGGAACAGATCAAATCGGACCGGGAAGTCCAAGGGCTAACCTCCCACGATGGAGTCTGCCAGCGAACAGCCCAGCCAGTGAGGATAACTAACTTTCAGAAACGCCGGAACTTGGCTCAAAAGCACCTTCTAGGGCTTGAATATTCCATTGATTTCATTGCACTTATGTACAAACTAAGGCCTGTATCCTTTAGGAGATGTGTGTCGTTTTTGGGCGCTTTTCATGATTCGCTTGACATCCCCAGTATCTTGATGTAGGTTACGGTCATTCTGGCAGAATTTCCCCGCTACCCACCAATTGGAAGAGGCATATGGCTCGAGCTAAGGGGCTAAGCGTAGTTGGATTGGCCGCGATTGCGGCAATATTAAGCACTGGGATGGAAGGCCAGGCAGGTGACCGAGCGACACTGATCCAAGAGAAACTTGTCTCTCAGATCAAGGTGACGAAAGCCACGGCCGACCGCTCCGATATTGTCACAGCCGGCGACATTCTGGTGTTGCATAAGGATGGGCTGATGATGTGCAGCTCGGCCTCCTCCTACGCATTCTCAAACACCTATAGCGGCGGGGTCCTGACTGCGAATTACAATAACCGCATCAAAGACGCCACGAAGTCTTTCTTCAAAGGCCGTATTCCATTTGGCGGCGGGGGTAGCGCCGCAGACGCGGCGAACAACGGCTGCGCATCGCGCAAGTTTGTCGCCGGCGAGAAGTTCTGGGTGACCTGGATTGTCGCTCAGAAGGACGGTATCCTTGTGAGCACCTTCAGTGACCCCTACCCGGACTCTTCGGGGAATCAGGTGCGGTACTACGGAGAGATCAAGTTCCTTTTTCCGAATGGCCCGGTCCCGTCGGCGGACGATTTTGTGAAGATTGTTTCAGAGGTCATGACGGTTCAGCCCCCTGACAATAACGGCGACCAAGGCGGTCAGGGTGGCCAGCCGGCCCAGGCTGCCGCACCGCAAGCGGCTCCCCCCCCGGCGCCGCTACCGGACATTGCGCCGCCCCCCCCGCCGGCAGACGCAGCGCCGCCCACCATTGCCATCGGCCAGACCAAGAATCAGGTAACGGCTGCCTTCGGCCAACCGGTCAAGACGGCAAAGTTAGGCGCGAAGGAAATCTACTATTACCCGGACATGAAGGTGACTTTCACCAACGGAAAAGTCAGCAACGTTGAGTAGAGCGTTCGCGTTTCATGGATGGAGCGCGGGCCTGGAACAGGAATGAGGACGAGATGACCGTGCAAGTTATTCGCAAAGCCATAAGAAGTGTTTCGGCAGGAATGATTCTTGCCGGATTGCTGGGTGCAGGCTGCCTGGCAGGCGCGGCCGCAGAAACAAAGAAGCCAGCAGCACCAGCTCCGAAGCCTGCCGCGAAGGCGCCCGCTAAGCCTGCTGGAGGCTCCGGGGGCGGCGCATCGCACGGGCCAAGCACTGGCGGGGCATCGCACGGGCCAAGCACTGGCGGGGCATCGCACGGGCCCACCACCGGCGGGGCCGCGTCCCATGGACCAACGGCCAATGGCCCACGCACCACCACCGGTGGCGAACATACGACCGCCGGAGGGCGCCCTGGCGCTGGCGGCGGAGCTGGGCATCCCGGCGCTGGCGGTGCCAACCACTCGGCGATCAGGGGTGGCTCCGCGCCCCGGGGAAGCAATGAGCGCGTGACCAGGGGCGGTAGCGCGGTTCGCACCCGGTCCAATGGCAGGGTGAGCGACGTGCATGACCCCAAGAGAGGGATGGATGTCCACAACGGGCTCGGGGGCGGCCGGAGGGTCTCAGTGGAACGCGCCGACCACAGCCGCGTTTATGCCGAGCGGGGCCGCCGGGGATATGTCGAGCGCGGGTACTCTTACCACGGGCACGATTTCGACCGGCGCTCCTATTACTATAACGGCCGCTCCTACGACCGCTTCTACCGCGGCTATGGGTATCGCGGGCTAGATCTGAGTGTCTATGCCCCTGGCTTCTACTTTCATCCCGGCTTCTACGGTTGGGCCTATAACCCGTGGGCGGCGCCGATTGCATTCGGGTGGGGATTCGCCGGCAGTCCCTGGTACGGATACTACGGCGGCTATTTCCAGCCGTATGCGACGTACCCTTCAGCCGCGTACTGGCTGACGGACTATATCGTCTCGCAGGATTTGCAGGCAGCCTATGCGGCCCACCAGAGTGCCGGCGAAAATGACGGCGCTCCTGCTGCGGCAGGCGGGGCGCCGGTGTTGACCCCCGAGGTGAAGCAGATGGTCGCCGACGAGGTGAGGGATCAGTTGGCGCTGGAGAACCAGGAGGCCGCACAGAACGCCGCGGGGCAGGATGTTGACCCCGGTTCCAGCGGAATTGCACGCCTGTTGAGCGACGGCCGTCCGCATGTATTCGTCGCTGGAGGCAATCTGGACGTGACGGATGCGTCCGGCCAGGAGTGCGTGGTCAGCGACGGCGATACGCTGCAGTTGCGGACTGCGCCACCCGCCGACGCAACCACGGCGAACCTGGTGGTTCTGTCCAGCAAGGGCACCCCGGACTGCCAGATGTCCCTTACTGTGCTGGTCCAGTTGACCGACCTGCAGGAGATGCAGAATCACATGCGGGAGACCATCGACCAGGGGCTCCAGGAGCTGCAATCCAAACAGGGTTCGGGTGGGTTCCCCGCAGCTCCGCCTTCGGCCCAGGCAGCGCCGGCTCCCGCGCAGTATGCCGCGGTTGCGCCTCCGCCGGAGCCCAACGTCGGCACTGAAATTGCGCAAGTGGACAAGCAGGGCGACCAGGCCCAGCAGGATGCGTCTGCCGATCCGGCCCAGGGCAATGTCGCACCCGCGGGCGGAACTCCGACAGACGCAGCCACGCCTGCTCCGGCCGCTTCCCCCGCATCCGTCGCATTGGGTCAGACCCCCGATGAGGTAAAAGCGGCTCTTGGCGCGCCGACACGGGTGGCGAACCTGGGACCCAAGGTCATCTACTATTACAGCGGCATGAAGGTCACCTTCAGTAACGGCAAGGTGAGCAACGTGCAGTAAACGGGCCGGCTGACGGCCTTGCGGAAGGGGATCGGCGATTCTCTCCCGCGAGGCCGCAAGCAGTTGTCCTTCGCCAAAATACCATCTGGACGCAAATCCCAGCTTATGCTAACCGTTAAGAGCGCAAAACGAGGAAGCCCGGGCACAGTTTTCGGTCGCGAGAGCCAGGTTCGCTGCGAGCCGACAACCACAAGCCAAATAGATGGCGTCAGGAGACACACCTCTGCCGTCGTTCATCTTCAGTTTCGCAGAAGATGATAGTAGATGCGGCTCAGGCGGCGAGCCGGTAGCGATGATGCAGGCCGCCGAGCCGTGGCATGGAAAGGATCTTGGCGCCTGTCGTCGTACCTTCCGCTCTTTCTCGGAAAGCCGGAGTTTGTTTATCCAGACCAAGATGTGTTCGGTCGTTGTGATAATAGCGGATGTACTCATTCATCAAGCGCTTCAGATGCCGCTCATTCAGAATGATCACATGGTCGAGCAGATCGCGGCGGCAGGGAATGAAGAGGCGAAGAGAAGGCTTGCGCAGCATGCCGGGAGCTAAACCGTAGCCCGTCGAATTCCCGGGTGCCTGATCTGACTTGTGGGACTTGGGTGCATCTTAAGGCATAGCTTTTAATACGGCCGGATCGGGTGGATCCGGCCGCTGATTCTGTGGGGGTTAGTGGGCTACCTTTTCGAGGGCTTTTGTCACACCTACATATGGTTGCGACTTGACCGGCTGTGGTGGCTGTTCCTGGTCGCGGAGGACGCGTTGCACGGAGGCGGTAGAGATGCGATGACGGCGCGCGATCTGCCTTAGGCTTTGGCCCTGGCAGTGATCGCGATAGATGGCTTCGCGATCCACGACCAGTGGTTTTCGTCCGATGTGCGTGCCTTCGAGCCGGGAGCGCCCCAGACTCATCCCAATTGCTCACATGGCCAGTTGGAGGAAAAGCTGTGTGGGATGGCTCAGTCCTCTTTTATTTTGCAAGAGTTCAGCGAGGTCAAAAAGAACTCATCGTCTCTGGGCGTTGGGGCGGAAGCAATGTTCAGGATTGCCTCCATGTTTCCTTGTAGCCGCCGATGTACGTCCTATCCATGGCATGGGGCTTTCCCGACGGACCAGAATCAACAGCTCGCATGAACCGGCAAGGAGAAGAGTACCGCGCATCAGACGGAGTCAATGCTCTATCTTCTCAGCCTCGGCCGATTCCTGCAGCGCGCCGCTAGATTCTAAAGGCAACGCGCAACCGTGCGCATCCTGCGCCGGATCCCCGAAGTCCCACAGCTCTTCCGTTTTCGGCTTCAAGGCACCGGCTCCGGGCTACCGGCCAACTGTCCCGAGTCCTCGTCTTTCTATTCCCTTGGTCCCTTTTCCTCTGTGTTATTCACTTCCCAATCAGCACAAACGCGCCCCAATAATACGGCAAATCCTTCCCATACCGCTTCTTCACCATCTCGCGCTCTTCCAGTTGCGCTTGCCGCAGTGCCTCCGGCTTCTCCATCCCGCCCAGCCAATTCGCATAAAACAACGACATCAACTCCTGCGTCTCTTTGTCCGGAACCGACCACATGCTCATCATCACCGCGTCTGCCCCGGCCTCCTGCAGTCCGCGCCGCAAGCCGAAAACTCCATCGACGTTCAGTTGCTTGCCCAATCCCGTCTCGCATGCGCTCAGCACCACGAGTTCCGTTCCCTCCAGGTTTAGCTGGCTCGCCTCATAAGCCGTCAGCACTCCGTCGTCCACCCCGGCCTCCGGCGCGGCGCCTTGTCTCACGCGATCGGCGCCGGCGAAGAACAGCCCCGCCCGCAGCATCGGATCCTCATTCACGTTTGCCGTTTTCCCTTCCTCCACCGCGTTTGACTTCAATTGCTCATCGGTCAGAAAGAACCCATGCGTCGCGAGATGCACTACGCGCGGCGCATGCGCCTGTGTCACTGCATCCTTCAGAGCCAACTCGCCCGTGTACTCCGTCACCTGCCAACCCGCGCTTTTCAGCAGCTTGACCACCGTGTCCACTTCCACCTGCGTCCCCGGCAGCGCATTCAGGTCCAAGCCTTCCAAATCGCCGCCACGCGAGGCAAGTTGCGCCGCGCCCGCATTGGAAATCTTCTCCGCGGGACTTTGTCCTCCCGCCTGAGCCGTCTGCTGCGCTCCCGGCGTCGTCGATCCGCCCCGCAACTCGGCAATCGCCGCTTTTTGCTGCGCTGCCGTCAAATCAAACTTCGGATTCCCCACCAGCAGCGCGGTTTTCGACTGTGCAACACGCGCCGGCAGCAGCAGATCCTTCGAACTGTTCACAATCCGCAACTGAATCTTCTCCATCAGCAGCTTTCCATCGCTGTCTGCCATCAACCCCATCGCGATCGTCGTCAACACTCCATCCGGCGAGACATACACCCGGTTCGCTCCGTGCAGAGCCGGCTCCAGCGGCTTCCAGAACGCCGCATACGCCGCATTCGTATTCGCGACATTTCCCTGCTGTCCCGCCGCGGCCGGCGCTTCCGCCTCGGCAGATCCCCGCGTCTGCCCCACATCGTCGCGATACGCCAGCATGGGCGCCGCTTCCAGTTCCTTGGCTTCCCCGAGCACGACAAACTCCGGCTCCTTGCTCTCCGGCGTCACGATTAATGCCACATAGATCAGCTCTCCCGTCACCGCAGCGCCTGTTTCGTACTGGAATCGAACCACCTCCACCGCCGCTTCTCCCTGCTTCAGCGCCTTCTGCACATCCTGCCATGTCGCAGCGTTCTGCGCCTTTTGCTGGCTCATCGCGGCCGAGCGCTTCATCAGCGTTTGCTCGAGCGAATTCGCCTCGCTTCCCAGTTGATTGATCTGCGCCTGGCGACTAGCCTCGTCTCCCGCGGTCGACTCCATCAGCACCGCTATCTGCGTCTTGTCGCTGGCCAGCTTGTCCAGCATCTGCACTGCCTGCGGATCGCCGCTCGCCTCGACCGCCGCCCGCATCGCCGCCGCGCTCTCGGCAATCATCCCCTTCTCTTCGAGCAGTGCGTCATACATCTGGCCTGCCAACTCCGGCATCTGCTCGTGACACTTCAGCACAAAGCTGAAAAACAGCGGATACGCATTATGAAACGCCGCAAGGTAAATCAGCCTTTCCCGCTCGCTCATGGTCGCCGCATTGGCGCGAAACTCGTCCATCAGGTTGCCCAGGTAGGCCTGAAAGTACGGAGCCGCCTGCGCCGGCCTTCCTCCGTAGTAATACAAACCAGCCAGGTCGGCCTCCGCGTCCCGCAGCCCCGGATCGTCCGGCTTCAGATGGGCCTGCGCGATCTTCAACACGAGCTGGTAAACCGGTTCTGCTTGCGCCAGTTGTTGTTCATCCTTGTAGACGCGGGCCAGCCCTTCCAGCGAATCCGTCAATTGCATGCTGTCCGGCCCGTATGCCTTTTCCAGAATCTCCAATGCGCGTTTGTGCAACTTCTCCGCCACAGCATGTCCGCTGCCGTCCTCGGCAATCGCTGCCAGCCTGTCGTAACAATGCGCCAGCCCCACGCTCCAGTCGCCCTGCGCCTTCTGATACACCGTCGCCGCCAATGTAAATCCATTCGTCGCCGCGTTGTACTTCGACTGCGCCTCAGAGTAACTCGCCGCGGAATGCGCCTCCGACAGAAGCACATCTGCCGCTTTGAAAACCAGGTCGGCCACGCGCACATCCGTCTGTCCGTACTCCTTCAAATAAACCCCAAGCGCGGCGTGAAAGAGCTGGTCGGCCTGGCCAAATTGCCCGTGCGATCCATAAAGCTCGCCGAGATCGGCCATCACATGCGCCGTCTGGATGTTTGCTGCCCCCAGCGCCTTCAAATCGATCGCCAGCGCCTGCCGGTACGCCGCCTCCGCGCCGCTGTAGTTCCCAAGATCGGCCCCAATATTGCCCAGCGTATCGAGCGTTAGTCCCACATGCGCATCCTGCGCGCCCCATGTAGCCTGCGCCACCTGCACGGTTTGCTGCGCCAGCGACGAAGCGGCCCCATCATTGCCCTGCGCCAGCAACTGTTGTACCTGTTGCGTCAGTTGCTGCCATCGCGCCTCTTGCCCATGAACCGGCGCGAGCGCCGCAGCCAGCGCACACACCATCCCCGCCCGCACGAAAACCGGACGCGGGTGCCTCATCCTCGGCGCACCTTTGTTTTTGCGCTTAGGGTGGAGTAACAAAACTCTACGATTGATCACTGACACGGCGATCCCCTCCCGGACCACGCCCGCCCATTCCTTCAGGCGCCCATTCTCACTGCGACCCAAAGGGGAAAAATCGCAGCCCGAACGGCATCACAAGGCCCCGTATTCACCAATGACATGTACCTTCGCCAACCTCAGTCACGGCTGTCAAGCTGCAACCGCAATGTTTCATGGGTTATCAACCGGTTCCCCGTTCCCAGATCTGCGCCGAGCCGATTAACCGGAAGGCCGGGTCTTGCGACAGTCGCTCGGCGTCGTTCACATCTTGGCATCCGGCCAAGCGGTTGTAGATCGACTGGCGTAGCAGGTCGGGCAGCGGCAATTGGGTGTTCTTGCCTCGCCGGTCGTCGGTAAGACGCTCCCCGATGAGTTCGTTCAACCCTAAGCGTTCGTCCAACTCACTCACCAGAATTAGCGCGCCTTCAGAGGTGACGCAGGAACCCTGGAAATCGACCATGAGAGAAGCGTCGAATGCCGGCCAAATTGTCTATCGCGACGCGATTTCCGGCACGTAACCAACCATTTACGAGGCAAAAGCCGACTACGATTACAGAATTTATTACTATCGAATCGGCGCGAAGATCTGCATTCAACTTATCGGTGACAAAGAAACCCAGGAAGCGGATATTACCAAACTGCGCCAATTCCGGCAAGGTATAAGCGGGATTGGCGAGGCGTATACTGCGGGGATTGACCAAGCATTGGCCGCGCACTTCCCTCCCCTCAGCGCGGGACTGGATGACAGGATGAACGATACGAGCAGGATTCGAGAGCATGTTGTGCGCTTGACACGCGCGGCGCGGATGGCGGTTGCCGTGCTCCTGATGTTTCCGTCGGCCACAGGATTCTCGCAATGCCCTGCTCCTCCGCCGCCGAAAGTCCAAACTCCGCAAACCACTACCAAGCAGGTGGCAATTCCGCCGCCGAAAGAGCGCATTTGCTGCATTTTCAATTACGCCAAGGCGTTAGAGCCGACGAAGTTGGGCGGACACATTTACGGGAACGGAGGCGACCTTAGCGCATCGTCGAGCGACACCAAGGAACCCGTGGGCTATGTGTATACGGCGGCTGCGGGGCTGGTAGACATCGGACACGTGCGAGACAACGCAGACATGATGCTATGGGTGTATGCCAACCTGCTGGCCGGCCAACATAGCTTTTCCGTCGGAAACGACGCAGTGCTTGTCAACACGATCCCGAGCGGGAAGGACCCGGTGCTGGCCTTGGCGGGAGCGATTGTTTATGTGAGTTCGTGGGCACACGAGTTGGTGACGTGGGGCGATACTCCAGCATCGTTCCTATTGGGAGGCTTTGGAATACCGCCAAGCACTCCAGCGGAGGATTTCTCAGCATTTTCGCCCGAGGATATGTCATCGAACGTTGTGGGGATTGTTGCGGCGACGGAGGCGATTGATAACGGGGGCGATGCTTCGCCAAAAGCATTCGGCGACCAGATGGATATCGCCCTGGCCAGCATGATGACGAACAACAAGGATAAGTTCTGGTTGTCGGGGCAGCCTTTGGTTGAGACGGATAAGCTGCTGACGCAGGTCGAGTTCACGTCGGCCGATAAGGACCTGAAGGGCAAGTGGTGGATGGTCGACCTTTCGGGGCCTAACATGTTTATTCGTCTGCTGCGGCGCAACTTTGACGGCACGCCGTGGAAGATTGCGGGAGCGCCGGCAATGGACACCCCCGCATGGATGGACACGACGCGTTTCTCGAACCTCTACGGGCAGTTTCTCTACTACATGAACGGGAAGCTGGTTGCGGATGCAACGCAGGTTCCCGACACCACCATGCACGCACTGGCTCCGTCGTATGTTCTTAACTGGGCCCCGATGGCGTATGGAAGCCTAGAGAGTGAGGCCAACCTGGGGCAGGCGCTGGGAGGAGAATCATGTCTTTTGGACAAGAGCGGCAAGGCATTAGGATTCGGCCAGTACGGTACCGTGAATGTGAATGTGGACCAGGCTGAGCCGGAGGCCATCATCGTGAAGATGAAGGACGCGACGGATACGATTCGCACCGCATTCGTGAATGCGAATTCGTGCATGCCGAATACCGAGTGCAAGCTGCCGGCGGGGGCGCAGGACGCGGGATTGATGGACGCGCCGTAGTGTATGCGGTTCAAGCTCACGGCGGCGACGCGGCGCGGCATCCAAGCGTGCAGGGTGTCTGATCTTGCCAATTCGTATCTAAGAACTTGTTGAAATTCGCCGCATGGTGACGAATTTCCTGGTGATTTTCGTCTCTGCCCGGTTGCAATCTGTTTGAACTACGGGTCTGACCAGTGTTGATAGGGATTTGCGTGCCTCAGGAACGTATCCCGGAGGCCCGCAACCGTTGCTCAGGCACAGTGCTCCCTGAGCCTTCCCGGTGGTTGAGCCATGAGTTTCGGCAGTCGGATCAGGTTGTGCGCGGCGCAACTGAAGACGAACAGCCAATCCACTTTTTCCAGGCCTCGCAGCTTGACCTCGCGCAGCGGGCCGGTTTGCTTGAGCCAGCCGAAGCCCTTTTCGATCAGCCATCGCCGGCTCAGGCTAACGGCATAGCCGGGCTGACGCGTGGTTCTGCGGTCCAGGTTGCTGCTGCTGCCGTTGTCGTTCTTGGTAACATGGGGCGTCACGTTCAGCTCCCGCACCGTGCGCACGAAATCCTTCGTGTCGTAAGCCTTGTCGGCACCCACCGTGATCCGCCGCGAGCGGCCCTCCTGCTTTTGCGCAAGCATCAACAGCGCGGCGTCGCGCTCGGCCAGACCATCGGCGTGGGTCACTATCGCCGCGGCAATCAACCCGTTGCGGTTCTCCACCAGCGCATGGCCCAGGTAACTCAACTTCGACTCCTTGCCGTAGCTCTTCTTGTAAAGCCGCGCGTCGGCGTCGCTGGTCGATTCATGCGTCTCGTTGGTGCGGCTCTGGCCACAAAAGTCGGTGCCATCACCATCATCTGAACCGTCCTTGCGACGGAAGCTCTTCTGCGAGGCCCACGCTTGGGTCAGTGTGCCATCCACCGTGAAGTGCTCGTCGCTCATGAACCGCTTCGCCTGCTGGTTCACTGCGGCGAAGAAACGCTGCGCCACCTCGCTGGTCAGTAGCCGGTCGCGGTTCTTCGAGAACACCGCATGATTCCACACCCCATCGTCCATGCCCAGACCCACGAACTAGCGAAACAGCAGGTTGTAATCGATCTGCTCGACCAGCAGCCGCTCCGAGCGCACCGAGTAGAACACCTGCAGCAGCAACGCACGCAGAATGTACTCCGGCGCGATCGACGGCCGACCAGAGTCGGCATAGAGCGCATCCAATTCCGGGCTCAGGGTTCGCAACACCGTGTCCGTCAACTCGCGAACCGCTCGCAGCGGGTGATCCTGGGGCACCCGCTGCTCCAATGAAACATAGCTGAACATCCCGTCCTGAATACGCTCGTCGCCACGCATACCTATTGGACGTACAGCACAACTACCTCGTCGCAAACCCGGTACCTATTTCAACAAGTTCTTAGAGATATCTGAAGGTCCGGCATCGAGGCCCGGTGCAATTCGGGGTGGGCCGGGGCCATCCTACCGGTGAGCAAGGCTTGGAATAGGAAAGGCGGGAGAAGTCACGATGACAAAGCTTACGTATGAGGAGCGGAAGGAGCTGCCCAAAGGGGATTTTGTCTTTCCGAAGACGCGGCGCTACCCAATTGAGGGCGCTGCGCACGCGCGGGATGCGCTAGCCCGGTCCAGCGGAAAGCCGGAACACGCGACCGTGGTAGCGGCTGCCAAGCGGAAGTATCCGGAGATCGACGTAGAAAAATAAGAAGTGGACTGCTGGGGAATTGCGGAACTGACATTGTGGCTCATGTCCTGCACCAGACGACCGGCAAAGCCGCCCGCGTCTTTACAGGCTTCGCCTGTATCACGCGCAAGATGTCAGGCCTGCTGGGGTAAGCTCGGGATCACGGCAGCAACTTGCCATGGATGACGTTCGTTACGCTTACCTTGCCATTCGGCTCCGTCACTGAAATGTTGTGGGTGATTGGATGGCCGTTCACAAACTCACGCGCAATCGCACCGCGAAGTGGCTGGAAAACGTCACCCGATTTCGGGGCAAACCCGAAAATGGTGTGAAAAATCCCAGTGGGGCCGCAAATGGTGCGATGCTGAAACTAGCATGAATAAAGGGGAAACACCATTTTCAGCACCGCTGTAAATATTGTTCTTGACTCTCTACGATCCGTTTAGGCTTGTTTGCGTTTCTGTAAGTGATTGAAGATAATAGGATTATCTATTTTGGGAAGCTGACGTTCTGCCACTGAACTACTCCCGCCCACATGCGGCTGGCTGACCTGAAAAAGTATATACCACCTGGCAATCGATTCGATGATCGCCGCTCCAGCGTCGCTTGGCCCGCAGTGTGCAATCCCATCGCGCACACTTCCATCCATGATGCGAACCCCGCACCGTCGTAGACTCACTCTATGTCGGGCTTTGTTCTCTTGGCTTCGCCGTGGTGGGTCAATCTGCTCGTCCTCGTTCCCGTAATCCCTTATCTCCTGTCGAGAAAAGCGAAGTTTCTACTTGGCAGAAAGCGGCTTCTGGTCATCGCGGTCTTTGCCATTGCCTTTGGCTTCGTTGAAGCTGCCGTGGTGGTTTATTTGCGAGCCGCCACGGGGTTGTGGCCGGTTCCGCAGGCGCACGGCCCTGCGGCTCTGCCGGAAAATCTGGTAAGAATCGAGTGCTTCCGCGAAGCGGCAACCCTCGTGATGCTCGGCGGAATCGCCTGGCTTGCCGGGCAAAACCTCAAGGCAAGAATCGCCGCGTTTCTCTGGACCTTCGCGTTCTGGGATTTCTTTTATTACGTCTGGCTTCGTTTCACCATCGGCTGGCCCGGCTCGCTCGTCAGCTCCGACATCCTCTTCCTCATTCCCGCGCCGTGGATCGCACAGGTGTGGTTTCCCCTCCTGATCAGCAGTCTCACCGCCGCTGTCATCTGGTTCCGCTCTTGAAAAAATTCGCCGGGAAAAAGACGCCCGATGCAGCAAATGTCAATGTCCCACGATGCCGCGAGCGCCACGATCAATTGATTGCGTTAACCGCCGGCTTGGTCGATGCCGCATGCGGCGTCGTCAACCGTTCGCGCTTCATGCGCATCAGCCGGTTCACAATTTTGTATTTGTCTCCACGATAGACAGATTTCACATGCTCCGCCGGTGTGCCGTTTTCAAGATACGAGACGCGCGTAAACAGAAAGATCGGGCTCTGCGGAGCGATCTGCAGCAGGCGTGCATCTTCCGCGCTTGCCTTACCCACTTCCACCACTTCGTCGGTCACCATCAACTGGATTCCGTATTGATGCGCCAGCTCATCATAGAGCGAGGTCGTCGCATCGAAGGTCTCCATGAGTCCGGGGCAGAGCTGCACGGGCAGGCAGCTGGACTCAATGCCCATGGGAATCGAGTCGCCGCAGCGAACCCGGCGCAGATTGAAAACGCGCTCCTCATCGCTCAGGCCCAGGGCCTCTTTCACTTCCTGGATCGGCGCCTGGATGCGGAACGAAAGCAGCTTGGAACTGGGCGTGGCTCCGCGCGCCTGGGTTTCCTCTGAGAATGAAAGGACCTGGCGAAAATCCCTTTCCAGCTTGATGCCGGAAATGAATGTGCCTTTGCCCTGGCGGCTGTAAATCACTCCGCGCTCGCACAGTGCGCCGACCGCCTGCCGGACCGTCATCTGGCTCACGCCCATCCGCGTAGCGATCTGCTGAATCGACGGCAACGGTTCGCCCGGCTTCAGTTCGCCTGATTGGATCTGATCCAGAAGGCGCCGCTGAATCTGGTGATAAAGCGGGATGCCGCTCCTGCGGTCCAGGGGCGTTGGACGCGGCTTCCTGCTTAGGTTTGTCATCATTTCCGATGTATCCACTTTGAAGTGAACCTCCGGGTCAAGCACTGCCGGCGGGCCCTGGCAGATTGCATCCACGCACTTTGCTCAACCAGCTTATCGATTGCCCAGAAATACCGCCCTCACACATTGCGAAAACTTCAACAAATTTTCGGCCGCATTTCACGCCGGCTTCAAGCCCAATCCCGGGCCCTCGGGAAGCAGCAGTTTTCCTTTCTCCACGCGCACGCCCGTCCACGGATCGTTGGCCACCAGCAGGTTGCCGTCGAGGTCGGCGTAATCCACCAGCGGCGACAAATGCGCCGCGGCCGTTACGGAGCAGGAACTCGACACCATGCAGCCCAGCATGATCTTCATGTTCATGGCGCGCGCCACCTCGATCCACCGCAACGATTCCAGAATGCCCCCTGCCTTGTCGAGTTTGACGTTAATTCCGTCGTAGGCGTCGACAAGTTTTGGAATCATCGTTACATCGGTGCACGCCTCGTCGGCATAGATCGGCAGGTGCACCTTGCTGCGCACATAGCGGGTCTCTTCAATCATGTGCGCCGGCATGGGCTGTTCTACATACTCCACGCCCTGCGATTCCAGCCAGTTGATTTTGCGGATGGCCTCTTCCTTGTCGGTCCATCCCTCGTTGGCATCCACGCGAATGGGCTTATTGGTCACGCTGCGCACGGCTTCGATGGTCGCCTCGTCCGTCTTGAGGCCCACCTTCACTTTCAGCACCGGAAAATCCGCAGCTTCGCGCGTCTTCTGGCGGGTGATCTCCGGCGTATCAATGCCGATGGAAAAATCCGTGATCGGCGCATCCGCCGCGTCCAGCCCGAAAAACTTGTAAAGCGGAATATCGAGCTTCTTGCCCAGCCAATCGAAAATGGCGATATCGACCGCAGCCATCGCGGCGTGCTGCTGGTCGCCCAGCGCCTTGCGGATGCCCGCAAGATACTTCCGATACTTCCAGGGATCGCCCGCGGTAATGTCGCTCGCAATGGCTTGAATGGCCTTCATGGCCGATGCGGGAAACTCCTGGTAGCGCACGATCGGTGCGCCCTCACCGTAACCGGAAACTCCGTCACGCCGGTATTCCACCTGCACCGTGTCGCGATACTCGCTGGACGACATGGTCGTCGTCCAGGTGTGGCGCAGCATCAGGCGCTTCAATCCAACGTTCACCGTGCAGGGGCCCGGCGCGGATTGCGGGCGCGCGGCCGATGATGCGAATGGTAGCACCGCGGCGGCGCCGGCAATTTTCAAACAGTCGCGTCGATTGAGGGCGCGTCGATTTATGGCGCTTTGAGTCATGGCTTCACTCTCCGTATCGCTACCAGTAGCTGTGTCCACGGCATGTCGTCCAGCCGGCTGATCTGCACGCCGGGATGGTCGTGCGTGGTGTCGTGCATAAATTCGCCGTTGCCCAGGTACATGCCGGTATGCGTGATTCTGGATGGACTCGAGCCAAAAAAAAGAAGGTCGCCGGGCTCGAGGTCCTTGCGTTCCACGACAATCACGCCGCTCCAGGAAGCCTGTATATCTGCGTCGCGCGGCATCTCGATGCCGCGTTGCCGCTCCAGCATCTGCGTAAACCCTGAGCAGTCGAAGCCAAAGCTGCTCACGCCGCCCCAGGTGTACGTGGTGCCGATAAACCGGTGCGCCAACTGGAGCATTTCGCCAATGCTTAATGGCAGAAAATCGTCGCTGATGTCGCCGCGCTGCACCCAGGCCGTTTGCCCATCCACAAGGTGCACCTCGAGCCAGCGCTCGGTGTTTTTCGCAGGCGCCGGCGCAGGTTCCAGACGCGACTCCCACGGCAGTTGCAACAGCGGCGCGTGAGCCGTCACGTCGGGTTCGCGATAAACGTTCGCGCTCAACGCCGTTACGCGCACCGCATCGCCCCTGGGCGCGTAGGTCCCGCCGTTCAGCGTCTTCAGGTCTGCCGCCTCCACCCAACCCGTATATCCATCCGCGGTGAGAATGTTGAACCAGCCCTGGCTGCTCTGGAGCGTCAGCACTCCGGCGCCGTACAGCACCTGCGAAACCACATCGCTCGCAGCCGTTGCGTTTCTGTACATATTCACCACGGGCCTGGCCACCACCGCGTCCGGGTGGTCGACAGATTGCTGCGCCTGAGCCGGCGAGCCGGCAAGCAGCACGCCCAGCGCGATGCTGGCCGCGATCGCGCGGCCAATGCTGCCCACTCCGCCGCGCCAGGGCCGAACGGTTCTAGGATTTGATTTTGCGGCACTCACTCGATTGCTCCTCTCAAAACCACCGGTCGATTTCATGGCTCACTTGTTCATGGCGCACTGGCTCATGGCGCACTGGCTCGCACCGCGATCGCATCGCGGTCGAGCCCCGTTCCGCGCGGCGCAAGGTTGGGAATCGATACCGGCAACCGCCCGTGGATCGGAATCTCGCCGAACAGCGCCCGCGCCAGGCTCGATGCGGAAACCACAGTGTTCGAATACGTGCAAACGTACGTCTGAATGCCTGGGATCGAACCGCCCGTGTACGGGTTGCCGAACGCGACGACGATCGTTTTGGCTCCCGCCGTCTTCACTATCTCGGTGAGCAACTGCAGCGGTCCCGCATTGAGACCTACCGACCCGCCCGCGCGGCCCTCGGTGGTTCGCCTCGGATTGGGAACCGACTCGGCGACGGCAATCACGCTGCCCGCATCGCGCACCGCGGCCAGCACGTTGTCGAAGACATAACCTGAATTGCTGGGATCGACGAAAAAGACTGTCGCCCCGGGTGCCCGCTTGCGCAGTTCACTCGCAAAAGCGCGGCCTCCGTCGCTGCCGCGCGGCCGATCCGAGAAAATGACCGCAACGATGCGAGACGGCCGCCCCGGCTGAGCCGCGAGCGGAATCAGCTTGCCGTTATCGAGAACCAGCGTCACGGCGCGATCGGCGACGCTTTCGGCAAGGGCCATGTTCTCCGGCTGCGCAACCTCATCCTCCACTTTGGAAAGATCCACAAAACGGTTGCGATTCAGGCCCACCGACGCCTTCATGCGCAGAATTTTCAGCACGCTTTCATCGATGCGCGCCTCTGAAATTTCGCCCTTCTTCACCGCCGTCAGCAGGCCGTTATATGCGCCACCAAGGTCGCCGGGAATGATCACCATGTCCTCGCCCGCCTCCACGGCTGCGACGGCCGCCTCACTCGAAATCTCCGCTTCCGATCCCGAGAAAACGTGCGTCAGCCCCGCCATATCCAATCCATCGGTAATTACGAGGCCTTTGAAACCGAGTTGTCCCTGCAGCAGATCCTTGATCACGTGCGCAGAGACGCTGGCGGGGCGATTGGGGTCGGGCTCGACGGCTGGAACAATCAGATGGCCCACCATCACCGAATCCACTCCCGCGGCAATGGCGCTGCGAAACGGAACCAGTTCCACCGAGTTCAGCCGATCCATGCTTGCCGGCACGCGCGCCAGCGTGAGGTGCGAATCCGTATCCGTGTCACCGTGGCCAGGAAAATGTTTGGCCGTCGTCAACAATCCTTCGCTGCGCGCGCCCTCGATGTAGGCAGCGACCATCTCGCTTACCAACACGGGATCTTCACCGAACGAGCGCGTATCAATGATGGGGTTGGCGGGATTGGAATTGACGTCCGCAATCGGGAACCAGTTCCACTGAACTCCGATGGCGCGCGACTCGATGGCGCTGATGCGGCCGAACTCGCGCGCCAGGTTCTTGTCGCCGGCCGCACCAAAAGCCATCGCCGCCGGGAACGCCGTTGCGCCCTCAAGACGCATCGACAGGCCGCGCTCGAAATCGGCTGCGAACAGCAGCGGATATTTCGAATCCTTTTGCAGCCGGTTGGTGAGCGCCGCGGCCTCCAGCGGCTCGCTTTCGATCAGCAGCGGCCCGTCGGTGGCCACCGTGACGCCGAAGCCGCCCACATGGTACTTCGTCATCTCGTCGCGCAGTTCCAGGTACTCCGCGCTCTGCGGGTTGAGGAACTGAACCTTCGCCCAGACCATGATCATCTGCCCGACTTTTTCTTCAAGCGTCATCTTGCGCAGGGTCGCGGCCGCCCACCGCTCGCCTTTGCGATCAAGGTGAACCGGCGGCGCGGCGATGGCGCACTGAGCGATCATCGCCGCAGCCATCGCGGCTGCCACGGCCATCCCACCCCATCGCATTCCGCTCGCTCTGAACTTCATTCCATCCCTCTGCATCTTCGATGCCTCGCCGACCTCGAGCAAAATCAGTAAAGAAGATACTTCGCGCGCACCGTTTCGAAATTCTTCAGCGCATCCTGCCAATCCTCGGCAATGCGGCGCGGATCTTCGCCCGCCACCAAGGCATCGAGCGTAGCTTTGTTGCGCATCAGCACGTCGATGCCGGCGATCTTGAAATCATTGGGATACGAATGCTCGAGCGCAGCCGCAATCTCCAACCCAAGCTCGGGCGCATCCAGCGCCTCGCGATTGGTCACGATAATGCTCACGCCGCCGCATAATTGGTTTGCGTAATTCGAGGCATTGGGCGTGAAGGTGACCGGCACAAAGCGTACGCCGTCAATCTCCCGCGCGTTCAGGTAGCCGGCGAGCGCAGCGGCATCGATCCACGGCGCGCCCACCAATTCGAAGGGTGTGTCAGTTCCGCGGCCGACCGAGATGTTCGCGCCTTCGATCATCCCGATGCCGGGATACAGCTCCGCTTCCGTCAGGCTGCGCATGTTGGGCGAGGGATTGATCCATACTCTTCCGGTGGAATCGAACCAGTCGCCGCGCAACCAACCTTCCATGTGCACCACCGAGAGTTTTGCGCCGACCGCCCGCTCGCTGTTGAACAGTTGCGCCAGTTCGCCCACCGTCATGCCGTGGCGCACCGGAGTTCTTGAGTAGCCGACGAACGATTCGCGGCCCGCATCGAGGATGGGGCCCTGCACGTACGCGCCGCCGAGTGGGTTGGGGCGATCGAGGACAACGATCTCTTTGCCCGCCTTCGCGGCCGCTTCAAGAAAGTAACCGAGCGTGCTTTCGTAGGTGTAAAACCGCGCGCCCATGTCCTGAATGTCGTAGACAATCGCATCTACGCCGGCCAACTCTTCGTCCGTAGGCCGCCGTTTCGTGTCCGAGTCGCCGTAGACGCTGTAAATTGGCGCGCCCGTTTCCGCATCGCGCGAGTTGCCGATGGCCGTTGTGTCGAGCACGCCGGCGATGCCGTGCTCCGGACTGAAAATCGCCGCCAGCTTGATCCCCGGCGCGTGCGCCAGAACATCGGCCGTGCGCTTTCCATGCGCATCGACCGCGGTCTGGTTGGTGACGAGCCCGATTCTCACCGGGTGGGCGGGATCCGGATGCAGCTCGCGGAAATCGTCCGCTTCCAGAACATCGATCCCCACCTTCACTTCGCCGTCGCGCGCGGTCACGCGGCGCTCGGCCATCATCGACTCGTTGTACCCGGTGATGCGCGCCACCCGCATCTCTTCTTCTTCGGTAACGGTCAGGTGCAGTGTCTCGACCACGGCATTCGCCAGCCGCGCACGCAATGCAATTACTGACCCTTTGCCGTTCGGATGCACCGCATTGGCCAGCAGGATGATGTACGTGTTGCTCACAGGATCGATCCACAGCGAAGTGCCCGTGAATCCCGTGTGCCCGAAGGAACCCACGGGCAGCAGTTCGCCGCGATTGCTGGAGAACGGCGAATCGATATCCCATCCCAACCCGCGCAAACTTGCCGCCGTCGCCGGCTGTTGCGGCGTCGACATCTTCGCGATCGCTTCGCGCGTCAAAATCTTCGGGCTGTCGCTCAGCAGTTCCTCCGCAAACTTTGCCAGATCGTCCGCCGTCGAGAACAATCCCGCGTGCCCCGCGACTCCGCCCATCCTTCGCGCCGTGGGATCGTGCACCACGCCTCGCAACATCTTCCCGTTCTCGTCGTATTGCGTGGGTGCGATGCGCGGAATCCAACTGGCGGGCGGAAGATACGTCGTCTCCGTCATCCCCAACGGGGCAAAAACATGGCTGCTCGTGTATTCATTCAGAGGCATGCCGGAAATCTTCTCGACAATGAACCCAAGAACTTCGAAGTTGATGTCGCTATAAAGAAACCGCGTGCCCGGTGGATACATGGGCCGCGCCTGCATGGCCATGTTGAAGGCCGTGTCGCGGCCTTGCCACGCTGCCTTCAAATCCAGATCGGGTGGCAGGCCGGAGAAATGCGTCATCAGTTCGCGCACCGTGATCTGCCCTTTTCCGTTCTGTGCAAACTCCGGAAGATAGGCGGCCACGGGATCGTTGAGCCGGATGCGTCCCTCGTCAAGCAGTTGCATCACCGCCGTGGTCGTGGCAATCACCTTGGTCAGCGAGGCCAGATCGAAGATCGTATCCGTGGTCATGGCTTCGCGCGTGGGCTCGAGCGATCGTGAACCGAAGGCCTTGCGATACACTACGGCGCCATTGTGGCCGATGATCACCACGCCGCCGGGCATGCTGCCTTTGGCCACTGCCGCCTGCATCAGCGCGTCGATATCGTCAAAACTGCGCGCATCAAAACTGCGCGCGTCTGGATGATTTGCTGCGTTGCCGCCTGTCGCCGTGTCCTGCGCGGCCAGCATCCGCACGCCGCAAGCCACCAACGCAATGGCCAGCAGAAAAACCCACCCACGCCGGGACAGAATCGTTTTCAAAACACTCCCCATGTCAACCTTCAATCGCCCGGCGAACATTGCCTTTGGCCCGGCGCAGGCGTCGCGCGGATTCGGCTTTGCCGGTGCCTGTCTTCAACATCACCAGCGCCAGCGGAACGCTTCTGCCGGCTTTTTCAAGTGTCGCTGAGGCCTGCGCCCGATTTACCGTCGCCAGCTCCTCCAGAATCGTGATGCCGCGCTGCACCAGTTTCTTGTTGGTCAGGTGCATATTCACCATCAGGTTAGAGTACACACAACCCAGCCGCGCCATGGCCCCGGTGGTCAGCATGTTGCAGATCAGCTTTTCCGCGGTCCCGGCCTTCAGCCGCGAAGAGCCCGTCAGCACTTCCGGGCCGACCTCGACTTCAATGCGCAGATCCGCCGCCTTACCCAGCGGGGTGTTGCGGTTGCATGCGATGGCCACTGTCGCCGCGCCTTTGTCCCGCGCGTGTTCCAGCGCGCTGATGGTATACGGCGTGTATCCGCTGGCTGCAATCCCCACCACCACATCATGCGTGCCGGGTCTTCGCGCCGCAATGTCCCTGCGCCCCAACTCCGCGGAGTCCTCGCTTGCCTCCGCGGCCTTCATCAGCGCACTCTCGCCGCCGGCAATCACAAATTGTACTTTCTTTGCGCTTACGCCGAAGGTCGGAGGACACTCCGATGCATCCAACGCGCCGATGCGGCCGCTGGTGCCGCTGCCCACGTAAATCAGCCGCCCGCCTTCCGCCAGCCGCTGCGCCACCAGCTCCACCGCCCTGGCGATCTCCGGCAACACCTTGCGAATGGCGCGGGGAACCCTCGCGTCTTCCCGGTTCATTGCGGTCACTATTGCGAGAGCGTTCATCCGGTCCAGATTTTCTGTTGCCGGATTGCGGCGCTCTGTTGTCAACTTGCGCACTTGCATTCCTATCCCTTGATTACAACTCGTGCAATGTTTTTTGCCCCATGGCGAGGCTCGCGGTATAACCCACGGCGAACGTCGCTACGCTGCCCAGCACCACGTACCACGTAAACGCCACGCTGGTGAAGAGCCAGAGGTAGAGGTTCAGCGCCAATCCGCAGATCATGCCCATCATGGCCCCGCGCTCCGAGGCCCTGCGCGTGAGTACGCCTAACAAAAACACGCCCAGCATTCCTCCATAGGCGATCGAAGCGATCGTCAATCCCACCTCGATCACCCTGCCGCCGTGCCGCGCCAAAAGAGCCAGGCCGAACAGCACCAGCGCCCAAACCACCATCGCCGCCCGCGACAGCCAGATGCGGCGGATTTCCGACGAAAGCGGACGAAGGCGGATGTAGAAATCGACCATGGAAGTGGAAGAGAGCGAATTGAGCGCCGCGCTCAGGTTCGACATGGCTGCCGCCAGGATGGCGGCAATCAGCAACCCGCTTACGCCGTGCGGCATATGGTTGACGATGAAAACGGGAAAGATCGTGTCTGTTCGCGTGAAGGCAATCGCCGGCGGATAGATGCGATAAAACACGTACAGCATCGCCCCAATCATCAGAAAGAGCGAGAACTGAAAGAAAATGACGACCCCGCTCGAGAGCAGAGCGATCTTCGCTTGCCGCTCGCCGCGCGCCGCCAGCAGCCTTTGCACAATCAACTGATCGGTTCCGTGGCTGGCCGTGGTCAGAAAAGCTCCGCCAATCACTCCCGACCACAAGGTGTATTTGGTGGTCCAGTCGAAGGTGAAATCCAGCACCCGGAACTTGCCTGCCGCGCCCGCCACTTCGCGCACCGTCGCCCACCCGCCGGGCACAAGATGCAGGATGGTCACAAGACCCACGATGGTTCCGGCAACATAAACCGTTTGCTGCATCACATCCGTCCAGATCGCCGCCTTCAGGCCGCCCTTCAACGTGTAGAGAAGCGTCAGCACGGTCACGACGGCGATCGCCACCAGGTCGCGCTCAAAATCGCTCACGCCCGTCAGCAGCCCGCCCAGCGCCACACGCACTACGATGGCCACCGCAAATACGCGAACGCCTTCGGCGGCTGCCCGCGTAACCAGAAAGACTCCGGCTGTCAACGAGCGCAGCCGTTGCCCGAAGCGCCGTTCGATCAATTGATAAGCCGTGACCAGCTCGCCGCGAAAGTATTGCGGGAGGAGCACAAAACTCACCACGACGCGGCCGATCAGGTAGCCGATCACCAGTTGCAGAAAGCTGAAGTCCTTGTCGTACGCCAGGCCGGGCACGCTGATGACCGTCAGCGTACTGGTCTCCGCTGCCACGATGGAAAGCGAAATCGCCCACCATGGAATCGCGTTGTCTGCGAGGAAATATCCTTTCAGCGTTTGCTGCCCGCTACTGAAGCGCAAGCCGAAGAGCGTCACGCCGGCCAGATAGCAACCGATGACCACCAGATCCAGCGTGTTCAGTCCCATGGCGGCATTCCTGCTTGGTCGGCACGGCCAAAACGTTCAGTCTTGCATGGGAGCAGAGCCCTGCCCGCCTGTTCCTCTTTTGGAGGAACAAGGCGGGTCGAGCCGGTTTTTCTCATTCAAGTTAGAAGGTGAATCTGCCGGCGAACTGCATGATGCGCATGTCACGATAACCCGTAACTTCGCCAAACGTCGATGACGTCGCAGTGGTCCCGATGGCATTGACGTTCACATGGTTGATCGCGTTGAAGGCCTCGGCGCGGAACTGGAAGCTCGTCCGCTCCGTGATCTTGAAGTTCCGGTGAACGCCAAGATCGAGCCGGTTGAATCCGGGGCCCTGAATCGTGCCGCGCTTCGCATTCGCCGGAACCGGGTTGTTCGGCGCCGGAGCGGCAAATGCGCCGGAGTAGAACCAGGGCGCGCTTGCCACCTCGTAGTTCTTGTTGTGAATCCTCGACAGGTTGCCCGGAGAGTTCGGATCGCCGATCTGGTTCACTCGCAAGCCGTCCGAAGTCGGTCCGGAGTCGTGCAGGCCCGCGTTGTCGCTCACTTCGCCGCCGCCCGTCAGGTTGTTGTAGACGCTCGCTGCGCCGCCAAGGTTATAGAAAACCGTGCTTCCCGCGCTTGCTGCCACCGTGGACGGAAGTCCCGAATCGATGGTGTAGATGAAGCTCAGCTCCCATCCGCCCAGCGCTCGGCCCATCAGGTTCTTTTGCTCGCGGAACCAAGGCTCTTCAAACACGCCGTCAAAGTTGAACACCTTGTTGCGGTCAAGCGAAGCGCGGCCATAATCGCCGTTGATGTTGTACTCGTTCTGGATGAACCCGGAGTAATCCGCCGGGGCGTTGGTAAGGTCGCGCGACCAGGTAACATTGGCGTCAAGGTATGTGGTGCCACTGAAGCGCTTGGTCGCCTTCACCTGCAACGAGTTGTAGTTGGAATTGAAGATCGTACGCAGCGCATCGATCGCGCCGTATCCAAGATACGGTTCAATCTGGTTCACCACGCGCGTGCAGGTGGAGCTGATATTGGCGGGAACGTTCACGCCATTGACGGCGATGAAGCAGCCGGAGCTGTTCGTCTCCGGATTCACCAGGTAGCTGCCCCCGCTGTTCGCGGTGCCCAGCCAGGCGCCCGGCACCGGCTGATCGATGTCGAGCGCGCCCAGAAGGTGCGTTCCATGGTCGCCAAAGTAGCCCAGGTCCATCATGAACTTCGGCGCTAATTCTTGCTGAATGTCGAGCGAGAACTGCTGCACATACGGCGTTTGGAAGGTGAGTGGAACCCCCTGAATACGCGCAGGCGTAGACGAAAATGCACTATTTGCGCCTCCTGCCGGCGTGTCGAGCGTTGACTCGCTCACCGAGTATGTAGAAACCGCCGGAGGATTATCGAACACCGTGGTTTCGTAGTAACTCACCTCGGCGTTGTCATACGACCAGCCGTAGCCGCCGCGCAGCGAGGTCTTGCCGTTGCCGAACAGATCGTAAGCAAAGCCGAAACGCGGCGCAAAGTTAGCCTTCTGCGCCTGGCCCACCTTGTTCCCCCAGGGCGAAGCCTGGTTGTTGTTGGCCGCGTTCGGGCCGTTGTAGATGATGCCGTCGATATAGTTGATGCCCACAATGTCCGCCGATGCATTGGCGGTTGTGGACAGGCCGACGTTGCTGCCGGCCTGGCTGCAGGGGCTGGTAATGCAGATCAGGCCGCTGCTGGCGATGGTCGGCGCCGCCGCAACGGTATATTTGGCAGGGTCGAAGTTGCTCATCAGACCATTGGCATCCCAAGGCTGGCCGTAATAGCCATAGCGCACGCCCAGGTTCAGCGTCAGCCGCGGCATCACCTTCCAGTTGTCCTGAGCAAAGCCCTCCCACAGGCCGAACTTCTGGTCCGTCACGGGATCACGCGAGAGCTGGCTGAATCCGCCGTTGGCATTGCCCGTCAGGAAGTTTGCAAATCCCTGCGCCTCGTTCGCGCCGCCATTGTTATTCGTCGGCACATTCGCAAAGCCTGAATCGCTTGCGAATGTGAACCCTCCCTGCGTGCCGGTGGTGTTGTTCTCAAGCTTCTGGTAGTGGTTGTAGGAGAAACCGAAGATCAGCGTATGCGTGTGCAGGGTCTTGGTCAGGTCGCCGTACGCCTGGTGATTGGTGCCATGGTCGGTATAGGCCACGCTGCCGCTCAGCGCCGTCATGCCCGCGATGGAGAGGTTCGGAATTAGTCCCACAGTGTTCGGATAGACGAGCGTGGGTTTGACGTCAGGCGACTGCGCCGAAGAAAGGAAGCCGGACGGTGTGCTGACAATGTTGCCATTGGAGAAAGAGTAGCCCACATTCAGCAGCAAGGTCGGACTGAATACATATGTTCCATGCGCAAGCTGCTGCGAGCCGGGATTCACCACCGTGGTCGTGTTCGCGCCAGCGATATATACCGTGGTGAACTGGCCCTGGGGAAGAGTCTCAGGGAACGTATCGTGCAGATAGCGGTAGAAGACGTTGAGCTTCTGGCCGAACTGCTGATCGATACGCACCACCGAGTCAAGGTTGTTGAAGATGTCCTTGAAGTTGGTGTAAATGGTGTGCGGGTCGGTGTTATGCGCAATGTTGAAGGCCACATTCGGCACCGGCACATTGGCAAACACGTCCTTCATGTACGCCTGCGCCGTTGGCGAAAGGCCCGATGTAACCGAAGTCCCTGTCGCCGTGCAGGTATTCACCTGTGTCGTGGAGTTGTTCGTGAACGCAGTACATACCGTCACCGGCGCTGTCGTCCACACGCCACCGATCAACTGTCCGGACTGGGTAAAGTCGCCGTTGCGCTCCGAGGCCTGTGGCACCGTGGCCGTCGCGGCTGCAAGCACCTGGACAATGCGTTGGAACTCTTCGGACACGAAGAAGAAGGTCTTGTCCTTGCCGTTGTAAATCTTGGGGATCCAGACCGGCCCACCGGCCGAGAATCCGAATACGTTGTAGCGATAAACAGGGGTCTGAAACGTGGACGCCGACGCCGGACCGCCGTGAAAATCGTTCAAATAGGTATTAGCGTCAAAGTAGTTGTTACGCAGGTACTCATACGCGCTGCCATGCAGCGAATTCGTGCCCGACTTGGTCACCACGTCGATCTGCCCCGATGCGTTGCGGCCGAACTGCGCGCTGTACTGGCCGCGCATGTTCGTGAATTCCGAAATCGCGTCTGGACTGGGATACGTATAAAGCGTCAGGTTCGCGCCACGGTCCAGGTTGTCGGCGCCGTCGATCGTCCAACCGTTCGATGTGTTGCGGCCGCCGTTCACTGAGAACGACACCGTGCTCGACGAGCCACTCAGTCCGGCAGGGCCGCGCGTCAGATCGTCTGTAGCGCCACCGAAAACCACGCCCGGCATCAGGTTCATCAGGGTTTCGTAGTTGCGCGTTACCAGCGGCATTTCATTCAACTGCTCGTTGTTGATCAGGCCGGACGAGGCCGCGTCTTCGAGGTTGACGTTGACCAGGTTGTCGGTAGTACTCACCGTAATTATTTCGTTGGCGCCGCCCGGCGTCAGCTTACGGTCCACAGTAATCTCGTCAGCCGCGTGCAGCACGAGGCCGGTCACGACCTCCGTCTTGAAGTTAGAAGCAGTAATTGTCACCTTGTAGTTGCCCAACGGCAGCGCATCTTCCATGAAGTATCCTGCCGCGCTGGTCTTGACAACGCGAATGTCTTCGCCGCGATCCGTGTTGGTGATGGTCACTGTGGCGCCCGAGATCACGGCCCCTGACGCGTCACTCACCGTTCCGCCGATGCTGCCGGAAACGCTGCTCTGCGCGGTTGCGTAACTGACGGTAAAGACCAGCCCTATTGCGATCAACAGGGCAAAAAAGCTTTTTGCAAATTTGTGCGTCATAGCAGTTAATAGCCTCCTGAATGTTTTTCGTTCTGCCGATGAAGGGCATTCCCTGCGCTTTTACCCCGCATCAGCCTTGCAGGTTGAGAGGTGCACAATGAATACGCCGGTCCGGCACAGGACAAGAAAACCATGCCGGTGAGGCTTGCATTGAGCGTTACAGGGGAGCCTTTTTCTGTGATAAGGGAGTGCCTCTTCTGGGGATGCGAGAGGTTTCCCTGTGCATTCTGGCTGCGGCGACGCGAAGACACGATGCCTTCAACTGCCTGACCGGAGCCTGCATGGAGTGTCCGTGACTTCCCGGAAGTAAGTCCAGGAATCGAAGATGATTCCCGAAACTGCATTCTGGGAGCAGGACATGGTTCTGCGGAAACGGCAACAGAAAGTTCATTGATTGCCAATCGCGCCAGAAAATCGAACCATCAGCCAAGTCATATAGATGACTGGATGTATGCAAAACTAGCTGGGCTCAGATCAAATGTCAATGAAAATCATGTAAAGAATCCACATTCCGGTGGATTTCTTTGCGAAAAGCCCTCTCTAAGCACTCCGTCCATCCCGGCCGCCTTCCCGGCCTGGCGCTTCTGCCGTCGTGCAGCCTTCAACAAAATCGGGAAGCCTCCCCGGCCTCCCGCGCTCTTTCCTATTCCCTACTCACTACTCCCTGTTCCTAATACCTTCCTCCACAGCCTCTCTTCCGCCAGGTACTCCAGCGTCCTGCCCTTCGTCGGCACTACGCCGTACACCACTTTGCAGCCCATCGCCTCTGCCACGCGGCCCAACGACCGCAGCGTGATCGTCCTCTCCAGTTCCCTCCTCTCCAAATCCGTGACCGTCGAAAGCACCACTCCCATCTTCACCGCAACTTCGGCCAAGGGAATCCCCACCGTGTGTCGCACCGCCCGCAGAAGCCCGTCTGTCGGGTTTCGCTCTCTTCCTGCCATTCGGAACGGCTTCATTTCCTCGTCCAGCCCCCGCCGCACCAACTTTCGGTCCTTTTCCCGCATGTCCAGTTCCGCCCCTTTCTCGCCTCTAATCCCACGGTAGCGAAAAGTGCGTAATTATCTGCAAAACGCGGTCCCGGAAGTCGTTTTTAGAGGCCATTTTTCACTTTTTCGCCCGCGTGAAAGCCGTCAAACCGCCCGATTCTGTCCGTTTCCACGCGGTCATCTTCCCCCCTCGCTCGCTTTCCTCCCTCAGTTTGCAGCCGCAGAACCCCACGCATTCCCGCTCATTTGCCCGCTTACAGGCAGTCAAATCCTTGCGCGCTGCTTGCGGATCAGCCACATCGCTGGCAATCCGCTGAGAATCAATGCAGTACCGATCAACGAGCCCTTCAGATTTCCAAGATAACTTGAGACCAGCACCACCACGGCCGACCCCACGAAAATGGCTGGAAGCACCGGGTAACCCCAAACCCGGTAGGGCCGGGTCGCGTCCGGTGATTTGCGGCGGTATACAAAGACCGTGCTGGCCGCCATCGCGTAAAACAACCATTCGGCAAACACCGTCAGCTCGAACAGTTGCTGAAAGCGGCTCAAAAACAGGAGCAGAATCGTCGACACCAGTCCCTGCGCCACCAGCGAAGTGGAAGGCGAATGAAACTGCGGATGCACGCGCGCGAACCGGCGGAAAAACAGGCCATCGATCGCAGCGGCATACGGCACTCGCGCGCCCGACATCACCGTCCCATTCAGCGCCACCAGGATACTCAGGGCCATGGCCGCTGCCACGATTCCTGCCCCGCGCGTCCCGGCAACCACTCGCAGCGCCGCCACCGCCGGCCATTCTGAGCCGGCAATCGCCTGTGCCGGAAGAACGTATTGAATCGCTGCGTTGGTGGCCATGTAGAGCGCGGCAACTCCCAGCAGGCCTCCAATCAAAGCCAGAGGAAGATTGCGCCCGGGCCGCCGCACTTCTCCCGCCACCATGCTCACATCGCTCCAGCCGTCATAGGCCCACAAGGTTGCGATGAGCGCCAGCATGAAGCCGTTCCAACCGCCCGTCGCGTGCGGCAATCGGGTCAGGAAGTGACTCCACGATCCGCTTGCGGACTGAAAGCAGAGCGCCACCACGATCAGAATCAGAACCGCCTTCAGCACCGTAAAGACCAGCTGAAAATCTCCCGCTTTTTTGATGCCCAGGTAGTTCAGCCCGGTAATCAGCCACGTGACCGCGATGGCAAACACCTGCGACCAGTAGAGCGTGAAGGGCAGGCCGGGAATCGCATCCGACATGCGGGAAAAGACCGGAAAGAACTCGAGCGTACGCGCCAGGCCCAGCGCGACACTAGCGATCGACCCCGGCTTGGCCACAGTAAACCACGTCCACATGTAGAGAAAGCCCGCCGTGTCCCCGTAGGCGCCGCGCAGGTACACATATTCCCCGCCCGCATACGGCATCATGGTGCTCAATTCGGCGTAGGTCATGGCTCCGAAAAGCGACAGCAGTCCACCCACGATCCACGCCAGATACACCAGTAGCGACGACCCGGTGTCGCGCATCATCTCGCTGGGAATGAGAAAAATTCCGCTGCCGATCACGGTCCCAATCACGATCGCGATGGCTTCGCCCGCGCCCAGAACGCGCGGCAGGCCCGGGGAAGAGCCTTCGCCAGAACCATCCTTCGAAGCGTGCAGAGATTTCTCCATTTGTGATTGCGAGAATAACAGGAAGCTGCAGCGGCGGGATGGATTGGACGTCAGAGAAGATTGCCCTAGCGAATCCTCGCCTCGGCGCCCTTCGGTTGCATCAATATATACGCTTCACCGGTCCGCCGGACCGCGTCTACAAAATGTAGCGCCGGCCTCCTGGCCGGCTGTAGTGCGGGCGTCCCCGCCCGCACTTGTCCTGCAGCGACTACGAATTCAAACCTTCCGGACGCGCTACTCGTGCGCCGGGGCCGGCGGCGGCGCGGTGGAGGGTGGCACCGGTTTTCCATCTGCGGTTTGCGCTTCCATCAATTCCACGCGCGTTCCGTCCGGATCGTAGAGATTCACCTGGCGCTTGCCGTTCTTCCCTACTTGCACCACGAGCGGCTTCGCATGGGTCTGGTAGTCCTTGTAGGCGGGCCGGGATTCGATCTCCGCGACCGCCTTCTGCACATCGGCAACCACCAGCGACACATGGTTCTTCGTCCCGAAGCCCGACGGTGTCTTGTCGTAAAGCATCAACTCGATGTAATCCTTGCCGTCAGGAACGCGCAGATTCACCCAGCTCAGCTCTTTGCCGTTGCTGCTGCCGCGCCAGGTCTCTGTAAAGCCCAATACGCCTTCGTAAAACTCCAGCGACTTGTCCAGATTTCCCACCAGAAAACCCACATGGTAAATCGCGTCCGCAATGCGCGTGGGCGGCATGAACTTGCCCGCGGCCTGCATTTCGATTCCCGTGGGCAGGCTCTGGACAAACTCCACCAGCGTGCCGTCGGGGTCCTTGATCTCGAAGGCGTAGTCGCCGGTGCGAGTCTTTCCGCCGTTGCCCGGCTTCACGTCGAACCCCTTCGACCGCAGATACGCGCGCATCTCGTCCACGTTGCTCACACTGAAACAATAGTGGCTCATCATGTTGGGCGGCGACGCAGGTGCATCGGTAAACAGCTCGATGTGCTGCTGGTCGTTGATCTTGATGAAGGCGATGCGGATCTGGTCCGTCCCCGGCTTGTTCAGCGTCGTGTACTCGTCGAAACCCAGCAGATCGTGCCAGAATGCGATGGTATTCGGCAGGTTCGATACAAAGTAACCCACATGAGAGACGCCGGTGATTTGCGGCCGCTGCGGCGCAGCATCCTGCGCCTTTGAGAGCGAAGAAGTCAGCAGCAAAGCCGCAACCGGCAGCAGCAAAAAACGAAGATTTCGGGTGGGAAACATGGACGTCGCAGGTCCTTTTCGATGAAAGTCGGGGTGCAGTCGTGCATCGCCGCCGATTATACGCGGTCCGCTGCACTGAACATTTCCGCGCAAATCGTTCATACTTTTCGTGTGCACGGAATCCTGCGTTCGCTTGCCGCTCTCGCGATGTCCGGCGCCCTCGGCGCTTGCTGCCAAACCCCTGCGTCCGCCTGGCAATCTGCTGTCGACCGCGCGGTGGGCCAGTCTCCAAACGCAACCACTAACGCAACCAATCTTGACGCGCGCATCATCGTGCTTGATATTGCAAGCGGCCGTCTGCTGGCGTCGCATCGGCTCGCGGACGCGACGCGCACCGTCGCTGCGCCCGGCTCCACGCTGAAGCCTCTGGTTCTCTATTCGTTGATCCGCGCGGGCCGCTGGAATCCCGCAAACCGCGTGGCCTGTAACCGGCAGCTCGTCGTGGCAGGCCATCGGCTGGCATGCACTCACCCGCTTGCGCCGCCCTTCGATGCGCAGGAGGCGCTCACCTGGTCGTGCAACAGCTACTTTGCCGCGGTGGCGCGCAGTCTCGAGCCCGGTGAATTGGGCCGCCTTCTGCGCCCCACCGGATTGTTGGGCCTCACCGGCCTTGCGCGGCAGGAGGCCGCGGCAGAATTTCGCGAGCCCAACTCGCCGGACTCCGAACAGTTGGCTCTGCTTGGCGTCGACGGCGTGCGCGTCACGCCTCTCGAATTGGCCGCCGCCTATCGCTGGCTCGCGATCGAGCTCGCGGCGCACTCCGATTCCGATGCGGCGCAGGTGGTGCGTGCCGGATTAGAGGACTCGGCCAGCTTCGGCATGGCGGGCCAGGCAAGCCTGGGAGGTGTGGCCGTGCTGGGCAAGACGGGAACCGCAGATGGCGCCTCTTCGCCCCGCACTCACGGCTGGTTTGTGGGCCTCGCGCCCGCGCGAAATCCCCAGGTGGTGATTGCCGTGTTTCTGCCCGCGGGCCGCGGCGCCGATGCCGCGCACGTAGCCGGCGATCTGCTCGCCAATGCGCCAATCAACGCAAATCGGAAGCGGCCATGAACAGCGCCCGGTCCCATAAAACGCCCCGTGCCCCATCCTTTCGCGCTTTTTGCGAAAGGGTGGGAAATCCCGAAACCCCTTTTGCTCGTCGGCGCTGGCTCCGTGCCCCATCCTTGGCGCGTTTTTTGCGCCAAGGGTGGGAGGCTGCGAAAACCCATCGTCTTCTCACGAGCGTCCTCGTCGCCGCGTTGTTCTTTTGCTTCATCAAGCCTGCGCCAATTCCGGTTGTCGCCGCCGACCAGCCGGCCGCCGCGCGCGAAACACTCCGCGTGGGAATGTGGACGCTCTGGCACGATCACGACATGACACTCACGCCCACGGAGCCAAAGGAATTCACGTTGCTCCAGACCTGTGAGCGTTGCCCCGTGGAAGTACTGCACGCGCCGGCGAAGATTCACGCGGAAAAGGTCGGCTTGAACTTCTCGACGGCGGGCAAAACGGTCCCTTCGAGCGAAATCCGGTTAAGCGGACCGGTCACCCTCACTGCTCACGGCGAAACCGTGACTTTGCACGATCCCGTGGCCATCACCGCGCACGACGGCGTGCTGATCATCGTGGTCACGCTGCCCGTCGAAAACTATGTGGAGCGCGTGGTCTCGAGCGAGAGCGGCCCCGGCGACAGTCTTGAGTCGCTGAAAGCGCTCGCCATCGTCGTGCGCAGCTTTGCGTTGCATGAGGCACACGGCCACGCGGACTACGATGTGTGCGATTCCACCCACTGCCAACTTCTGCATTGGAGTGGCAGCGGCGATCGCAGAGCCACCGCACATGCGGCCACGCTGGCCACCGCCGGCGAAGCGCTGTGGTTCCATGGGCAGCGCGCCCTCGCCTACTTCGGCAAAGACTGCGGCGGCCGCACCGCTTCTCCCGACGAAATTTGGCCGCACGCAAAACCACTTCCCTACATGCCTTCGCAGCCCGACCGCTTCTGCACGTCAACTGGCGCGCGCGCGTGGGCTTCCGAAATCACGCGTGCGGAACTGACTGCAGCTCTCGCCGCACATGGCCTCGCGCAACCCGGCTGGCAGAATCTCACCGTCGCACGGCGCGGCATCTCGGGGCGCGCCGTCACTTTGCAACTCGACCACGCCGAGATTTCCGCCGAAGACTTCCAACTCGCTGTCGGCGAGTCGCTGGGATGGAACCGCATTCCCAGCACCTGGTTCGAAGTGAGTCGCCAGGGCGAAACGTTCGCCTTTCATGGACGCGGCTGGGGGCATGGCGTTGGTCTATGTCAAAAAGGCGCCGCGGCAATGGCGGCGCAGGGCCACACCACGCGCGAAATTCTCGCCCAGTATTTTCCCGGCGCGGAGGCCGCAGACGAATCGACGGGGCGCGCGTGGCAGAGCTTCACCGGCGATGGATTTGTTCTGGAATCGCTCGATGCCGGCGACGCCGCATTTTTGCCCGATCTCAATCGCGCGCGGGCTGAGGCGACGGAGCGTTCCGGCTTGCATGCCTCCGCTCCGTTTTCTGTGCGCGCATTCGCGTCCACGCCCGCCTTTCGCCAGGCCACGCTCGCGCCGGGCTGGATCGCGGCCTTTACCGAGGGAGACTGGATCGGCACGCAACCCTTGCGCACGTTGGCCGCGCGGCAACTTCTCGCCGATACCATGCGGCACGAGTTTCTGCATGCATTAGTCGAGCGCGAGGCTGGGCCGAAGGCTTCGCTCTGGCTGCGCGAAGGGCTTGTCGAAGCATGGAGCGAAGCCGGTCCGGCAAAGGCGCCCTCGGCCAGGCCCGCGCTCACCATCGACGGAATTAGCGCCGCTCTCGCGCACCCCGCAAGCGAAGACGAATCCGAAGCCGCGCATCGCGCCGCCGCGTGGTACGCCGCACAACTCCTCACCCGCTACGGCCGCGCGCAGGTGCTCGATTGGCTGCGCTCAGATGTTCCCGCCAGCGTTGTTGCCGCTCTCCGGCAGCGGTAGCTTCACAGGTCGTCGTACCGTAACGCCGGTCTCCTGACCGGCTGTACTGAGGGCGTCCCGGCCCTCAGAGACCGCACCAGACTCCGAATTCCCGGTAGTCGCACATTTGTGCGAATCACGAGTCAGCAGCACCGCGGCCCACGCCAGCAACAGAACCCAGCTCGTCATCGCCAGCAGATACGCTCCGGCCAGTTTCAGGCTCACGGCCCACACCTGGTGCGCCACGGTTCCATGCGGCTCGCCGTTGAAGAAATAGCTCGGCAGCAGAACGCCCACGAGCGCCGCAATCACCGCGCCGATCCACCACCGCCAGTTCAACATCATGCGCAGCAGTTTTCGCCATGGCAGACGACCTCCCCATTGCGCCGAAGCCAGTGCGTGCGGAATCACCTTCGCAGGCACAACGATCCAACGCCCGATCCACACGAGAATCGTGAGCCAAAGCTGAATGTGTTCGTAGGTGAAGAGCCTGGCGCGGGCGTGTGCCGAGGCGCGCGAGTTCAGATAACTCGCCCAAAGCGGAATCTGATCGTCGCACCAGTCCAGGATGAACCACGCAAGCCAAACTACCGCGATCCAGACCAGGAACGTGAGCGCGCCCGCGGCGAACCGCGTGCGGCGCTCGTCTTTTTGCAAAAAGCTGCGCATGGTTCCGGCCTCGAGCACGAGCATCGCGGCCAGCATCAGCAGCGGCAGCAGCAACGTGAGCCCCACCTGCCACCAGTGCTTTTCCGGTACGCGCGTCCACACCACTCCTGCCAGCACAATCAGCAGCGTCGCCCAGAATTGCGCAGCCACCCAACCCCAGCCGCAGCCCAGACGCCGAAACATTTCCTTGAAATCGTTCACGAACGCACCTCGCTCACGCAGTTCACAATTCACAGTTCATAGTTCGCAGTTCGTAGTTCACAGCCCCTAGAGCTGGTTGCATAAATCCTCGGCGCCGAGTGGAAAACGCCCCTCGGCGGCTAAAGCCCCGCTGTTTATGCGCCTTTCATGGCACGGCTAAAGCCGTGCCCTTTCAAAGCCGGACTTATGCAACCAGTTCTAGTCCCTTAGTCCCTGCTTTTCTATTCCCTACTCCCTACTCCCTATTCCCTGCTTTCATTCCACCTCCAGCGTCGCGGGATCGGTGGTGGTCTCAATGTTGGGCTGGTACATGGGTCCAGCATCGGCCGGGCTGATCTGGAATTTGCCGGAATTGTCCACCTTCAGCAGGTAAACGTACTCGCGGTGGACGGAAAAATCCGTGTTGAAAAACGCCGCGCGGTCGTCGTGGAACTCCTCGCGCGTGAAGAAGTCGGCCCACCAATCCGGCTTGTGGTTGATGGTGTAGAGCCCGCTCTCCGGCAGGAACTCCGTGCCCGCCGGAATCGGATCCTCGGCCAGCAGGTACTTCCAACTCGTCCCACCCAGCGCCAGCCGTACCGCCACAATATCGCCCACATGCACCGGGCCATTCAGTGGAACCAGATCGTAAGTAATTGGATCGGTCGGCTTGTCCTGGCGCTTTTGCAACAGGTAGTAGTCGCGCGTGATGTTGAGCGTGAGTTGGCCCTGCTGGAAGTTCTTGCGGTCGGCAGAGTACCAGTTGTTTTCTGCGGACCAGTACGTGATGCCGTTGCCGCTTTTGCGGATCGTCACTTGACCGCCGTTCGCCGCCTGCGCCGCGGGCACTTTGATTTGCCAGGGCGCGGCAAACGCGTCCGCGGGGCCAAAATGGCGTTTGCCCACGCTTGCGCCGTTCACCAGCACCTCCACGTCGGACGTGTTGGCAAGTTCGCCGCTCAACGCCAGGTAATCGGTCAGCCCCTGAATCACCATTGACGTCTGCTTGGTCGACTCCCAGTAGTCGCCGTCGCGATGCTCGGTGAGCCATCGCGCCGCCTTCGGCATCAGCCCGCTCGAGCGATCTTCGACGAGTAGTAGTTTCAACGCGAAGGCCGTCGTCTCCGGCGAGGTATCGTCCCAGAAGTCGAGCAAGCCGTCGTACGTGCCTACCCAGTACGCATCCACGTCGGTTGCGTGCGCCTTCTTTTCGAGCAGATCCGCAGCCTGCTTTGCGCGGCCATCGTTTGCCGCCGCCAGCGCCAGCCCCGTCAGCGCCAGTCCCTCGTCGCTCAGCTTGTCGCGGCTCGACCATGCCTTGTCGAGCGCGTCTTTTGGCGCGCCGCCGGTCGTGGCCAGCGCATACACGGTGTATGCCCGCAAGTCGGGAATCATATCGGGATGCGCCTTGAGCATCGAGGTTAGCCAGGCTTGGGCCTTCGCGATCCGCTGGTCATCGACGGTGTAGCCCGCAGCTTTGGCCTGCCCCAACCCACTCACCACGTAAGCAGTCATGAAGACCATGCTCTGGTCGTCGGGCCACCAGCCCCAGCCGCCATCGTCGTGCTGGAAGCTGTAGAGCCGTTCAATGCCGGCCTGCACTTCGTCGTCCAATGTCTTGCGATCGATGGGCGATTTCAAATGCAACTTGTCCACTGCCTGCGCCACAATCAGGTCGGGCAAGAAGCTCGACATGGTCTGCTCGGTGCAGCCCCACGGGTAGCTGGTCAGGTAATCGAGCGCGTCAAACACGGTGCCCGCAACCGACGGCGCAACGGTGATCGTCAATCCCCGCGAGTTCAAGTCGGATCCCGTGGGGTAGCTGTACGGCCACTGGTTTTGCCCGGCACCGGAAAAGACTACGCCCGCACCGGCAGCTCGCTGCTTCACGCCAAAAGGCAGAACCGGCAGAGTCATTTCCAATGCGTCCGATTCCTCGTTGGTCAGCGCCTTGGCCGTAAACGTTGCGTTGCCCGTCACGCGCGCCTTCACCCGCCAGTCCACGTAGCTCTCGCCGTTGGCGGGAATGCTCACCTTGTGCGTTTGCCCGCTCAGGACGTCCACTCCGCTCACGTCAAGCGCAAAGGTTACGTCCTTCGACGTCGCCAGGTAGTTGTGCGCGATTACGCGCAGCACCGTTTCGTCGCCCTGGCGGAAGAAGCGCGGCGCGGCCAGGCGCACGATCAGGTTCTTGCGTACCAGCACGCGCGTCACCGCGCCTCCGGCTTTGCCGTCGTCCGTCATGGCGCGGATCGTCGTCCGCCACGTGGTCAACGCATCGGGGAAATTGAATTCCACGCGCGCGTGACCGTCCGCGCCGGTATGCACATCGGGATTCCAATAGGCCGTGTCGGGAAACGCCTTGCGCACCTTCGGCACCACCAGGTCCGAACCCGGTTTAACCTGCGCCATGCGCGGATGGTAGAGTCCGGCCAATCCGGCCAGCATCGGGCTCTTGGTTCCCGCTTCGCCTTCGAAATAGAACTCGAACGAAGTTTGCGGATCGAGATACACCTCGCGCTTGGGGTAGAACGAAGCCACGATGTCGCGCGTGGTATCGGGCCGCACCGAGTAGAGCGCCTCATCCACCACGCCAAAACTCAGATCGGCCTCGACGGGCTTGCCTGCGGAATCCACTGCCTTCACGTCGAAGCTGGCTTTGTCGCCGGGTTCGTATTGGGTTTTCTGCGGCGTCGCGGTAATCGTCAGCGTCCGTTCCGTCAGCGGAACTTTCAGGCTCTTTTGCGCCGTCATCAACTGGTCGTTGTGAACGATGATCGCGGTCACCACCAGGTTCGGCTGCGCCTGCTGCGTGATAGGCACATCGAAAGCCACGCTGGTGCCCGTCGCATGTATCACGCGCTGCGATTGCACGCTGTCGCCCTCGGCCGTCACCACGGCCCACGACTCGTCGAGGCCGGTGACGAGCAGCAGGTGCGCGGTGTCTCCCACCTGGTAGCTCTTCTTGTCGGCTACAATCTGCGCCTGCGCGTTGGGCTCGTAATACGCGCCCGCGCCGTTCCAGATCCACACCCAGGTCTGGCCCTGCACCGTCCGTTTCTCCGGCGTTTGCGCGCTGGCCGTAATCTCAAAATCTCCGCTTCCACCCAGCGGCAGATCTACCAGCACCGTTCCATCGGCGCCGGTCGCGGCGTCCTTGCTGGCAACGGATGTCTGGCTCCGTTGATGACTCGCTGCATCCCACGTCTGCACGGCGGCAATGTGCACCGCTGTCTGAATCGGCTTCGCGTCGTAATCCTGCGCCGTCACCTTGACGCGCGCCGGCTTTCCGTTTTCGACCACATAACTTACCGGCTCCACGCTCACGCGGAACGACCCATACGTGGCCAGCACCGTGGAGTGGCCGCTCACCTCGCGGTTCGCCGCGTCGGTCACGCGCGCCTCAACGCGATAGTCCTCATCGTTGTGTTTGTCGTCGACAGCCGTGGGCAGCGTCACCGTCAGCTTGCCATTCGCATCCAGCACGCCCTGGTGCTCCTGCTGCTCGGTCTCGCCATACCCGGAGTCGCTTTCTTCATCGTTCGCATCGGCCGACGCGTCACCCTCGCCGTTTTCATCTGCCTCGTCCTCATCCCACCAATAGTGCTGCGAGGTGTGAACGACGTAGGTCACCTTGGCTCCCGCAACCGGCTCGCCGAAGAAATATTTCGCCTCAATCGTCGCCTGAATCGAATTGCCCTGGAGCACGCGCGGCGCTGCGGGCTTCACCGTCACCTGGTACTCGGGCTTCTTGTACTCCTCGACGTAGAAACTGCCTTCGCCGCCCTCGCCCTCGTACTCATCGTCGTTAGAATCGGCTTTCCCTTTGAAATCGATGCTGTAATAACCCAGCGCCGCATCGGAGGCAAGATCGAAATCCGCCGCGACCGTTCCATGCGCCGAAACCGGCAGCTCCTTGTTGAACACCACCTTGTCGTCGGGTCCGGTCACGCGCATGGTGAGCGTGCGGTCATCGGGCAGGGCAAGATTGTCATTCACTTCCTTGCGCACGATCGCCTTGATGTGCACGGTGTGGCTGGGCCGGTAAACGGGACGGTCCGTGTAGATGTAGTCGCGCTCCTGCTGCTGATTTTGCGCGCCGAATCCGTAACCGAACGGCGTCACCACCGCGGCGTCGGTTCCATGGTGCGCCATGATCCAGACATTTTCCGGCTCCGCTCCCTGCGCTCCGCCGCGCACCGTGTAGGTGAGCTGTGCCAAACCGTCGCTGCCGGTCTTACCCGACGATTGCAGTTTTCCATCGCCCCACAACACTACATCTGCCTGGTCTACTGGCGCGCCGGTCTTGCGGTCGGCCACGTAAAGGAAGGCCTTCCCGTCTACTGTCCGCTCGACCACCGCGATCTTCGTGACGATGGCGACCGTGTATGCCTTGTACGTTCCATCCGTGGCCTCGATCAGGTAGACACCCGCGTCCAGCCCGTCGATGGGCAACTGCTGCGTCTCGCTCACAATCGCCGGCGGCACCTCCAATTTCCACCGCGCCACCAGTTGGCTTTCGTTCAGCAGGGGGATTCGCGCGAATTGCGCCGCTCCCACCACCTGGCTGCGTTTGCCCAGCTTGGCTTGTCCCTCACGAAAGCTGTCCCGCGCCTCGTCGTTAAACTGCCCGCGGAAAAAGCTCCGGATCAGCCACCAAAGATGCGCTTTGAAATCGTGTATCCGCTCCAGCCACGTGCGCTGGTCGATCTGCTCGCTCGGCGAGTAGTTCTTCACGCCGAAGCTGTGCGCATCTCTGAGCCCGGCGAAGAACTTCTCCGCATCGCGCACCTTGTACACGCGAAATTCCAACTCCGGCACGTTGCGCGCCAGAAGCTGGATCTTGACGCTGTCGCCCGGCGCAAACGTGCGCGTCGTCGAAAGTGAAAACGAACGCGGCGCATCGCCGGTCGCGGCATGCGCCGCGGCTGCAACCGAAAGCAGCACAAACACAGCGGCAAAGAGCATGGAACGAATGGCACCGCGAAAGGGCATGACTTTAGAGGCAACTGATACAGCATGCAGCAAGCGAAGAAATAATTCCGCAGGGGCTAAAGCCCGGGTGGGTTTTGGTGCATTTTCGGCACGACTGAAGTCGTGCCCTGTTACAAAGCCGGTCGAGCAAGCATTCACCAAACATTGCCTAGCATTTTCGGGACGACTGAGGTCGTGCCCTGTTACAAAGCCGGTCGAGCAGGCATTCACCAAACATTGCCTATCCCCTGTTGTCGATTTCCCGAGGGGCGATTTCCGATTGTGCGAATTCCGATGTGGGGAATTCCGGTATTTCATGGGGTGCCTCGCAGAATGTTCCAGCGGTAGACGCCAAGAAAGTTGGGATTGCCCGGCGTAGGCCGCCATTGCGGCTGGGGATGGTCGAGTAGCTCTGAAAGCAGAACGCGGCGAATTTCACCAGGGCGCCCGTGATCCGGTCCGGTGTCGTAGACAACCTCGGCCGCAGCGCCGCCGCGCGTCACAATCATCGAGTGCCACGGCGACGACTGGCCGAACTGCCGGTAGAAGAGCAAGTCGCCGGGCTCGGCCGCGCGCACATCGCGACTCACGAAGTAGGCGTTGCGCTCTACAAGTGTCCGGGCGTCGGCGAACTGCGCAAATGCGCCATCGCTCAGATCCTCGTCCGAAAATGCGCCCGGCTTCACACGAAAGAGCGCCGCACCCAGCGGCGAATGCGGGTAGCTCCACGCGCGAATTTCCCCCGGCGGCGCCGCAACCTCGATGCCGCTGCTCTCGAACCAGGATTCATCGTGCCGCTTCAGCGCCTCGCGGTAGCTATAACGCAGCAGGCTGGCGCAATCGGTAATTTCCGCGGGCGCCTCGGCCAGCGGCCTCGTCGCCTGGTACTCGGTAATCAGCGTGAACCAGCGCCGAAACGCCGCCTGGTCGGCCGGGTCGGTCAACCGCTCGAAGTCGGGCGTTCCATCGCCGAAGCGATCGCCATACCCATCGTTTCCGTGCCCCATCCTTTTTGCGCCCTTTGCGAAAAGGGTGGGAAAGCAGAATGGCTGTGTGCACCCGTCCTGGAACGTGCTGGCTTGAGCCGCTTGCGCAGGCACGGGCAGCACCAGGTGCAGCAAACGCCGCCCGGCCGGGCCGGCTCGCCCCACGGAGCCCAGAATTACTGCCGCGGCCAGCACTCCAGACGCAATCGGTACTCGCCTTCGGCGGGTGCCCACCGAAGGGCTGCCAACGAAAACTCCGCCGCGCGCCCTCACATCCATAGGAAGCCGCACCCATCCTACGGCATTTCGTGTGAATCGGCGTAAGTTTTCCAACCCACATGCTCGCTTCGACCCTTTTGCGATGCAGTGCGTGCGGAGACATTCGCCTACCCATTTACGCCTCCGCAAGTGCTTGCCAGTGCTGTGTTTCGACCGATAATATGGCACCCGCGCCCGCGCCCCGCCAGCTCGCGAAGAGAACCGCCGAACGGCGCTGCATGCGTGCTAAAATCGCTGTCACTGGAAAGAGCATGATCGACGCCGAAGTCGAGTACGGAGCAACGCCCGACCTGACCGCGAGCATGATTCGTGCGCAGCTCGACCTGCTGGTACGCGACGACGTCTTTCGTTCCAGCAAACGCTCCGTGGCTTTTCTTAAATATGTGGTGGAGCAAACGCTGAGCGGATCGGCCGATCAGATCAAGGAACGCACCATCGGCGTCGAGGTCTTCGGCAGGGACCCCTCCTACGACACCAACGTCGATCACATCGTTCGCACCGCGGCCACGGAACTGCGCAAGCGCCTCGCCACCTACTATGTCGACGACAAACACCGCTCCGAGCTGCGCATGGGCCTGGTCCCGGGATCTTACGTCCCGCGATTCGCGCTTCCGGGGCAGGTCCGCCACACTCTCATCGATCCGGAAGCCGAAGCCGAAACGACCGAACCTGGATTTGAATCCCACAGCGCCCATATCCAATTTGGACCGGTCCCCCTGGCTGGAAGCACGGCCGCAGCGAAGCAGACTCCCCGCTGGCGTCGATCTTGGGGCATGCTGTTGTTTGCTGCCGCCGTGCTTGCTGTCGCGCTCGGATATAGCTGGCTGCATCGCCCCAATGCGGAGGATCTATTCTGGCGGCCGGTCCTCGACACACCGGGCCCGGTCCTCGTGGCCGTAGGAGATCACCCCAACGGCCCACCCACCGTGCCCGACGCCGATGGAACCAGCAGCACGGTCACCCCGGTTCCCAGCTCGGACTCGTCGCAGACCGTGCCTTTTGCCGACACCGTCACCATCGCCCGGGTGGTGGGCGCGCTCGAGGCCCGCAACAAGCAGGTCCTCATCCGCAGGGGCAGTTCCAGTTCTTTCTCCGATCTCCGCGAGGGTGCCGTGGTGCTCATCGGCGCCTTCAATAATGAATGGAGTCTGCGTCTCACCCGCCAACTGCGTTACACCCTGGCCATGGATGTGGACAGGCACCTTATCTATATTCGGGACGCGAAAAACCCCGCGTCGCGCAACTGGAGCTGGGCCACCAATCAGCCTCCCGAGCCGGTCACCGGCGAAAACAGCCCCAAGTTGCAGGACTTCGCCTTGATCTCCCGCATCCGCGATTCGGAGACCGGTCATGTGGTCGTCGTCATCGGCGGCCTCTATACCTACGGCACTGAAGCCGCAGGGGAGTTCCTCACCGACCCCGACCTCCTCGAGGCCATCGCCACCCAGGCTCGGGCCAGCGGAGGCAGTCAAAATCTGCAGATTATCCTGGGAACCACAGTGACCGACGGGACGCCGGGGCCGCCCAGGGTGCTTGCCGTCTCTGCGGAGTAGCCTTCATCGGTCCCCGCCTTGCTGGGGATCGTCTTTCCATAACCAACATAAAATAAGCAAGATACGGAAGTTCCTGACAGTCAGGGACGGTACCTGTCTATGCAAGGGTTAATTCGATTTACTAAAAACGCGAGGGTCCACAAACCGGCTCGACCGTACACGTCTGTTCTGGCGCGGCAATTCCGTTCCGGCCGGGCTGCAGATCGACAAAGTTTAGGAGGCTTGCATGAGAGGTCTTGTCAAACTGTTGGGCAGTTTTGCAGTCCTATGCGCGGTGTGCATTTGTGCGCCGGGCGGGCTGCGCGCGCAGGGCTTAGGAAGCATCAATGGCACTGTGACCGACTCGAGCGGCGCTGTAGTCGCCGGCGCTGAAGTCACGGCCACCCAGGCTGCTACGGGAATTTCGGCGAAGACCACCACGGGCAGCGAAGGCACATTCGTTTTTCCCATTCTGTCGCCTTCGGTGTACAACATCAGCGCCAGCCGCGGGGGATTTGAAATGTATACGCAGAACGGCGTGGAACTTCGCGCTGACGCTGCGGTCACGGTCAACATCTCTCTCAAAACCGGCAAGGCAACCGAGACGGTAACAGTGACCGCGGAAAGCGCCCAAATCGACGTCACGACCGGCACCTTGTCGCAGGTCATCGGCACCTCGCAAGTGAGCGATCTGCCGCTGAATGGCCGCAATGCTTCCGCCCTCACGGAAGAAGTCGCAGGCGTCACGTTCGCGCCGGGGGGACAGGCAGATCAAGGGAACACCAAGACCTTCCCGTCAGCGGTTACCATTTCGGCCAACGGCACGTTTGTGGGCCAGACCAACTACATGCTCGACGGCGGCAACAACGTGGACGAGTACACCAACGTCAATGAGCCGTTCCCGATGCCTGATGCGCTGCAGGAATTCAGCGTAGAGACCAGCAACTACAACGCGCAATACGGCCAGAATGCCGGCGGCGTCGTCAACATCATCACAAAGAGCGGCGCCAACCAGTATCACGGCGACTTCTTCGAATTTGTCCGCAACCGCGCCTTCAACGCCGCTAACCCGTTCACCTACAACACAGTAGGTGGACTCGACGCGAAGGTCCCTGACCCGCTCCATCGCAATCAGTTCGGCGGCACGGCAGGCGGACCGCTCGAAATTCCGCACCTTACCCATACCGGCAAATCGTTCGGCTTTGTCGGATATCAGAAGACGATCTACCATTCGGCCTCGACCGCGGGATCGTCGACGATCCTGCTGCCCACTATCGCCCAGGCCGGCGCAAATTCCTCCGGAGGAGCACCGGGCACCAACAGCCTCGTATTCGGCTCCTGCGTCAGCAACCCCTTTGACCCCAACGGGACCAGCTTGATGGTTGCCGACGCGACTTGCCCCGCACAAAAGGCAACGACACTCGGCGGCCCCTATTACGCGACTTCGCACACCTGGAAAGCGGCTGCCATGAGCCCGGTGACGCAAAAATTCTTCAACTATGTCCCGGCGTTAACGACGACGGGGCAAGTAGCCCCGTTTTCAACGCCTAACCAATACACTGAGGCGGAAATTACGGCACGCGCCGATCAAGAGATCACTCCGAAAGATAAGTTGATGGAGCGCTACTTCTCCGATGCGTTCATCCTGCAAGGCCAGGAAAACGTCTCCAACATCCTGACCCTTGCCAACGGGGCCTCCAACCACTACTACAACGCGCTGATCTCTGAAACCCACACCTTCAACGCGCACGTTGTCAACAACTTCATCATCAGCGATCAGATCCAGAACGACGGCCGCGGCCCGGTTGCGAGCGCTGTCGACGTAGCAGACTTTGGCGTCACCGGTGTCTACCAGCCGCCGCTCAAGCAAATTTCGCAGATTCAGGTGGCCAACTACTTCACAGTCTCCACGCTCGGCCAGGCCACCTTCCGCAGAGGAAACTACACGCTGACCGACGATATTCACTTCTTGATGGGCAGGCACAACATCGACGCCGGCTATCACGGCGAAGTATCGAAGGTCGATGTCGATAACCTCAACTCGCTGCCGGGCCAGTTCAACTTCAACGCCACGGGCACCGGCGATGCCGCCGCAGCTTTCGAATTTGGTTATCTCGCGCAAATGAACCAAGCCAACGGCCAGCTCTTCAAGCCCCGCGGCAAATTCCAGGGAGCCTACGTGCAAGACAGTTGGAAAATGACCCCCCACGTAACCCTGAACTACGGCATGCGTTGGGAACCATTCGTGCCCTGGCACGAGAGAGACGGACGCATGGGCGGTTTCAACCCCAACCTTTGGGCTTCCAACACTCATTCCACCGTCTATCCCAACGCCCCTTCTGGAATGCGCTTCGCCGGCGACCCGGGTTTCAACCCCAACGGCGCCGCGTCAGCTTACGGCCACTTCATGCCCAGGCTGGGCTTTGCCTGGGATGTATTCGGCAACGGAAAAACCAGCGTGCGTGGCGGCGCCGGCCTGTTCTTTGACAGCCGCATCAACAGCACGCTGTTCAACATCTACTCAAACGGCGCGCCGTTTCTCACCTCCGTGTCGCTGAATTCCGTATTCTCCGCTGGCAGTTCAACCGTTCTTGCCAACCCGGCCAGCAATGTCAATATGGCTTTTGCGAATCCTTACGGCTCCGTGGGCGTTGCCAATCCCTTCCCGGCTCCGGCAGTGCCTCCGCCAACCGCGCCCATCAGCGCGTCCAACACCTGGCTCACATTCGACCCGTTCAAAGGTTTCCAGGATCCGCGCACCTTCGATTACAACCTGGCCGTGGAGCAGCAGCTCTCTCCAAGTCTCTTACTGCGGACCGCCTATGTCGCCGAGGTCAGCCGGCACGAGTGGCAGAATCTTGAACTCAATCCCTGGACCAGCTCCACAACCGCCATTTACGATCTGGCGGGCTGCTCGGCCACCAACAGTTGCTATCCGAATGGAAACTTCCTCACCGCGGCCAACACCGGCGGCAACACCAATTACAACTCGTTGCAAATTTCCGCCGAGCAGCGCGTGCGCTACGGTCTCACCGCGCTCTTCAACTACACCTGGTCCAAGGCGCTCGACAACATGCCTTACAACCAGGCAGCGACCTCCATCGGCGGCGGCAACTCGTTCGTCTATCCCATTACCATGGCAAATTTCAAAGCTCTGGACTACGGGCCGACGGAATTCGATCACCAGAACGTGGTCGCGGCTTCCTATGTGTACAAGGAGCCAAAGATCATGAACGACGCTCCTCACGCCCTTCGTTATCTGGTCAACGGATATGAGACCACGGGCCTCGTCCAGCACCGCTCGGGCGACCCCCTGACCATTCTCTCGGGATCAAACAACAATTCCAATTCCCATCAGAATCGCGATCGTGCCGTATATAGCGGCGGCGGCGCCTACGGCGGCGGTGCCTGCTTGGCCGGTGCCATTAATTGCAGAAATTGGATCAACCCAGCAAGCTTCTCAATCAATCCAACGGGCAGCTTCGGAAATGCCAATAAGGGCGCTTTCAGGGGCCCAGGATTCACCGATTGGGACACCGGCATTGCGCGATTCTTCCCATTCACAGAGCGGACATCACTGCAGGTGCGCGCCGAGTACTTCAACGTGTTGAACCACACCAACCTCGGCGATCCCTCTAACTCGTGCACCGGCTCGTCAGGCCCATGCGCGGCGAACGGGCTCGGAAAGATCACCAGCACCGCTCCTCAGAACGTGAGTCCCGCCACCGTCGTCAACGACCCGCGCATCGCGCAGTTCTCTGTGAAGGTGCTCTTCTAACTCACCGGGGAGCGCGGCGATCAGCCGCACTCCCCGTTACATTGCACGCTCCTGCTTCGGTATCTAAAACGCTCATTGCAGCGGTTTGTCGCTGGTCGAGTGCCGAATGTGAGCGGCCGCGGGAGGCCGCTTCTCTCTCTGAAATGCAACCCGAGCAGAACGTAAAGGCCACTCGATGATTGCAGCGGCAGGACGGGATTCACAACACCGGCAAACTGGAAAGCTGCTGGCGATCTGCCTCTCGGCATTCACCGTCGCCGCCCTGGCACAGGCATCCCGGCCCGCGGCCGAGGGCACCTACCACAACCCCATTCTCTTCGCCGACTACTCCGATCCCGATGTCATCCGCGACGGCGCCAACTACTATCTCGTCGCTTCCACCTTCCATTTCGTTCCCGGAATTCCCATTCTGCAATCCACTGACCTTGTCCATTGGACCATCGTCGGTCATGTGGTCGATCGCCTCACCATGGACCCGCGCTACAGCATGGTGGGCGGCAATCGCTACGGCAAAGGCGTGTGGGCGCCCTCCATCCGGAAGCACGACGGGCTCTATTTCGTTTACTTCCCCACCCCCAATGAGGGCATCTTCGTCTCGACCGCAACCAGCATCACCGGGCCGTGGAGCGATCCCGCCGTCGTCATCGCCAAACCCAATCTGGAGGACCCCTGTCCCTTCTGGGACGACGACGGCAAGGCCTACCTGATCCACTCCGTCACCGGCGCCGGCCCGCTCATCCTGCACCGCATGTCGCCCGACGGCAAGCATGTGCTCGATCAAGGAAAAATCATCGTCCAGGACCCCGAGCATCTGCCAGTCCTCGAAGGCCCCAAGCTTTATAAGCGCGACGGCTACTACTACATCTTTGCGCCGTTCGGAGGCGTTGGCGTGGGATCGCAGGTGGTGTTGCGTTCGCGCCAGATCTACGGCCCCTACGATTACCGCGTGGTGCTGGCGCAGGGTTCCACCAGCATTAACGGCCCGCACCAGGGCGGCTATGTCGAAACTCCCGATGGCGAAGGCTGGTTCGTGCACTTTCAGTCCGACGGGGCCCACGGCCGCATCGTGCATCTCGAGCCGGTGCGCTGGCGCGACAACTGGCCCATCATCGGCGCCGATCCCGACGGGAACCCGGGCCGCGATTCGACCGGACAGCCGGTCCCCTCCGGCCCCATTCCCGACCATTCCACCGCGCCCTCCGAACAGCATCCGCAAACCTCCGACGATTTCAATGAGGCCGCGCTCGGCCCGCAGTGGGAGTGGAACCATAATCCCGACGACGCCCACTGGACTCTCGGCGCCCGGCCCGGCTATCTGCGCCTCATCCCCATGCCGGCCGATGGACTGCTTTCCGCGCGCGACACCCTCACCCAGTGCATGCAGGACAACTCCTTCGAGTTCACCGTGCGCGTGGACTTGAATGCGATGAAAGCCGGAGTGCACGCCGGCCTCGCCATGTTTGAGGAATCCGCCAGCGGCCTCGAGATCGTGCAGTCCGGCGATGCGCGGCAGCTCGATTTCTTCCATTTGCCGGAGCACGTCGCAGGCCCCGCGCTCTCGCATGATGTCGTCCAGCTCCGCGTGCGCGTCAGCGGCGATCAGGCCCTCTATTTCTACTCGCTCGACGACGGCAAGACCTTCCATCAGCTCGGCGCGGCCACGCCCATCCGCTTCAGTTGGTGGAAAGGCTCGCGGCCCGCACTATTCGCCTGGACCACGCTCAACTCCAATCCCGGCGCCGTCGATTTCGACTGGGTCCACTACCAGGCGCTGGCTCCCAATCCCTGGTAGAAGGCAACTTGTAGCGCCGGCCTCCTGGCCTTTGTAGCGCCGGTCGCCACAGTCTGCGGAAAAATGGGGAACAGAGGACGGCCGCCTAAAGAACATCCCTCAGGGCCTGAAGGCCCGGTTGATTATGTGCCCTATACGGCACGACTGAAGTCGTGCCCTTTCAAAACAACGAGTTTTTTCGCAGACTGTCCAGACCGGCTGTAGTGCGGGCGTCCTCGCCCGCACCCCTCTTCACTCGCTCACCCCTTCACTTCTTCACTCCCCTCACTTCCCTCACTTCCTTCACTCCTTTCACTTCCTTCACTCCCTTCACTTTTTCACTCGCTCCACTCCTTCACTCTTTCACTTCTTCACGTGTTACAATTTGCCCACATCGCAGCAATGATGGAACCTTCCTCTCTAGCCCATATATTCGTTGAAGTGATTGCCCCTGACCAGTCCCGTCAGACCGTCACCGTTACGCATTCCCCATTCCTCATTGGGCGCGGCGAATCCGACAACAGTGTCCCGCTCGCCGACGGCCGCATCTCGCGCCATTGCGCCGCCATTGTCATGGGCGTCTCGGGCTACCGCGTCGAAGACCTGGGCAATCGCTACGGGGTGTACGTGAATGGCGCCAAGGTGCAGCAGCAACCGCTCAGCGACGGCGACTTTATCGGCTTCGGCATCGATGACAGTTACCACATCGTCTTTCATGTGGGCACTGCTCCCGACGTGCCCTCGCAGCCCGAGGTCGCCAACCTGCTCACGCGCATCGGCTCGCTTTCCCAGTTGGCCAACTCCCCAACCGCCGACGGTTTGAGCAAGCTCAACCTGCTTCTTGAAGCCACTTCGCTGCTGCACTCGCAGCTCCCGCTCGATTCCGTGCTCGGCTCCATGCTCGATCACGCCATTTCCATCACCCACGCCGATCGCGGGCTGCTCATCGAGCCCGATGCCTCCGGCGTCATGCGTGTGCATCTCGCCCGCGGCAACAAGGGCGACAATCTCCCGCTTGAGACCATCAACCCCAGCCAGACCGCCGTCAATCAAGCCATCGGCAAAGGGTCCAGCGTCATCACCGAAAACCTGCACCTTGCCGGCCTCGATTTGAAATCCGCCGAGAGCGTTGTGGTGCAGGGTTTGCGCGCCGTGGTCGCCATTCCGCTCTACGCTTCGTCCCGCGCCGTTGCCGATACGGGCGGCGACCTCAAGCGCGGCCCGCTGCTCGGCCTCATCTATCTCGATTCGCGCCGCATCGCGGCCTTTTCCGCCATCGACCGCCAGATTCTCGACGCGCTCGGCGGCCAGGCCGCCAGCATTCTGGACAACGCGCGCCTGGTTGAGAAGGAGCGCGAGCGCCAGCGCCTTGAGCAGGAACTTTCCATTGCGCGCACCATCCAGCAGGCGCTCGTGCCCCACGGGCTGCACGACTTTCCCCATCTCGCCGTCACCGGCGTGCATCATCCCTGCACTGAAGTCGGCGGCGACTACTTCGACGTGGTTCCGGTCGACGAAGACCGCACCGCGATTCTCATCGCCGACGTCAGCGGCAAGGGCCTGGGCGCAGCGCTGCTGACCACCATGTTGCAGGGCGCCTTGTCGGGCCTCTCCATGGGCGTCGATCCCGTCAGAGTCTTCAACCAGGTCAACAAATTTCTCTGCAGCCACGCCGAGGTCGGCCGCTATGCCACCATGTTCATCGGCATCATCGGCCGCGACGGCATGTTCGAGTACATCAAGGCCGGCCATCCTTCCCCGCTCGTGCTGCGCAAGGGCCAGGTCAGCGAGCTTTACAACGAAGGTTCGTTCCCCGTCGGCCTGATCGCCGAAGCCGATTACGAATCCGCCCGCCTGCAACTCGAGCCGGAAGACACGCTGGTGCTGTTCAGCGACGGCGTCACCGAAGCGGAGAACGTGAATCACGATCTTTTTGAGGTTTCAGGACTCAGCCACGCTCTGGCCGGCAAGCTGGACGTTCCGGTCGAGGTCCTGCAGCAGTCGGTCCTGGACGCAGTGAGTGCCTTTACGCACGGCGCCAGCCAGTCTGACGACATCACGCTGCTCGTGGTGCGTTACCGCGCCGCCGCCTGAGTCCGGATCCAACTCCTTCGCTCCCTTGCTCCCGGCTTTTCTACTCCCTACTGGCTACTCCCTACTGCCTGTCGTATTGATACAATCCACTCCATGGCCGTCCAGACCTTCATAGGACGATACGAAATCATCGCAGAACTGGGACGCGGCGCGATGGGCAGCGTCTTCAAAGCCAATGACCCCGCGGTCGGCCGCATCGTGGCTCTCAAGACCATCCATTCCGCCGCCCTCAGTGGGACGCAGGCCGCGGAATACCGTGCGCGTTTTTATCGTGAGGCCCGCGCTTCCGGCGTGCTGGCTCATCCCGCCATCGTACCCGTCTTCGACGTGGGCGAGCACGAAGGCGCGCCCTTTCTCGTCATGGAGTTTGTTGACGGTCACACCCTCGACAGCGCCATGAAAAAGGGTGAGCGCTTCACCCTCGACCGCGTCTGCGAGATCGGCCAGCAACTCGCCGACGCCCTCGGCTACGCGCACCGCCAGGGCGTCATCCATCGCGACATCAAGCCCGCCAACATCCTCATGACCTCGCGGGAGGTGTACGGCGCCGAGCGGCCCCGCATCACAGATTTCGGTATCGCGAAGCTCGCAGCCAGTGAGATCACCTCCACTGGCCAGATGCTCGGCACCCCCGCCTACATGCCTCCCGAGCAATTCACCGGCGCTCCCATCGACGGCCGTGCCGATCTCTTTTCGCTGGGCGTAATCCTCTTTTCGCTGGCCGCCGGCGAGCAGCCCTTCCTCGGCGAAACCATGACGGCCGTCTCATACAAAGTTGTCCACGTCGATCCCATCCCGCCCTCCAAGCTCAACCCTGCCATCCCTCCAGGCCTGGAGTGCGTGATTCTCAAATGCCTGGCCAAGAATCCCGCTGGTCGTTATCAGACAGGCGAAGAACTCGCGCAGGATCTTGCCACCTTGCGCGTCAATCCCAACGCCACGCTGGCTGCGATGGCTCCGGCCGCAAGCGATCCCAACGCCACGCTCGCCGCCGCGCCCAGCAGCATCTCGCATCCGCCGGCCCTTGCGTACACAACAGCGCAAACGCCAGCCGCCGCCCCGCCTAAGAAGCCTTCCAAACCGATAAAACACGAGACCATCGTTGCCGTGTCTCTGCTAGCTGTTGCGGCAGCCGGTGCATGTGCCTGGTTTCTGCCCCGGCTCTATCACCCCCACCCGACTCCTCCGCAGCCGCCGGCCGTCACCACTCCCACCCTGCCACCGCCCGCGCCGCCCCCCCCGCAGGCTTCAATTCCGGTTGTGCAGGGAATCATAACTCCGGCCTCAACTCCGGCCGCCCCTGGCAAGCCAACGCCCTCCAAGCCTGCGCCCGCAACCACCAAGCCACAGACAGCAACTGCCAAAACCACTCCGCCGCCGGCAACCAAACCCGCTCCGGCTTCAACCCCGGCCGTCAGCACCGCTCCGCCGCCCGTGGCCAAGCCCGGCAAATCCACCACGCCGCCTGCCATCACCCCGGCTACCGCTGCCTCCGATCCCCACAAACTCGATCCCAACGCCAACAGCAAATTCAAAATCGCATTGAGCCACATTCCCAACGGCGTGCCCCTCACGGTGGAGATGAATAAAGCGGTCTATCTGCGCTTTATCAGCGGCGACAAAACCGACCTCAACAACCTCTTCGTCCCGCCAGGTACTCAGACATTCCGCGTCACCGCTCAGAACGGCGGCAAGCAGGTCGAGTCGAACATCGTCAGCAGCGAATTCAAGGCCAAGAAGAAAAAGAACTTCAAAATCGAGTTGCAAGACCAGGGAAATGTGCCCGCCGGCGCCGCGGCGCCGCTCAGTCCCGGCGCGCAGATCTTCGTCTCGCTCTCCACCCCGCTCTTTTAACCGGGCATTCACAATCGTCCAATACCATCGCTCTATTCCGCGCCGGACGTAGAACCTGGACGTGGAATCTGGACGTGCCCGGACGCGGAGCTGAACATTCCCCACGTCGAAGAAAGAGCGCAATGCAAATCTCTTCTCAAGAAATGGCCGGCGGCATCACTCGCGTGGCGCTCGATGGCCGCATGGATATCGCGGGCGCTGCGGTGGTCGACCTCAAGATGAACATCATCGCGGGCAGCGCCAAAAAACTCCTCATCGACCTCGAGAAGGTCGCCTTCCTTGGTTCGATGGGTCTGCGCTCCATCGTCATTCCCGCGCGCGCCGTCAACAGCCGCGGCGGCAAGGTTGTCCTGTTTGCGCCCAACGAGATGGTGGAATCGGTTCTCAAGAGCAGCGGCATCGATACCCTGATCCCGGTCTGCCACGATCTGGATGCCGCCATTGCCGTGCTCGGGTAAGCTGGCAGCAGCACCGGCGGCGGCCCTGGCCGCAACGCCAAAGCCTGAGAAATGTATGACAGGCCCTAGCCCATCCTCGCCCGAGCCGCGGCTGACCCTGCAGAGTCAGCTCGAGGACCTCACCCTGGTCTGGCCCTGGGTAGAGGCGCTTGCCGTTCGCTACTCCATTCCTGCCGATACCCAGTTCGCTATCCAGCTCTGCCTCGAAGAAGCGCTTTCCAACATCATCCGCCACGGCTACCAGGGCCAGGCCAACCAGCCGATCTCAATAGCTTGCACAGTCAAGTGCGCGCCCTCCGGCGTCGAAAATGAGGACGCCGGCGAATTCGTCTTCACCGTTGAAGATCACGCTCCGCCCTTCGATCCCCTCGCGCCCTCTGCCGCCGCCCTGGCTCCCGTTCCCGCCTCCATTCAGGAACTCCTGCCCGGCGACCAGGGAATCCGTCTCATGCGCAAGTTCTCGAGCCGCCTCGCCTGGCAGCAACTGCCCAACGGCAATCGCCTTACCCTCGCTTTCGCCATCCCACCCCTCGCCAGCCCGTAGTCCCTGGTCCCTAAGTCCCTGTTTTCTCGCTCCCTCGCTCCCTTGCTCCCTGGCTTGCTATCATTGCGTCTATAAGGTAGGCGCGGCTGGCTTCCCCTTGCGGCCGTCCCGGTGGTGCGTGTGTCGCGACTCTTCCAGCGTCTTGTCTTTGCAGTTTCCGTGATAATCTTCGCCGGCCTCGGCCTGGGCTACATCCTTGGCGAGTTCGGTTGGTTAGGCGTGCACGCCGGCGACGAGCAGAATGCCGCCTACAGCCAGATGCGCGTCTACGCCGAAGTCCTGCGCAAAATTCAGAATTATTACGTCACTGATCCCAACATTCCCGAAGTCACCAACGGCGCACTTCACGGCCTTCTCGACTCGCTCGATCCCGACTCCAGCTATCTCAGCGCGGCCGAGTACAAGATCTACAAGGACCGTCCCGCCACCGAAAATGCGCAAGTGGGCCTCACCGTCTCCAAGCGCTTCGGTTACGCCACCATCGTCAACGTGCTGCCCGGCTCGCCCGCCGATCAGGACCACCTCCGCGACGGCGATGTGATCGATCTCATTGAAGGCCAGTCCACGCACGATCTTCCCCTGGCTCTGGTGCGCTTCATGCTCGAGGGCAAGCCAGGGACCACGATTACCGTCACCGTGGTGCGTCCCTTCAAGCCCGATCCGGACAAGATCACGCTTACCCGCACCGTCCTGACCACGCCCGCGCTGGGCGAGCAGCTCTACGAGAACGCGTCCATCCTTTACCTCAAGCCCGGTGTGCTCACCGCCGCGCGCGTCGACGATCTCGCCGCCCGCATCAAGGGCGCAGGCAAAGGCCGCAAGATTCTTCTCGACCTCCGCGACACCACCGGCAGCGATCCCAAGCAGGGATTGCGCCTGGCCAACTTCTTCATCAAGCAGGGCAACCTCGCCTCTCTCGAGGGCCAGAAGTTTCCCGTGCAGACCTTCTCGGCCGACCCGTCGCAGTGCCTCACCGACGCCCCTGTAGTCGTCCTGGTCAACCGCGGCACTTACGGTGCGCCGGAGCTCACCGCCGCTGCCATTGAAGGCCTCAAGCGCGGCGATGTCGTGGGTGAGCGCACATTCGGCGAGGGTTCGGTGCAGAAAACCATCGACCTGCCCGACGGCGGCGCGCTCATGCTCACCATTGCCAAGTATGAGGACCCCGGCGGCAAGAAGATCGAGGACGAAGCCGTTACACCCACGCTGGTCATCGCCGGTCCTGAGGACAACGACGAGCCCATGCCGCCTTCCAACGGCGACGATCAATTGAATCAGGCGCTTTCGCTGCTGAAGGCCAAGACCAGCTAATGCAGCGGAGTTGGCGGAGCTAGCGGGGTTAGCGGGGTTAGCGGAGTTAGCCCGGCACGAACCTTCCGTGCCCCATCCTTTCGCCGGGTGCCCCACCCTCGGCGCGTCTTTGTTTTTGCGCCTAGGGTGGGATCGCACAAACCTCAACAAACCTCTTTCAACTCAGTACGAAAAGTGGGCGCCCCACATCTCGATCTTGAGATGTGGGATCGCACGAACCCAAACTCACCTGCAACTCAGCACGAACTCCCGCACCAGCCCTCCATTCCCGCACTTGCACGCCGTGGTGCGCTCGTGGCCGCGCGCCATCTTCCCACTTCCCGCCAATGCTAGCCTTAGAGTGAACGCTGTTCCGCGGCACTCCGCGGCGCAGCGCCGATGAGGCCTGACCTGCCTTGGCTGTTACCCCCCACCAGCCGCCGCTTAAACTGCGGCCCGAAGCACGCCCTGCCGAAACGCGCGCCAGCGTATCGCGCTCCGCGGCCGGCGCCGGCGAACCACTGCGCCGCGGGCTCGGCCCACCGCTCCCCGAACATCGCCGCCGCAAGCTGGCCGGCCGCTCGGCGCTGGCCGCGCTGCTCATTCTCGCGGCCGCAACCGGCTCGCTCGCTGGCCTCACCCTCGTCTACTCCGTCGACCTCCCGCAAATCCAGGAGCTCGAGCAATACCGTCCCTCCGCCACCACCGATCTCTACGACCGCAAGAGCCGCATCATCGGCTCCTTCGCATTGGAGCGCCGCGAGGTCGTCGGCTACGACGGCTTCGCGCCCGATCTGCGCCAGGCCGTCATCTCCATCGAAGACAAAAACTTCGAGTCCCACTGGGGCATCAATGTTTTTCGCGTGGCCGGCGCCGCCTGGCACGACATCCGCTCGCATGGGCGCGCCCAGGGCGCGTCGACTCTCACGATGCAACTCGCGCGCAATCTCTTTCTCTCCTCCGATCGCACCGCCATGCGCAAAATTCAGGAGGCCTATCTCGCCATCCAGATCGAGCGCGCCTTCACCAAGCAGCAGATCTTCACCCTCTACGCCAATCAGATCTACCTCGGCAGCGGCATGTACGGATTCGAGGCGGCATCCGAGTACTTCTTCTCCAAGCACGCCAAAGATCTGAACCTCACCGAGGCCGCGCTTCTCGCCGGTTTGCCCAAGGGCCCCGTTGCCTTTTCCCCCGTCCTGAATCCCGAACGCGCCCTGCATCGCCGCAACCTGGTGCTCAGTGAAATGGAGTCCGACCGCGTCATCACCCATGCGCAAGCCGAACAGGCCCGCGCGGCTCCGCTCGGTCTGCACATCGTGCAGCCCGTGGGCGCGGTGGCCCCTTGGTTCCAGGAAGAAATCCGCCGCGAGCTCGAAAAGCACTTCGGCTCCGAAGAGGTGCACGAGGCCGGCCTGCGTGTCGATACCACCCTCGACCTCGACCTGCAGCAGGTCGCCAATCGCGCCGTGGCCGACGGCGTCGCCGCCTATGAGCGCCGCCACGGATGGCGCGGCAAGCTGGAGAACGTCCTCGCCAACGACGTCACGCTCGATTCCTACCGCCATCCCGACTGGGCCGTCACCGTCGGCCCCGGCGACTACATCCATGCTCTGGTCACGCGCGCACTCCCGCTTGAAATCCACGCGCGCATCGGCCCTCCCGGCCAGCCCGGCTCTGAAATTGTGCTCCTCCCCGCCGACTGGCAATGGACCGGCCAGCGCTACGGCGATGCCTTCGCCAAGCCCGGCGATATCATTTATATCCGTCTCACCGCGGCTACTGAATCGGGCGCGCGCCGCGCTTCGCTCGAGCAGGACTCCGGCGCCGAGGGCGCTCTGCTGGCCATGGACAACACCAGCGGCGACGTCCTCGCCATGGTCGGCGGCCGCGATTACGCGCTTTCGGTCTTCAACCGCGCGACGCAGGCTGAGCGCCAGACCGGCTCCAGCTTCAAGCCCTACGTCTACACTGCCGCGGTCGAAGATGGCGTCAAGCCCACCGACATTATCGTCGATGGCCCGGTCAGCTTTGGCGGCTACGTTCCCCACAACTACGAGAACGACTACAAGGGCGCCATGACCGTCGCCAACGCCTTCGCCGAATCGCGCAACATTCCCGCCCTCAAGCTGGCCGCGCGCGTGGGCATTCGCAATGTCATCGAAGTGGCGCACCGCTTCGGCGTCACCACGAACATTCCCGCCTATCTTCCGGTCGCGCTGGGCGCGGTCGAAATTACCCTCGAGGAGCAGGTGGCCTCCTACGCGGTCTTCCCCAACGACGGCATCCGCGTGGCCCCGCGTCTCATTCGCAAAGTCTCCAATGCCGACGGCATCACGCTCTGGCAGGAAACGCCGGCCGTCAAGGAAGTCATCAGCCAGGAGACCGCGCGCACCATGATGACGCTGCTGCGCGGCGTCACCCAGCACGGCACCGGCGCAGCAGCCGCACAGTTGAACCATCCCGTCGGCGGCAAGACCGGAACCACCTCGGACTTTACCGACGCCTGGTTCCTGGGCTTCTCGCCCTCGGTCACATGTGGTGTGTGGGTCGGCTACGACAGTCGTGAATCGCTCGGCAACAAGGAAACCGGCGCCGTCACCGCGCTTCCCATCTGGATCAACTTCATGCGCGCCGCCATCGTAGGCAAAGACGACGAACAATTCCCCGGCGACGACGAGAATGCTCCACCAAGCAGAGCGGAAAACTTGCCGCCCGCAAAGCTTCCCCTTCCCACGGCCGCACCAAAAGCAGCCCGGCCTGCCGGGCAACACACCCCTCTAGTCAAGCCCGCGTTAGCACCCGCGAAAAAGCCAGCGACGAAGCCGGCCATGAAAGCCAAAATCAAACCGGCATTACCCTCAAGGCCCTGACGCAACGCAGCACGGTCTCAAACGCGCGCTTCAATTCACCACAAAAAGCGGGTGCCCCACATCTCGATTTTGAGATGTGGGAAAGCACGCTTGTTGGAACCAGGAGCTGAAAGCTAGGAGCTAGGAGCTAGAAGCTAGAAGCTGCCTTATCCGGAAGTATCGCTTCGCCCGCGCCACGTCCTTGAAGATCTGCGCCTTCAACGCTTCCGGCGACGGCCACTCAATTTCCCCGCGCAGCCGCATCAGAAATTCGAGATCGATTGGCGTATCCTCATTCATCTCCACCGGCTCAAAATTCAGAATGTGCGTTTCCACCGCGAACGACGCCTCGCCGAACGTCGGCCGGTTGCCCACATTCGTCACCGCCTGGAACGCGCGGCCGTTGATTTTCAGCCGCGTCACATAAACTCCGAAGGCGGGAAGCAATCCGTCGTACGCTGCCAGGTTCACCGTGGGCACCAGCAACCGCGTGCCGATGCCGCGCCCGCGCGCCGGGGTGGAGAGCACGGTGAACGGCCGCCCCAGCATCCATCGCGCCCGCCGCACGTCGCCCGCGGCCACCAGCGCGCGAATCGCCGAGCTTGAAACCTCGAGGCCCCGCACGCATACCGCCCCATGCACACGCACCGTGAAGCCGAACTCCGCTCCCATCGCGGCCAGTTCTTCCATGCCCGCCGCGGCTCCGTGCCCGAAGCGGAAATTCTGCCCCTCGTGCACAGCCCGCACTCCGAGCGCGTCAACGAGAATTTGCTCCACGAACTCCCGCGGCGAGAGATTCGCCAGCGCCGCATCGAATTTCAGCACCAGCGCCGCATCGATTCCCGTCTCCGCCAGCAGGCGCAGCCGTTCCGCGGTCGGCGTAATCAGCTTCGGCGCCTTGTTTGGCCGCAAAAAATGCTCCGGGTGCGGATCGAAGGTGACGGCTACGGCCTTCGCTCCCGCGCCGCGCGCGCCGATGGCTCGTGCTTCGGTCGTCACGCCGGCGAGAATCTCCCGGTGCCCGCGATGCACGCCGTCAAAGTTGCCCACCGCCGCCACCGTGGGACCAAATCCCGCGGGAATTTCCGCGAGCGAGCGAAAAACCCGCATCGTGGAGTGCGCTTTCCCCGGTGCCCGAATGCGAGGCACCGGGGGCACCCAATTCTTTTGGGCCGGATCCGTCATAGCGTCACGGGCACGCTCAACCCGTCGTAAGCCAGCTTCGCGTTCTCCGGCAAGTTGCGGTTGGTTTCCTCGTGCCCCAGGTCGTGTGCGATGTGTATGAACCAGGTTTGCCTGGCGCCGATGCGCCGCGCCCACGCGAGCGCTTGTTCTAAAGTCGCATGGCTGGGATGCGGCTGATGGCGCAGGGCCGAAAGCGCCAGCACTTCGACACCCTCTAAAAGCGCAAAGCTCGATTCCGGAATCGCGCTCACGTCTGTCATGTAGGCCGCGTTGCCAAAGCGAAATCCGTTGATCGGCATCTCCCCGTGCAGCAGCGGAATGCGCACAAATTCCACGCCGTGCACCTCGTTGCATTCCTGCAGCGGCTTGAGTTCCACGCGCGCGCGCGTGGGATACGTGGCATGCGGTGAGAAAGTGTAGGAAAAAACCTGCTCCAGAACCGCCGTCGTCTCCCCATCGGCGTAGAGCGGAATCGGCCCGCCCCGCCTCTGGGCGATAAAGCTCAGTGGCCGCAGGTCGTCCATGCCCAGAATGTGGTCGGCATGCGCGTGCGTGTAGAACACCGCATCCACATGCATCAGCTTTTCGTTGAGCGCCTGTTCGCGGAAGTCCGGTCCGGTATCGATCACTACCACGCGCTCAATATCCGTCTTTGCATCGGTCCGGGGCTCGCGCCAGCGCAACAGCACCGAGGGCCGCAACCTGCGATCGTGCGCATCCGTCGATGTGCACACCGCGCAGGTGCATGCCAGCGTCGGAACCCCCATTGAGGTCCCCGTGCCCAGAAATGTGAGGGTAGCGTCCATTGGCTTTCTGCTAAGGGCGAGCGCCGGTCGTGAGTGGCAAGTGTGAGTGTGAAGTGTGAGTGTGCAGCGTGCGCCGATCACTCACACTCACACTCGCACTGTTCCCTAGTCCCTGGTCCCTTAGTCCCTAGCTTTTCGCCGGTGGCGGCGGCACGCTGGGCGCACCCACCATGCTGGTCAACTCCAGAAAAGCCATGCGCAATTCAAACAGCACCGACTGCAGCATGCGATCCTCGGCCTCCGTCAGGTTGCCCTTGGTTTTCTCCGCCAGAACCCCCAGCAGATCGACGGTGGCGCGCGCGCCCATGATGTCCACTCGCGGGCGCTGGCCCTCCTGCGTGCCCGCGCCCATCTGCAGCATCGCGCTCAGGTAGAACTGCTGCACCAGGTGTTCGAATCCCACCGGTGGCTGCGGGCCCACCGTAGGATTCTGCGCGCGGATCAGATCCTCGAGCCGTTGCGCCGAAGCGTCATACGCGGCCTTTTGCTGGCTGCTTTCCTCGGCCGTCGGCGCTGCGGGAAGTTCGTCCGCCAACTGCTGATCGACTATCCCTTGGGCGGTCTCTGCGCGCTCGTGCGCTTCGGCCTGGGGCCCGGAGACCTCTTGTTTAGCCTCGTTCACCACCAGGCGTGGTCCGGGCGCCGGTTCTCCGGATGCGGGTGCGGCAGGTTTCTCCGGCTGCACCGTCTGCGCCGCGGCTTCCCCGCTCACTTTTTCTTCCTCCGCCTTCATCTTGCGGCGGTCGATGACTTCGAATTTTGGTGTATCGCTCATATCTTCAAGTTTCTCATCTGTGGTGGCGAACCCGCTAACGCGCGCCTTCTCATGCGCTCGCGAATTTCTTTCATAACATCGCCGGCGGCGACTCCGCTTTCCTCACCCGCAAGAACAGCTTGGCGGATCGACTCCAGCCTGCTTTGATCTTCCCCGCTCCGATTGGAGGACGTCCCTCTGGGAAAAAGGCCGGGTTCGGAGTCAGTATCCATAGAGGCATCCCTCAGAGGCTAAAGCCCCGTAGTCTTAAGGTTCCCTTTGCGGCACGGCTGAAGCCGTGCCCATTCAAAAAACAGGTAAACCAAGGCGCTACGCAATCAGCCTGGGTGGCGCGGCCAGTATGCTCGCGGTTCCCTCCATGGCCCCGGCCTTGTACCTAAACTTTGGGCTCTTTGCCTCGGCCTCCGCGCGCATCATGCCCAGCGCAAACACGCGCGCGCCATTTTTCAGCGGCAGCTCCCCCGCGCTGGTGATGGTTCCCGCAACCGTCCCATCCTCCAGCGTCAATTCCGTGCCGCTTGCCGGCGCAGGCCCGTTGAGCTCGAGCGGCCGCAGATGCCGGTGCACGTTGCCCCGCGTCCGGATGCGCTCCACAATCTCCTGGCCCAGGTAGCAGCCCTTGCTGAAGTGCAGCGCCCGCATCTGCGCCGTCTCCTGCGGCAGGTCGCGCTCCATCATATCGATCCCGTACGCCGGAATGCCCTCAGCAATGCGAAACGCCTCCAGCGACGCCGAACCCACCGGCGTTGCTCCGCCCGTGCGCAGGCACGGCCATAGCTTGGCCAGCCCCGCCGAGGGCAGCCAGAACTCGTAGTGCGGCGCCAGCACTCCATAGCTGCGCAAAATCCGAACCTCCCAGCCGTTCCACTCCACGTTGGTTCCCGCCATCGCGCTCGCGATCACCGGCAGCCCCACGCGCTCCATCACCTCCGGCGCCATCGGCCCGCTCAGCCCGATCGCCGCCTCCGACCCCGCCTCGCCCACCTGTTCTTCGCCCAGGGAAACGAGCTCCACATCGTCCATGACAATGAACTTATTGAGGTGCGCCAGCAGCTTGTCCATCTGGTCGGCCGCAATCTCCAGTTCCAGCCCCGATTCGCCGGCAAACGGCGTGCCCAGCAGCTTGTCTTCCCCATGATTTCGGGCGCCATTGCCATCCTTCGCCGCGTTCACCGGGCTGCGCCGCTGCGGCGATTGCTCCTCACCCGCGCGCCACACCGTCAGGTCGCCCTGGATGTGCCCCTGCGCATTCAGCACCAGGTTCCAGGCTCCTGTGTTGGGAAAAAGATCGTTGACGGTATTGGTCACCATCCCGCTCAGCCAGCGGAATCGGTCGGCCCCGCGCACATCCACGCGCCTCATCCAGCCCAGGTCGTGGAGCGCGGCTCCATACGCCAATGCCTCTGTTTCCACCTCCGGTGCGTCCAACTCTCGCGGGGTCAGCGCGCCGTGGTAAACGGTCAGCTCGTGAGGTGTGGGTGCGGATTCAAGCAAGGTGGCCAGCGCAGTGGCCTGCAGGTTTGCGGCAAAATCGGACTTGAGCATAGGAGCGTTTCAGGCGTTCCCGCGCCGTATACCTCAAATTCCTGGCGCAGAACCGCTTCCTGATTATAGCCTTGAAGTGTGGGGCGGAAATTGACCGCTCAGGCACCCGCAGCGAATCAAATTTCCGCAGAGAGAATCGAGAGAATTGATGATCGTGCAGTCCAAGAATGCCATCTTCCCCTGGCGCGGGCTCCTTTTTACCCTTACGCTCTGTCTGGCCTTGTCCGCGATCGCCCCAGCCCAAAAATCTCCTTCGCCAACCGCCCCCGCCGCATCGGTCACCCCCTCGCCAGCCCCCTCGCCAAACTCGTCGGGCTGCACTCTCTCCGCGGGTCCGTCCCACCCCGAGGCCAAGGCCCCATCCAAAATCACGCCCGAGCAGGCCCGCCAACTCTTCGCGCTGGTCGATGTGCTCATCAAATTCTCCTCCGACGAAACCGGCCTTCCCATCAAGAGCTCCGTCAAGCGCCAGCTCACTTCCCGTGACGCGGTTGAAAAGTACCTCGAAGAAAAGTTCAATGAGGATGAGGGCACCAAGCGCCTGCAACGCGACGAAATCGTCCTCAAGAAGTTCGGTCTCCTCGACCATGACTTCGAGCTCAAACCGTTTCTGCTCGCACTCCTGAAAGAGCAGATCGAAGCCTATTACGACTCCAAGACCAAGACCGTAAATCTGCTCGACTGGGTGGGGCCCGATGATGAGCAGCCGGTCCTGGCGCACGAACTCACCCACGCGCTGCAGGACCAGCACTCCGACCTCGAAAAATGGGACAACCAGACTCCCGACGACGTCTCTACCGACTCCGCCGGCGACAACGATCATCTTGCCAAAGACGAGATGGACACTGCGCGTGATGCCGTGGCCGAGGGTCAGGCTACCGCTGTCATGTGGGATTGTGTCCTCAAGCCGATGGGCAAAAGCCTCATCAAGGATCCCGAGGTGCTAGATCTCGTCAAGTCGCAGATGAGCAGCTCGGAAGACTCGCCCGTGATGGCTCGCGCGCCCCTGCTGCTCTCTGAATCCATGCTCTTTCCTTATCGTGAAGGCCTCAGCTTCGAGCAGGACGTGTGGATGGATCAGGGCCAGACCGCCGCATTCGCCGGCGCGCTCGATCGCCCGCCCACTTCAAGCTGGGAAATTATCAATCCCCGCGAGTACGAAAAGAAGCACATTCCTCCCATTCCACTCTTGCCCAACATTCATCCGCTTACCGATCCCACGTTCAAGCCTTACGACATCGGCCAGGTCGGCCAGCTCGACGTGCACATTCTCTCCGAGCTTCTCGGCAGCGACAACGCCGCCCGCGACCTCACTCCCGCCTGGAACGGCGGCCTCTACTGGGCCGGACAGTTGCGCAGCGCCACCACGCCCGCCGCGCAGGCCGACACTGCCTCCATCGGTCTCTTTTACCTTTCCATCTGGAAGAACGATGACTCCGCGGATGTCTTCGCCAGAATTTACTCGAACAGTCTCGGCCGCAAGTATTCCCACGTGAGCGAGCTCTCCTCCGGCACATCTGCTGCCAGCGACGGCTCGGTAGAGAAGCTCTTCACCACCAATGAAGGCCCCGTCCTGATCACCACCCGCGGCAAAATGGTGTTCATCGCAGAGAGCTTCCCGCTGCCGCTGGCGCGCCAGCTTACCGCGCTCATCCTCGACACCCAGGGCGGTGGCCCCCTTCACATGGTCCAAACGCCGCTCGAACTTCGCACTCCGTCGCTGCAGCCCGTTTCGGCGGCAACGCCAGACACGCCCCGTGGCGCCCTCACCTCCGATCTTGTGCACTTCTTCGCCGAAGCCGGCGTGATGAAGTCCGTGGTCGACGCCGAACGCCTTGCGCTGCAGAAATCGCTCGCCCCGTAGCCGAAATCGTACCGCCGGTCTAGAGACCCGCACATGGAGTAGCTGAAGTTTAGGCGACGATGCAGGCCCAACCGAAAGACCGGAAGCTACTGCGTCGCGTCGGGACGGATGAACAGGGTTGCTGGCCGCACCGACTATGATTCCTTTTCCAGTACACTGTGTGGAGATTGCGCAGCCAGCCCGCCCGCGAGAGTTGCGCAGGCTGAGAGCAGGAGGAAGGTTTGAGGACTTCGTTGATTCGATGCCTGACATTCCTTGTTCTGGCAAATGGGATGTGCGTTGGACAGGCCACTGCGCCTTCGCAGGCTTCCAGCCTCAATGGCGCAATCGCAGCGACACGAAGCGAGCTGACGGCGTTGCTTGGCGACTTTGTGAAGGAAACCTCGGCGTCGGGCCTTTCATGTGCCATAGAGCCTCCGAAACTCATCGTGCAGGACGTACCATCCTTCGGCAGCTATGATCCGGATACGAACACGTTAACCTCGCCCGCATGGCAGCAGATGGGAAGCGAGGAGCAGTCACTTTTCTACAGGGGTGTCGGACCCGGCGCCAAGGAAGCTGATGCACGCGCCGAGTTCGAGCTTGGTGTGCATCATTGGGTCTTCGTCCATGAGTTAGGCCACTGGTGGGAAGCTTGCCGGGGCATGATCGACCGCGGCGATCACTATGGCTTCGAACTGGAGGCTGACAAGATCGCAGCAGCATACTGGAATGAGCACGATCCATCCATAATTTCACACCAACAGGCCGTATTTCAGGCGATTGTGCAGAATTGGCCCAATCCGTTGCCAGTGGGCCAGACACCGGATGCATACTTTAACAAGAACTACGACACGCTGGGACCGACGCCCGCCTATATCTGGTTCCAGGCCCAGATGTGCTTGACGGCATTCGCACAGAAACCTCTGCCTCGATTCTCTGCAGCTCTCGCCCAAGTTACTCGAAATTAGTCCCGTGAGGTACGGCATAGCGGACATTTTCTGAAGGCCTCGCGTTGCTTCGAGTGAATTACCGGCCACTCGGCAATTGCCTTTTCGCCAACATTCCCACACCTTCGGTGCGGTTGATATTTTTCCTGCGGCCCGGCCCAGCATGAGTGGCAGGATTTGCGTGTACCAGCAGGACAACACCTGCGTTTTCCAGACCCCGTGGAAATCCCCTCCCCACGCGCCCTCCCCTCCGCCGCTATCATGAGAGACCGGAGACACTAGGGAGAAGCACGTGCAAGGCAAGCTCGAACTCATGATGGGGCCCATGCGCAGCAACAAGACCGCGGAGCTGCAGCGCCGCGCCGATATGCGCCGGCAGTACGCCAAGCAATTTGTTCTGGTTTTGAAGCCCAGCGACGACACCAAGGGCGGTCCCGGCGTGGTCGAGAGCCGCAATCCCAACGGCGGCGGCAAAATGAGCGCCTTGGCCTTCAACTCCACCAATCCCTGGGAGGTTTTAGAGGCCATCCGCGACAAGGAGCAGGAGATCGGCAAGCGCGTGGAGTCGATCGCCATCGACGAGGGCCAGTTCGTCGATCAACTCTTCCTCTTCACCAAATTCCTGCTCGACGCGGGCCACGATGTGCTCGTCGCCGGGCTCGACCTCGACTTTCGGGCGATGCCGTTTGGGGAAATGATCAACCTCACATGGCTCGTGAATGCTTACGGCGGCAGCATTACCGAGTGCATGGCCTACTGCGCCTGCGGAGCCCGCGCTCTCTACTCGCAGCGCCTCATCGACGGCAAGCCCGCGGCCTACGACAGCCCCATCAAGGTCCCCGGCGACTCCTACGAGCCCCGCTGCGCAGACCACTTCGTCCTCCCCGGCAAGCAGCACTAGATCTCTTGCCGCCTGATCTTGCACCCATGCCGGGGCGCGGCACTTCCGCTCGCCACGCATCCGGCCTTCAATAATTGATTGCATCCACGCCCCAAAATGCCCTATGATGAACCCCACTCTGGTCGGTCGCTGACAATTTTCCTCGAAAGGCATCGTTATGCAATCGCGTGCAAGTGACTGCGAGCGTTTTCGCGTCGCGGGTCGAATCCCGTTATCTTTTGTCCAAGCTCCGCTGATTCGCGCCTCATTGATGCTGCTGGTTGGCGGCGCAACTCTTCTCGTCAGCGGCTGCGGTCCAAAGCGGGTCCGTGCTGATTTCACGCACTACGAAAACAGCTACGCGGTGACCTCCAATCAGGAGATGTTGCTCAACCTGGCGCGGCTCGAACAGCACGATCCCACATATTTCTTCAAGCTGGGCCAGATCAACTCGAGCTATCGCATGGAAGCCGCTCTTACCGGAACCGGCGCCGTCTCCACCGTTAATACGCCCCCCGCAACCACGGTGCCCACCGGCAACGCCGCGCCCACTTTGCTTTACGAGAACGATCCCTCCTTCAGCTTTATTCCCGTCAACGACCAGACCAACGCCCAGCTCCTGCTGCAGCCGGTCCCGGAAAATGTGTTCTATAGCCTCTTCCAGCAGGGTTGGCGCATCGATCAGCTCTTCCGGCTTATGGTTGACCGCATTGAAGTCACGCTGCCTCCCGATCCGAACAGCCCGACGGACAAAGGCTGCCGCGTCGAGGTCATTCGCAACGTGCCTCCGCCGTCCATTTACGGGCCCGACTTCGCCCAATCCACCAGCGACCTCTTTCGTTATGAGACCTTCCTCCGCGTCAGCGCCGTCGTCTACGCCCTGCAAAAGCACGGCCTGCTCCTGTTGCGCGGAACCAATTCCTTTGAACCGATCGACACGGATTCCTTCATCCCCAATACCCTGGACGATACAAAGGGCAACGCCCCGAAACCCGGCAGCAGCGGCACGCTGACCACCCCTCCACCGGATCAAGTCACCATTGACGTCAAGAGCCAGGGCGGCGGCGGCGATGCAGCCGGAAAGAACTCCCAACTCCCTGCCGCCAAAGACTTCAACGATGCCGCGGCCAAGAGCCAGGAATGGGTGCTGCAGGGAACAGACGCAGACCACAACTATAAGGGCGGCCAATGGGTCCTTGGCCAAAAGACTCTCGTTCCCAAGTTCCAATTGAATACGATGGTTCCCGACCCCGACGCGCCGCCGGATACACAATACGGGCAAAATGTAAGCACCGTAGAAAATCTGCTGCGCACCGAATTGCTTCCCAGGGATCCGAGCCTTGCCGCACTGGCCCAGGCCCCCGAGCTCACCGATACTCTGGAGATTTTGTTCAGCGGTTTTGCCATCGGCGGTTCGGCCACCGATCAGAACACCGGCACGGGACCATGTTATTCAACAGGGCCGAACAGGCATGGCATTGTCACCTCGCACCTGGTCCTGCGTTCGCTCATCGGGCTCATGGCCGCGGCCGCACAGGAGCAGGATTTCTACGATGAGCTGGCAAAGACCGGGGCAGACCCCGGAATCACCATCGGGCAGGACGACCTGGTTACAAGGATCCACTCGGGGTTGCTGACCGCGTCGAGGGCTTCGAAGGACGATCCCGTCTACCTCGGACGCGCGCAGGCTGTGAATGGCAAGACGGTTCCGTTTAGTATGCTTGTGCCTCCTATCGAGCGGCTCCCCGTTCTCCGCCTTACCTGGCCCAGCAATGTGAAGCCGCCGGTGTCCCACTATGTTGGCTATGCCAAAGATTACGGCCTTAGCGTGAATTACAGGGGCCATGATTATGTCGTTGCCGATGTCGACGCCGACAGCGTGGATCCAACGCAATATGCCAGGGAGAACGAAACCTGGAACCGCGATATGTTCCGCCTCATCAACGAGCTCTCCTCGCAGGTCACCGTCGACATCTCCAAGTTCCCGCTGCCGGATATCCTGCAGCTGCGCACCGAGTAAACAGGTATCATCAGGCGAGTATGCCCTTAGATCCCAAGGGAACCAATCCGCTCGTGCAGCTTCCTGAG
>JBEKGH010000018.1:0-63271 GCA_050012895.1 Occallatibacter sp.
GAGTTGAAGCCAACCTTGCGCGAGTAGGCGACAGCGTCAAGGAAGTAGGGCGAGAGCGTAGGCTCGCCACCGCTGAACTGCACGCTCATCTGCCGCTTGGGCTTCATGGTGATGGCGTTGTCGAGCATGGTCTTGATTTCGTCCCACGTGAGCTCGTGGACGAAGCCGACCTGATTGGCGTCCATGAAGCAGGGATCGCACATCATGTTGCAGCGGTTGGTCAAGTCGATCGTGAGCACCGAGCCGCGGCCGTGAGTGACAGTGGACGTGCCGTGATGGTGGAGGTTTTTGTCGCCGTCGCCGTGCGCGCGGATGTCGCGGCCGGGGAAGGTCTCTTCAAGGTGCTTGAAGAAGGCGGGATCGATGGACATCACGTCCTCGAAATGGCCGTGCTTGGGGCAATCCTTGACCATCAGGATTTTGCCGTCGCGCTCGATGATCTGGGCCTTGATTTCACCGACTTTTTCGTTGAGCAGAACTTCGTGCGGCAGCTTGCCGTCGAGAATCTGCTTGCGGATCTCGGGCACGCACTTCGGGCAGAGCGAGTCCGTGGTGCGCGGCCAGCCGAGCGGCGGCTTTTCCTTCTGCCAGCTCTTCTGCAGGGGTTTGTCTGACCACTTGGGGGTGAATGAGGCGTTGGGGCTGATGCGGTTGAACCGCTCAAAAACAACCCAAGCTCCCTGGGCAGCGTAAACGGCGGCCTTCTCGACGTACTTGACGGCTTTGGACATGAATGCGGTCTCCTCATTTCGAAAATGGGACTTAGAAATCAACTCAAAAAACAACCGCCGGGAATTACGACTAGCCCGGCTTAGTACCTGGAATTCAGTGCCTCGCGATTGCTCGGTTTGAGGGATTCCAGAGGCTGGTGGGTCATTACGAGGTTAAAGCGGGTAGGCGGCAAGCCCAAGGCGGTTGCAGTGAATGGCGGAAAAGGGGGCTGGATGGGGATTTGGGGGCGTTGAGCGGAGGGCGGTCCTGCGCCCTCGCCGACGCTTGTAAGTCAAGCGTACCAAAAGCGTTACGGGTAGGGCGCAGGCAGGGCACCTTCATCCCGGGGCAGCTCGGATCAGGGGTGCCCACCATCACGTCTTTGTTTCTGGCGTGGGAATTTGTGTCTCGGCACTCGGCCGCAGGCTAATTCCCCTGCTTGTAAAATACATCTCCATCGAGCGTAATGGTCGTTTTGTTCACATAGATAACGCTCCAGCGAATATGCCCGGGCGCGAGAGGCATGGGGTATTGCAGGTCCAGAATCCCGCCCTTGGCGGAGGGGGTCTCCCAATGGCAGGTTCCGGAGTAGGCGACCTTGCCGTTGACCAGGAAGCCGCAGGTTCCGCTCTGCTGAACCACCAGACCTTCCGTCTTGTTGGCCCAGTTGCCGATGGGCGCGGGCGCGGCCTGCGCTCTTGCGGTCTGGTTGCTCATCACGCCCAGCATCATGCATGCAAGAGCCATGCAGAGTGCACTCAAAGAGAAGAAGCTGCGAATGCTTTTCATTTTCTCGAATAACCTCCGTTGCGACCGATGAAACCTGCATGGGTTGAAACCTGAATTGGTGGGGGACGAGCGCTTGTGATGTGAATCTACCACGACAAGGCGGCTGAACGGCAACCATTGGCTGCCGCGCCACTGGCCGGATGTCAGTTCACCGTGAGCGAGAACGGCGTGGAGTGCAGCAGCGTGCCAGTGGTCGCGTTGACGGTGATGATCCACGTTGCAGCGGCGAACGGAGCTATCTAACGCGCATCTTCTATCCACGCGATGAATTCGGCAAGGTCATGGGCCCAGTAGATCGTGAGGCCTCTCTCTTGGGCATTTCTAATGTTGTGAAGTTTATAAACGCCGCTCAAGACGCCCACGGGAACGACGTTTCGAGTTCCAAATTCCTTAATCCAGTACTCGGCTTTTCCAGTCGCTTCTCTGTTGAGCCGCTTGACTGAATTAGTAGAGGAATTGGATACCTTGCATTCGATGGGCATGATTCGATGATCCCGCAGTCCCAGCAGAAAGTCGGCTTTGGTCGAGCCGAGCATACTCTCTCGGCAGAATTCGCCGGGGCTGGGCGCCTGGTTGAGAGTCACCACGGTTCGCGGCGGGACAAGCGTCCAGTTCTTCTGGAGCAGTGCGTCGCGAACGGCGATCTCTTGCCGGTCTTTGCCCTCATTGCGTCGAGCGGTGCCCACTCTGCTGACCGCAAGCAGAGCAGCGGAAGCAGTAATGGCTGCGTTTTTTTCGATTGCCGTGGGATCACGCCCTTCGGTCACCCAAGGGAACCGGCGCGGGTCGAGGGTAGCCTCGACAATTTGCAAGACCCGCTGCAACATCGCAGGATCTCGACGAAGCTGGGAAGCGCTCAGGCGAGCGTCAGCCAAAACTGCAAGGTCGTCCTTTGATATCGGAGGGCCCGCCAGGTAACGGAAGGCCTCAAGTAGAGCCGGATTTGTTAGTACATCAATGGCATTCTCGCGAAGCTGCTTTAAGCTGGCTGTCGTATCAAGAAGGTCTGTTACGGCTCCTTGGTATTGGTCAAAGGCTCGTGTGTAAGCTTCGAGCGGTTCTCGAATTCGTTCATCACGAAACAGCGACTTTGCTCTTTCGAGCCCTGAAACGAGTTCTTCGTCGGTCCATTGCGGCGGCTGTTTCATGCGACCCGCTCTGTTTCCAATTCCATCGGATTGGGGATCAGGATTCTCTCCATCTCTTTAGGCTCGAATTTTATCAAGCCGCCGGCATAGGTGCGTCCTCCATTAACGCTTGCCGTGGACGAGAGCAAATGAGCAAGCCGGTCGAGTATATGGGGCAATAAAGGCACGCGAGGATAGATTCCATGGGCGATGTTGATATGGCGTGCATCTGCTACATTACGCACGAAGGCGGGTGCCCGGCGCGCCATGTAGGTGGCAAGTATCGGCGCTGGCGAGCGCAAGCCCACCGACCACCATGCCTTTCGATTTCTCGCGACGTACCCTTGGTCGGCGCCCAAGGCTTTTGCTCTTCTAAGAAAATCATCAATGCGCCGACGGTCGCTTTTCTCGAAAGCCGAGAGATCGGGCGGGATATCGATCACATCCCGAAGCTGCGACACATCGCAAAGGGCATCTCCGGCTGCGAAAAGCTCCTTCGCGCGCGTCACGCAAGGAAAGAGTACCGACTCCGGAAGCGTGGAACCATTGCCGGCGGCAATCCAAATGCGATTCGCGCCCGTAACCTGACCACGGTGAACTTCGCACAACTCCCCGAGCTCGATATACCCATCGCGGGCTATCTCGGGCTTACGAGTGAGAATTGACCACCGATTCTCGGACTCGAAGCGGCTTCGATTCACCAATCGCTCCGCCGTCGAATTTTCATTTTGCGCCGCGTCCCTTGTGCGGCTCATCCGAATTCTTTCTGGGCGTGAACCGATGACAAATTGCGTGATCGCTGAAGTAGTTTGAGCATCGGAAAACATGCGGGATGTGGGTTCGACTACAGTGATCCCTTGCCCGCCTAGCCGGCTTAGAAACAGCTGCCGAACTAACTCGCCGTAGTTCACATCGAGCCACTCTGCAGACGTTATAAATGCGCCAAAATCATCTTTTTGCGCCTTCAGTGCAGTGGCAAGGAAGAAGTGGACATGAAGTCCAGAGAGCTGGCTGGCCTTAAGACCGAGCCCTCTGGCGTTTTCCGAAAGCCATTGCTTTCCTGCCGTGTCGAGCTTATGGTGCCGCACGTACGGTGGGTTACCGAGAAAGAGCGTGCGACCAGATATTGGTGGAATCGATACCTTACGGTAGTCAGAAAGATCAATATGCGATCTTTTCGAGTAGCCCCGCACTACAAGATTCGCCCGAGCGATCATCGCTGCGACAGGATCCGATTCAATTCCGAGGAGCTGGGCACCGGGAAAGACCTTGGCAGCTGCGAGGAGAAACCGCCCCGAACCGCTTCCAGGCTCAACCACGCGGTCGGGGATTACCCTCAATGTTCTGGCCCAGGACACCATTGCATCAACAATTGGCAGCGGCGTGAATGTTGCACCAAGTCCCCGTCTTTCCTCGGGTGACCGCAGACTGCAAAGAGCTTCTCCCAAGGGGTCATGTCCACTGTTGATATCATCTCGGATGTTTTGGATTTGACCGGATGGGAGGGTTCGAACAGAACTCGCGAGGTCAAGTTCGTTCCTGGACCAGTCGCCAACCTTACGAGCGCCAAGGCCAATTGCGGCCGAGATTAGGTCCTGAACTGAGTTGAGTTCCACCTGATTAGTATGACCGAGTTCTTTCCAGAGGAACTGTGCAAAATGGGCCGATTTGTTAATCACTTAAGCTCTGCTCCGTCAAGGGGATGCGTAGCAGCAGGCCGTCCTGCATGAGGGCATAATCATTAAGAAATTCCAATGCTGACTTGCATTGGCCCGCTCATTGCGCCGTATTATCCGTCCGCGCCACCTGGTTGATGACACGCTGGATGATGACGACCTGGACGTGTATGTGGCGGGCTACGTCGGGCAGGAACTCGGAGACGAAGTTGTCGATAGGCGCGGAGGCGAGGCCGATGGCGTAGCGTTCCGTGCTGGCGCTGAGCCGGGTTTGCTGGCCGGGGACATAGAGATTGCCGATGGCGTCGTCGATGGCGAAGCCGCCAAGATCGGCGTAGTTGATCATGCCGCGGCCGTCGTCGCCCTGCGTCCAGGCAATTTGCGCGATGCAATGGAAGATGCGGCGCCGCATGCTGGCGTTGGGCATGCGGTGGTAGTGCGGGTCCTGGTGGACGAGAGAGGGAATGAGAAAGGTGCCGAAGAATTCGCCGGTCAGGTCCTGGGTAAAGCTGACGCCGACGTAGCGGCCCCAGCCGGGAATGCCGGGGCCGTAGGCGGAATGCGAGTTGGCGGCGACGGAGATGCCGGCTTCACCGGCGATGGTGAGCAGGTTGAAGGGGTCGAGCAGGTTGTGCCCGGCGAGCAATGCCTTTTCCCCGGGCGTGAACGGCTTGACCTCAGGGCCGTTGAGGAATCGCGCGTACCAGTAACTCATCGGCATGAAAGGAACGCAGACCTTGGTTTCAACGGCGGTCGCGCCGGCGGAGGGATCGACCCCGGTGAAACCGGAAACCGCCAGGGCGCGCATGGAGGCGGTCGCGATCATGGTGGCCCCGGTGTTCTTGATCAGGCAGGGTTCTGCGAATTGCTCGGCGAGTTGATGAATCTCAGCAGCGGGATTCTGTGGCGCGTGAGCCTCGGGCGCTTGCGGCGTGGCTTCGGCGGGTGCGGCGGCTTGCGCGGGAGCGGCGAGTGCAGCAGGGGAATCGGCCGCCTGCGCACTGGCGGAATTGGGCGCGATCAAAGCAATCGCCAGAGCAAGCCCCAGACCGGGCGGCAGGAATAGAAAGAGGCGCAGCCGGCCTGCGCGTGAAGAACGGTCGTGGGGCGAGTTCTTGATATGCAGTAAACCTCAGCTTGCCAAGCGCTTTAACTCTTCAGTGAAATTGGCTTTTTCTCTCGCCAGGCCTGGTCGGCCCAAAGTCGCGGGACCCGAAGCCGCGGGACCCAGCACCGCAAATTGATCGGCCCTCAACAGCAAAAAGCCACACGAATGCTGCGGGTTCTAAATTTTAGGACGCAAACCGGCTGTAAAGGTTGTATGGCCGGACGCTGGGCGGCAAGCGAAGTTGCAAGCCCGGGTCCCCAAGTGCGAGGGACCCGGGGCACCCAATATTTGTTCTGACAAGTTGCAATCCCGGCACCCAATATTTGTTCTGGGTTGAGCGGTGCGCGACGGCTACGGTGGATTCACGGCCACCTGGTTAATGACGCGCTGCACAAACACCACGTGCGTGTGGATGTGGCTGGCAATCGAGGGCACGAACTCGGTGATGAAGTTGTCGATAGGCGCGGTGGCGAGGCCGACGGCGTAGCGCTGGGCATCGGCGCTGAAGCGCGTTTGCAAGCCGGGCACATAGAGATTCGAAATGGAGATGTCGATGACGGGCGCGACGATCTGAGAGTAGTTGAAGGTGTGGCCGCCGTTGTCGTCGCGCTGCCAGACGATCTGATCGACGCAATGCCAAATGCGGCGCGGGATGCTGAGGTCGGGCCGGCGGTGATAGTGCGGATCGGTGTGCGTAATGGAGGGAATGAGGAAGGTGCCGAAGAACTGATCCGTCATGTCCTGCGTGAAGTTCGTCCCGGACAACTTGGCCCAGCCGTAGACGCCCGGACCGTACGGCGTGTGCGAGTTGGCGGCAACTTCGATGCCGGCTTCACCCACGATGGTGCCGAGGTTGAAGGGGTTGACGATGTTGGTCACGGCCAGGCGGAACTTTTGCTCTGGTGAAAAACGCATCACGTCAGGGCCGGTAATGAAGCGGTCGTACCAGTTGATGGCCTTGAAACGGCTGCAGACCGAGGATTCGACCGCGGAGCTGCCGGCGGTGCGCGAGGTTTCTCCCACGCCGAGCACGGAGACGGCCCGAAGGCCTCCGGTGGCGACCATGGATGCGCCAGAGTTCTTGATGTCGCACGGGTCGAGTGGTTTTGCGGGCTTTTTCGTTTTTGAGTTCGACTCGGGAGCCAAGGCGCCGGGCTGCGCCGATTGGGTGGAAGCGGCGGCCGCGGGCGCGGGAGGAGCCCCGGAACCGGCCCCAGTACCGGCCCCGGAACCAGTTTGTCCGGCTGCGCAGTTGCCCGCGCCCAGCGCCAGCCCCAAAGCGAGCCCCACAGCGATCATCGTCCCGATCGGAAGTCGGCCCGTGCTCAGCCTTCCGCATGCCCACCAACCGCTGCATGCAACGTCTTTCAAGTGAAACGCACTGTCTTTCAAATGATCCGAACCTCGCTGACAGAAGCTACTTTGATCCGCTTACCCGAGAGAGCAACAGCCCGCTGCGTTAGAGCCTGTATAAATACTCGTTCAAGCGATGGATTAGTCTGCTTTGAAAGGGCAAGGCTTTAGCCGTGCCACCAGTGAGGAAAATGGGGGAATTGGGCTTTAGCCCCTGAGGGAAGCTGATTTCAATGACTTGCATTCCCCGGGGGCTAAAGCCGTGCCCTTTCAAAACCGCGATTTTTTATAAAGGCTCTAGGCAATCATGCTGAAAGGCATTGACGGCGTCAATAGTAATTTCTGCGGGTCATCCGCCTTTTGCGGGGCATTGACTCAATCCGGGCCGTCAAGCAGACTTTGGACAGGGCAGGCGTCGCGAGAGAGCGGCGAAGAGAGGCGGCAATGAGCACCAACAATACGCCAAACTGGGGTGGGCCAGGCATCGGCCACCGCATCGAAGAAGCAGTTGAACTGATCGAGATGGAGCTGCGCCACGCCATTGCGTACGTGAATGACGCGGTAATCCCGCAGGTACGGCGCGAGTCAATCTCGGCGATGCGCACGGCCGCCGACACCCTGCGCACCCTGGCCGACCGGTTTGAACAGCGCAGCGGTGCGGCTCCCGGCCCACGCAGCACTGCAACGGAAGACAGCCCACCGAAAACTTCCGGAGAACCGCGTAGTTGAAGATTCCCATGGTGGTTTTGAAGCGGCACCGCGGCCCGGCGGGAGGGGCGGCTCCAGACGTGGTGTGGCTGGCCCCATTGCCGCTGGGTCCGGCTTTGCTGGGTCTGCTGGGTTTTGCGTTGCTCATATTGACCGGCTGCCACCACAATCAGAACACCACGCAGGTTGCGCCGCCGCAAGCCCTGCCGCCTCGAGCGCAGCCGGCTCCTGCAGAGCAGCCGCCCGCGCCAGGCGCCAACCAGCCGAGCGCGAAGATTCCCGTCACGCCGGTGCCACCTGGCGGAGTGAGCCCGGAAGATCTCGAATTTGTCGCCACGCACGTACCCATCCTGAGCGAGATCGGCGTGGCCTCGTGGTATACCGCTCCATACAAGGGACGCAAAGCCGCCAACGGCGAGGTCTTCGACGACAACGCGCTGACGGCGGCACATCGCACCCTGCCCATGGGCTCGCTGATTGTGGTGACCAATTTGAAGACCGGCCAATCGAGCGCCATGCGCATCAGCGACCGCGGGCCGTTTGTGGCCGATCGCATGATCGACCTGACGATTGCATCGGCAAAAGCCGTGGGAGTTTACCGGGGCGGCCTGGCGCAAGTGCGCCTGGATGTGTACCAGACACCCAAGCCCATCTCGACCGGCGGGCGCTGGTGTGTGCAGATCGGCGCGTTCCACAATGAGAACGATGCACTGCAACTGAAGGCGCAACTGCAGGAGCTTTATCCCGACGCGAATGTGATCGAGTTTCCGGGTGATAACAGTTTCTGGGTGCGCATCCGGCCGCCGGGCGACGATCGCGACCTGGCCGCATCCATTGCGCGGCAGGTGCAGCCGGTGGAGGGCGACGCGTATTTGACGAGGCTGGACTGAAGAGAGCAGCGAGCAGACAAGACTCTTCGATTGCGCGACAAGGCTCCTCATGCCAAAGTGATGGGACAGGCTTTCGGAACGTGCATGGCGGCGATTGAAGCGGAACAGCTACATCGTCCCGGAACTTACCCTTTTTGAGACTACCCGCGACCCCTGAGAATGGCTGCCATCACGCGCGGATTGCGGCGACCGTGGATGACGGCGACAATCCATAACGGCTTTTCATCGGGCGCATACGCAATCAGGTATTCGCGTACCAGAATGAAGCGCAGGGGGCGTGAGGCGAGGTCTGGGCGCCTGTGGCCCTGACCGGGAAGCAGCACAAGATTGTCGAGAGCTTTTTCGATTTCGGCGGTTATGCGGTCAGCGGCAGCGGAGTTGTCGGCGGCGATGTATTCCCAGATGTCGTTCGTATCGGCTTCCGCTTCAGGGTGAAACGCATAGCCGGTCATGAACCGGGTTTCGCCTTGCGGGCATCACTCTTGGCGCGAAGGCGGGCGAACACTTCCTCGCCAGGAACAGGCTTCACACGTCCGCTCTTCAGGTCGTCATACCGGCTATCGAGCCTCTCGCGCACCTGGACGACTTCTTCAAGGTATCCGGCCATCGCATCCTCAACGAGGTCGTCCGTCCTGCGCCCACTCTGCATGGCAAGGGCGTTGAGCTTCTTTTCCGTCGCGGGGGTGAATTGAACTTCCATAATCATCAGCCTACGGGAAAAACGACACCGGCTCAAGGCCCTAAGATTTCTTAGCGGCTGACCGGCTGACTCGCCAGGCCGTATCGACATGGAGATTCAGTGAGAATGTCTGGCATTGCGGCCGAATGTAGGGCGCTGACGAAAAGCAACCGCAGATCCTTCGACTCCGTTGGGAGCAAAGAACGCTCCCAACTTCGCTCAGGATGACAAGTTCCTTATGTGCCAGGCATTTGACGTTAGTCAAAATGACGATACGGTCTGACTCGCTACCGCAGCAGTTCCGACGCCGCCCACAGCACGGGTTCCTGGCCGTGGAAGTCGCCGGTTCTGCGCTTGCGCGCAAGATAGTAGTCGTAACTGTTCAGCTTGTTGGTGCCCTCGCAGATGCTGGTGACGTCGTTGTTCTGGTCGATCATGCCGGTCACAGCGATCCATGCGCGGCGCGCCGCCGGGCCGTAGGTGGGCGCGTCGAGCCAGCCATTCTTGACGCCGGTAATGAGCGCGAAGGTGAACATGCCGGTGCTCGACGACTCCTCCCAGGCTTCGTCACGGTCAATGAGTTGACGCCACATGCCGTCCGCGCCCTGGTATTTGAGCAGGGCGGCCATCATCAGTTTGTAGCCGGCCATGATGCGCGCGCGCTGCGGATGATCGGCGGGCAGCGTGAGCAGCATTTCCGTCATGCCGGCGGCTACCCAGCCATCGCCGCGTCCCCAGAAGAAAGGCACATCGGGCGCGTGGTAGAAGAGGCCGTTGGGCTGCTGCAGTTTGTCGAGATAGGCCACCATCTCCTGGGCGTCGCGGTCGAGATACTTCCTGTCGCCGGTGGCGCGGTAAGCCTCGAGCTGCAGGATGGTCAGCATATACATGTCGTCGATCCAGTAGCGCGTCTCATGCGAGAGGCCGTCGGGTTGGGGATCGACCCATTGCCGGTCGGCGTAGGAGAGCCCGTAGTCGAGATACTTCTTGTCTTTGGTCTGGATGGCGATTTCGAGGGGAACGATGCCGAAGATGGACGCGTCGACGTGATCGGCATGGGGAATCTTGTCGGCCTCTGCGCCGCCGGGGAGCAGCGGATCGAAGCGCTTGATGAGCCGGTCGCGGAGATCGGTGTCGTGCGTCAGCTCGGCGAAGGTGAGCGCGCCGTACCATGCGCCCACTTCGCTGTAGACGATCGTCGTTTTGCCCTGATGCGGCGTGGTGATGAAGTGCTCGGCCAGCGCCTTGCCCACCTCCTGCGGAGAGCTTCCCGCTGGCCAGTTGCTGAAGTAATCCTGCTGCGCGGCAAGCGGGATGGCCGCGGCCGGCAAGAGCAACGCCAAAGTTGCAAATTTCAGTACGGCGTTCATGCGCATTCCTCGAAATTTGGATGATGAGTTGAGGTTGAAAAATGGTGCATGACGATGATAGCGCCTGGGGGTGCGGCTCTGGATGGGGAAGAGGTACTACCCGCGGCATCGCTTCCCCGGTCCCCAAATGCGAGGGACCGGGGGCACCCAGGCTTTCGTTGCTGTTGCTTGTAATTACGGCTGCGCAGCGACGTAGGCCGGATCAATCGACGCGCGCATCGCCGCGGAGAATCCATCCCACGTACAGGAAAGATCCTGACGGCTGCAGCCGGGAACAAAAATGGGTGCGACGGCGGGCGGATTTGCGGGGGTCAGCGCATCAGAGTTGCGCATCTGCTCCAGGGTTTGCGCGACGTATTCGAGACGCACAAAGGGCTTGCCGCCATCGCGCGGACGCCAGAGTTCGAACAGCAATGCGCCACCGGGTGGCGTGTCGTTGACTCGGCCGTCCAGGACCCAGTCGATTTGAAGAGCGCCGGCCACGGTGACGATGTTGGTGTCGTGGCCCACCAGGATCACGAGGCGGTCGCCTGGTTTACCGAGCGCGCCGGGAACGGCCGCGCGGTTCACACTTTGCTGCATGGTTTTGAGGATGCGGTCAAGAATCGTCGAGGCAAAGATATGCGCGACCGCCGTGGTGCGCTTGGCGTAGTCCCAGTTCGCACTGTTGACCTGCATGATGGTGCGCAGGGTTGCGCCGTCGATGCAGCCCCAGCCGGTATCGGCCTGGCTCATGCCCTGCGTGTATTCGAGGAGCAGATTTTCGGCGATGGTGGCGGCGGCGGTGACCGGACCGTGCAGAGCGGCAGGGTAGTCTCCGGAGCCTGGCGCGAGCGTGGCGGGAACGGTGAAGATCGAGGTGCGCTGGGTGTTGGCGGGCGCGTGGCCGCAACCGGCCAGCACGTGGTCGAGAAGCGTCAATTGTGAGCGATACAGCTCGGTGAGATTGTTGGGATCGCCGCCGATGCGACCGGCGACGGCTGCGGTCGCTAGAGCCGTGTCGGGATGAACAACGCCGGCCTGGATGGGCCGGAAGAGCGGATCGTCTGCACCCTCAGGCTGCGCGTGCACCGCGATGGCGCAGCCGGGAAACATGCCTTCGGCGAGGGCGTTGCCGGTTTCGCGCGTGCGCTGGTCACTGTCGGCAATGACGGAGACGTGGGCGGCGTCGGCGCAGCCCGCGGGGGCGAAGAGGTTCTCGCTCGAGAACTGCGCGCGGTCCCAGGCTCCGAAGAGCTTCATCAATTGATAGCCGTGCCCGGTGAGATAACCCGGCGGCACATCCCACGCAGGCCAGGGCGCAGCGGCGTACTGGCCGTAAAGTGCGGAGCTGCCTATGGGCGCGCGCACGCCGTGGCGGCTCAGCATGACGACAAGTTGCAGGTCGGCATCGCGGCTTGCGGCCGGGGCTGCAGCGGACTGTGCCGCAGCCAGCGGGGAGAGGGTGAGAGAAGCCAGGGCGAAGAGGAGAATTCGAACGGCAGTGCGCATATGAAGGTAAGGAACTCCCAGAGAAAAGTGTAATGGGCGCAGGCGGGGGTTCGATGGCGGCGAGGTGAAAATTGCACGGGCATAAACGCCGTCTTCGGCTCACGAAGAGTTTCGAATGCCGGCCGGGCGCATGGAGACAGGTGAAAGACGACCGGGTGTTGGATATGTTCTCTGAAATCAGCGCACCGGTCGGCAAGAATGTACAGAGTTAAGAGGCTAGTAAAGCGATTCACTCGGCTCGCAAAAGGATTTAAGCTCAACAGAATCTATGAATTGCGGATTTTTCGTGGGGTTCATTCCGCCGGGCGCCGGTTTCACCAAGGAGATAAATCGGTTTTGCTGGTAATTAAATCGTTTTTTTGTCTTGACAATGGTCCGCAATCGCTCATATAGTTCGCATCGCCAACAAAGACATGCTCCGTCGTGATTCGAATCACCGTGCGGACACGCTGATGTTGGTTTGTGGAGCCAGTGTGGCTTTGCTCGGGACGTCAAGTCCGGCAAAGCTGTGTGCAACAACAACTTTTCTTGGAGGTGGGTATGTCAGGAAGGCCAATGGGTAACTTTCGAGTCCAGTACAGCGCGATCAGAATTCTCGTGACGGTGATCGCTCTCTCGGCGATGTTCCTTGCAGGCAGCGCCGCTCACGCGCAGATCCTCTATGGATCGATTACCGGAAATGTGACCGACAAAACCGGCGCGGTGATTCCGAACGTAGCGGTGACTGTCACCAACCAAGGCACGGGCGAAGTGCGCACCGAGCAGGCAAACGGAACGGGTGCCTACAACATTCTCGACATACTGCCGGGCATGTACACAATTTCTGTTGCCAGGACGGGAAACTTTGCCGGCTTCGCGCAGAAGGACATCCAGATCGAAGTCAACCGCCAGGTGCGTATCGACGTAATGCTGCAACCGGCAAGCGTGTCGACGCAGATCACCGTAACCTCGGCGCCTGCGCAATTGCAGACGGAGACCGCGGAAGTCAACTCGGAGATCAGCCAGACGCAGCTCAGCCAAATGCCCGAGACCTCCTCTCAGGGGCGCAGCTATCAGGCACTTTATTCGCTCATACCCGGCGCGGCGTCGCCAAAGGAGCAAAACTCAACCGCTTCCAATCCTGCGCGCGCTATGTCGATCAATGTGAACGGCATGAGCATGAATGGCAACACCACGCGTATCGATGGAGCGGTCAACTACTATGGTTGGCTGCCTTATTTGATCGCCTACATTCCGCCGGTGGACGGGATCGAGAACGTCAGCGTCACCACCAACGACTTTACCGCCGAGCAGGGCCAGGCGGGCGGAGCTTCCATCAAGATCACTACCAAGAGCGGCACGCACGACTTCCACGGCGAAGCATGGGAGTATTACCAGAGCGCAGGAATCAACGCCCGGTCGTACCTTGGGACGGTGACTGCGAACACGAGCGCCATCGATCCGAACGGAGCGGTTCTCAGGAACATCTTCGACGAATACGGCTTCAACATCGGCGGCCCGGTCTACATTCCGAAGGTCATCACCGGCAAGAAGAAGCTGTTCTTCTTCGATAACTGGGAGCGCACCACGCGGCACCAGTTGATCGGCAACGGCGTATCGCTGACGGTTCCGGATACCAACATGATCAACGGCAACTTCTCCGAAGCGGCGTCGTACGCGACGATTTACGATCCGCAGCCTACAGCTGCCTGGGTCAGTTCATTTGCTCCGACAACCGCCTGCCCGGCACTGACCTACACCTCCGGCTATCTCAACTATGCATGCCGCCCGAGCTTCACCTCCGAATATGGCGAGACGGGCAACGGCGTCAACACCATTCCTGCAAGCCGCCTGCCGGCGAGCTCAGCGCCGATGGTTATGATCGCCAATTTGGCCTCGATCGCGTCCTCGATCGGCACGCCGAGCACGTCGTTCCTCAGCAACTTCATGGCCAACGACTACCACGGCTCCGCCCCCTTTGTTTACGCCCGCACCAGCAACGATGCCAAGATTACCTTCATTCCGAATGACAATACGCAGTTCTTCGGCAAATACAGCGTCGAGCCGTTTCAGGTCCTCGATCCGCAGGAACTGGGCGCGGCGGGCGGCGGCACCTTCGATGGCGGCCAGCCGGGCGCCGGGCACGGCAGAATCTCCAACGTGGGCTGGGGATTGAGCCGCGTGATCAACGCCAACCTCGTGATGGACGCCGATTTCGGCTACACCAAGCAGGCGTCGGGAGCGGAGTCGGTACTCGATCTCGCAGATCAAAGCTATGGGTTGAACGTACTGCACATTCCGGGAACGAACCTCCCCACCAACACCTCCGACCCGGATTATTGGGGCCAGCCGATTATGAGCTTTAACAGCACCTTCAGCACCATCGGCAACTCCAATACCGCCAATCCGTTCTTTTTCCGCGATAGCCAGTGGACCGGCGACGTGAACCTGAGCTATATCAAGGGCAAGCACCAGTTCAAGGCCGGCTTCACCTACTACCACTTCGACATGAACCACTTCCAGCCCACTACCGGCGGCGGCGTCTCGAACGTGCACGGCGGCTTCCTGTTCGCGGGCGGCATGACGTGCGGCGGTTCGGCTACTTCCTGCGGCTCCACCGCCTACAACGATCTGGCCGACTACCTGCTGGGTCTGCCCAATGCCAACGGGACGGGCAACGCTATTCAAAAGGCGCAGCAAATTTTCGATCCCAACGCGCTGCGCTGGACGGAACTTGGCGCCTACGTGCAGGATCAGTGGTCGGCGTCTCCCAAGCTGACCATCACCTATGGCGTGCGCTTCGAGCGCTATCCGGCGGCGTACCGCGATCACACCGGCATCTCTGAGGTGTATTTGAACCGGCCTCAGTCATCCAACGTCGAGGTCGGCGGCATCATGGGCAACCCCAGCAACGCCGGCGTGGATGTGGGGTACGGATTCTTCGCGCCTCGCGTCGGTTTCGCGTATCGCCTTAACAACAAAACCGTGATTCGCACCGGCGGCGGTATGACCGTAGATCCAGACAGCATGCGCGAGTTGCGCGACGAATACCCCTTCGATATAGCGCCGAACTACGCCTCGACCGGAGCGGGAACCATCGCGGTGGATCCGGCGAATGGCAACGCGGCCATGCCTATTAGTGGCTGCGGCGTGACCGGCTCAACGACCTGCTACGGCATTCCGATTCCAGTCGTACCCAACTATTCCTCAGGCTACCTGGCGTTGCCGGTCGCCCAGGGCACCAACGCCTTGTGGCCGGACTTCCGCCGCGGCTACATCGAAAGCTGGAACCTGTTTGTGCAGCGCGACCTGGGCATGGGCTTCGTAGCCAACGTGGGCTATGTGGGCGATCTGTTCGTCCGCCAGCAGTCCAACGTCAGTCCGTATAATGCGGCGCCGTTGCCCAGCGCAAGTACGCCTTGCATGGCCAACGGACAATGGAACACTGCCCTTACCGGTTTAACCGGCAGCTGTACAAGCGGAGGCCTTGGGACCTCCGCCAACGAAATCATCAACACCCAGACTTGCACCGCAAACGGCTGGGCAACCTGCGCTACTAGCGCCGGCTTATACAACACCGGCGGCATTACCATGAACGGGCCGATCTTCAGCGCGAATTACAACGGCTTGCAGGGGCAAGTGACCCGCAATGCCGGCACGAACGCTTCGATAGGCCTTGTCTACACCTACTCACACGCCTTCAACTATGCAGACAACGGCGCCGGGACGGGATCGTCAGGCCCGCCGTTCAACTATCCTGGGTATTACAAGATGAACCGGGCGCAAGCCAATCAGGACCAGAAGCACAACGTGCAGATCTGGGGCATTTACAAGCCGCCCTTCGGCTACGGCCAGAAATGGCTGAACAGCAACAACGTATTGAGCGAGATCGTCGGCGGCTGGCAGATGACCGGCCAGTACAGCTACTTCGGTGGCGTGCCGTTCTCAGTCACCGCCAACAGTAACACGCTCAATGCCCCGGGCAGCACGCTCTATGCCCAATTGGTTGCGCCATATCAGACTCTGCACGGCCACAACCGGACCTTCGGCAACACCGCGGTTTCCGGCGGCAAGCCATGGTTCAATCCGGCCTCGTTTGCCAACCCAACGGAGCCGGCGTTCAGCACAGCAAATACGGCCATCGCCTCGCCGGTATTCGCCAACACCCATCGCAACCAGTTCCGCGGGCCGGGCACTGGCGTCGTCAACGCGAGCATGTATAAGGGCTTCCGCGTATACCGTGAGAGCGAATTCAAGGTCGGCGTCGAAGTGTTCAACCTCTTCAATCATCCGTATCTGAACCTGAACGGTCCGGGCGCCACCGTACCCACGACGGCTAACGTCAACGCGGGCAACTACGGAACGTTCGGTTTGATCACCAGCTTCGGACCGCCGTACTCCCAGACGCAGGGCGCACGTTCGATGCAGTTCAGCGGAAAGTTCAACTTCTAACCGTCTCTCAGATTGGCAATGCGGCAGCTCCTTCGGGCTGCCGCATTTGTTTTGGCGCACGTCTCTGCGGCCGGGAGGGGTGGTTACAGGCGACACGGGCAAACACTTGCCCCGCCGGATATATTGGTTGCTATGCTTCTTCCGGTACACGGGGCATAAACCAGCCGCGCGGCGCGAGCAGCATGCCACAAAGCACTTTTGTGAACGTTGTATTTCAAAGGGCCAAACAAGAGAGAAAGCCGCCCATCATGCAGTCAACTAACCAGTCGATAACCGGCAAGCCAACCCGGCCCCGCCGCGCCGGAGCCTCCAGCGAGACCGCGCGCGAGATCAACCGCGACATTCTTCTGCATGCCATCCATTTGCACCAGCCTGTGAGCCGGGCGGACCTGGCGCGGCTGACGGGACTGCAACCCAGCACGGTTTCGGTGATCATCGGTCAGCTGATCGACGAGGGGTGGGTACAGCCCGGCACGCTGGGCCGGCTCCCGCGCGGGCGACGGCCTACGTTTGTGACGCTGAACGACCGGCACGTGATGCTGGCCCTCGACCTGCGGCCGGGAAGGGCCAACCTGGCCGTCGTGGACATTAACGGCAAGCTGCTGGGCCGTGACACGGTGCCCTACGAGATCAGGGCCGGCTCCACGGCCGATGAGGCCAGGACGGCCATTGCGCGCATTGCCCAGGCCGCGCACGTACTGAAGACGGCCTTCGAGGACCGCGTCTTCCAGGGGCTCGGTGTGAGCGTTTCAGGCCGCGTGGACCAGAATACGCATCGCTTGCTGTTCTCGCCGAACGTGCCCTGGGGACAGATCGATGTGCACGAAGAGCTGCAGAGGGTCCTGGAAACTCCGATCGAGATGGATAACGCCGCCAACGCCTGCCTGTTCTCGGAGCGCTGGTTCGGGAACTTCTACGACGCCTCCAACATGCTGGTGGTTTCAGTGTCAGAAGGCATCGGCACGGGCATGCTGGTGGACGGGAGCGTGGTGCGCGGCAGAGACGACATGGCAGGCGAGTTTGGCCACATGACGCTGGAGGAATCCGGCCCCGTGTGCGGCTGCGGCAACGTGGGCTGCTGGGAGGTCTTTGCATCCAACCGTGCCGGGCTGCGCTACTACCATGAGCTGGCGCCGGAGACCACGCTCACCAACTTTCAGGAGCTGCTCAATCTGGCCCTGGGCGGCGACCTGCGCGCGCTGCGCTCCATCGACAAGATGATGACATACCTCGCGCGGGGATTGACCATGCTGGCTGCCGGCCTGTCTCCCGAGGTGATCATCATTGTGGGCGACTGCACGGCGCTGTGGCCGCGCATCCGCCCGCTGCTGGAGAGCCAGCTGATTGCCAAGTCGATTACGCCGCACACGCCCCGCGTGGTGGCCGCCGTGGATGGCGATGCCGCGCGCCTGCGCGGCGCCGCAGCTTTGGTGCTGCACAAGGTCCTCTTCGGGCAAGCCGACTTCGCGCCGCAACCCGCCCGCGGCGGCGCGCGCCCCAAGGCAGAGCCCGAGCCGGTGCACGCGTAGCGGTCAGACAGTACCGCCGGTCTGGAGACTGGCGCTACATATAAGTGCCGCTCGTGGGAAATGCGGGCTAGAGCCCCTCGGAGCCCCGTATCATAGCTGTCGGGAAGCCTACGGGAGAAAAGCAACCATGAGAGTGGGAGTTATCGGGACGGGCGCCATTGCCTGGAAGCACGCTCAGGCCTACAAGAACATCGGCTACCAGATTACGGCGTGCACCAATGGCAACGAAGAAAAAGGGCGGAAGTTTGCCGCGGCGTGGGGCGCGGAGTTCGTGGCCACCCCTGAGCAGCTAAGCCAGCGCGCGGACGTGGACTTTCTCGATCTATGCACCTTTCCCGGCTACCGGCTGGCCGCGGTGGAGCTGGGCGCGAAGTACGGCAAGCACGTGCTGGTGCAAAAACCCATGGCCATCGACCTCGAGACCGCGGCGCCCATGATCGCAGTGGCGCGGGCGGCGGGCATTCAACTGGGCGTGGTGAGCCAGCACCGCTTTGACGATTCGACGCTGTTTCTCAAACGCGCGCTGGCTGCGGGACGGCTGGGGACGATCCTCGAAGCCGACGCCTACGTCAAGTGGTACCGGACAGATGAATATTATGGACGGCCGGTGAAGGGAAGCTGGGCGGGCGAGGGCGGCGGTGCGCTGATCAGCCAGGCCATCCACCAGGTGGATGTGCTGCTCTCGCTTGTAGGCGCCGTCGACGAGGTTTTTGGATACTGGCGTCTGGGCGCCATTCACGAAATCGAGTCCGAAGATCTGGTGTGCGCCGTGATGAATTATTCGTCAGGAGCGCTGGGCGTGATTCAGGCCGCGACCGCATTGTGGCCGGGCTACCCGGAGCGCATCGAAATCCACGGCACCAAAGGCAGCGCAATCGTCACCGGCGACCAACTGACCACGTGGGATGTGCGCGACGACGAGGGCGAGCCGGCGCCGCTTGCGCTCGAGGCCAAGTCGGGCGCGTCCGATCCCATGGCGATTTCGCTCACTCCATTCGAGCGTCAGCTTGCCGACTTTGGCGAGGCCTGCAAGGCCGGCCGCGCGCCGGCGTCCTCCGGTATCGATGGCTATCGCGCACTGCAACTGGTGCGGAGCATCTACACATCCTGCGCCGAAGGACGAAAGGTGAAGATTCCGGCGGTCGAGCTCTAGCGCTCTGTCGCTGAAGTTCGCGTCCAAATTGCTCTGTCATCCTGGGCGATCAAAATCGCATGTCATTCTGAGCGAGCATTGGCGCATGCAATGCGCCAATGCGAGTCGAAGAACCTGCAGTTGCATTTGCTTTTGCCTTCCGCAGCCTCACCCCTGAGACAAGTGCAATTCTCCCAGTGAAATGCTGTTTCTCTCGATACGTCCTGAGCTGGGAATCCAGTATACTTCGAGAGACGAACAAAATATGAGCCGCTCTGTAATCACTACCCATCCAAACCTGGCACAAGACGCCTTTGTGGTCACGAATCCTGACCTGAACCTGAGCCCAATGACGGGAATGACCCGTCAGCACTATATCGAATGTGCTCAATATGTCCTGGGACGCGCCTTCCGGCACGTGCCGTCCTTTGACTCGCCGATAGTATTTCCGCTGGTGCCGGGCAAATCCTATCCGCAGCCGAATGACCCGGAATGGCGGGTTCGCTCCTTCGAGTTCGAGGCGTTGGAGAGGACGTTCAACCTTGCGGCGCCGCTCATCCACGTCGATCCCGAAATCTCGATCGGCGACATCAAGCTTCGGGATTACTATTGCCATCATTTTTCGAACGCGCTCACGTCGGGACACGCGAACAGCCTGCCGCTGCCCGAGGATCTGCCCGACGCCACCTATCAGTTCACGTGCGAGTTCGGCGGATTGACGAAGACGCTCCTGCTGATGCCCGATGTGCTGTGGCCGCATTTGACCCAACAGCAGCGGGATGAGATGGCCGTCACCATCTCCAAATGGGCGCATCACCGGACTACGCAAAACAACTGGCGGCTCTTCAATATCTGCGCGCTTTCGTTCCTCAAAAAGCACGGCTACGCCATCGACGACGATCTGCTCAAGAGCCACCTGATGTGGATCGCGTCTTACCATGCGGGCAACGGCTGGTATCTTGAGCAAAGTTACAACTACTACACCATCAGTCTTTTTGTGGTCTACGGCACCATCTGGAGCCGGGCTTTCGGCCGCGAGCACTATCCGGAGATCGCCTCGGAGCTCGAAAAGAGTTTCGCGGAACTGTTTGAAACCTACGCCAACTTTTTCGGGCGCAACGGCATCATCAACATGTGGGCAAGAAGCATTTGCTATCGTTCCTGGATTTCGGGCGGATTCCCGGCTTCTTTCCTGCTCGAGCCAAAACCGCCGTTCGACCCCGGATGGGCGCGGCGCCTGTGCTCCGGATCGATCCTGCAGTTTACCGGCCGCGAAGATTTCTACCAAAATGGCATTCCCAGCCTGGGCTTTTACGGCCATCGGGAATACGCGATCCAGAGCTACAGTTGCCCGGCGAGCCCGTTCATCATGTTTCTGCCCTTCATCGCTCTGGCGTTACCTGAAGACGCGCCTTTCTGGACCGCCAAAGAGAACGACGGCATGTGGCAGGATCTGGGCAGGAAGTCAAAGAGAACGGTTCTGGAAAAACCGGGTATCGTCCTGGTCAACCATGGCAGCAGCGGGAGTTCGGAGATCGTCTCCGGCAAGGTGTACGACGACGATCACAATTATTCCAAGCTGGTGTTCAATACACATTTTCCCTGGGAGGACCACAATCCCAAGGGCGGCACATCGCAGGAGTATAGCTTCCGCAGCCTGGACCCGCGCGATCTGCGCGGCGTCGACATCAATTTCTACCTCACCGGGCGCACGGTCGATAACACCGCAGCGAAGAGCGGCGCGTACGTGACTTCGCAGAGCATTCTCTTCAACGGCGTCCGCAACGGAGTGCTCTACCGGCAACTGATCCTGCGCAAGCCGCCGAACAATGGCGTCGGCTATCTTATCGACCTGGCCGAGATCACCGTGCCGGGCGGCGTGGTGCGCGTGGACCGCTGCCGCCTCGCCTTCGAGCACGAACTCACACTGGGCCATTTCGGCCTGCCCCACATGGGCGGGGAAAGCGCCGTAATGCGCACCTTCGAGACAGGTACGGAGCGCGGCATCACAGCTTCCATTCCCGGCCGCCAGGTGGCGCTCATCGCCTACTCCGGCTGGGACCGGGTCGAAAGCAAGGTGCATCGCGGTTTCAACGCCGAGGCGGACGAGAGCACGGTGCTGTACGTCTACCGCAAACGCACCGCCAAAAATCCCTCAATGGAGTTGATGATCACTGCCATGTTGCACAAGACCGACGAAACGGCCTGGACGCTGGAAGAACTGAGCCCAGTCAAAAATCTCCGGATCATCGAAGTCACTCCGTCGGGTTCGGTTCTTGGAGCCGAGATCACGTTAGCCGATGGCACCGTCTACATAGTCGACTTCAAGGATGTGGACGGATTGAGGAATTGCTGACGGCTCTCGTGGGGAGACCGCGTGATTTTGCAGCGGCCGAGGTGTAGCGCCGGTCTCCAGACCCGCACAAATCAGAACGCAATTGCGGGATCACGCTGTCAGAGCTCTAATGACTCGCTTTCCGATCCGGCAGGACCGCCCAGATCTCGGGGTCCTCCTGGCCCAGCGACCACGAGCAGAAGCCTTCAAGACCGCGATCCGCCGCCAATTGATAGCGGTCGCGAAATGTCTGCTGGTCGGTATAGAAAACCCACTCGCGTAACTGGTCACGGTAGAAGAAAAAGAAGGCCGTGTGGTCGGTCGCATCCCAGTCGGGCTTGGCGGCGAACTCGGAGGCCAGTTGCAGAGCATCGGCCGCCCTGATGGAGTCGCCGGTCAGATTGGGCCGTTCATCGCCGGTGGTTTTATCCGTGATGGGCGCTCCGGTGTACCAGTGGTATCCGTAAAGCGGGATTCCGAGCGAGAGCTTTTCTTTGGGCACAAACTTGAGGGCGTAATCCAGGTTGTCGACGGTCCATTGCCAGCCTGCAACGGGGCCGGGCATGGTCCAGCGTGTGTGCTGATCGTAGGTCATCAGGCAAATCAGGTCCACGGATTTGGCGAGGGCGGCAAGGTCGTACGCGCCGCGCCAGTCCGTGTACATCCACTTGGAGAATCCGCCATTGCCGGGATAGCCGGGCGCATTGGGCACGGTGGCGATAGTGAGCTTGAGGCCCACGCCGTGCAGCGCCTCGGCCGAGCGCGCGACCAATGCCGTCAACAAATCGCGGTCAAGATAATCGACATGTTCGAAATCGATCTGGAAGCCGGCGTAGCCGTGCAGCGTGGCCTCGCGGAGCAACGCATCGTTCATGCGCTTTTGTGCTTCATCGTTGCCGCCCAGATTGTGGAACTTGGTTTTGCCGAAGAGCGCAACGATAGGCATGACCGGCAGTCCCTGGCTTTGCGCGGCTTTGAGAACCGTCGCGTTGGGCGCGCCCGTGACTAGCCCGCTTTCATCCACGTTGTACCAGGCGGGGACCAGCAGATCGATCTTGCCCGAGTGGGCGAGGAACGACCGCACGGAATCGGGGGCATCGGTCATGTAAAAAAGAGCCGACGGCGCGGCGCAGAATGCAGGGCTGGCCGAAAGGCAGAGCAATCCGGCGAGAATCATTCGAAGCATAAGGAACTACCTCACAGAAATCCGCGCGAGAGACCGGTTACGGAGCGTTGCTAGAAACTATAATCGAACGGCGCGGCGGTTTGCCGCGAATGTGTCCAATGATCCAGTTTTGAAACACGGCTGATCAAGTTTTGAAACACAGCTGATCCAGTTTTGAAACACGGCTGATCTGGTTTGGAAACACTACAGTTGTTGCCCCATCCTTTTCCGCGATCTTTGCGGAAAAGGGTGGGAGAATGAGCCACTGTTTTTGAGCCGGATCCGAATAGGGCTTCGGGAAAAGTCGGGAATTTGAAAGGGCACGGCTTTAGCCGTGCCGAATGCCATGCGGAATTTGAGGGACTTTAGTCCCTGAGGGATGGGTTTACGAAAACCCATCACCTCATCGGAATTTCCCAAATCGGGTTCCGCAGCGAACCGGAGGGAGCGGCTGCAAAATGAAGATCGGAACGACAAAAGAGCGGCCGACGCGGCGCGAGGTTCTGCTGGGGGCGGGCGCATGGAGCATGATGCAGGCGGGAGCTGTGCGCGCGCTTGCGGAGCAGGCAACGGCTGCGCCTCCGAATCCACCCGTCCAGGAAACCGCGTCCCCGAAGCTGCCTCATGCGCGGCCGCCCGTGGCGGATCGCAAGTTCACTTCGCCGGCGGTGGAAGAAGCGATCACCACGTTGCAGCGCCAGATTGGCGACCCGGCTCTGCGCGTCCTGGTTGAAAATTGTCTTCCCAACACGCTCGATACCACGGTGTACCCCGGCGCATTCGACAAGGTTCCGGATACTTACGTCGTGACCGGCGACATTGATGCCATGTGGCTGCGCGATTCCTCGGCGCAGGTCTGGCCGTATCTGCGCCTCGCGCTCAAGGATGCGCGGCTGCGCATTCTGCTCGAAGGCGTCATCCGCCGCCAGTCGCGCATGATTCACCTCGATCCTTATGCCAACGCGTTCACGCGCAACGCCACTGATCCGCCGCTCCCCTGGGCAGAAGGCGATCATACGGAGCATCACGCGGGCGTGGCCGAGCGCAAGTGGGAAATCGATTCGCTCTGCTTCCCCATCCGCTTGGCCTACGGCTATTGGCAGGCAACCGGCGACTCCGGACCGTTCGACGCGCAATGGCGCGCGGCCGCGGATGCGATTCTGCGCACGTTTACTGAGCAGCAGCGAAAGCAGTCGCAGGGGCCGTACAGTTTCCAGCGCAAGGCCGAGTCTCCCTACGACACGCTGGGGCTTTCGGGATTCGGCAACCCGGCGCGGCCCAACGGCATGATCTTCAGCATGTTCAGGCCGTCGGACGATGCCTGCATTTTTCCGCTGTTGGTGCCGGCGAATCTCTTTGCGGCAAAAGCCCTGGGCCAACTGGCGGAACTGGCCGCACATGCCGCGCAGGACACGGCGCTTGCGGCGCGGGCCTCGGCGCTGAGCGATGAAGTGGCGCAGGCCACCGCGCAGCACGGGCGCGTGAAACATCCGCACCACGGCGAGATCTGGGCTTACGAAGTGGACGGCTACGGCGGCCAATTGCTGATGGACGACGCCAACGCTCCCGGCCTTGTGACGCTCGCCTACCTGGGCATCTGCCCGACGAACGATGCCGTGTACCAGCGCACGCGCGCCTTCGCGCTTAGCGATGCCAATCCCTATTTCTTCCGCGGCACGTCAGCGGAGGGTGTGGGAGGGCCGCACATCGGGCTCAACTCCATCTGGCCGATGTCGATCATGTATCGTGCGTTCACGTCAACCGACGACGCGGAGGTTCTTGAGTGCCTGCGCTGGCTGCGCGACACCACGGCCGGCACAGGCTTCATGCACGAGTCGTTCAATAAGGACAATCCGTCGAAGTTCACGCGCCCGTGGTTTGCGTGGGCCAACACACTCTTCGGCGAGCTGATGCTGACACTCGCCGACCAGAAGCCGGCGCTGCTGGCCGCGCCACTGAGTTAATGCAAATTTCGCACGCGCAGCAAAGACTTGTAGCGCCGGTCTCCTGACCGGCTGTACTGAGGGCCTCCTGGCCCTCGGAGTTCTCGCCAGACCTCGAAGTTTCGTCCTACGGTGTTGCGCCGGTCAGCGAGGCAAGCGGCGTCGAGTCCTGGCTCAGGTCGTCTGTGCCCGCCAAGGGATCACTCTCCGTGAGGCGCGGCTTCAGCGCACGCTCCAGATCGGGAATGTCGTAGTGGAGCAGTACGCCGGGAATCACATCCTCTGGCGCGCCGGTGGGCAGTGGCGCATCCAGAAGACTGCGATAGCTGGTGAGCACGTGATCGATTTCGATGGGTCGGATGCGGCGATCGAGCACGCCCGCATGCAGCAGCACCAATCCCATATGCCCGCTCGCCTGGGCCGAGATGCGTGCGGAATCGACGTCCGCGCGGCTCGAGAGATAATCCATCGCCCGGATCACGTCGTCGACGCGCAAGCCCACCAGCGTGCGACCCACCAGATCGGCACGAAGACTGAGAAGATAGAACGGCCCAAGCACCGGAGCCTTCATGTCGTCCGTGCCAGGTGGCGAAGGCCGCGGCGTAATGGCCAGAACCAGGTTGCCCTGCGCGGCCAGCGCGTCGAATTTCGCTTTGTTGGCGCGTGCAATAGGGTCCGATCCGTGAATCGAGTTGGGAACGACGAGCAGAATCGCGGGATGCCGTCCTGCGCCAGAGGGAACGGCGAGGTCGGCCTCAAGGTCAAGGCCTCCTTCCGATGGGAAGGCAACGGGGCCACTCTCCGCAGTCAACAAATCCGCCTCGAATTTTGTTGTGCCCGGTATGGCTTCCGCGCCGGTAGCTTCGCGAATACGGGTTCCGAGGGCGGCGAAGGCAATGTCGGGCCGGTGCGCGGGAACGAGGTGCGCCGCGCGTTTTTTGTTCAGCGTGAACACGGTGGCGCAGCCCGGAAAACTGGTGGCGATCTGTCCGGTGGTTGTCACCTGGAACGCATCTTTAGGAATGTTGGCAATCAGGGCCATGGCAGCGCGCGGGCCGTTGCCGGCGGGAATGAACGGATGGTCCGCGTCGGCTCCGGGCTGAAGATTGCGCAGGAAGAAACTGACGATGTTGCCCATGATGGGCTGCAGCGCGCCGTGGCTGCCGGGCCCGGTAATCCATTGCAATTTGGCGTTCAGTGCAACGTGATTCGTAGTGTCGGCATTGAGTGCCGGCACCGTGGGTGTAGGTGAAACGGATGGAGCCGCGCCGTCCTCCGGCATGCCTGCGCTTGCCGGATCGAAGAGCGCGTAAAAGCGGCGAGTCTCAATCACGCTTTCACGCGCGCCGGCAAAAGGAAACATGTCGGAGTAAGTCGAGAGCACAGCGTAAGCGCGCGGCGCGGCCAGCTCCACCCAATCGGGAAATCCCAGGCCCGAGGAGATGAAGCGTGGCGTCGATTGTTCGGCATCCTGCGGTCCGAGCGCGGGCAGCAGCGCATCGAACGATGTGATGTAGCACGCCGTGCCTGTGGCCGCGATGCGCGTGTCGAGCGCGCTGGTTAGCGCAGTTACCGTGCCTCCTCCCGAACAGCCCAAGGCGCCGATACGATGCGCATCGACTTCGGGAAGCGACGCCAGATAATCCACGCCCCGCATCGCATCCCAGACTTCGTATTTCGCAAAGGTCTCGCCGATCAGCATGGGCTGCAGGCTGGCTTCGCCGTGTTCGCCGGTGGGGTGCGCGGCCAGCGAAGCGCCGGGCTTGTTGGGATCGGGATACTGCAGTCGCTCGCCCTGGCCGATGGGGTCGTAGGAGAGCACGATGAATCCATTGCGCGCGAAGGTCACGGCCATGGGCGCATCGCCGGCCTTCCCTGAAGGACCGTGCCCTGGAGTCATGATGATTGCTGCGCGTTTGCCGCCTGGCGCATCGCCATCGGGCACATAGAGCAGTGCGGTGACAAAGAAATTCGGCTGGCTTTCAAATAATAATTTCTGAATGCGAAAGCCTTCGGCCCCATTTTCGCCGGCCACTTTCGTCTCGCCCACCACTTTGGCGCGGAGCGGCGTGCGCTCGGGAAACGCGCCGATGAGCGCGAGAACCTGGCTGCGCACTTTCGCCTGGCGCGCCTCGGCCTGCTGCCGCGTATGGATGGCGGCAACGGCGGCCGCGCGGTTGGCCTCATCCTGCGCCGCGACGCTGTCGAGGAATTCGTCGAGCTGCAAGCGGCCCCGATTAGCCGGGTCGGCAGCCCGGTTGCGCGCCGCGGGTGCGATATTTCGGACTGGAGCAGCGGGCGGTACGGCTTGCGCAGCGGCCACGCCAACCGAAGCAATCGCGGACAGGGCGAAAAGTACAGCAAAATTGGTTCGAATCATGACTCTGCCTTGATACTCCTTTGACGCATGCGGGTCAACAGATTTCGGGCGTAGCGATCGCATATTCATTTGTGACAAGGCGCGGTCTGGCCGGTATGCTGATCGAGAGATGGATGGGCGCAAGCTGGTCGACATCTTCCGATGGCTGTTTGACTCGCGCCGTGGCCCGCGCGGCCGCCTCGTGCCGCGATGGATCTTTCTGCGCGCGCTCGCCCTCATTTACTTCTCCGCGTTTTATTCGCTGCTGTTTCAGATCAAGGGCCTGATCGGCCCTGAAGGAATTCTTCCCGCGGCGCAATACCTGGCCGCGATTGCGCAACAGCTTGGCGGTGCGCGCTTTTGGTACGCGCCATCGCTCTTCTGGATTTCGGCAAGTTCGGCAATGCTGGAGGCGGTCACGTGGATCGGTTTGCTGGCGTCGATCGCGGCCTTCTGCAACCTGTGGCCGCGCCTCAGCTTCTTCATCTGCTGGGTGTGCTTCCTCTCATTCATTGGCGCGTCCGGCGTGTTCTCGAGTTATCAATCGGACGGCATGCTGCTCGAAGCCGGATTTCTTTCGCTGTTCCTCGCGCCGCCGGGACTGATGCCGGGATGGGGCGCGACCCATCCACCCGCGCGCGCCAGTTGGTTCCTTCTGCAGTGGGAGTGGTTCCGCATCTACTTCGAATCGGGCATGGTGAAGCTCGCGAGCGGCGATCCGCAGTGGCGCAACTTTACGGCCATGGACGATTACTACCAGAACGGCCCGCTGCCCACGTGGGTGGGTTGGTACGCCGAGCATTTGCCGCACTGGTTCCACGCCGCCTCTGTGGGCGGCACGCTGGCGCTGGAACTGGCAATCGTCTTCATGTTGTTTTTTCCCCGGCGCGTGCGGCTGATCTGCTTCTTCATCGTTACGCCGTGGGAGATGGGCGTAATTCTCACCGCCAACTACACGTTTCTGAATTACCTGGTGCTGGCGCTCGGGTTTCTTCTGCTCGACGACAAGTTCCTGTCGCGCTTCGTGCCCGCACGCTTCCGGCCCAGCGAGCCGCCAGCGGTGCCCGAACCGCGATTGAAAGCAGAGGATGATCGGCCGATTTCGATTTTCGCCGTGCGCGAAGCGGACGCGCCAGAAGGGGGAGTCGCGGCGCATGAGAGCGAGCACCCACAGCCGGCGATGCAGAGCAGGCCCGCTTTCTATTGGTGGATTACGCGACTGTCGGTGACGGCATTCCTGCTGACCTGGATTGCCTACGACACCACCGCGGAGATGATCGCGATTCCGTTTCGGCAGGTGCATTTGCCGGTCCAGCCCATCGAGGCGCTGGAGCCTTTTCGCATCGCCAACCAGTACGGCCTCTTTGCCGTGATGACGCGGGGACGTTACGAGATTGAATTTCAGGGTTCCAACGACGGCGTGAACTGGACTGCTTACGAGTTTCGCAACAAGCCGCAGGCGCTGAATGAAGCGCCGCGCATTTATGCGCCCTACCAGCCGCGCTTCGACTGGAACCTGTGGTTCGCGTCGCTGAGCGACTGGCGCGAGAACGAGTTTGTCCCGCTCACGGAGGAGCGGTTGCTTCTTGGCGACAACGATGTGCTGGCGTTGTTCCGCCACAATCCGTTTCCCCAGTTGCCGCCGCGTTATGTGCGCGCGGTGCTGTGGCAGTATTGGTTTACGTCGATGGACGAGAAGCGCAGCACCGGCGACTGGTGGCGCCGCGAATCGCTCGGCCTTTACGCGCCGGAGCTGACGCTGACAGCGGACGGAGGCTTTGCCGCGCTGGAGTGGCCAGAGGAGTTGCCGCCGCACGACTGAAAAATAGGGACTAGGGACTAAGGGACTCGGGACTAGGCGGCGGAGAGAATGAAACGAGGACGATGACACAATGAGCCGCGCCTGCGTGATCGGATCGGGCCCGAATGGGCTGGCCGCTGCCATCGTTTTGGCGCGGGCGGGACTGCGCGTTGACGTCTACGAGGCGGAGTCCGAACCGGGCGGCGCAACCCGCACATTGCCGCTCACGCTGCCGGGATTTCTGCACGATTTTGGCTCGGCCGTGCATCCTTTTGCAGTAGGTTCGCCGTTTTTCCGCACGCTTCCACTCGCTGAGCACGGATTGGAATGGATCCACGGCGACGCTCCACTCGCGCATCCGCTCGACGACGGCACCGCCGTGGTGCTGGAGCGCGACCTGTCTGCAACCGAGCGCGCGCTGGGAGAAGACGGCAACGCGTGGCGGAGTTTGATGCAGCCAGCGTCCGATGATTGGCAGGACTTTGCCCAGGATGCGCTGGGGCCGCTCCTGCACGTGCCACGTCATCCGTTGCGCATGGCCAAATTCGGATTGAGCGCGCTTGAATCCGCGCAACATTTCGCAACGAATCATTTTTCGAATGCGCGCACACGCGCGATGTTTGCGGGATTGGCAGGGCACTCCTGCCTGAGCTTCGACGAGCCGTTGAGCGCAACCATCGGATGGATGTTCGGCATCACGATTCACGCGGTGGGCTGGCCGATACCGCGCGGCGGCGCACAGGCCATCTCAAACGCGCTGATCGGCTACCTGCGCTCGCTCGGCGGCACGGTGCATACTTCGCGCCGCATCGATGCGGCGGCATGCAAAGAGCTCGAAGCAGAAAGCGATCTGTTGTTCTTCGACACCGCGCCGCGGCAACTCGTGGCGATTGCCGGCGACCGGATTGGCAAGGGCTACCGGCGCGCGTGCGAGCGATTCCAGCCTGGGCCGGGAGCATTCAAGATCGACTACGCGCTCGCGGAGCCCGTTCCCTGGCGCGCGCAGGAGTGCCGGAGGGCCATCACGGTGCACCTGGGCGGAACGCTCGAGGAGATTGCCGCGTCGGAATTCGGCGTGGCGCACGGCCGCTGCGCGGAGCGGCCCTTCGTGCTGGCCGCGCAGCCTACGCTCTTCGATGCCACGCGCGCGCCCGCGGGCCAACATGTGCTGTGGGCTTACTGCCATGTACCGAACGGGACGAAGTTTGATAATTCCGAACGCGCCCAGATGGAAAACCGCATCGACGCGCAGATCGAACGCTTCGCTCCCGGTTTCCGCGATTGCATTCTGGCACGTCACGTTTCCACGCCGGCAGCGCTGGAGACCATGGACGCAAATCTGCTGGGCGGTGACATCGGCGGCGGCGCATTGTCGCTGCGCCAGATGATTTTCCGGCCCACACTGCGCGGCTACGCGACGGGCGCCAGGAATTTGTACCTGTGTTCGGCGTCGACGCCTCCCGGCGGCGGCGTGCACGGCATGTGCGGCTATCACGCGGCACAGTTGGCGCTGCGGCGGATGAAGAGAAGTTGAGCCGGCCCAGAAAAAAAGTGGCCGCTTGCTGGAATTGCGCTATGCCTTCCCCAAAGCACAGCCTCAGCAAACGGCCAGTTGAGTTGTCTTTCCAGGAGGACTAAATATTCGCTTCTACCCGCGTGCGTAGCTCTCGAGAGCCACGCGGCTGGGGATGGTCAGCGTGCATCCGTGCTGCGCCACCAGGTGATGATTCTTGAAAATGCTCAACGTGCGGGTCACGGTTTCGCGTGAAGCGCCAATGAATTCGCCGATCTGCTCGTGCGTGAGCGACAGGCGGCACCGCACCGGCCGTTCTGGTTTCTGATCGGGCTCGTCGCTCCATACCAGCAGCAGCCGCGCCAGGCGCTCGGGCACCGAGGTTGAAAGCCCCACCATGCGCAGTTGTTCGCAGGCGGTGTGGTAGGTGCGGACCATCTCGCGCGCCACCGACTGATAAACCGCGGGATGGCGAGACATGAATTGCAGAAAAACCTGCTGCGGGATGTGCGCGATTTTGGCCGGATACATGGTGTCCGCGGTCATTTCGTACGCGCCGCCAGAGAGCGCGGAGGAAAGGCCCAGCACTTCACCCGCCTTGGCGATGCGGAAACTCAGTCGGCGGCCGTCAGGCGAGTTGATGGAGAGCTTGACCTCGCCCTCGAGAACTACGTAGATGCCCGAGGCCGGTTGCGTCTCGCAGAAGAGAACCATGCCGGAGGGATAATTGGAGGGCGCGAGCAGGTGCTCGAGATCGGCCAGAGCCTCGGCCGGCAACGCCTTGAAAAACTCGCCCTTCTGATAAGAGGGAAGACTCGTCTGGTTCGTCGATTCGTATGCTGTGTGCATTTCAGACCTCCGTGCCCGCTGTTTGAGAGTTCGTGTTTGCCACTTCTTCGGCAAGATACTGGGTCCATGGTGTGCCGGCGAGGATTGCGGCTCCGGTTTGAGAGTAGATGGTTTGCAGAATCCGAATTCCGCCGGCGTCGGCAAAAGTGGTTTCTCGCAGATCGAGAGAGAGTTTCTTTTGCGTACATGCCGAAGCTTTCTCTTCCCAGAGGCGGCCAAGTTCGGCCGCCCAAGGTCCGGCAAGGCGCCCTTCCAGCTTGAGAACAACTGCATCCGATTTTTCTTCAAGAGTGATTCGCAGCATTTGTTGGCCGTCCTGCGCCATTGCCTATGTATAGGCACGGCGGGTGCCAAACTTGTGCGCCGAAGCGATGAATGCCGTGGGGCGCTGAAAACAAATCAGTTAAATTTTTTAGGATTGCTCTTCGGGGAATGACATCGGGCGACGCGTGACGAAGTGGCGACGACGAAATTTCGTCACGGAGACGATGGGAAGTCGCGGACACTTCACAATCGCACTCGCACTCTACGCCTACATATAGTCGCCGCGCTCGATGCCGAGCTTCTTCATTTTGGAGTTAAGCGTGGTGCGCTTGAGGCCGAGACGCTCGGCAGCGCCGCCGGGTCCGCCGATCATTCCTTTGGCGTCGCGCAACGCGCGCAGAATGGTTTCACGCTCGGCGGCCTGCAGGGTCGGGTTGACGGATGCTGCCTCGTCTTCTTCCTCTTCCTGCATGGCTTCGATCTCGGCCAACGGGACGTGGAGCACCGGCCCGCGCGACAGGATCACGGCGCGCTCCAGAAAATTCTCGAGTTCGCGAATGTTTCCGGGCCACTTCCATTTGACCAGCGCATCCATGGCCTCCGGCGGAATGGTTTCGATGGTCTTGCCCATGCGGCGGGCATGGCGCGAAACAAAATGACGCACCAGGATGGGAATGTCGGCAACGCGGTCGCGCAAAGGCGGCGCAAAAACCGGAAAGACCTTGAGGCGATAAAAGAGGTCGCTGCGGAATTCCTTTTCCGCGACCATTCTGGCCAGATCGCGATTGGTGGCGGCGATGAGACGCACGTTGATGGGGATGGGGCGCGTGCCGCCCAGGCGCTCGATCTCGCGCTCCTGCAGTGCGCGCAACAGTTTCGGCTGCAGATCGAGCGGCAGCTCGCCCACCTCGTCGAGAAAGAGCGTGCCTTCGTGCGCCAGCTCGAGGCGGCCGATCTTGCGCGCGATGGCGCCGGTAAAGGCGCCTTTCTCGTGGCCGAACAGCTCGCTTTCGAGCAACCCGGCGGGAATGGCCGCGCAATTCAGCTTGATAAAGGTGCGCTCGCTGCGCGGGCTCAGGCGATGGATGGCGCGCGCCAGCAGCTCTTTGCCGGTTCCCGTCTCGCCCTGGATGAGCACGGTGGCGTCGGTGGGCGCGACGGTCGCAATCTCGCGCAGCACGTTGCGCAGGCCCGTGCTCTCGCCCACAATGTCTTCGAAACGATGATCGAGGTTGATCTCGTCTTCGAGGTACTGCTTTTCCTGGGTCAGGCGATCGCGCAATTCCGCGATCTGCTTAAGGGCCAGAGCGTTGTTGACCGCCATGGCCACTTGTCCCGCCACCTGGCCCAGCATCTCGGCGTCGTGCTGCGAAAAAGCATTCTCGAGGCGGCTAGCCACCATCATGGCTCCGAGAGTCCTCTCGCGGTGAACCAGCGGAACCCAGACTCCCGACTGCATGCCCGCCCCGGTGAGGTGCTGCACGGATTCGGGCGCGAAGGGACAGCGGCCCATGTTGTTGAGAATGACGGGACGGCGCGTGCGAAATGCCTGGCCGGCGGGAGAAGCCTCAGGATCGAGCAGCACGTCGCCCTGGTGGGCGTCATCGTCGGAGGCGAGAAACTGCACGCGCAGCTTGCCGGACGCTTCGTCATAGAGCGCCAGCGTGGCGGCGTCGTGCGGCACCAACTGGCGAATGCTGGTGGAGAACGCTCCGAGCAGCTTGCGAATGTCCACGTTGACCAGCAACAAGCTGCTCAGCTCGGCGATCACCAACTCCTGCGCCTGCTTGTGCTCGGTCACGTCGCGCGTGATCTTGGAAAATCCCGTAACGGCGCCGGCGCTGTCGCGGATGGCTGTGATGACGACGTTGGCCCAGAAGCGAGAACCGTCCCTGCGCACGCGCCATCCCTCTTCTTCCACGCGATTTTTGACGATGGCCTGTCGCAGAAGTTCGGCGGGACGGCCCTGCGCCACATCTTCGTGCGTAAAGAAACGCGTATAGTGCAGGCCCACTACCTCATCCGCCTTGTATCCCTTGATGCGCTCGGCGCCGGGGTTCCAGGTGAGGACGTGGCCCTCGCGGTCGAGCAGATAAATCGCGTACTCGCCGATGCTCTCGACGATGGAGCGCAGCCGCGCATCGTTCAGCCGCAGAGCCTCCTGCGCCGCACGTTGCTCCGTGGCGTCGCGGATGAAGGTCATCACGGCCGGACCATCCGCGGTCTGCATCGGCTTGAGCATGATGTCGACAGGGATTTCCGTGCCGTCTTTGCGCAGGCCGTAGAGGTTGAGCGCGGCGCCCATCTGCCGCGTGCGCGGATGTGCGCTGTAGTTTTCGCGATGCCGCGGATGGCCGCCGCGGAAGCGCGCCGGCACCAGCATTTCTACCGGCTGGCCGATCAGCTCTTCGCTCGCGTAACCGAACAGCTCCTCGGCGCGGGGATTGGCGGCGCGCATGACGCCGTTCCCGTCGGAGACAAGGATCGCGTCCGGTGAAAACTCAAAGAGCCGCTCGATGGTGTCTTGGGCAAAACTCGGACGCGCGCGTTCCTGCGCAGCCGCGTGTTCCCCTGGGAAATCCGAATAACCCATTTGGTGCTACCGACCTTAGCTGAACGGTACTGCCATAGACCATCCGCACGCAACGGCAATGGAGGGAAAAATATCGCGAAGTGAGCCAGATCGGAACACGCCGGCCCAAACCCGATATGGAAATACGCGATGCCTCGTAAGAGCACGGCTTCAGCCGGGCCCGGAGCTGTTTTCTTGTTCCCTTGCTCCCTGCCGGGGTCCCCAGCGGACGATTTATGTCCGCTGGGGTGGCTCGCTCCCTCACGCCGGTCTTGCCTGCTCCGCCAGATAGTCGAGCCACGCGTCCATCCCAGCGCCGCTTTTCGCGGAGGTCTCGAAGATGCGGATACCCGGCCGGACCTCGTTGATGTTGTGCAGGGCCAGCTCGCGGTCGAAGCCGCAGGGACCGGCGATATCGATCTTGGTAATCACCGCCGCATCGGCGGAGTTGAACAGGCCCGGATACTTGAGCGGCTTGTCTTCGCCCTCGGTCACGCTGAGCAGGACCACGCGGATGCGCTCGCCCAGGTCGTAGCTCGAGGGGCAGACGAGGTTGCCGACATTTTCAATAAAGAGATAGTTGAGGCCGTCAAGCGAAATCTCCTCCCATCCTTCGAGGTGCCTGGCGATCATCTCCGCGTCAAGGTGGCAGATGCCGTGGGTATTGATCTGGCGCACGGGCGCGCCGCTGGCGGCCAGCCGCCGCGCATCGTTGTCGGTTTCAAGATCGCCCACCAGGGCCGCAGCCTGTGCGCCGCGAGCGCGAAGTTCGCGCAGGGTGCGCTCCAGAAATGCGGTCTTGCCGGTGCCCGGGCTCGAGACCAGGTTCAGCACCAGCACGCCGGCCGAGGTGAATCGACCCCGCAGTCCCGCCGCCAGCTCGTCGTTCTTCTTCAGGATTCCCCGCCGCAACTCCACAATGCGCGTCGTCATACGTGCTCCTCAATTTTGTCCGGTTCTTCCAATTCAATCGATTCGATTTCGAGCTCGCGTCCCTGGCGCAGATCGGCGGCCAGCTCGCCGCATTTGGGGCAGCGAAAACTTTGCACGCCTGCAATTTCGGCGTCTGCGCCGCAGGCATCGCAATGCAAAATCACTGGCAACATATGGATGACCAGCGCCGCGCCTGCGAGCGGCGTGCCCTCCGTGGCCAACTCCCAACAGAACTTTAGCGAGTCTTCGACGACCGAAGCTAAAGCGCCCACGCGCAGTCGCACTTCTTTCACGCGCGCGCCCGGATACGCAGCGGCCGACTCGGTGACCGACTCCACAATGCTGGCCGCGATGGAAAGCTCGTGCATGGATCTCGTTTCTTTCTGCAAGATACTACGCCGGCGTCAGCTTTGGCTGGCTGTAGAGGAGCGAACCGCCGCGGGCCGGCGCAAAATGTAAGATGGAAACAAAGGAACTTCCCCGTGCCCGGCACAACCATTCCATCAACGCGCCTTGCTCTCAGCACACTCGCGCCCGAAACGTTTCAGTCGGAAATCCGCGCCATGACCACGGAGTGCGATCGCATGGGCGGCATCAACCTGGCGCAGGGCGTGTGCGATACGCCGGTGCCCGCGGTGGTTGAGGCTGCGGCCGCGCAGGCCATGCGCGACGGGCAGAACATCTACACGCGTTGCGACGGCATTGCGCGGCTGCGCGAGGCCATCGCGGCCAAACAGCAGCGCGACTACGGCCTTGTCTACGATTTCGATCGCGAGGTGCTGGTGGCGTCGGGCGCCACGGCCGGTCTTCATGCCGCGGCCATGGCGCTGCTCAACCCCGGCGACGAGGTGCTGGTCTTCGAGCCGTTTTACGGCTACCACGTGAATACGCTCAAGTCGCTGCGCGTGAAACCAGTGCTCGTGGCGCTCGCAGAGCCCGATTTCCAGCTCGATGCGGACGACCTGCGCGCGGCCGTGACGCCGCAGACTCGTGCCGTCCTGCTAAATACCCCGGCCAACCCCAGCGGCAAGATTTTCTCGCAATCCGAACTCGAACAGGTTGCGGAACTGTGCCGGCAGCACGATCTATTCCTGATTACCGACGAAATTTATGAGTATTTCGTCTACGATGGCGCGCGCCACATCTGCGCGGCCACGCTGCCCGGCATGCGCGAGCGCACGATTGTGATCTCGGGCTTCAGCAAAACGTTTTCCATCACGGGCTGGCGCATTGGCTACACGGTTGCCGATGCGCGATGGATGCCGGCCATGGCGCACTTTCACGACCTGACGTACGTGTGCGCGCCTGCGCCGCTGCAGGTGGGCGCGGCCGCGGGGCTGGAGCAATTGCCGCCCAGCTTCTACACGCAACTGGCTGCCGATTATCAGGCAAAGCGAGGAAAGATGGCGGCCGCGCTCGACGACGCAGGCATGAAGCCGATGGTGCCCGCGGGCGCCTACTACATCATGGCCAGCGCGGAACGCCTGCCCGGCAAAACAGCTCCGGAAAAGGCGCGCTACTTGTTGCGAACCACCGGCGTGGCCGCCGTCGCGGGCTCGGCATTCTTCCGCCCCGGCCGCGGCGAGAACCTGTTGCGCTTCTGCTTTGCCAAGCAGGATGCGGAGCTGGACGAAGCCTGCGCCCGGCTGCGCAAACTGTAATACCGTGTACCAGAAATCCAAATCACAACTAAAACGTCGAATCACAGCGGAATTGTCATCCTGAGCGACTGGGCGCTCTTCCTGCACGGAGTGCAGAGAAAGCGCGAAAGAGTCGAAGGATCTGTGGTTGCTTTTTCGATGCCAGATGCGTGCACCATAGCTTCCGTGCCCCATCCTTTTCGCGATCTTTGCGAAAAGGGTGGCAAAGCGAAAAGGCCGAATCTCCCATTCTAAACGCGTTGTTTGTCTTTCGGGCGGGAAAGCACGAGCAACACTACCGCCCCTGCGCAGCCAGCCATTTCTTCAGGTTGGGCTCCTGCAAACGGCGCAACTCAATGCAGCCGTCGATGTGCTCGAGGGCGTGCCTGAGGGCCGAGTCCGCCGCGGGCACCGGGTGCGCGGCGAAGAAGTTCTTCACGTCGTCACGCGCCTCGACGGAGCAAAAGCTGCCTGTGCCGTTCACAAGGTACGAGCCCATCGCGGTGGTGAATTCCGCCTGCACCTGATCCCAATGCGTTTCGACGAATTTCCAGGCCTGATCGCGGTTTTCGGGAATCCGCAGGGCCAGATTCAATTGGATGGCTGAATCCTGATTGCGCACCTTCGAAGAGACGGAGTATTCGAGGGCGCGCTCGAGCAGATCGCGATGGGTGAAGGCGACCAGCTCGCGCAGCGCGAAGACCTGCAGCTCGGGGTCACTCGAAGTTTCGTAGGTTTTTTCGAGCGTATCGAAGAGCGCCGAGTCGCCGTTCTTCGCGGCGATGCCGACAGCGGTCTGGCCAAGAGTGGCATCGACCGAGCCCGGATTGGCCAAATATTGATCCGCGATGCCGCGCGCCTGGGCTTGCAGATTGGCATCTTTGCCGCCCGAGGCGAGGATGCCGAAGAGATACTCCCGCACGTTATGCATGCTCGGTGTGTCGCTCGCCGAGGAGTTGCCGAGCTGGGCATACACAGGGGCAAACGTGCGTCGAATCCAGGCAGCAAGCGCGTCGCGTTCTTCTTTCGTCGAGGCCACGTTGTCACGAATCACGCTCAGGTTGTCGACGGCGTTCGAGAGAACATCGCTGCTTGGATCGGAGCTGAGCGCAGACACGAGGTTCAGATAATCGCCGACCGCAGCCTTATCGGCGCGCACCTGCGCCCACTCGTCGCCGGTCAGGCTGATGCGCTCTTCGGGAGTCAGGCGGGTTTCCATCTGGGCGACAAGCGCCGCGTACTGGGCGGGCGCATACGCACTGCGGTAGTAGCCCCTGCCGCCCGCATTGGCGAAGAAGACTTTCGCGGCCGGCACCGCCAGCGACGGCGAGGAGGGAGTGAGGACCTGGCAATCCTGTTTTTTGGCGCCCGCTTTGAAGCAGACCGGCAACGTCCATTTCTGCCGGGGATCGGGCGTGATGCCGGGGCTGAGGAAGAAGCGCGATTGCGCGACGGGAACCTGGCCAGCGGCGGGAGGCCCAAATTCCAGAATGGGTGCGCCGGGCTCGGCCACCAGCGACTCCATGATCTTGTCGACTGGCTTGTGGCTCACTTCGGTCTGCGCGTTCCAGAAATCCTCTGCAGTGGCGTTGCCGTACTCATGCGCGGCCAGGTACGCGTGCACGCCCTTGCGGAAGGTTTCCTCGCCAAGATAGTTCTCGACCATCAGCAACACGGCGCCGGCCTTGTTATAGGCGATGAGGTCGAACATCTGATCGATCTCATCCGGCGTGTCAGCGCTGGCGCGGATGGAGCGCGTGGTGGGTTGTGCGTCGAAATTGAGCGTGCGCTGTTCGTCGGCAGCGACATATTGCGGAATGTCCCACTTGGGATGCATCGCGGCCACGCACTTGGTCTCCATCCACGTGGCAAAGCCTTCGTTGAGCCAGATGTTGTCCCACCACTGCATGGTCACCAGGTCGCCGAACCACTGGTGCGCCATCTCGTGCACAATGGCGAGGGCTGCGTTTCTTTGGCTGCGAAAAGAAGCGGTTTTGGGGTCGAGCAGAAGGTCGGTTTCGCGGAAGGTGATGGCGCCGAAGTTCTCCATGGCGCCGGCCTCGAAGTCGGGAATGCCGATGAAGTCGAGTTTCTTGAGCGGGTAGTGAATGCCGAAATAGTGGTCGTAATAATGCAGGGCGAATTTTGCAACGTCGAGAGCGAAGGGCGTGAGCTGAACCTTGCCGGGCGTGGCGCAAACGCGCAGAGCCACGCCGTCCTGCTCGCCGCGGGTGCACTGGAAGTCGCCCACCACGAAGGCGACGAGATACGTAGACATTTTGGGCGTGGTTCCGAAGACCAGCGTGTGCTTGCCCGGGCCAGGCCCCGGCGTGTCCGACGCGATGGCGCTGTTGGAAATGGCAGTGTCACCGGCATCGATCGTGAGCGAGATGTCGTACGTCGCCTTGAAAGCCGGCTCGTCGAAGCAGGGAAAGGCGCGGCGCGCGTCAGTGGATTCGAACTGCGTGACCGCGTAACTGCGGCGATCGGTCTTCGAAAGATAGAAGCCGCGCAGCTTGTTGTTCAGGATTCCCGTGAAAGGGATTTTCAGCGTCGCATCGCCGGCGGGGATGCTTTTCGGAAAGGTGAGCGTGGCTTGCTGCTTTTCGGTATCGAAACTTACCGATCCCGATTGCGCGCCGCCGTCACGGACATCGATCTCCACGCTCCGGAATTTGAGCTCGATCGCATTCAGCGTAATGGCGTTGGTCGGCTCCTTGATGTTGACGTCAATCACTTCAGAGCCGGAGAACGTGGCCGCCTTGAGATCGGGCGCGAACTCAAGCGAATAATGCGAAGGAATTACGTTTTCAGACAGGCGTTGCGCCCGCGCGGCGTGAGAAAAATTAAGAAGAAGACAGAGGATTGCAGCAAAGGCGCAGCAAGAAGCGCCAAGTGAGAAAGAGTTGCGGCGAAATTTCATCAAGTTCCTCAATCGGATAATTAAATAAATGGAGCGGCCGCGCAACTGCCCTGCAGCGGCGCTCCAACCGCAGACTGCAGCCTCCCCATGTCGCCCCTGAAACCGATCTAGCTCCGCTAACCCCGCAAACTCCGCTAGCTCCGCTTGTTTTTTATTCAATCTGCGCCGGCGCCAGCTTGGGCGATATGCCTTGAATCACCAGGAACGCCACTGGGTAAGCGAGGCACGCAATGATGAACAACGTGACATAGCTGTGAGTGAGATACACGATGAAACCTGTTCCCAACTGGAACAGAACTCCGCCTAACGCGCCCATCATGCCACCGATGCCGATAACGCTGGCTACTGCGGATTTGGGAAACATATCAGACGGCAAAGTGAAGAGGTTCGCCGACCATCCCTGGTGACCGGCGGTAGCCATTCCAAGCAACGCCACTACCAGCCACAGATGATGAACAAACGGCGTAACAAAGATCGGCGCAATCAGCAGCGCGCAGAGCAACAACGTGGTTTTGCGTGCCACGTTGACGCCGATTCCGCGCTTGATCATCACTGAGGAAAGATACCCGCCGCCAATACTGCCCACGATAGAGATGCTGTACGCGAGCACCACCGGCACGCGGCTTTGCGAAAGGCTCAGGTGAAAGGTCGATTGCAGGTAACCGGGAATCCAGAATAAGTAGAACCACCAGATGGGGTCGGTGAGGAACTTGGCGATGGCGAAGGCCCAGGTCTCTTTGCGCGGGAACACGCGGCTCCAGGGAACGCTTTCCAGCTTTTCTGCGGGGTCGCTCAGGATCAATTCCAGTTCAGCCTTGGAAACGCTGCGGTGTTGCTCCGGCCGTCGATAGTAGATGAGCCAAAAAAGCAACCAAACGATTCCCAGGGCTCCTGTCAGGACAAAAGCGCCGCGCCAGGTCACCAGCATCACCAGCGTTGGCACCGCAATTGGCACCACGATGTTGCCGATATTAGCGCCGGAATTGAAGATTCCCGTTGCCAGTGCGCGCTCGCGCCGGGGAAACCATTCAGCGACGGTCTTGATGCAGGCCGGGAAATTGGCGGCCTCGCCCAGGCCGAGGAGAAACATGGCGATCGCGAAAGTGACGACGGAAAACGCCGCGCCGGGCAGCATGGCCGCAATGCTCCAGATGCTGATGGCGATGGCGAAGGCCTTGCGCGTGCCCAGCTTGTCGGTGAATCCGCCGGCCACCACCATGCCGATGGCATAGGCAGCCGTAAAAGCAGCGGTGATGAATCCATAGGTCCGGTCATTCAGGCCCGGAATCACGGTTTCAAGGGTGTTCTTGAGGTAGGCGATCACGCCGCGATCGACGTACGCGATCACCGTAGCCAGAAACAGGAGGAAGCAGATTACCCAGCGCTGATGGGAGATGCGATTGGGGGAGCGAAAAGTGGCAAAAAAACTGCGCGATTGAGTTCCTGCCTGCGGCATTTGGTCCAGCTCCTGAGCGCGGCTACAGCGGTTCCACAATTGCAGTACCTCGAAGCGGCAATCGCTAAGTAGGTTTGTCTTTAAGAAAAACCCACCTTGTGCCACAGCCAGAAAGGGCAAACGATTTGTGGAACCGCTCCTACGAGGTCCGACCAATTATACCGGGCAGCCTGATCGACGCGCTGCGCAGGCGCGTTCCCACTCTTTTTTCGCCACGGCGGACGAGAAGGACTGAGCGGCGAAGGACGGAGCGGCGGCCGTGAGCAACCGCCATGGATGATCTAAGATCGACGGCGCGATCGGCAGGGTTACTACGGAGCGGGCACCGGCGGCGCGGTTGCGGCCGGCGCGCTCGATTTGAGCACGTCGGTAATCTCCTTCGACATTTCCGCGGTCAGATCCTTGCTTCGCTCCTGGACGCGCTGCATCACCACCGGCATGTACTCCTGCATGATGACCGGCGTCATCTGCAACAGATGCTTTCCTGCAGGCGTGGAGTAAAACGCGATGTAGACGTCCACATCCTCGCGGGTGAAATGCCGCTGGTAGATTGCGGCCATGTCGTCGAGCATTTCGTCAACGGAGTAGAGGTTCATGGCCTTCTCGAGATAACGTTCGGTCAGCTTGTCCAGCGCCGCCTGCTGTTCCGGAGTGATCCTTGCGCTTTCCGGCTGGCTCGCCGTGATGTCCTTTTCCTGTTGCCGCACCTGTTGCTGGATCATCACCGGAAACATTTGCATCACCGCCCCGACTTGCTCGCGGATTTGCATCACCTCAAACAGTTTTGCCAACTGCTGCTTTGTGGGTTGCTGATCGGGGGGAATGGCCGACGGCGTGGATTCTGGCGACGCCATGGTGGTGGCGGCCGGGGGCGGGGCGGCCTGCGAGCGGACAAATGCAGCGGAGACCACGAACCCGATGACGAGCGCAGTTGCAAAAAACTTCTTCATAATTTCCTCGCGGATTTGTTTGAAAATGTTGTTTCAGCCGCGGCGCAAAGCGCTGCCCGATCTCGCAGCTGAAAGGCCAAGCCAGTATAACCGCGAAGGGGCACGCCGCGGCGAGGACAGACCGCCGAATCACTCGATTGGCAAGGAGTCTTGTATCAGGGCACGACTTCAGTCGTGCCGAAACGGCCGCGCAAAACTTGGGGCTTTAGCCCTGCGCGATTCTTCCATCGCGCAGATGCCTTTTTCTGCAACCTCTTTAGCCCCTGCGCGTTTCTTCCCTCGCTGAGGCGCATTTCCCCGCAGCCTCAGGAACCGGATTTTCTGTTCGGCAGCAGGGAATCGAGAAACAGCAGGCAGGCGCCGGTGACGATCGAGGAGTCGGCCAAATTGAAGTCGGGCCAGTGAAAGGCGAAGATGTGCACCTCGATGAAGTCGACGACGGAACCATAGACGATGCGGTCGTGTACGTTGCCCAGCGCGCCGCCCAGGATGAGCGCGAGCGCGACCGTGGTGAGCGTGACGCGGTCGCCTAGCCGCAGCAGGGCAATGAAAACGCACAGCGCGGCAAGCAGGGTGAACGCGATGAGGCCCCAACGCACAAGGTTGGGCGAGGCCGTATCGGCAAACATGGAAAAGGCTGCGCCCTCGTTGGTCCAGTGCGTGATGCGCAGAAAGTGGTCGAGCACGGGGATGGCGCCGCCGAGGCGAATGTGCCGCGTGACCCACAACTTCGACAGCCGGTCGGCGACGACGACGAGAGCCGAGATGAGCAGCAGCCAGTGCAGGCGGCGGGGGCGGGGCCAGTTGGAGAGCCAGCTCACTATGTGGCCTCCGGCTTCGGGGGTGCAATGCCCATTTCCTTGAGCGCCGAGCGACAGCGGCCGCAGACGTCGTGCCAGATGCCGTAGTCGGCGGTGTCGGGCATGAAGTTCCAGCAGCGGGCGCACTTTTGGCCGCTGGCGGGGACTGCACGGATTTCAATGTGCCTACCCAACGAGGGAAGTATTACTTCCGATTCGGATGTCTGAAGATTGGAACTCTTGATTTCATACTCTTCAACTCGCACTGCCGAAACATTTAGGACTTCCTTCAAGTCCGGCGACGAGTAGCGTTGGAGGAGCGACAATGCCTCGCCCGACGCCTCGATTAACACGTCGGCTTCGAGGCCCTTACCGATGCGCTTAGCCTGGCGTTCTTGTTCCAGCACGCGTAGCGCAGCATCTCGGATCTCGAACATCTTCTTCCACTCCTCGATCAGCTTCGCCGGATTCTCTGAAAAGATCTCCTCCGGCTTGGGAAACCGCGCCAGATGCACGCTGATTTCGCGGTCGGCGACCGGCGGCAAATGCTCCCAAATCTCGTCGGCGGTGAAAGTGAGGATGGGCGCCACCAGCCGTACCAACGCCTCGGTGATCTGCCATAACACGGTCTGCGCCGAGCGGCGCGCGAGGCTCGAGGGCGCGAAGGTGTACATCCGGTCCTTGAGCACGTCGAGATAAAAGGCGCTCAGGTCCACGATGGCGAATTCGTTCACGGCCTGGTAAACGCGATGGAACTCGAAAGCTCCGTACCAGCCCGTCTTCCCATCCGGCCCAATGATTTTTTCTGTGAGCTCGCGCGTGCGGGCCAGCATGTAACGGTCCAGCGGCAACAGGTCGGCCTCGGCAATGCGGTCGCGCGCCGGGTCGAAGCCATTCAGGTTGCCGAGCAAAAACCGGAAGGTGTTACGCAGTTTCTTGTAGAGCTCGGCGCAGCGCTGCATCAGGTTCTCGCTGGCCGCCATGTCTTCGCGGAAATCCACCGACGCAACCCACAGGCGCACGATTTCGCCGCCCATTCTGTTGGCAATGTCGACGGGATCGACGCCGTTGCCGAGAGACTTCGACATAGCGCGGCCCTGCTCGTCGAGCGTCCAGCCGGCCGTGGCCACGTGCGAGTAGGGAGCGCGCCCGCGCAGCGCCACCGAGGTCAGCAGCGAAGAGTGGAACCAGCCGCGGTGCTGGTCGCCGCCCTCCAAATACAAAACTTCGCGCGCGCCGTTTTTGCCGTCCCTGGCCTCAAATCCCTTGTAGGCCGCGCTCAAATCCGGGTCCGATTCGCAAACCGCCAGCCAACTCACCCCCGAGTCGAACCAGACGTCGAGAATGTCGGTCTCTTTTCGAAACGTGGCGCCGCCGCAGTGAGCGCACTTGGCTCCAGACGCCAGCAGGCCGTCGCTCGCCGGCATATGCCACGCCTCAGCGCCCTCGCGCTCAAAAAGATCGACAATCCTGCGGTTCAGATCGGCATCGATGATCGGCAGGCTGCAGCCTTCGCACAGGAAAACGGCAATGGGCACGCCCCAGATGCGTTGCCGGCTGATGCACCAGTCGGGGCGCGTAGCGATCATATTCGTGATGCGCTCTTTGCCCCAGGCTGGATCCCACACCACTTTGTCGATCTCTTCGATCGAGAGCTGCCGAAATGTTGTCGCCGATCCGTCGCCACGCTTCACGGGTGTCTCCAGCGAGATGAACCACTGCTCGGTAGCACGAAAAATAACGGGATGATGGCAGCGCCAGCAATGCGGATAGGAGTGCTCGAGTTGAGCGCCGCCCAGCAGCGCGCCGCGCTCTTCCAGCATGGCCACAATCACAGGATTCGCGGCAAAGACCTTCATTCCGTCGAAGGCTGGCGGGTTTGGCGAGTTCCACGCGGCGGGATCGACGTGGATGTGGCCGCCGGCATCGACGCGGCTGGTGGGGTCGATGCCGTACTTCTGGCCGGTATAAAAGTCGTCCGCGCCGTGCGAGGGCGCGGTATGCACCGCCCCGGTGCCGGTGTCGTTGGTGACGTAGGTGGCCAGAACGCCCAGAATAGTGCGGTCGAGGAATGGATGCTGGAAGTGAACGCGGTCGAGAGCCGCGCCCTTGAAGCGGGCGAGCTCTTTGATCGGCCCGAGCTTGCAGGCTGCGGCCACCTGCGCGGCCAGTTCAGCGGCAACGATGTAGACGGGTTGAGTGTCGAGGTCTCCCACCCTTTTCTCTACGCTTCCTGCGGAAGCTTGAGAAAAGGATGGGGCACGGGAGGCCTGTGGCGCTTCGAGGGCCACGTATTCGAAATCGGGATGGAAGGCCACGGCCATTGACGCGGGAAGCGTCCAGGGCGTTGTGGTCCAGATGATCGTGTAGACCTCGCGGCCGGCGAGCGCGGGTGCAATCGCCGCCGCATCGGAGGTGAGCCGGTAGCGCACGTAGATCGAAGGGCTGGTGTGATTTTCGTACTCCACTTCAGCCTCGGCCAGGGCGGTGCGGTCGTGGATGCACCAGTAGACCGGCTTCAGGCCGCGATAGACGAAGCCCTTTTCCAGGAAGCCGTAAAACGCCTCCAAAGTCTTGGCCTCGTAAGAGCGCGCCATGGTTTTGTAGGGCGTTTGCCAGCGCCCGAAGCAGCCAATGCGCTCAAACTGCTCCGTTTGCAGGTCGACATACTTCTGCGCGTAGGCCCGGCAGGCGTCAAGCACCTCCGGTACCGGCATAGTGAGCTTTTTATGGCCCAGTTTCTCGTCGACCTTGATCTCGATGGGCAGCCCGTGGCAGTCATAGCCGGGGACGTAGGGGGCGTCGTACCCGGCCATGGTCTTGGATTTGACCACGAAGTCCTTCAGGCCCTTGTTGAGCGCGTGGCCCAGGTGAATGGGTCCGTTGGCGTAGGGGGGGCCGTCGTGGAGCAGGTAAACAGGCCGGCCCTGGCCAGCATTGCGCAGCTCTTCATAAAGCCCGAGCGAGGCCCAACGCGCCAGCCGAAGCGGCTCATTCTGTGGTAGATTGGCCTTCATCGGGAAGGCGGTCTGGGGCAGCGTAAGCGTCGCCTTCAACTCCGGCGCAGGGGACATCGGGACTCCGTTCAAGAGTGCGAACTCGTTCATATTCCAGTGTAAATGGCAGCATGAAGATTTTTCCGGTAACAAACCGGGCGTCTGGAGCGTCTATCGTTTATGGATGCGCGAAAGTAACCGGTTCTGAAACTTTGGAGGCTGCTGGAGGTCGTAAGTGCTTACCGTTTAGCCAAGACAAGGAAGGGCGCGGTGAAGCATAATGAATGGATGGTCCTGTTACGGGCGCGCTCGCGTCAGAACGGGCAATGGCAGCCCCAGTGGCGGCGATAAGGGCACATAACCAACGCACATGACACCGGAAGAAAAGAACGACCAGGGAGGCGCTGAGCCAATGACCGGCCATGAGCTGGATGCCTTTCTCGGCAAAGCTTTCGAGGAAAAGCCCCTCTGGGCCGACCTCTGGGCAAGCGTCCGGGACGTGTTTTTCCCGGTCAAGCTGCCGCCTTTGCAGTTGACCTCGCAGCCCATTCCTGTGCCCGACCGGATGGCCGTCAAGACCAATCCCTGGGCCATCGGGATCTCGACCACCATCAACGCCCTCATTCTGTGCATCATCCTTTTTTATGTGGGCAAGAAGGTCATCGAGGCGGTGAAGCCATCGTTGCTGTCCACCAACGTCGACATCACCGACTATAACGCGCCCAAGTCGGATACCAAGGCGGGCGGCGGCGGCGGCGGCGGCGACCGGAGCATGATCGAGGCCAATAAGGGCAAGCTGCCGCAGAAGTCGCCGGATCCCATCACGCCCCCGACGCCTGTGACCGTCGACCACCCCAAGCTGCCTGAACTTTCGACCATCAATGTGCAGAAGGACATTCAACTGCCCGATAACGACATGCCGATGATCGGCGTGCACAACTCTTCGAACGTGCAGTTGGCCTCGGCTGGCGGCGGCAACGGCGCGGGCATGGGATCAGGCAGCGGCGGCGGCCTCGGTTCCGGATACGGCAATGGCTATGGACCCGGTTCCGGCGGCAATGCCGGCGGTGGGGTGTACGCGGTGGGCGGCAGAATCTCCGCGCCGGTGCCGATCTTCCAGCCTGAAGCCGAGTTCTCTGACGAAGCGCGGCGCGCCAAGTACCAGGGCGTTTGCATCATTGCGCTGATCGTCGATGCGCAGGGCAATCCGCAGAACGTGCACGTGATCCGCACCCTGGGCATGGGACTGGACGAGAAGGCCATGGAAGCCGTGCGCAAGTACAAATTCAAGCCGGCCATGAAGGACGGCAAAACGCCGGTTCCGACGATGATTACCGTCGAGGTCGATTTCCACCTGTATTGAGATTGTCGGCTGCTTGGAGACTGGAAAAGCGGAGCGCCTGTCGCTCCGCTTTTGTTTTGGGTTCTCCGCTAACTCCGCTAACTACGCTAACCCCGCCAGCTCCACTAACCCCGCTAACCCCGCTAACTCTGCTAGCTCCGCTAACTCCGCTGCCTTACATGATCATCCAGTCGCCGTCGTCTTCCAGCAGTTCCTTCATGGCGGCGCAGTCGCCCGGCGCATTCTGGCAGGGATCCACTTCGGGGCCGTCCACCGCGCGCATCACCGTAACAATCTTCTGATGCGTCTTCAGGACTTCATCGTGGCACTTCTTGGCCACGGCCATCAGCTGGTCCCAGCTGCCTTCGAGAACCGTGCCCTTATTCTTCACCTGGTGATAGAGGCCGCTCGAGTCGATAATCTTCGCCAGATTCGTTGTGGCATCCATCGTTTGCCGCCCTTTGTTCTTTGTCTGCACCGTCAACTCGAGAAGCATGAGATTCGCCCCCTTCACAGTCTTCCTCTTTACCTGATACATCGAGCGGCGCACGAACGCCGTGACTCCGGTCACGTTCGCGTTACGACGCCCCACCCTCAAAAAATTGTGATTCTAGAGTTCAAGGGGCCGTGCCGGATCAAGCCCCATGGAATCAGCGCGAATGTTCGATTGCGTACTGCCAGGAAAGGGTCAAATGTTGGTTTGGGAGGGACCGTTTGGCGCGCTGGCGTTGGCCTGGGGTTTCGCGATTTTTTGAGACAAATTAACGAGAATTGCGCGTATTCGTAGTGAGTGTGAATAGAGAATTTCGCGAACCAGCGCAAGAATTCGCAGAGAATTTCGCGGAAGAGCGTCCAAATGGGGTTGGAACGGTGTTTTTGGGCCATTTTTCGCCTGTTTTGCACGCCAGAAAGCGTTTTCTGGCGTCAGCATTCAGGTTTCAGACACAGAGGGGCCAATGTCTTTACTTCTGGTAGAATGTAAAGAAAGGAGAATCTATTCCATGGAGGCTAAGCTCAGTAGTAAAGGGCAGGCAACGATCCCCAAGGCGGTTCGCGATCGCCTGCAGATAAAACCGGGAGACCGTTTCAAATTCTTCTTCCACCCTGACGGCGTGATGATTCTGCCCAAGATTCCGACTGCTCGACTGAAAGGCATGCTTCCCAAGCCGGCCCAATCGTTCTCCCTCGCCGAGATCGACCGGGCGATTGAAGCAGGCGCAACCCAGAGGTTTCGGCCGAAGAAATGATAGGTCTCGATACCAACATTCTTCTGCGCTACCTGGCGCAAGACGATCGAACGCAGTCCCCGCGTGCAACGGAGATTATCGAACGGCGCTTGACCGAAGAGGAACCGGGCTTTGTCTCGCTGGTCAGCATCCTTGAAGTGGTCTGGGTTCTGAAAAGCCTTTTCAAGCGGACGCGTCAGGAGATCGCGAACGATATCGAGATGCTCTTAGCGGCCGATACGCTCGAAGTTCAAAACGAACAAGAGGTCTACTACGCCGTGGTTTCGCTCCGAACCGGAATCGGGACATTCGAAGACGCTTTGATCGGCTCTCTCGGCGCCTGGAGGGGCTGTTCGGCAATCTGTTCAAACGGCGAGCTTCTCAGGCCCATGGTAAACGCCTCGGGCCTTCCCATACAGCAATTAAAGCGATATCTGCAGTTGAAGCTCGCGGAGAGGGCGGCGCCTTGGTCGCTGATCTTCGGACAATCGCGGTGAGCTCATATGGGTCTTCGGCAACCGGCGGCGGCCCGGTTCTTCGCGAAGCAAGCTCGCCACGACAGGCGATGCCCCGTGGTCTCGATTTTGGGGCCCGGGATTCAATGACTCAGCTAGCCAGCGCCTCCACCACCGCTTCTGGATGCCGGGAAATCACCGTCAGATAAGCCCGCGCCGCCCGATCCGGACGCCGCCGTCCCTGCTCCCAATCCTGCAAAGCGCGCGGGTCGAGAGCGAATCGGCGCGCAAACTCCGCGCGGATGAGGTTGGTGGCTGCGCGCGAGGTTTTATCGCGGCTTCGCCGCGTACTTTGTTTTTCGAAATGATTGTGGAACGGTTTGCGGCTTGGCTGAAGCCAAGCCCTGATACAAGACCAAGGGTGAAAGCAAAAGCAACCACAGGTCCTTCGACTCGCCCGCTCTGCGGACTTGCTCAGGATGACAGCCAATTGATGGCGGTCCGGGCGAGGCAAGACATGAGTATCCTATACTTACTCCGGCTCATAGATCAGGCAGGCCTCTTTCAGATCGCATCGTGATGGGTGTTTGGCAATCTGTAGCGACAGGCAGGGTTTTCACAAGGGAGAAGGCAAGACGTGTGCTTTTCAGCAACAGCAAACTTTGTTGGCAGCGGAGTTCTTGGTGCGGTTGGCGTCGTCACGTTGACGAAGGTGAAGCACAGGCGCGAGCTGCTTTTCGCGTCGGTACCGACTCTATTCGCCGTCCATCAGTTCATCGAGGGATTCGTTTGGCTCGGCTTGGACGGGACCCTTTCGCCGGCCGTGACGCACAATATGGCAGCAGCATACATGCTGTTTGCGCAAGGGCTTCTGCCGTTTTTGCTGCCGCTAAGCGTGCTGCTTTTCGAACCTGACCTGAAAAGCCGGAGGCGCATGCTGCCCTTCGTCGTGGTCGGCGGAGCAACAGGTCTCTATGTATTTTGGGCGTTAGCGGCGTACCCGACGCAGGCCTTCATCCAGGAAAACAGCATTACGTACCTTAATCAAGGGACAAACCACCCCGTGATGTCCATCTTTTATGTGTTCGCAACATGCGGCGCTCTGCTGTTCTCGAAGGTGAGGGCTATCGTGGCCTTCGGCGCGGTAAATCTGTTGCTTCTCCTGGTTGTATCCGCAGTGAAGGAGTACGCATTCACGTCGGTTTGGTGTGCGTATGCGGCGGTTGCAAGCGTGATGATCCTCGCCTATTTTTGGAGAAGCAGCAGTGACCGGCCCTTCCTCTACGCACAACCTTCGTGAGGGACCAGCGACGTAGGGACGAAGAACAAAAGCTGGCAGCCAGGAGCTACCGGCCCGGCGTCTGGCTGACAGCTAAAAGCTCGTTTACAGGCTCGTTTTTAGCCTCAAAAACACATCAAAAATGGCGCAAAGCCGCGCAAAAACACGCATCTGGGTAATCGGGTAACCGGGGGACATGATACCTTTTCCCCCAGGTCTCGATTTTGAGACTCGGGATGCAACGCCTCAGCTAGCCAGCGCCTCCACCACCGCCTCTGGATGCCGGGCAATCACCGTCAGATAAGCTCGCGCCGCGCGATCCGGACGGCGGCGTCCCTGCTCCCAATCCTCAAAAGGCGCGCGGGTCGAGAGCGAATCGGCGCGCAAACTCCGCGCATGTGCGGGTCTGGAGGCCCGCACGACAGCCGGCCTGGAGACCGGCGCTACAGGGCCGCAGGGGCTGAAGCCCGCGTTCATTTTCCGTCTCTTCGGCCCGGCTGAAGGCGTGCCCTCGTTACAAAACAGAAGTTCTGTTGGCCCGGCTGAAGGCGTGCCCTCGTTACAAAACAGAAGTTCTGTTGGTCCGGCTGAAGGCGTGCCCTTGTTACAAAGCTGCTTGCGGTTCTTGGAAAGTGCGGGTCGGGAGACCCGCACTACAGCCGGTCGGGAGACCGGCGTTACGACGCCATCTGGAGACCGGCGCTACAACGCCCGGTCAGGAGGCCGGCGCTGCAACGCGTGGGCGACTTGCTGACCCGCGGTGCGGGCTTGCGGCGGGATACCTGCGCCTTTATGTGATGGGTGTCACTGGTTAGACCACTTGCGCCTTTCTATACTCGGTTCGAAGTTGGCCTCACTCGCGTTGCGCCTGAAAAGGCGCGGTGAAAGATCGCAGGATTTTGGCGGAGAGCCGAAGAAAGGATGCGTCATGGCAGGAGCGGCAGTGATCGAAGTTGGACACGAGGCAGATGTCATTGGACACGAGGCAGAAGTCACAAAGCGGGAAGGGTTCGATCTTGCGGGATTGACGAAGATGTACGACTTCACCGGGAAGTCGGTGGCCATTACGGGCGGCGCGGGCATTCTGGGCGGCGAGATTGCCAGCGCGTTGGCGGGCTGCGGCGCGCAGGTGGCGATTCTCGACGTGAATCCCGACGCGGGCAAGGCCGCGGTCGATCGCATGGGCGAGCACGGCAAGCAGGTCACGGTCTTCCAGTGCGACGTGCTCAACCGCGACAGCATTCTGAAGACGGCCGAGGACGTGGCCGCGCGCTTTGGCAAGCTGGATTGCCTGGTGAACGGCGCGGGAGGCAACAAGCCCCAGGCCACCACCAGTCCCGATCTCAAGTTTTTCGATCTGCCCGCCGACGCGCTGCGCTGGGTCTTCGAGCTGAATATTCTTGGAACCATTCTGCCCAGCCAGGCCTTTGGAAAAATCATGGCGGCGCAGGGTTACGGCGCCATCCTGAACATTTCTTCGATGAACTCCTTCCGGCCCCTCACGCGCATCCCGGCCTATTCGGCGGCCAAGGCCGCGGTGAGCAACTTTACGCAATGGCTGGCTGTGCACATGGCGCAGGAGTACTCGCCCAGAATCCGCGTGAACGCGGTGGCGCCGGGCTTCTTCCTGACCAACCAGAACCGCTTTCTGCTCACCAACAAGGAAACCGGCGAGCTGACGGCGCGCGGCAAATCGATCATCGCGCACACGCCCATGGCGCGGTTTGGCGAGCCGCAGGACCTGTTCGGATCGGTGCTCTGGCTGCTCTCGCCCGCGTCGGAGTTTGTTACCGGCGTGGTGGTGCCGATCGACGGCGGCTTCTCGGCGTACAGCGGCGTGTGAAGGACTTGTCTTATTGCCCCGCAAGATGGTCCCGCCGGCTTGACAATCGTGTCTTTGCAGATATTATTAAGAACAAGTCTTACTTAATAAGACTCAAAGATAGTTTAGGTCCAGACCATGAGAACCACCGAAACCATGACTGTATCCCTCCCTCCGGCGCTTGTGCGCCAGTTCGAGGAAGTGCGCAAAATCGAGTCCCGCACGCGGTCCGAGCTTGTCCGCGAGGCGCTCCGGGTCTATTTCGAGTCTCGCTATCCGGCAGTGGAAGCTTCAAGAGGCGAGCGCACAGCGCTACGCCGGGGCCGAACTGCCCTTCGCAATGGTGAGGCGGTATCACTGAGGGCATTCCTCCATGACCTGGAACGTAACGATCACAGATCCCGCGCAAAAGCACTTCCGAAAGCTTCCGCAAAAAGAGCAGTCGCGCGTTAAGGCGGTCCTGCTTTCCATGGAATCCGACCCGTTCCAAGGGGATCTCAAGCGCCTCAAAGGGAACCCTCCCGGATGGCGCCGGAGGGTCGGCAGCTACCGCATCATTTACGACCTCGGCTTCGAAACACGCGAGATCGCAATCCACGCAATCCTGCGGCGCACAACGACATACGAGTGATCTGCTGATTGATTTCGCTTGAGTTATAGTGCGCCCGGAAAGATTCGAGCTCCCCGCCTGCTGTGTTCGCGCTCGTCTATTCCGGTTCAGCAGGCGGAGCTGAAAGGTCGGCATCTGTGACTATGTCTTTGGAATCGTCCACCGTCACGGATGCTGGGGGGGACCAGATCGGGTAGGCACAGAATTCCAGGAATCTGATACGTTCATTACAAGCGGTTGCCGCCTTCGGGTGCAGTGGATGTGATCCAAATCACTGCCCCCGGAAGCTTGGTAGCGGATGCTTATAGTCAGGACCCGGAACTCGTACACCATGAATTGGAGCAGAAAAGGCGCGACGACGATGCTGCTGGTTGTGGCCTTCTGGGCCGCAATGCCGGTGTCGGCCTGTCTGCTCGGCACGCGTCACGCGAGGCAGCCCGATTGCTGTCGCGCCATGGCGCAGAACTGTGACTCGCCCACGATGGGTGCAGACAGTTCATGCTGCCAGATCCAAGGGAACAATCCCGCTGTTACTCCGGTCCCACCGTTCTCTGTTGGGCATCCGCAGAAGCTGGCCGTTATAGCGCACCAGGCCGGTTTGGAATTGCCTGCCGCTCCAGGCGGCGGTTACGGGAATGCTCTTGAAACGCCGCCGCTGAAGTTCCCGCCGGGCGGCGCATTCGCACTCCGAATCTAAAACTCCTTCCTTCGCAGGTTGAATCCTGGCCTTCGTGTGTCTTTGCGCGCCTATGCGGCTTGCGAACGCACAGCCAGGCTCAAGCACCGAGTCTTCTTTGGAGGGAGTAATGAAATCTCTTGTTGCTGCATTTTGTGTTCTCGCGGTCGTTGGGTCCGCTTCTTCTGCCCGTGCGCAGATGCCTGTGGAGGGCGACGGCCTGGCGAGTCTTTCCGCATTGATCGATGAACAAAGAGGGGAACACAGCGGAGAACACCACGGGGAAGAGGCTTCCGGACCGGCCATGACACTGGAAGAAGCCGAAGGGCTGGCGCTTGCCGCAAACCCTGAGATTGCGGTGGCCGCGCGGCGAGTCGCCATCGCAGAAGCGCACGTGCCCATCGCCGGCGCACTCGACGATCCCATGGCCATGTACCGCGGTTGGGGAGTCCCGCTCAGTCAGCCGTGGAACTACAACCAGGCCCAGAACATGTTCAGCATCAGCCAGACTTTTTGGGGGCCAGGAAAGCGCGACCTGCGCACCAGCGTGGCCGAGTCGGATGTGGATGTGGCCAAGGACAACCTGGAGCAAGTCCGCCTGGACGTTCAGGTGCGTGTGCACAAGGCCTTCGACGACCTCCTGCTTACGGGCGACGAAATGCGAATTCACGATCAGCATCTGGCCGTTGCGCGGCAGGCAATTGAGACGGCGCGTATCAAGTACACCGCCGGAAAGGTGCCGCAACAGGACATGCTGAAGGCGCAGGTTGCGCTCACGCGGTTGGCGGAACACATGATCCGATTCGATCATGATGCCGATCTGGCGCGGGCCCGGCTCAACACGTTGCTAGGCCGCGATCCCAACGCGCCGCTGCGAGTGACTGGGCAGTATGCCGTACTGGGCACGTTGCCCGAGGCGCATAGTCTCGACGATCTTGCCCTTCGCTCTCGCCCCGATCTGCTCGCAGCCCAGCAAGCGGCCGAGCGCAGTCACAAAGAGCAGGTACTGGCCAGCAAGGCATTCGTGCCCGACGTCACCGTTTCAGCGGGATACATGATCATGCCGTCCGGCCAAAACTTCCGCAACGCCTATATGGTCGAGGGCTCGATGAACCTTCCCTGGCTGAATCATCGCAAGCACGATGCGGAGATTGCCGAGGCCAAAGTGCAGGCGACCGAGCAGGACGCCGAGCTGACGGCAATGCGCAACGCCGCATTCGGGCAAATCCAGGAGGCGCTTGTGGAAGCAGAGGCTACGCAAAAACTGGCGCACCTTTATCACGACCAGCTCCATCCCCAGGCCGAAGCCACGCTGCAGTCGAGCGTGATTGCGTATGAGAACGACAAGACGGACTTGCTCGACCTGCTCGATAGCCAGATGACAGTCATCGATATCGACCTGGCCTGGCTGCAGGCGGCTGGCGACTTCGACGCGCGACTAACGGATCTCGAACTCGCCACTGGTACTTCTCTCGATCAATTGGATTCTCACGTGACGGAGGTGAAACCGTGAAGACACGCAGTTATCAACTTGCATTGGCTGCAACCGCAGGCGTTTGTATCTTGCTTGCCGCCGCACTTATGTATGTACTTATACCTCGCTATCGCCCCACTAAGCAGAGCGATTCTCAGGACCCTGTGGTGGCGCGCGGCCCGGAGATAACATCGCAGCCCGCAGCGGCTCCGGGCGTGGCGCCGAGTACAGAGCCCGCGCTCGCGCCGTTGCAGTTATCGCCGCAGCGCATGCAGGAAATCGGCATTACTTCAGCGACGGTGGAAATGAAAGATGTGAGCGACAATCTGAGCGTTCCCGGAAATGTCGATATCGACGAAGAACGGCTCTCGTATGTGCAGACCCGCGTCTCCGGCTGGATTCAGGATGTTTCGGCGAACGCGACCTACCAGTATGTGCGCAAGGGGCAGCGGTTATTCACCGTGTATAGCCCGGACCTGGTGAGCAGCGAGCAGGAATATTTGCTGGCGCGTCAAAACAAGGCTGCATTTTCGCAGGATGCGCACGGCATGGGCACGCAGGATGACGGCTGGCTGCTCAAGGCCGCCGAGGAACGCTTACTGCAATTCGGCGTCCCGGCGCAGACCATTGCGGACCTGGAGCAGACCGGCAAGGTACAACGCGACATCCCCGTCGTCTCACCGGCTTCCGGCTACATCATCGAGCGCAACGCATTGCCGAATGCATATGTGCAACCGGACACGAAGTTGTACACCATTGCCGATCTCTCCACGGTGTGGGTTTATGCCAATGTGTTTCAAAACGATGTTGGCAAGCTGCGGCCAGGCGACCAGGCGCAGGTGACAGTGGATGCCTATCCGGGACGCCACTTCAACGGCCGCATCGATCAGATTCTGCCGCAGGTAGATATGACGACGCGCACCGTGCGCGTGCGCCTTGTGTTCAGCAATCCCGGGGTGATTCTTAAGCCGGGGATGTACGTGAACGTTGCGATTGCAGTCAAGCTGGGGCGGCAGATGGTGATCCCGGCTTCCGCGGTTCTGCAGACGGGAACGCGGGCCATCGCGTTTGTCGATCACGGAAACGGCAATCTTGAGCCGCGCACGATTGAAACCGGAACGCAAATTGACGATTTCGTGATGGTTCTCAGCGGCCTCAAACCCGGAGAGAAAGTCGTCAGCTCGGCCAATTTTCTTGTGGACTCCGAGGCTCAGCTTCAGGCAGCTGTGGGCGCCTACGCGCCATCGGCGCCGCAACCGGCAGCCGACGCCGCACCGGCCGTGCGCGCACAGATCGAATTCAGCACGGAACCGTCTCCAGCGCGGCAAGGCGCCAACATGGTGCGCGTGAAACTGACCGGTCCCGACGGAAAGCCGATGGCGGCCGCGCAGGTGACAGCAACGTTCTTCATGCCGGCCATGCCCGACATGGGAATGCCGGCAGTGCACGCCGCAGCCACACTCGCCGACAAGGGCAACGGACTCTATGAAGGCTCATTGCAACTCCCGAGCGGCGGCACATGGCAGGTGACCGTCACTGTTCAGAGCGGCGGACAGACGGTGGCTACAAAGCGATTGACCCTCAGCGTCGCGGGAGGTATGTGATGATTTCCCGCATCATCGCGTGGTGCGCGCGCAATCCGTTTCTCGTCTTTATGGCGGCCATTGTTCTGGTGGTGGCGGGCATATGGTGCATGCGGCGGGTGCCGCTGGATGCACTGCCCGACATCAGCGACGTGCAGGTGATTATTCACACCTCGTGGCCCGGTGAACCACCGAGTGTGATTGAGGACCAGGTCACCTACCCGATCGTGACTGCTCTGCTTGCGGCTCCGCACGTGAAGAACGTGCGCGCGCAGACCATGTTCGGCGACTCCTATGTCTTCGTCGTATTTGAGGATGACACCGACCTCTACTGGGCTCGATCGCGCGTGACCGAATACCTGCAGCAGATCGCGGGGCGGCTGCCCGCGGACGTGCATCCCGCTATCGGCCCAGATGCAACCGGCGCCGGTTGGGTCTACGAGTACGCCATCGTGGACCGCTCGCACACCCGCAGCCTGGCCGATCTGCGGGCATTGCAGGATTGGTATCTGCGCTATCAGCTCGAGACCGTGCCCGGCGTATCGGAGGTGGCCAGCATCGGCGGCTTTGTGCGCCAGTACCAGGTGAACCTCGACCCCAACAAACTTTTCTCCTATGGCATCTCCGCAGCGACCGTGATCGACAAGGTCAGGCAGAGCACAAATGAGGTCGGTGGAGACGTGCTGGAAATGAGCGGAGCCGAGTACATGATTCGCGGACTCGGCTATCTTCACTCGCTCTCCGATCTCGAAAATGTTCCTGTCGCGACCAAGAATGGCACGCCTGTGCTGGTGCGGGACCTTGGCACGGTCTCATTTGGGCCCGATGAGCGGCGCGGCGCGGCCGATTGGCAGGGCCAGGGAGAAACCGTGGGCGGCATCGTTGTGATGCGCTACGGCTTGAATGCCCTCAATGTAATTGACGGCGTAAAGGCAAAGCTCAAGGAGATCGCACCGTCGCTGCCCGCCGGTGTCGAGATTGTGACCGGCTACGACCGCTCATGGCTTATCGACGAGTCGATCCACACCTTGAAGCGTGACCTCATCGCTGAAGCCATCATCGTCAGCTTCGTCAGCATCGCGTTCCTCTTCCATTTCCGCTCCGCGCTCGTGCCGATTCTCACGCTACCCATTGCCGTGCTGGCCGCGTTCATTCCCATGTATTACTTGCACGTCAGCTCCAACATCATGTCGCTCGGTGGGCTGGCGCTGGCTGTTGGTGTCCTTATCGACGCCGCAATTGTGATGGTGGAGAATGGATACCGCCATCTGGCCGAGCGCGCGGATGTTCCTGACGCGGCCGAGCGCCGTCGCATTCTGGTTGGCTCGGCACAGCAGGTAGGGCCGGCACTCTTTTACTCGCTCATCATTATTGTGGTGTCGTTCTTGCCGGTGTTTCTGCTCGAGGCGCAGGAAGGCCGAATGTTCCGCCCTCTGGCCTGGACCAAGACACTGTCTCTTATTTTCGCGTCACTTTTATCCATCACGCTGGTTCCTGCGCTCATGCCGTTCTGTCTGCGGGGCAAGCTGCGGCCCGAGTCGAAGAATCCCGCTGCTCGTTTCACGCAGTCCATCTATCTTCCCGTGCTGCGCTGGAGCCTGAAGCACTGGAAGCTGGTTATTGCGCTGAATCTGGCGTTTCTCGCCGCGACGATTCCTCTTTACTTCCGTCTCGGAAGCCAGTTCATGCCCGCGCTGTATGAAGGCTCCTCCCTTTACATGCCGAGCGCGCTGCCGGGCATTTCCATCACGCAGGCGGTCACGCTGATGCAGGAGCAGGACCGCATCATCCACTCATTTCCTGAGGTAGCAACGGTCTTCGGTACAGTGGGCCGCTCCGACAGCGCCACAGATAATGCGCCTCTCGACATGTACGACACCACCATCATGCTCAAGCCGCGCGACCAGTGGCGTCCCGGCATGACTTACGAAACGCTGATTCACGACATGGACGAGAAGCTGCAGTTTCCGGGCCTTACGAATACGTGGACGATGCCGGTTGAAAACCGGCTCGACATGGAATTGACGGGAATCAAGACCGCGGTGGGCATCAAAATTCAGGGCCCCGATCTGGCGCACATCGAGGACATCGGCGCGCGTATGCAGCAGATTTTTTCCGCAATGCCAGAAATAAATTCAGTCTTTGCGGAGCGCGTGGCGCAGGGATTCTATCTGAACGTCGAAGTGAATCGGCCCGAAGCCGCGCGTTACGGCCTCACGGTGGCTGACGTGCAGCAGGTCATCACATCGGAGATTGGCGGCGCGGACATTGCGCAAAATGTTGAGGGCCGCGAGCGATTTCCCATCGCCGTCCGCTATCAGCGCGATTTCCGCGACCATCCTGAAGCCTTATCGCAGGCGCTCATTCCCACCGCTACCGGCGAACAGATTCCAATTAGCGCGGTTGCGCGCGTCTACTACTCGCGCGGCCCAGCGATGATCCGCGACGAGGACGGCGCTTTGACCGGCTACGTCTATCTCAATTTGAACACGCATGACTATGGCGGCTTTGTCAGCCGCGCGCAGACGTTAATCAACCAGAAGCTGACGCTGCCGGCAGGTTATACCTGGCGCTGGGCCGGAGAGTATGAGTTTGAAATGCGCGCCAAGCAACGGCTCAGGATCATTTTGCCTATCGTCTTCTTCGTGATCTTCCTGCTGCTCTATCTCGTCTTCAAATCCGCCGCGGAGGCGGCAGTGCTTATCTTTCCCACGCTCTATGCAATGTCAGGAGGCCTGCTGCTGCAATGGGCGCTCGGCTATAACTTCAGCGTTGCAGTATGGGTTGGCTATATCGCGCTGTTCGGCATTGCGGTGGAGACCGGCGTGGTGATGGTGGTGTACCTGGACGAAGCTCTCAAGCAGCGGCTAGCGCAGGATGCGCCCATGACGGAAGCCGGGCTGCTTCAGGCCGTCATCGATGGCGCGGTACAGCGGCTGCGGCCCAAGCTGATGACCGTGACGGCGGTCATCCTGAGCCTGGCGCCGATCCTATGGGAAACCGGCATTGGCTCTGACGTGATGAAGCCCATTGCCGCCCCCATCGTCGGGGGAATGATCACATCAACCATCCACGTCCTGATTCTCGTTCCGGTGTTCTTCCTGCTCATCAAGCGCAGAGCCCTGCGCCGAGGTCAGCTCAGCGTAGCTCAAGAGCCGGTAAACACCTAACCTGAACGCGTAATGGAATAGCGAATGCTTATGGATGGGTGTTGGGAGATCGGTATGTTAGGGAACGTGGGTTTAAGGGAATCCAATTGAAATGAAGACGGATGACAGGTTGTGACAGGTATTTCCCTATATATCGTTTACGCGCGCGTAGTCGGATATATGTGGAGAACCTGTCACCATCTGTCATCTGTCACCCGCATGACGGGCCGCTTTCCGATGGAAGCGGCGACCATACAACCGCTGTTGAGCCTCCCGGCTCCAGCAAACTCATAACCCTAGATTGCCGTCGAGCCCCGGCGTGACCGTCTTTGGGGCATTTGGCAATGACGCAATGAGGTGTGGATTGGGAAGTGGGTTGGGTTATGAGATCACTAACAGACAGCTGTTGGTGGCTGGGTGCTGGTTTCAGTGAATCCTGCCACACATTCCAGGAATATTCTGCTACGGGTTGAAACGCTATGCTGCCATCCCGTACCCAGCAATCCTGCTATCGACAGTGCGAGGATATGCGCAGCATCATCCACTCTGAAGGCCTGCGGGAATGTTTATCAACCAGCAACTGCCGGTTAGGCGGTGATCCAACCGGAACCCCGGAATCTCCTTTCCATGCGCTAGATTTGAGCCTTGGCGATTAATCGCGGACCGAGAAGCATTCCTGGCGGGAAGGGTGCCGGTACGAACCTCTGAACTCAAAAGTCCTTGCTTGAGTGAGCAGCGATGATGCGTCCATCGCGGCTCTTTCCCGAATCGTTAACTGCCGGCACCATCAGCGGGCGCTGCCCCTTTTTGAGATTCAGCTTGCTATTTCATAAGTCGTACCTTTAATCTACCTGCTCCAAGCCACTCCAGGAGTCCCGGGCCCATACAGGAGATACTTGGCTGCTCGGCCGGACTCACAGCCGGTAGGTTGCCAAATCAGGATGTGAAGCAGTGGCAGGCCGGAACGATTAGGATCCCCAGAGCTCTGTTTTCGTTAAGTTCGCTCATTCCTGCAGCAAGACCTGACGCATTCTTGCGCATTTTAGCGCTGTATCAGGTAAGCGGGGATTTGGCTGCGGGGGCTCTCGCGGCAGCAGTCTGCCCCCCCCAGGCAGCGCCTGCACAGGTCTTCCGTGAAGGTCACAACCCTAGAGGAGCTTCCCATGGCTGCCAGGAAATTCATCCATCGTCTCGCGGTTCTCGTCCTTGGCCTATTCGCCGCAGTCGCGTCTGCTCAGCCGGCGCCCGGCAACTGGACCTGGATGGGCGGAAGCAGCACGGTACCCGGCGCCAACGAAGGCTGGCCCGGAGTATATGGAACATTGGGAACGCCCGCTGCTGGAAACGTCCCCGGAGGCCGCGGAGACGCTTCGACCTGGACCGACCGCAACGGCAATTTCTGGCTCTTTGGCGGCGATGTCTATGACGCCCACGGAAATCTCACCGAACTCAACGACCTTTGGGAGTTCAATCCTTCCACGAACGAATGGGCCTGGATGAGCGGAAGCAGCGCTGGTAACCAGTCCGGCGTCTACGGCACGTTGGGAACGCCCGCTGCCGGAAACGTCCCTGGAGGCCGCAATGGCGCTTCGAGTTGGACCGACAGCCACGGCAATCTCTGGCTCTTTGGGGGCAATGGCTACGATAGCAACGGACTGCAAGGCCTACTCAACGACCTTTGGATGTTCAGCCCTTCCACGAACGAATGGGCGTGGATGGGAGGAAGCAGCACTGCTAACCAGTATTCCGGCGTCTACGGCACATTGGGAACGCCCGCCGCTGGAAACATCCCAGGAGCCCGCGTACCCGCTGCGGCATGGACCGACCGCAACGGCAATTTCTGGCTCTTTGGGGGCACGAGCGTTGTAGCCGGTAATGCTTTCTACAGTCTCAACGACCTTTGGGAGTTCAACCCTTCCACGAACGAGTGGACATGGGTGAGCGGAAGCAGCACGGGCAGCGCCGGAGTGTACGGCACGTTGGGAATGGCTGCTGCCGGGAATGTGCCCGGAAGCCGCTTTAGTGCTGCGGCATGGACCGATAGCAGCGGCAATCTCTGGCTCTTTGGGGGCTATGGCTATGAGCCCGACGGAAATCTCACCGAACTCAACGACCTTTGGGAGTTCAACCCTTCCACGAACGAATGGGCGTGGATGGGGGGAAGCAGCACGGGGTATTACCATGCCGGAATATACGGCACGTTGGGTACGCCTGCTGCCGGAAACGTCCCGGGAGGCCGTGAGGACGTTACGGGCTGGACCGATAGCAGCGGCAACTTCTGGCTCTTTGGGGGCTATGGCCTCGATTCCGCCGGATTCAATGTCGATTTCAATGACCTTTGGGAGTTCAATCCTTCCACGAACGAATGGGCGTGGATGAGCGGAAGCAGCGCTGTTAACCAGTCCGGCGTGTACGGCACGTTGGGAACGCCCGCCGCCGGAAACATCCCCGGAGGTCGCTTATTTGCTTCGGGCTGGACCGATAGCAGCGGCAGTCTCTGGCTCTTTGGGGGCAATGGCTACGATAGCAACGGACTGCAAGGCCTACTCAACGACCTTTGGAAATATCAGCTTAGCTCATCCACCACGCCCGACTTCACGATCACCACGTTGACCCCCACCATGACGGTTAGCCAAGCAGGCAACTCCGCCACTTACATGGTGACGATCACTCCGGTGAATGGTTTCAGCGGGACCATCGCCCTCGGCGTCTGTTGCGATTCAGCTCTGGGCGTCTCAGAGCCGGCCTCGATCACCATCCCCGCCAACGGAACCGCCGTGACCTTCAATTTCACGATCGCCTCCGCGCCCCAACTGGGGGTCGGGACCTTCTCGGAGACCGTAACCGGCGAGACAGTCGGCGGACTGCAGCACAGCCTTACGCTGAACCTCGTAGTACAGAATCCCGGACTGACGCCGACCGTTACAGTCACACCGACTTCATCGAGCATCACAACAGCTCAGGCAGATTCGGTTACGGTAACCGTCAGCGGGGGCAGCGGCAATCCGATTGCCACCGGCTCAGTAACATTGACCAGCGGCACTTACTCGTCGGGTGCAGTGACTCTCAGCGGCGGCAGCGCTACGATCAACATTCCCGCCGGATCGCTGGCCACCAGCACGGACACGCTGACGGTCAGTTACACGCCGGATTCCGCCAGCTCTTCAATCTATAACAGCGCGACGGGAACGAATTCAGTCACGGTGATCACCCCGGCGAAGACGACGCCGACCGTTACAGTAACGCCGACTTCATCGAGCATCACAACCACACAGTCAGATTTGGTGACGGTAACCGTCAGCGGCGGCAGCGGCAACCCCACGCCAACCGGCTCGGTGACTCTGAGCAGCGGAAGTTATACCTCTGCGGCGACAACTCTGAGCGGCGGCAGCGCGACGATCAACATTCCCGCCGGATCACTGGCAACGAGCACGGACACGCTGACGGTCAGTTACACGCCGGATTCCGCCAGCTCTTCAACCTATAACAGCGCGACGGGAACGAATTCAGTCACGGTGACCACCCCGGCGAAGACGACGCCGACCGTTACAGTAACGCCTACTTCATCGAGCATCACAACCACACAGTCAGATTTGGTGACGGTAACCGTCAGCGGCGGCAGCGGCAATCCAACTCCGACAGGGTCGGTGACTCTGAGCAGCGGGAGTTACTCCTCGGCGGCGACAACTCTGACCAGCGGCGGCGCGACGATCAACATTCCCGCCGGATCGCTTGCAACCAACACGGACACGCTGACGGCCACTTACATACCGGATTCTGCCAGTTCCTCAACCTATAACAGCGCGACGGGAACGAATTCAGTCACGGTGACCGCAGCCACTGTGCAGGTAACTGTGGGCACGAGTCCGGCAGGGCTCGCGTTTACCGTAGACGGAACGAGTTACACCAGCACGCAGAGCCTGAACTGGACGGTTGGCTCCAGCCACACCATTGCCACCACCTCGCCGCAAACCTCGGGCGGAGTTCAAAACACATTTTCCTCGTGGTCCGACGGCGGCGCCATCTCGCATTCGGTGACAGCCCCGGCCACTGCAATCAGCTACACGGCCAGCTTCAGCACTGCGTATCAGCTGACAACCGCGGCCAGTCCGAGCGCCGACGGAACGGTTTCACCGGTCTCGGCGAATTACTACGCATCAGG
>JBEKGH010000019.1:0-60182 GCA_050012895.1 Occallatibacter sp.
GCTGTGGACCTGGTTCAGGTTGAAATGAAGAACCATGCAGGCGGGAGCAAAATCCGCTGACCACTCGGTGGTAAGAACCATCTTGCTGGCGGAAAATTCGAACGTCCATCCGGCGGGCGCGTCTTTGGGCGCGGCAGCGGTGCGGTATTCCACGCGAAGCGTTTCACCGGAAGTAGTGGAGGCCGCCTGATAACCACCGTCATTGCGATTGGCGCTGAGGATGTTGGCGCCGCGAATGGCTTTGCCCAGACCGTCGATGTTGAGGCTCAGCAACTCCGGCGCGGTCCGGGAAAGTTCCGCCTCGATGTGCTCGGAATTCCAACGAAACGGCGCATTTTCTGCGCCGGCATCTTGCGCTCGCAGCAACGGCCGGGCGAGCAACAAGGCCGCGGTTTGTCCGGCAGCCTTCAAAAACTCTCTGCGCTTGAACATCGTTGCATTCTCCTGGATTGGTTCGCGCTCTGGGCGCGTGTTCTTGCCGATTTGTGAACCACATCAAGCGTAACGGATGGGGCTGCGCCGCGGACGGAATTTCCGCTTGGCGTGTGGGCGTGGAGATGGATTCAAGAACGGTAGGCGAGGAGACCACCATCGTCGATCTCTCCTTCGGCCCGAGACACTGGGGAATTCCGCACGACGGCGCCATTCCCCGCCCACGAAATCGTCACGGTCCTGAAGCGGTAAGATGGTGGACATGACAGGCCTACCCAAGCCGCATCGTCGCAATTGGGCCCTTCGCGTGTTTGTTGTTCTGTTTCTCGCTTCGATTCTCGCGTTTCTGGGATGGTCCTGCTGGGTCTACGTGCAAATTGAGGACTATGCCGGCTTGGACCAGGCCGCACCGTCGGACGCCATCGCCGTTCTGGGCGCCGCGGAATACGATGGGCAGCCCTCCCCGGTTTTCCGCGCACGCCTTGACCACGCGCGCGATCTCTACAACCGCGGCATCGCCCCGCTCATCATCGTGCTGGGCGGTACCGGCGGAGATGAGTATTCCGAGGGCGCCGTGGGCCGCGACTATCTAATGAGCTTCGGCATCCCCGAATCCGCCATCATCGCCGAAACCCAGAGCCGAAACACCGAGGAACAGGCCCACCGCATTGCCGTCATCGCCCGAGCCAACGGTCTGCGACGCCTGGTTGTCGTCAGCGACGCCACCCACCTGTTTCGAATTCACGAAATCTGCGCCGCCGATGGCCTCGATGTACTCACCTCACCCCGAACACGCGTTTCCTTTGGAGGCGGCAAGGCGGAAACCGAGCGCCTTGCGCACGAGATCCTAAGCTACACTGCCTGGCGGCTGCATCTGCATCTGCCCTGAGGCCGGCTTGCTCTACCTTGCCGGGCTATTTCGAGAGCCGCCAGAAAAGAGTTACCAGAGCTGAATGACTGTGCGGTTGAGCGCTGGGTTCGGCCGGGATTCAGATGAATTCCGGCGTTCAGGAGATGCGAAGACGGGCAAAGACGGGAATCTTCACCACGTCGAGAACCGCACCGAAGACAATAGCCGCAGCAAACTCACAAGCAATTACGGCGACAGGCAACGGGGCCATGGCGATTCCCAAAGCCGCAAGCGTTGAGATGATAAGGACGTCGGCCATCGAACAAAGCACGAGCCAGAGGCTGGGCCGCAAACCCCACAAGTGCTGGCGCCCGCGGATGACGTACGTTGTGGCCTGGCTGCCAAAAACAATGCCGACCACGGACAAGGTTTGGAGCGCCGCAACGCCGAGATGCAATTGGAATTTGCCGACAGCCAGGATGGCGGTGGAGAAGGCAAGGAAACAGGCTCCCAGAATGACGCCTGCGCTGGTAATTCTGCCGATTTGCCATGAGTTCGGCATCGTTGAAGGCCGCACTCTGTCCGTCGTCAGCGACATCGCGAGGAAGTCGCCGGTAATCATCACAATGACCATCAGCATGGGAGTCAGGACCGCGTGCCCGGTCATGACCAGGCCAACAGCCAACAGGAGGACCTGCAGGATCTTCTTCATCACCGAGTTCAGTGTGTAAGTGAGAATGCGCTGAAAGGTGATTCTGCCCTCCTTGACAGCGGTCACAATACCACCCAGGCCGGCTTGGGTGAGTACAACACCGGCAGCGGATTTCGCGACATCGGTTGCGGTCGAAACGGCAATGCCTATCTGCGCCTGGCGAAGCGCGGGCGCATCGTTGGCGCCATCCCCGCACATCCCTACCGTGCGTCCGCACTTCTGATAAGCCTTGACGAGATCGTACTTGCCCTCCGGAAGCACACCTGCGAAGACTGCAAAATCTTCCGGCTTGATCGACTCAGGAAGTTTTCCGGGCGGGCAGACGGCCCCGTTCAGCCCAACCGCATGAGCGACGATTGCCGCCGTGACCGGAGCATCTCCTGTCACCATGACCGTGCGCACACCGAGACTGCGCAGTTCTGAAATGAGAGAGATCGAGTCCGTCCGCGGCGGATCGCTGAGCGCGATAAGGCCGGCGATTTCGATGGCTGCCGGAGTGCCGGCTGCTAAGGCCAGAACTCTGAAGCGTTGCTTCTCAAGCTGGTCGGCAATCGCAGCCGCGGCAGGCGACGGAGCCGTGAGAGCGACCACCGTGGCGTACGCTCCTTTGATGATTCGTTCCGAACCGGCCTTGGGATCTGTCGCTGTTGCCTCTGAGATTTTCTTGACCGGGTCGAATGGCACAAACGTGACCAGCTTCGGCAAGTCCGATGCGGGCTTGTGCGAGGCGGCAGAGCGAATCGCAGCATCGACTGGATCCTGGCCTCCGTCAGAACTTGTCAGAGCCGCCAGGCCGAGAACGTGCGACTCGTCAAAGCCGGGCATGGGACGAACACTTGTGACTGACAGCTCATTGCGAGTCAATGTTCCGGTTTTGTCCGCGCACAGCACATCGATCGACGCGGCTTCATCCACGGCAGAAAGCCGTGTGGGCAGCACGCCGAGTTTCGCCAGAGAACGAGCTCCGAGCGCCGCGGCCAGGGTAAATGTTGCCGGCAATGCCACGGGGATTGCCGCAAGCACCGACGTGAGCAAAAGAGGAACCATCTCGCTCCACGGCATTGCATGGGACCAGGCATACACACCCATAGCGAGAATTACGGCGCTATTGCAGATGGCCAGGTTACGCACGATCTTGAGCACAGCCTTTTGCTGTGTGCTCACCACGTGTGCCGTGCGAACAAGTTCTGCCGTGCGGCCGAATTTGGTGCGGGCGCCCGTAGCGGTTACCACGGCTGTTGCTTCACCACGCCGCACCCGGGCCCCTGCAAAGGTGTCTGCGCCTGGTCCGGCATCGATAGGCAGGGATTCGCCTGTGAGCATCGATTGATCGAGTTCAACCGATCCGCCAGTGAGATGCACATCGGCGGCGACCACACCGCCAAGCGATAGCTTCACCACGTCACCAGTTACCAACTCCGCAGCCGGCACAGTCTTCCAGGCGCCATCGCGCTCGACTGATGCATTGAGCGCGAGACGCGACTTGAGAGCCGCCAGGGTAGACTGGGCGCGACCCTCCTGAAAGTATGCAAGCGCGGCGTTGAACACCAGCAGCACCGCAATGATAGCGGCCTCGTAGAACTTATGCAGCGCAAGCTCAAGCACAATGGAGGCTTCAAGCAACCACGGAACCGGAGCCCAGAATTTGGCCAATGCGCCCCGTAAAAGATGAGCCGATGTATCCGGCATGGCATTTGACCCGTCCTTTTCAAGACGGGCACGTGCCTCATCGCTCGTGAGGCCTTTCGCGGCGATGTCCTTGGCTGGCCCTGGCGTCTGGCTGGGCGATATGGGCGCGACAACGCTCGTTGCGCTCAAAATAGATCACCTGCGCGCCGTATTCTCTACCACCATTCCGTGGAGCGCCCTGCCGGACTTTTTCCACTGCTGTCAGGCTGGGCTGAACGCAGAAGCAGGAGGGGACATTGCACGAGCTTTACCACCTTTTCGGCAATCGACCCGAAGACCAGCGGTTGCCAGCCGGAGATGCCGTGCGTGGAGATCACCACCATGTCGATATGCTCTCGCTCCACCACCTCCATGATGCTCCCGGCGATGTCATTTCCAACCTCGACACTGGAAGTCGACTTCACTCCCCTGGCCGCAAGAGCTGCATGGCACTTGGCCAGATGTTGCTCCGCAAAGGTTCCGGCCTCTCGCATGAATTCGCCTTCTGGAATCACGTCAGGCAGCGTCGTGGTGGGAAACACCGGAATTACGTTCACTAGATACAGCTCCGCATGAAAGTGCTTCGCAAGGTCAGCTGCCATCTCCAAAGCCGCCTGGGAAGATGGGCTAAAGTCGATAGGCAACAAAATCTTGGTGGGGATGGATGGGAAGGCATGAACCTTAGACACAGCGGACTCCTCGCCGAACCGTAGAAACAACTACTTTCTCAAATTCTCCTCCTGTTAAAAGAGCAAAGACTGTGCTCTTTTGGACATACGCTCCGTGGACCGCTCGCTCTCATGGTGTCGATTTCGCCTTAATTGACCGATGCGGCCGTTTCACAGGCACGCAACTTGCGATTGCGTGCAAATGTGACCATCCCTGAATGCCTCAGCTCTGAAACCATCTCCTTGGGTGTAGTTAGCGACGCGACAGTTGGTTGGCGGCGCATGCCGCGCCTGAGATGGGCGAAGCCGATCGAAGGAGAGACGATGAGATCATCCAAGTGGATCGCGGAGTCGCATTTCTTGTCGGCCTGCCGGGCAGGTCTTTCGGGAAGGCGCGTCGGCTATTTGGGCAAAACTCTCCCGGCTGCGGAGATTCATCGCGCGATAGTCCTGGTGTTGGTCACTGCGGCCCTGGCCGCAACGCCGGTGCTGGCAAGATCGCAATCACTGCTCTCTTCTGGAGATCCCTCGACGATCTCAGGAATTACGCCCTCAGCGACAGGGAATATTGACCTGACGTATGTCCGTCCGACCGAAAGAACAAAAGTGAGCAACTACGCTTTCGACGCGTTCGGTCCGTATCCAATTGTCGGTGCCGCGTTCGCCGCGGGAATCAACCAGTGGACCAATTCCCCGCCGGAGTGGCGCCAGGGGGCCGAGGGCTACGGCAAGCGGTTTGGGTCCGACTTTGGGATCGCGGCTATTGGAACCACCACGCGTTATGGGCTCGCGGAAGCCTTCAGGGAAGATACGATGTATTACCGCTGCGAATGCGCGGGGCCGTTTCCGCGGCTGCGCCATGCGGTAATCTCCACGTTGTCAGGGCGCCGCGGCGAAGACGGCCATCGCGTCTTCTCTATCTCCGCGCTTGCCGCTCCCTATGCGGGTTCCATGATTGCGGTTCACTTTTGGTATCCAGACCGCTTCGATGCAAAGGATGCATTCCGGATCGGCAACTATAGCCTGCTGAGTTATATGGGCGGCAACATTGCTCTGGAGTTCTTCTATAGCGGACCTCACGCCCTGATTTCACGTATGCATCTGAACAACGCGCACGGCTCGCCGGATAAAGGTCCGAATCATTGAGCAATCGCGGAGCTACATCCGTTGCAGACATAAGCCCACCACTTCCGGCGCGGCGCACCGACTTCATGTCCTCCGCCGCAGACTCTGTTGTCAGCCTGTTCAACGGCTTTTTCGAGTGGTTTGGGGAACTGGGAATCTTTTCCTGGCGAGTCCTCACGGCCGCGGTTACGCCGCCGTATGAGTGGCGCGAGCTGATTCGGCAGCTCGACGAAGTTGGATCGAAGTCTCTGCCGCTGGTCGCCATGGCAGGCGCCGCAATTGGCGTCATCATCTCGCTTGAAGCGCGCTACAGCCTCACTCGATTTGGCGCCAAATCGATGTTTCCCGCCACTCTCGTGTACTCCGTTCTCCAGGTCATGGGACCAGTTATTACCGGTCTGGTCGTAAGTGGGCGCGTGGGCGCGGGTATGGGCGCGGAGCTGGCATCGATGAAAGTGACCGAGCAGATCGACGCCATCGAGGCATCCGCGATCAATCCTTACAGGCTGCTGGCAGCGACACGAATACTGGCCTGCATCTTGATGCTGCCGTTGCTGACCCTTGCCACCGACGCATGCGCTTTGTTCACTGGCTGGTTTGCGCAGGCTCTGGTTGAACCGCTCTCGTTCCATCAGTTCATTACCAGCGGCTTTAATGGCGCAACTTTCAACGCATTCCTGCCGCAGACATTCAAGACTGCCGTCTATGGCCTGATCATCGGGCTCATCGCATGCTTTCAGGGAATGCGCACGCGCGGCGGGGCTGCGGGTGTGGGCCGCGCGGCCACTAACTCGGTCGTGCTGGCCTCGCTCTTCCTTATCCTGGCCGATGTTGTCATGGTGAAATTCATCCTTGTCTTTTTTCCGTAACTGCTGTTTGAAGCATTTGTGAAACAAGTATGGCCACAACTTATGACATTGCGACGAAGCAAGCGGAACCCGGGCAAGACGGGCCTGTGCCTGTTATTGCGGTCGAGAACGTGTATAAGTCCTTCGCCAGCCTCAAGGTCTTAAACGGGATCAACTTGCGCGTCAACAAGGGAGAAACCCTGGCCGTGTTGGGACGCAGCGGTACGGGGAAAAGCGTGCTGCTGAGGCTGATCATTGGCCTTGATACACCCGACTCCGGATCGGTCTGCATTCATGGTCAAAACATCGCAGGTCTCGCGCTTGACCGCATGGGAGAAATCCGGAAGAAGATGGGTTTCCTGTTTCAGCAGGCAGCGCTTTACGATTCGCTCACTGTCCGGGAGAACGTGGCCTTCCCCCTTGAACACCATCGCAGGGACATGCCCAAATCCGAGCGCGCCGACCGTGTAAGGCAGTTGCTAGTCGAGGTGGGCTTGGACGGCGACATCGAAAAGATGCCGTCAGATATCTCAGGCGGAATGCAGAAGCGCGTAGGCCTGGCGCGTGCGCTGGCTCTGGAGCCGGAGATTCTGCTGCTCGACGAGCCCACGGCCGGCCTCGACCCCATCAGTTCTGGCGAAATCGACGAGTTGATCCTCAAGCTCCAGAAGGAACGGCAAATGGCGTCGATCGTCGTGACGCACGATCTGCATAGCGCTAAAACAATCGCCGGCCACCTCGCCCTGCTGAATGAGGGCGACGTAGTGATCGAGGGCACGTTTGAAGACCTTCAACAAAGCGACATCGGTTTTGTGAAGGAATTTCTACAGCAATCGTAGGAGGACTTATGTCGAGAGTGGCAAGGTTGGGAGCATTTATCGTTGCGACGCTGTCAGTTCTGGCCGTCGGCGTTTTCCTCATCGGGAGCCAAGAGAATCTGTTTCGCTCCACCTACCAACTGAAGGCGCAATTCGACAATGTTGCGGGCCTGGCTGTGGGAGCTGACGTGCAGGTGGGCGGCGTGCACAGCGGAAATGTGCATAGCATCAAGCTGCCTCACAAACCGGGCGATAAGGTCATCGTCGTCATGGATCTCGACAGATCAACTAAAGAGATCATCAAGCGTGACTCTGTAGCCTCAATTGAAACCGAGGGAGTCCTGGGCGATCAGTTCGTGGCCATTTCGTTTGGATCTGCCGGACAAGCCGAAGTAGCGGATGGCGAGACTATCCAGAGTGTGCCGCCGCTGGAGTTGGGAGCGCTGCTGGTAAAGGCGAACGCGCTTCTCGATAGCAGTCAACAGGCCATCGTCAACACAACTTCGGCCACGGCCCATCTGAACTCGGTAAGCGCCAAGATCGATTCGGGACAGGGAACCGTGGGAGCCCTGGTGAACGACAAGCAACTCTATAACAACCTGGAACAGACCACGACCACGCTGCACGACACGATGCTGCAAGCGCAAACCGGCGTAAAGGATTTCCAGGAGAATATGGAAGCGCTGAAGCACAATTTCTTTTTGAGCGGGTATTTCAAGAAGCGTGGATACGAAGACTCCTCCGATTTGGCGGCAAACAAGATCAGCGGTCTCCCGCAGAGTGCTCCTGTAAAGACATTTACTTACACAGCAAAGCAGCTCTTTGATGGCCGCTCTTCGGCAAAAATGACGGATCAGAAAACTCTCAAAGCCGCCGGCGACTTCCTGGCACAGACTCAATTCGGACTTGCGGTCATCGAGGTCTCCACTGGCATGGATGGAGATACCCAGAAGGATCTTGTCCTCACTGAGGCCAGGGCCATGGTTATCCGCGAGTATCTGGTCGAGAACTTCGGATTTGACGACAGCCAGCTCAAGACGTTAGGAATGGGCAAGCAGACAGGCGCGAACCTGGATGCAGATTGGGGTTCGATCCAGATTCTCATTTATCCAGCTGGAACCGAGATACCGGCAGACAAGCCAACGCCGTCGGTTAGCTCATCCACACCTGACGCCGACAAGCCCGTGCAGATCACTGCCGTGGCAACTCCAAAACCATAATCGGTGGCGAGCCGTGGCCAAACGGCATGTATCGGCCGCATAGACCCTTTCCCGCTCGCCATTCGCCGCAGTCACTTCACCACGCTTCAACGAGCCATACAACCGATCAAAGGAGATCCTATGAATGCAACGCCAAAATGTGCCCATCCAGCTTGCAACTGCGTCCCCGCCGAGGGGAAGGAGTTCTGTAGCGAAGCCTGCCGCGACGCAAAAGGCATGACGGAGCTCGCATGCCAATGCCAGCACTCCAACTGCCATGGAACGGCCCTGAAGCCTTAGGTGACCTATCGAGTATGATTCCTTCACGGGCCTTTGCGACCCGTGAAGAAGTACTTCCTCGTAATAACGCTGCTGAATCCTTGCCACCGCCTGCGCTCTGCGGATATCAGGGGAGTTGTGCAAGAAAGTATCTCGAAACTGTAGATAATTGTTCTCGCGCTCGCATCAAATGTCGTATCGGGAGGATTCCATGGAACTGGGCATGATTGGCTTGGGCAGGATGGGAACCAATATGGTGCGGCGTCTTATGCGCGCCGGCCATCAATGCGTTGTGTACGATATTCATTCGGAAGCCGTGCAATCGCTTGTTAAAGAAGGTGCGGTTGGCGCGAATACGCTGGAAGAATTCGTGAAGAAGTTGAAATCGCCTCGCGCCATCTGGATGATGGTGCCAGCCGGCGTGGTGGATGCAACGCTGAAAGCTTTGACCCCACAGCTCGAACCGGATGACGTGATGATCGATGGAGGAAACTCTTATTATCACGACGACATTCGCCGTGCCGCAGAACTGAAACCCAAGGGTATTCATTATGTGGACGCGGGAACCAGCGGCGGAGTGTGGGGGGCCGATCGCGGTTATTGCCTGATGATCGGCGGCGAAAAGGATGTGGTTCAGCGCATCGACCCCATTTTTTCTGCATTGGCGCCAAGCATCGATTCGGCGCCGCGCACGCCTGGCCGTGAAAAAGTGGGCGGCACTGCCGAGCATGGCTATCTGCACTGCGGCCCCAACGGCGCCGGCCACTTTGTGAAGATGGTGCACAATGGAATCGAGTACGGAATCATGGCCTCCTATGCGGAGGGATTGAACATTCTTCACCATGCCAATGTCGGCAAGCAGCAGCAAACCGTGGACGCCGAAACGACTCCGCTGCGAAACCCAGAGGTGTACCAATACGACCTGAATCTGGCCGACATCGCCGAGGTTTGGCGCCGCGGCAGCGTGATCTCTTCGTGGCTCCTGGATCTGACCGCCATCTCTCTGCTCGACAGCCCGGATCTGGCAAAATTCACGGGCCGCGTGTCGGACTCCGGGGAGGGACGCTGGACGATCACCGCTGCGATCGACGAGTCTGTTCCGGCTCCCGTACTGAGTGCTGCGCTGTATGAGCGCTTCAGCTCGCGCGGCGAAGACACTTTCGCCGACAAGCTGTTGTCCGCGCTGCGATTTCAATTTGGCGGCCACGAAGAGAAAACCGGCCAGAAAGAAGGCGCCTGATGGCCAAGTCGCAGTCGGACGCTCTGGTGGTCTTCGGTGTCACCGGCGATCTGGCACACAAAATGATCTTCCCGGCGCTCTACGCGATGGTGAAGTGCGGCACACTCAAGGTTCCGGTGATCGGCGTTGCTTTTCCGAAATGGAGCCTGGAGCGGCTGCACCGGCGTGCCACGGACAGCATCAAGCGAGCAGGCGGAATCGACGACAAATGGGCACTGCAGCGCCTTCTGTCTCTCTTGAAGTACGTGAGCGGAGACTATGCAGACAGCGATACGTTCGTGGCGATAAAAGAGGCGCTAGGCAGCGCACGGCGCCCTGCTTACTACCTGGCAATTCCACCTGCGCTTTTCGAAACCGTGATTAAAGGACTGGGAGCCGCGAACCTGGCCGGGAATGCGCGTGTGATTGTCGAAAAGCCGTTTGGACGCGATTTAGCTTCGGCGCGCGAGCTGAACCAGGTTGCACATACGGTGTTTCCGGAAAACTCGATTTTCCGCATCGATCACTTCCTTGGCAAGGAAGCGATCATGAATATTCTTTATTTTCGCTTCGCCAATTCATTTCTGGAACCGATCTGGAACCGTAACTACTTAGCCAGTGTTCAGATCACTTTATCTGAGGATTTTGGTGTGGGTAAACGCGGCGGGTTTTACGAGACAGCAGGTTGTTTGCGCGACGTGATCCAAAACCATCTTTTCCAGATCGTCGCGCTGCTTGCCATGGAACCGCCCGCAGGCCGGGACTTTGGAGATGTGCAAACCGAGAAGGCCAAGGTCTTTAAAGCCATGCGCCCTCTGAAGCCCGATGATATGGTGCGCGGCCAGTACACGGGTTATCGTGACGAGCCGGACGTGGCCAGGCACTCCGATGTCGAAACCTACTGCGCCGTGCGGCTCTTCATCGACTCATGGCGCTGGAACGGAGTGCCGTGGTACTTGCGCTCGGGCAAGTATCTGCCAACCACCGCAACGGAAATCCTTGTGGAGCTCAAGCAGCCTCCGCAGAAGCTCTTTGGCGACGCAGTGCAACCGAACAGCAGGTCGAACTATCTGCGCTTTCGGCTCTCTCCCAACTCGGCCATCGCCCTGGCTGCCCGCGTGAAGCTTGCCGGCCAGGAATTCATCGGTGAAGAGCGAGAGCTTTATCTGTCCGACGAACAACCGGGAGAGGAAACGCCCTACGAACGGCTTTTGGGTGATGCTATGAAGGGCGACGGGGCGCTCTTCACACGCGAGGACGCGGTTGAAGCCGCATGGAAAGTGGTGAATAGGGTTCTGAAGAACCATCATCCGGTTCGCCGCTACAAACGCGGAACCTGGGGACCGAAAGAGGCTGACGCACTCATCGCCGCAAACGGCAGTTGGCACAACCCAAGCCCTGGCAGCGCATCCGAATAGTCGCCTGTTTCCCGCGAAATCTTCCGACAGCTTATCCTATTAAGTCGTCCCGCCGTCTAAGCCGCCCCCCAGTCTCTAAGAGTGCCAGATCACATCGGAGTGGAGGTTGTCTTCTTCATTCTGTCTGATGAGCATTATGGCTCAGCTATTTCTCCAGCGATTCAGAAGAATGGGAGTGAAGCGGAGTCATCGTTCCCCTCTTTCTAATGGCTCCCAAGCTAAGTGAGTCGAAGGCTCGTAACTTCTCGACGATGCCTTGGGGGTATCGAATTCGAGAAGTGAATGGAGAACACGATATGCCACTTACCACCGTTCTCATCACGATTGTTGCAGCAGGCGTCCTGTTGTGGCTTGTGAACAGATTCATCCCCATGCAGGGACAAATCAAATCGCTCCTGAATGGCGTGGTGGTCCTCGTCCTGGTCCTGTGGATTGCGAATCTCTACGGATTGTTTCAGCACCTCAATCAATTCCGCGTCGGGCGTTGACAGATCACAGCAATCGAAGCCTGCAAGGCTTCAGCCCGCCAACCCAAGGTAACAATGCAATACAGCAGCCCTTTGACTGCAGGAGAACTTGTGAAGAACACACTATTGTTCGTGATCGGAAGCGCCCTCAGCGTGAGCGCGTTTGCTCAAGCTGGCCCACAGGAGTCGATTGCCCTCGTACCTGGCGGCTCAATGCCCACCTATGTCGTGAGCGAGACCAGCCGCACCGTTGAAGCGATTGACTATCAACATCGCAGCGGAGCCTCGGACGTGGATCTGGCCGGAACCGCTTTGTTGCCTTCAGCCGACGGAAAAGCCAAAGTGCGCAGCAAGCGCGGCACTATGGAAGTGGAAGCGACCTTTGGGGATTTGCAAAGTCCCACGACCTTTGGCGCCGAATATCTGACTTACGTGATGTGGGCGATCTCACCTGACGGCCACGCAGTGAACCTTGGAGAGGTATTGATCGGCGGCAACGATCGCAGCAAACTGACTGCCACAACCAATCTCCAGGCATTCGCCCTGATCGTCACCGCGGAGCCCTATTTTGCCGTTCGCCAGCCCAGTAATGTTGTCGTGCTTGAAAACGTGATTCGCGCCGACACTAAGGGAACATCCGAAGCAGTACACGCAAAATATGAACTTATGGAGCGTGGCGGTTATATCCCGACAGGATACAGATTCGACCCCGTGGTTCTTGACGCCAAGCTGCCTTTGGAATTTCTTGAAGCGCGGAATGCGGTTCGTATCGCCCAATCCGAAGGAGCCGAGACGTACGCCGGCGATAGCTACCAGCACGCTGTCCAGTTGATGAACACTACCGACGCATATGCCACGGATGGACATTCAGACAGGAAGGTACTGATCGCGAAGTCCCGCGAGACGGTGCAGACTGCGGAAGATGCGCGAGAGATAGCCGTCAAGCGGATCGAGGACCTTCGCAGGGCGAGCGAACTCCAGGCTTCGGCCGATGCGCAGGCACATTTGCAGGCGCGGGCCGACGAGGCAACCCAGCAGAAATTGCAAGCCCAAGCCGACGCGACAAGGGCCCAGGCCGACAGGGCAAACGCCGAGGCCGACAGATTGAAAGCCCAGAATGATACGGCAAACGCCGAGGCTGCCAGGTTGAAAGCCCAGAATGACCTGACGAACAACCAGGCAGCGTCAACCGAGGCCATCAACACTGCCCAAGCCGATGCCGACCGGTATCGGATGATTGCCCAGCATGCGCAGGAGGGACAACAGCAGGCGGACAGCGAAAAAATGGCAATGCGTGAGCAATTGGAAGTGCGACTCAATGAGATCCTCCAGACACGCGACAGCGCGCGGGGACTGATCGTCAGCATGTCCGATGTGCTCTTTGACACTGGGCGATACTCGTTGAAGCCCGGTGCACGGGAGAAACTGGCAAAGGTTGCCGGGATATTGATTGCATACCCGTCGCTCAACATTGCGGTCGGCGGATACACCGACAATGTGGGTGGCGACGACATGAATCAGAAGCTCTCGGAGAATCGCGCGGGGGCTGTCCGCGATTACCTCGTGCAACAGGGCGTAGTTGCAGGCTCAGTGAGCGCAACGGGCTTCGGCAATAGTTCGCCGGTAGCATCGAACGATAACTCCGGTGGACGGCAAGAGAACCGGAGAGTGGAACTGGTCGTATCCGGCGAAGCCATTGGAAGCCAGGTCAACCCAACGACTGGTAGCCTGCGCTAACCCCAACCCACTGTCCTCTGCGGACCCGATAAAGGCCGCAGAGGATATGAAGCAGAACGACTGGATCGGCCATGGTCCTCATCAAGAAAATCGATGTTGAAAAACATTTCGCGGCGCGGCGAGCCATGAGGCTGGGTAGGATTGGGCTCTTGAGCCAATCCGCTACGGCCGTGACCGGCCAAGCCGGAAAACCATCAGACGCTCCGCGCTTGATCGGCAATCGCACTCCGGAAAAATCTTCTCCGGGCGTTTCTTCCACTTCGATTCCGATCGCATCCGATTCTGGTCGGAACCGGTTGCTCAGACCGCCGGGAAGCAGGCAGGAGTGAAGATCAACACAGTATTGCTGCGGGATGTGAACTGAACTGACCTGAGGCATCGCATCTTATGACGACAAAGACGCGACCGGATCGTTCAAGAGCTCGCTTTCAGATATAAGGTCCCACATGTATGAGTATTCCTATTCGACAAGCGGCCCTGTTCCTTGCGCGTCCAAAGCCTCACTCACTGATACCGCATTGGCTCACGCACCTGGGAGCGCTGGGGCTTTTCTTCGTTGCCATTGTCGACTCCTCCCCCATTCCCTTGCCTCTGCCCGGTAGCACTGACCTGCTGTTACTTTGGCTGGTGGCATACGGTGGAGATCCATGGCTGCTCGCAGCGCTCGCCATCGCAGGCAGCCTTGTGGGCGGATACTCCACCTGGCACCTCGGGCGCAGAGGGGGCGAAGCTGCATTGCGCCACTATGTGCCGGCGCGTCTTCTTGGGCGAGTCGTCGGATGGGTAGAGCGTCACCGCATCCTTGCCGTGTTTCTTCCCGCATTGCTTCCTCCGCCCATTCCGCTATTGCCATTTGCGCTTGCCGCTGGTGCGCTGGACGTCTCGCGCCGCCGCTTTCTGGTCGTCTACGGCGCGGCTCGAACCTTGCGTTACTCTCTCATCGCCTGGCTCGGCGTTGGCTATGGACGTCATGCCATCCGCCTGTGGTCAGGGACGCTTCAGAAATGGTCGACTCCGTTGATTGGCGTGTTCGCGGGTCTGCTGATTGCCGGCACTTGCTTTGGAATCTGGAAAGTGATCGGCCTTCGCAAGATCGATGCGGCCGGGAAACTTGAGCCGCATGACGCAGCAACTCCGGCATGCGCGACTCCCGAGGTCGCATAGTCGTTCGGCTTAAACAACAAACATCGCAACGCCTGCGACGAACATGGCTGCTGTTGTGATTGCCACAACAATCCATCCCAGGCGGGAGCTCGGCTGGCCCTGCATCAGCCTCTTGTCCGCTGCCACAATCAGGATTGCCACCATGAGGAACGGCGCCAGCAATCCGTTGATGACTGCAGTCCAGTAGAGCGCCTTTACCGGGTTGATCCCGAGAAAGTCCAGCGCAACGCCCGCTGCGGTAGAGATCAGAATCAGAGCGTAAAACCAGCGCGCTTGTCTCAGTTTCCTGTTCAAGCCCTGGCGCCATCCCAGGGTCTCAGCGAAGGCGTATGCGGCGGATCCGGCAAGCGTAGGGATGGCAAGAAACCCGACTCCGACAATACCAAGCGTGAACACGGTTGTAGCAAATTTGCCGGCAAACGGCCGCAGGGCCTCGGCCGCTTGCCGGGAAGTTTCAATATTCGTGATGCCGTGCCGGTTGAGGGTGATGGCGGTGGTCAGGATGATGAAGAACATGACGATGTTCGAGAAAAATGCGCCTACCCCCACATCGATGTTTCTTAATTCGAGCTCCGCGGATGTGGCTCCTCTGCGCTGGGCGAGTGAACTTTGGCCCGCTGCCTTCTCCTCTTCGACTTCTTCGCTTGCCTGCCAGAAAAATAGATACGGACTGATTGTGGTGCCGAGGATCGCCACCAGCGTCTCCCATGCAATTCTGCTATGTGGCATGGAAGGAATCAGGGTATCGTGCAGCACCTGGCCCCAGTCGGTTCCCACCACGAACGCAGTAATTGGATAAGCCAACAGAACCAGAACCAGCCATTTGAGCACGTTTGCAATCTGGACATACTGAAGCCGAATGGTCGCCCACGAGATAAGAAGCGCGAACGCTACGACAAACCAATGGGAATTGACGCCGGACAGCATGGAAGCCGCATCTGCCATGCCCGCCAGGTCCGCGGCAATGTTAATTGTGTTGGCGGTCAAAAGGGCTATGACGACTGTGAGCAGCAGCCATTTGGGGAATCGTTGCTTGAAATTCGCGGCCAGGCCCTGTCCCGTCACCTTGCCGATGCGGGCGCACATCATTTGCACTGCGGCCATCAACGGCCACGTTAGAAGCGCAGTCCACAGCAGTTTGGTTCCGAGCTGTGCACCGGCAATGGAATAAGTGGCAATGCCCGATGGGTCATCGTCAGCAGCCCCGGTGATGATCCCGGGTCCGAGCGACTTCAGCAGCGTTCGAATCCAGCGAGATGGGGCAGACGTCGGCAAAAGAAAGTTGGGGTATCGCTGCTTCCTTGGGATCGGGGCACGACTCGACTCAACCTTATCACCGCCCTGGCGCCGGGACGGTGAAAAAGGTAGAGCCGGTGAAATCCCCCAAAGCTATCGACTAGGATTCACGCCGGCTTCATTTTGTTGCATTGAGAAACATTTCGTGCGCCTACCTGGTTCGACCTTCGTCAAGGAACAACTCAACTTATGTGTCCGCGTCGCGGTCGCTCACCGGCTCCGCAGGCCTACGCAAGGCCCAGTAGAACATAAACAGGATCAACGCCGTTTGCAGAATCGTCATTGCGCCCTTTCATGTGTACTGCTGGATAAAATCAGCATTTCTTTGAGCATCGGCATCGCGCAGCCGGAATGCGGGTACAATGCGGCTGACTGGCGCGGTAATCGCCTCCGCCCGGGCGCGGCCGAGACCAAGCTGGCATGATCGGGCGCCGGCAACACCGCAACCTGCTGAATTCGATAGGTACAAACTCCAACTCCGGCCAGAAAGAACCACGGATATTGCGTCAACTCGATGCGCTCGACCTCTACCGCGTTGAAGTTCTCACTTATGCGCCGAAGAGCATGCACGAGCGCGTTGCCGATCGCTTCCTGCGATGTATCTCCCACGCCGTATCTCTGGGGTCCGTCGCCAATCTTGATGAAATTCCATCCGCGGTTCAGAATTTTCTTCTCCAGGCGGCAAACATCTACCGACCGCGAAAAATTCCAGCCTTCCCGGAATTCTTCCGTCGCGAGCCTGAAACCTTCGGGTAGTTCAACCCGCGCGCGAAGCAGCAGGTTCAGTTCAGCAATGGTGCGCATAGGCCGAACTCCTTCTTGCCGTGTTCAGTCGCCAGCATCGGATGCGCCCTGCGCTGAGAGTTCTGTGCCGGCTCTTCGGTAGAAACTCCGCAGCGCCACTTGATTGAGAGGTTCGACGACCGAGTACTGAATCGAACTGCCGCAATAAATACAATCTGTTGTCCGTTCGCTACTGCCAGAGACGTAGAGTGGCTCGGGGAAGGTTCGCAGGCACTCGGAGCAGGCAATCATAACGTGGGCCTCTCCCAAAGTGTCACTTCCGCTTCGTTGGATCAGGAGAGGCGCCGCGATGCGGACCGGGAGCGGATCTCGCCGCTCCATCAGCCGCAAGGATTCGATGATTCGCAATAGGGCGCCCATGCTGCTGCCTTTTTGATAGAAAGCGTCGGCGGCCACGCCGGATGGCACTTCGTCGCCAGAAAACGCGCCGCTCATGGCAATCACCTGGATAGATGGAAGCCGGCGCCGGACCACCCGAAGGAGCTCGTATCCACACATGCCCGGCATGTTGAGGTCGGAGAGGAGGATGTCGGGGATTTCCTTCCGCAACTCACGAAGCGCGGAAAATCCGTCCTGGGCGCTTCGCACAGAATACCCAATCTCAGCAAGCAGGTGCGAGATCGACGTTCGAATCAACTGCTTATCGTCTACGACAAGCAGTCTTGCTTTTTCACCGGGCATCGTCCGCCTCACCAAAGCAATGAAGTTGGGTACCAAGGCGAGTATCCCACGCAAGGAATCGAAAAACTGTTCAGTTTTGTACAGGGACTGCGGGCAAGTCTTCGGCTGGCTTTGGCGTTACAGCTCCGGGATACGGGAAAGGGCCGGATTTTCCGTGTTGTCGTCGGGCAGTCGATCGTGCAAGAACACTTTCAGCAGCGGCTTGCCGATCAGGATGCGGCCGTCGCCGGTTTGGTATTACTGTCGTCTCTCGCCGAAGTCGCCTGCGCACCGGAAAACACTTTCCCTCTCATACGTAGAAAGGGTCTCATTCTCTCTTTGAGCGGTATAGCTCAGACACTGCCGTGCAACGCCACTAGAGTGAAGTTACCTTGTGCGCCTCAGTGCGCGGAATCAAATGACGCTGCGCATGGGTAGAAAAGGTGAGATAGTGAAAAAATTCATGACGTTAGTGGCATTGTTCGGCCTGGGTGTAGCAAGCGCCGCCTGGTCGGAAACTCGCGATGATGTGCAGAACCGGCTCGACAATGCAACGCTGGTACTGCACCAGATCATGTCCGCGCCGGATAAAGGCATTCCTGAAGAAGTACTGGAGCATGCGCGGTGCATTGCTGTCGTTCCCCACATGATCAAGGGCGGCCTGGTGTTTGGCGCGGAGAACGGCAAGGGCGTCGCCACCTGCCGCACCGCAAACGGATGGAGCGCGCCGGCGTTCTTTGCCATCACCGGCGGAAGCTGGGGATTGCAGATCGGCGTCGAAGGCGTGGATCTGGTCATGATTTTCCAGGGCGACAGAGGCATGATGCGCCTGGAAGACGCCAAGTTTCAGCTTGGAGCTGACGCCTCTGCGGCAGCCGGACCTGTGGGGCGCCATGCCACTGCAGATACCGATTGGAAACTGAATACCGAAATCCTGACCTACTCGCGCGCCAAAGGTGCGTTTGCCGGACTGACTCTGACCGGCGCCGATGTTCGCCGCGACGATAGCTCCATGGAGGCATTCTACGGGCCCGACGTCTCCACACACCGCGTTCTGGGCGGCGAAGTTGCCACGCCTGCATCGGCGGAAGGATTTATCGACGCAGTCAGGCATGCAAAAGCGCAAGCGATTGCATCCAATTAACAGCGGCTTGTGAGCGCGCTGCGTGCGCCTGAGCCGGGTCTCCCGGCTCAGGCGACCACATTTGAGAGAGAGGTTCTATATGCTTTGGACAATTTTCGTCATCCTTCTGGTTTTGTGGATTCTGGGCTTCAGCCTCCACATCGCCGGTGGCCTGATTCACATTCTGCTGGTGGTCGCGTTGATCGTCCTGGTCATCAACCTGGTCAGCGGACGCCGCAGCGTTTTGTGAAGCGGCCTGAGGGTCGGGAACGTTGGCCGGCTCCAGTTGTGCTACGGTTCAAGGTTGAAGACTCGGTCTCTCTCGGCAACGGCGTGCGCTGCATCGAGTAATGAACGCGGGCGATAGCTCCACGCACGCATTGCCGCGGAGACCGCATCTGATTTCAGATATTGAGTCGCAATACTCGGGCAGAAAGACGGACGGCCTGGATCCGCGAGCCGCCCGGTCGAATCCGCTCGTCTCCGTCCCCCAGGGATCCATCCAAAGTAGGCACGCAGTACGCCAATATTTAGTCCCAGACATGCATTCGTCTGAGCAATGGGAACCTGCGTCTGGTGAACTTGTTGCCGTAGAGCCTCGTTGACGGGCGTCCGGCGCCCCCGGCACAGCCCACCGTTGCGTGTGTATTTAATTGCTCAGTTTTTTCGGGCCCAGCGTAGAAAACTGCAATTGCAAGAGTCGTAGGATCCGGTAAAAACCAGGAGCAGACAATGTCAGGCAACGAGGAGTCAAATCCAGCGGAGCTCCACACCAAGGCGGCCTACGCACATGCGGCCGCTGCTCACGTGCATAGTACGGGCGATCACGCATCCGCCCAGGAGTTGGCCAGGAAGGCCCTTGGATGCTCCATGGAAGCCGTGAAGCGCACGGAAGAGGTCGCAGAGAGCGCTCCGCAGTCCATGCAGGTTTAGGCCGCACGCTCATCGGTGAATCGCCGAGCGAGAGACGCTGCGCAATCGAACGAGAGTCACAACCCGGGATGCCCGGAGTGAAGGGGGAACGAAGATGCTCATTCTCATTATTGTTCTGCTGCTGGTTTTCGGCGGTGGCGGAGGGTATTTCGGCTACAGCAGATGGGGCGGTGGCGGAGGCGCAGGCATAGGGCTTGGCACAGTGCTTGTGATTCTACTTGTGTGCTACCTGTTGGGAGTATTCCACTAGGATGATCTGCGGCAAGCTCGGCTCGCCGTTGAAAGATTGGCGGCGCAGAAACCGCTATTCTCGTGCGCGAGGTGGGCAATAAAACAGCTATGCGGGTGGAAGCGATGCATATCACGATGAGCAATGCACTGGCGCTGATGCTTTCGTACGATTTCCGATTGTTGCTTGACGATTTAACGGGCAACGGCTATGTTTGGTCGCTGATCGGGATCTCATTGGCCTTCGTAGCGATCTCTGCACTTGCGATGCAGGCGGCCCTGGTCTTAGATGCCCCTCATCGACTCCAGTCCCGTGCCAGGTGGCCCGCAGACGTCTCCGAATCGCCGGCCCTGGTTTCGCCAAGCCCGGCGAACCTGGATGACTCGGGTACTCCCACATAACGCAAATCTGCGCGGCATGAATAGAGGCTTGTGAAGGAACTGACTATTCATTTGGCAATGCGCGAATCAATTGTCCACACAGCGGCCCGTTTCCATAGCGGAAATCCGCAGCGCCTCCAGAGTGAGCAATTGTGAACAGACCCACGCCGCCGGCAAGGCTTTGAATCACTGCCTGGGAAACCAAAGTCGGAAATCCCGGCTTAAGTCCATCAACGAGAAGTTACTGGAGCAGAAATGAAAAAGATCGTGGTTCTGATGTTAGCCGTTCTGTTCGCGATATTCGCGGTCACGCCTGCCTACGCCAACCACCACCGGAGGCATCACAGATACTACCGCGGAGGTCGCCCGGTCATCGTAATTCCGTTCTAGCGATACGGTGATTCCTGGGTGTGTTGACTCCTCATCGGGAGACACGCGTGTTCTGGGGCGTTTGCCGGTGCGCGGAGCAGGCTCTGCCGCGGAAGCGCCTTCGCACCCGGGTCACTGCGGTATTCGCGGGCTTCGATTCTTTCCTCTTCCACAATTCGTCTTCTGGCCCACGGGAGGTGGGCAGACATGAAGAAATGGTTTTGTTCCGTCGCCGGATTGTTCTTTACGCTGGCAGGCTGCCCAGCCGCGTTCGCACAAACTGCGGCAGCGCCGCCCCCCAACATCCTCAACATCGAAACCATCAACATAAAGCCCTACGCGGATGGAGCCTACGACAAAGTTGCATCTGAATACCCCGCCTTGTCGGAGCAACTCAAGGATCCGTTGCACTTCCTGGCGATGGAGGCCCTGACGGGCGCGCCTCGAGCGATTTATCTTTCCGGCTTCGACTCTTTTGAGGCTCTGCAAAAGAACGAGGAGTGGGCTCCCGGCGACGCGACGGCCGACACCAGGATCGATGCGCTGGATGCGCGCCAGGCCGAATGCATATCCGAGGTCCACCACACCCTGTGGCATTACCGCCCCGACCTCAGCAACAACGTCGCCGGAGCGGACATACCGCACTCCCATTACTGGGAGGTGATCATCTTCCATATGAGGCCCGGTCACAACGAAAAGTTCGGGGAATTGACGAAGCTTTATCGCGACGCCTATCTCAAGAGCGGCCAAAACATTCCCTGGTCAAGTTACGAAGGAATGATGGGAGTAACCGACGCCTACCTCGTGCTGGTGCCGATGACGTCCCTCAAGGATGAGGACGCTGGTCTGGCGCACCAGAAGGATTTTGCCACGGCGCTGGGGGACGAAGGCAAGAGCCGGATGAGCAAGCTTACCGAGGAGAACGTGGCCAGTGTCGAGGACAATCTCTTTATGGTCAATCCGGATTGGAGCTTCGTGGACCAATCCTGGGTCGACGCCGATACCAAATACTGGGGCGGTGGGCCGACCACTAAGCCCATGCACAAGGCAGCTGCGCCTGCACCAAAAGCTTCACCTACGCACTGAGCAACACCAATCGGAACACCAAGGGCGTCGTTTCCAAACGACGCCCTTCCTGTTTTCATTCTCAGAAGCGATTCGACGTCATTCGCAAATTCCTGACGGCGTACTTTTCTCCCCATCCGCACTGGGAGAGCGCTCAGGCACTTAAGAGCCGGCCTGCTGCGATCTTCTCGACAGTCTGGGCGGGAAAACTCAGGTGCGCAGGTTGTGTGCGACATGATTGAGCCCGTGAGAAGGAGCGCATATAAGATTGCGCGACCCGGTTCCAGACCATTTCGCGAGCATAGAGGTAAGCGCGCTTGCGCATTGCGTCGCGTTCCACATCGTTGTCCAGCAGCCTGATTGCCGCAGCTGCGATTGCAGCCGGATCCTCAAAGGGAACAAGAGTACCGCGCCCATCGTCGAGGAGCTCGGCGGCGTGCCAGTAGGGAGTGGAGATGATGGCTTTTCCTGCGCCCATGGCAAAAGCCAGGGTTCCCGATACCGCCTGCGCCACGTGACAGTAAGGCGTGATGTAAATGTCGGCCGACCCGACAAGCGAGGCCATCTCCTGAGGGCTGAAGAATCGGTTGTGGAATATTACCTCTCGCTCGACTCCCAGTTCCCTGGCCAGGGCCTGCAACTGATCCCGGTATCGATCGCCCTCGCGAGCCCTGACATGCGGGTGGGTGGCGCCTGCGATAAGGTAGACAACGTCGCTGTGGCGGCCGAGGATGCGCGGCAGGGCGCGAATCACGCTCTCGAATCCCTTGTTGGGAGAAAGCAAGCCGAAGGTAAGCAATACAAGCTTGCCCGCGACGGCGAGCGCGTCTTTGTAAATCTCCGGCTGCACAAAAGGCAAGTCGGGGATGCCATGAGGAATCAGATCGATCTTTTCGCCTGGCACTCCAAATATATCCCGCAAAACGCGAGAAGAGTACTCGCTCATCACAATAAGACGATCGGAGCGGGCGGCGATCTGCTGCATGACAATTCGTTGATCGCGGTCCGGCTGACTGAGAACCGTATGGAGCGTGGTTACCACCGGCATTGTGAGGCGCCGCAGCAACTCCAGGACATGGCTGCCCGCCTTTCCCCCAAAGATCCCGTATTCATGCTGCAAACACACTAGATCGACGCCACTGGCATTGAGGAAATTGGCGGTTGCCCGATACGAGGATATGTCGCCTTCGGCGATCTGGAATCGCACCCGCGCGGGGTAAGCGTAAGAGGATTGTGCGTCGTTGACGGCCACTACCGACAATGCCGCGGCTCCATACTCTGCAGTGATCGCATTGCTCAGATCGGTTGTGAAGGTTGCAATTCCACACTGCCGGGGAAGGTGGTTTCCGATCACCGCTATCCGGGCGGGAAATGAGCGGCTGGGCGCCGGCAGCAGGGAGAATGCCGGTTTTCTTCCGAATACCAGAGTTGGCGCATCGCGCAGAATCAAGGTTCTGGGTTGCGGATTCAAGGAGATGTTCGGTGCGGACATCGCAGGCTCCTCCAGTCAAACATGCTAACGAGCAAGAACAATGCTCCAAAATCGCATTTCGAGATTAGCGGCGAAGCGCCACAATAGTTGCCGCCGCTTCACTCGCGACGAAGGCCAAAAGGAAGAGTTCGGCGCCGATACCCGGCAATTGCTTGCGAGGCATGCCAGCGGCGCGAATGGAACCCGCCGTGTCCGATCCCTTTTCCTTTATTGCCAGCAGGCGGAATCCTCGCGTCAATGCGAAGCACCCGGTAGCGGACACTGCCAGATCCCCCATAAACGGTCCAAGCTTAAGCATGCGGCGCATAAAATGGCTTATCATGGCCTGAATCTACTCCAAGCAGCTCGGGATGGATGTGCACTTTTGAACTGTGAGAAAAGGCACAAGATCAAATCATGAAGCCTGTGAGAGGTGCAGCGGCAGCGTCGAAGCGGTGCGACCTTCAGGAAAATTTAGCCGAATGATCCGGCATCGCTGCCGCCGCTGATGGGGAGGGCGCCTGATGAAAGTAGTGCAAAACCAACGCCAGGAATACTGTGCAATAATGCTCACAGTTCTTTGAGCGATCACGGTAGCCTCACGCTTCTCCGTTGAGGAAGTTGCCGCGCACCTGCACCAGCCGGAAATAACTCGCCAACAGCAAGCTGCCGCTTATCACTGCCTGGGAGCTTCGTTTGCGGAATGGGGACGCCGAAGCTAATCATGGAGAACTACGGCAAGAAGTGAACTATGGATCTGCAGCCCGCTCCTGGTATAAGCAAGGAATCCTGATTCTCTGAATCTGTTCATGAAAAACCCGACGCGCAACCGGGTTGTCCCCGCCATATCGGCGAGGGTCTCTGGGCAGAGCTCCTTGATTGCGGTCTCGGGCGTGCCGTCTTTGCCAAAACGAGCAAGCAAAAGCAGAGCCCGGGCTATTCTCTTTTCGCAGGGATCGAAAAGGTGGTCAACCAAAGCCTCATGATATCGGATGTTCCGCGCCAGCAAATATGCGACGTACAAATCTGAGAGAGTGCAATCCCGCTGCAGCGCAAGTATCATTGCCTTCTTGTCAATCTGCAGAAGTTTGCAGTCCGTCATTGCCGTCGCAGAGTCCATGCGCAAAGGCTGTCCAGCCAGGCCGCCGTCTCCGAAAAACTCTCCCTCGCTCAACATGCTCAGCGTCGCTTCCTTGCCAAACTTTGATACGACGGTGAGCCGAACCTCGCCTTCATGGATGTAGAAGATGGCGCCGGTCGTGTCTCCCTGCGCGAAGACTGTTTGTTTCCTGGGAAAGGCCACGATTTCTACACCGCTGCCGATCGCCGCAAGGATTTTCCTTGAGTTGAAGTTGTGATCGTTCCTTGCCGTCGTGTTGGGCGCCATCAGGGGTTTCTCCAGGCTCGAAACTCTGCATCACGACTTTATGTCAGATGGTGTCGCAAAAAATGTTCAACTCTGCTCACAATGGGCCCGGGGCGCACAAAATCATTCACGACAGCATGTCTATGACATTGCCCCGTGGGAGCGCTCGTCCATTGAAGTTTCCCCAGCGCTTCGCGACATCGAAATGGCTCGCTCTTCTGCCCCTGGTTTCAGGCTTGCAGTTTTGACTTGGCTCGCAAGGCCGAGTCTTTCCAGGAGACGAATGCCATAGTAATTGACATCGATTTCATACCAGGCCAGCCCGTGACGGGCAGATACCGGATATGCGTGATGGTTGTTGTGCCATCCTTCCCCGCCGGTCACGAGCGCTACCCAAAAATTGTTCCGAGAGTCGTCACTCGTCGAAAAGCGCCGCGTACCCCACAGATGCGTGACGGAATTGACCATCCAGGTGACGTGAAATCCAATGGTTGCCGGCAGAACAGCGCCCCACAGGAGCCAGGACCATCCACCGAACGCGAAGAACGTAACACCAACGATGGTCAACGGAATCCAGTGATACTTACTGAGCCAGACATAGTAGCTGTCGCGCGCCAGATCCGGAGTATAGCGCTTGAGCTCCGTTGTTTTATTGCGAAGAGAACCGTTCAAGATCCATCCCATATGGGACCACCACTTCCCGTCACGCGGCGAGTGTGGGTCTCCGCCCTTATCGGTATATCTATGGTGCATGCGATGAACGCCCACCCAGTAGATGGGGCCGCCCTGGAGAGCAAGCGTACCGCAGGTAGTAATGCAGTACTCCAGCCACTTAGGAGTAGCGTATCCGCGATGAGTTAGCAGACGGTGGTAGCCCATCCCTATGCCGACATTCTGCGCCAGCACCCACACCACCACAAACGCAACAAGCGCCGGCCATCGAAAACAAAACAAAGCGGCCAGCGCGGCAAGATGAAAGATGGCAAATGTAATCACAAAGATCCAGTTGACGTCATTTCCCATCGTCTGAGTGTGAAGCGATGTCTCGCCGTCAGGAGCGATAACGTGCTCCCGCGCATCCTGTGGACTAAGAGGAGGCTGAATTTGCATCTCGATGATTCTCCAGGTTCCTTGACTACGCCCGGCGGGCAGGCGGCTAGTTTCGCCTTAGTCAACTTGTATCAAATGGCGTTGCCCCTGGCAAAGGTGAAAGGGACACCTCCAGGGACCACGCCACAGAGGCCACAATCATCGCTGCGGCCATAATTGGCGCACCCCGAATCTGTTTCTTTAAGGCACGGAGATCAAAGCTGTTCAGTTTTGCCCAACGATGGCTGAGGAGACCATCGCACCTCGCGCCTCGATGAAAGCGGTCGATTTGCATGCCGCAATACTGATGATCCTCAACCCATAACTCAGGGGATACGGTGGCCATGTGGAACCCATGCCAGGTCGCCGCTGAGAACGTAAATAGCGAGCGCAGCCGCCATGAAGACCGCGCCGATCCAGAAGCGCCAGTCACGATGCATGCGCTTCCAGTAAGGGCCAGGCTCGGGTTCACCGCTGTCGCCGCTGTTTCCTTCATGGTTGTGCTTGCTTCCGGTCATCTCTTCTCCATCACGCGGCGTTAACCTGTCCCGTAGGGCCTGTTATTTGGAGAAAATCGCGTGATCCTCGTCGTAGCGCTGTTCCGCTTTTGTGGATTTCTCCGCAGCCTTCTCGGCCACGCGCTCAATCCTCTTCTCTGCTGTTGCGTCCGAGGCCGTCTCGTCTTCCAGTTTCGTTGCTTCCTGATTCTCAAATTGTTCCGGCATGATAAATCCCTCCTATTGTTACCATCGCTTCTCTTCCCAGGAAGTTCTGGTCAGTTTTGCTCCCCCGCTCGACTCGAACTCGGTGAGAATGCAAGGGAGGCGTGCCGGGAAATCGACGATGGGACACTCTCAAAAATGTGGATGAGTCGGGAATGACGAGGGTCGTTGCGACATTCCGACACCGCTGCTGGTCCGGGCCTTTGAAATCGGCCCGCGGCCGTGCAAATCCGTTGGAACAGTGTGAGAAGAGGGTCCCCGCCAGCGGTTCCGGCTTATCTTCGTTTCATGATCCATCCGTTGAGCGCCCCTGCCGTGGCGCCTGAGGCAAACGTCGTGACCCACCCAAACAATCCGCAATGCAGTCCACCATTGCTCTGAATTGAGCAATTTTGACCAGACCCCCACCCCCGCCTGTTTCACAGTTGACTGGGGTCCGTCTGCCTGGCCATGCCACTCAGGCTATCGCGGGCATTCCATGCAAAGGAGAACGCTATGTCCCACCTTGCGATTGTCCTGTTGATCGTGGGCGCCTTCGTCTTCATACTCGGCACGGTGAAGGCCGTCAGAGCGTACCTTGAGAATCGTGGTGAAGAAATGGCGCCTTTTCGCAATTACTTCGGGCCCGAGTACGACCGCGACCTCCTCCGGCAAAGCTCCTGGAGCGACGACGAGAACCTGAATGATCGTCGCACTCGCGTCGACGCTTTCAACGATCGTGATCGGGGCGCCACCGAGCGGCATTCAATTGGCAGCGGTACAGCCTGGCGGAATCGCGACCGGGATTGATCCGTGAGTTATTCGCCCTGCAACGACGGGGGCTTTCTCCCGGGTTTCTCTTCCATCCCTCTCACTTCCACGGTGTGCAATTGAGGCCAGTATTCACGCGCATCCCCGCGCATGATGGGTTCTGCGTAGGTATTTTTCCCGTCTGCGAAGCCCCCCCATTCAACATGTGCTGTCGCGGGAATCCTGCATAGGAGATCACAATGTTCTATCACTTCACGAATTCACAGCTCATCATTGCAGTAACTCTACTCATCATGGCCGCCGTCGTCGTCGGCGAATTTCTTAGACGCCGCAAAGCCAGGACCGCGGCGCTCCGCAATCGCTTCGGATCAGAGTACGACCGCGCTGTCCTGGAGCAGGGCTCTTCGCATAAGGCTGAGACAAATCTGGTCGATCGTGAATCCCGCGTGCACGCACTGGGGATCCGCGAACTCGGCGCCCCCGCGCGGGAGCGATTCATCACTCAGTGGCAAACCGTGCAGTCCCGCTTCCTCGATCACCCCGAGGCCGCGGTTACTGAAGCCGACGACCTGATCGCTGCGCTCCTCGAGTCCCTCGGCTATCCCAAGGACGGCTTTGAACAACGCGCCGCGGATGTTTCCGTCACTTACCCTCGCGTGATGGAAAACTACCGCGCGGCGCACGCCATCGCGGTGCTGCCCTATCGAGCCGAAGAAAGCACTGAGAAGCTCCGCACCGCTTTGATCCAATTTCGTGCCATCTTCAATGAGCTCGTCCAGGCCTAGAAGCTGCAACAGAATAAGTCAGTCGCTCCATGCGAAGTTATTGCGCGAGAAGCGCGTCTGGCTAAGGCAGATGTCCTGGAGGATCACAAGATGAAACCACTCACAAGCATCATTCGATGGGTCCGCAAGTTAGGATCCTCCAGCTTGCTGCTCGCGGCCTTATTAGCACTTGGATCTACCCCGGGCTTCTCCAGCACTCCAGGCTCAGAGAAGATTCAGGCCACGTATACGAAAGACGGGAACGTGGTCCGCGTAACGCTGATCGTTTATAACTACACCAATTCTGCGGATCTGCAGGTTCTCTCGCTGGCATTCCAACGGGGCCAGGATCGGGAATTGGCCGCCGTGCTCTCCAAAACGAAAGCAGCCGGTCATTGCTCGATTACCGGAGATCTCAGCTTTGACGTTGCCTTCATCCAAATGCTTGTAACGCCAACGGGGCGACAGATCACCTTTATCGCCAACCGTCCGCTTCAACCCGATGAAGTCAATCCGAGTTCGGATTCCCAGTCCTTCGACCTTTTGGTTGGTCAACTCGACATGAACGACACCGATAATACCAAGAGCACAGGATTCCTATACCGGGCAAGCAGGCTCGTGATCGATGAGCAGGGAGATTTTCACTATGATCTGGCCGGCAATCCCTGGTCGATGGTCAACGTTCTCGATTCGAATTGGGCTCCGGCGTCAACTGGGCACGAGACTCCCGCTGCGCCTGGCCCATCCCTCCTGTCTTCGCTCCCATAATCTGCAGTGAGACTGCGCATACCAACGGATCAACGTAGCTCACGAAATAGGCGGCATGGCGGGTTTCTGCGCGTTGCGTTCCGGTGATTGATCCGACCAGGAGCAAATTGAGCAGCGACTTTATATATATGAATGCGGCGAGTATTTCCTGGTTCGTGGAGCATTGCCGGCAACCCGACTTTTGCCGCGGCGCAAAATGGTGAATAGGTAAGTTCCTAACAGTGGCAGTGAAGAGGAACCCAATGAGTTAACATGCCGGTTTTGGGCGGATAAGTTGAACCCATGCTCGCGGGCCACGCTAACTGCTACCGAATCAGGACGATAAGTTCACAATATCTCCCGCAGGATCGCAGCTGCCAATTTGCCATTTGACAGTGAGCAAAAGTGAGCAGTTCTGTAGCGCAGGCTTTGAGATGCTTGACCGATCTCGTCTGGGAGGGTTTTGCGCACTCATGAATTCCAGGAACGTAGCGCCAGGTTGCTCGTCCCGAGGTGAAGTCGATGGAAAAAAACCCAGACAAGACCGTTCTTTTGATCGAAAATGACCCCGAACAAACTCGCATCATCCGAGCGATGTTCGACGACCGTGGCTCGCACTCCTTCAAATTAGCCCACGTTGAATGTCTGGCAGACGCCGAGACATATCTTAAAGGGCATCAAGTTGACATTGTCCTATTGGACTTGAGCTTGTCCGTTCCGGAAGGATTGGAGGCGATCAGACGTGTGCGTGCAGTCGCGCCCCACGTCTCTATTGTGCTGTTGTCCAGCCTGGACGACGAGCCGCAGGCAATGCAAGCCATGCGAGAGGGCGCCCAAGACTATCTCATCAAGGGCCAGATTGAGCCGAACACGCTCATGCAAGCTCTGGGCAATGCCGTGGTGCGCACGACGAACAAAGAGATCCTGACCAATGAAAAGGATCGCGCCCAGGCCACGCTCAATTGCATCGCAGATGCCGTGATCTGTACCGATATGTCAGGAAACATCACTTACTTCAATCCCATCGCGGGGAGCATGATGGGCTGGCCGATGAAAGACGCAGTCGGCAAGCGGCTGACCAAAATCTTCCGGATCGTGGACGCCACCACGCGCAAGCCTATCCTGGATCCGATGGCGAAGGCGGCATCAGAAAACCTGACAGGCAAACTACCGCTGAATTGTGTACTCATCCGCCGTGACGGTCATGAAGTCTTCATTGAAGACTCAGTTGCCCCCATCCACGACCCTGAAGGCGCAGTCACTGGAGCGGTGATTGTCTTTCGCGACGTAAGCGCGGCGCGGGCGCAGTCAGAGCAGATGACCCATTTGGCCGAACATGATTCTCTCACCGGTTTGCCCAATCGATTGCTTTTTTGCGACCGGGTTGGCCAGGCGATCTCTCTTGCGCGGAGACACCGAGGGCAGGCCGCCGTACTGTTCGTGGATTTGGATGACTTCAAGCACATCAACGATTCCCTGGGGCATGCGACCGGCGACAAGCTTCTTCAATCCGTCGCAAAACGCTTGCTGGCCTGTGTACGCGACCCTGATACGGTCAGCCGGTACGGAGGCGATGAGTTCGCGGTGTTGCTGCAAGATGTACATCGGCCTCAAGATGCCGCTGCCACAGCAAGAAGAGTGCTCAGCGCGCTTGGCGAGGTTCATTCGATCGACGGCCACCAGGTTCACGCCACCGCAAGCATCGGTGTGAGCATCTGCCCCGCCGACGGTTTCGATGCGGAGACGCTCATCGGGAACGCAGACACCGCAATGTATCGGGCCAAGAAGAACGGGTGCCAGAGCTGCGAGTTCTACAGTTCGGAGTTGAACGTCTGCACATTTGAGCGCCAGTTCACCAGGGAGGAACTGCAGCGCGCCCTGGAACAGAACGAATTGACCTTGCACTACCAACCCAAAGTCAATCTGAAGACGGGAGCTATCACCGGGGCTGAAGCGCTGTCGCGCTGGAACCATCCCACGCTCGGAACCATTCCTCCAGGGCAGTTCATTCCCATCGCAGAGGAAACCGGTCTGATTCTGCCCATCGGCGCCTGGGTCTTTGATGAAGCATGCTCGCAAGCTCGAACCTGGGCGGATGCGGATATGCCCGCAAAGACCATGGCCGTAAACGTCTCAGGAGTGCAGTTTCAGAGCGAGGATTTTCTGGATGGGCTCTTCGCAGCGCTCAACAAGACTGGCCTGGAGCCGTCGATTTTAGAGCTGGACGTAAACGAAAGTGTACTGATGCGCCATCCCGAGCGCTCAGCATTTGTCCTCAAGGCCCTCCGGGATAAAGGCGTGCATGTGTCGGTCGATCAATTCGGCACCGGCAACTCCAGCTTGAGCAGCATGCAGAAATTACCCGTCGATGCTCTCAAGATTGATCGGTCGTTCCTCCGCCAGATCACCACCGTTCCCGGTGGAACGGCCGCCGTCGAAGCGTTCATCGACATGGCTCGAGGCCTTCATCTTCGGGTCATTGCTCAGGGGGTTGAAACGGTTGAAGATCTGGAGTTTCTGTGGGCACACGATTGTGACGAAGCTCAGGGAAACTTTTTTGGTCGGCCCGTTCCGCCAGATCAATTGGCCAAGCTGTTCCGGCCAAACTGAGTCCGCGCGATGTAACAGCCACATAGGAATGACAACCTGTCCTCCGCCAGCACCTATCAACCGGTGAGGAGTTATATCTATCCTCTTAGGCGGATTCGGGGCGGATGGTCGGCCATCCAGAAGATGCACAGAGTTGGTCCTGGAAAACCGCACCTTATCTCTTATTTTCCAAATCCACTCGGTCATGAGGTCGAGAGACGCAAGCCGAATTCAGTGACTCGGCGATTTGCCACCATTCGACCTAAGTTACGGCTTGCCCATCAACCGGGAGTAACGCGCCGGAGAGCGTAAGGTTTGCTACTCCAATTCACCGGTCGAGTCGTGCAGGCTACATGAGCCAGAATCCTGGATAAACAGGCGACCTGCGCGGAGCCGGCATGCAGATTTCCACAAAGTGAGCCGCTCCCCGCGACAAACTGTATAACTTTGACCATCTTTAGCCCCTTGCCTCCCTGCAGAATTCGTATCGCAGAGGAAAATGCAGGAGAGATCGTTGTCCGAAAATCGACGATAAGATCTTTCGTTCTTACTAACGAGTCAAGGACGGCTCCGAATCGCCCGGTTTTCCGGTCGCAAATGTTGTCTTGGTGTTGCAGTTCCCCTCGGCAGCAGCACAATTTTGGGGAATTGGCGCCGATTCAGAGAATTTCAGCTTAAGGCAATGGAGGAAAAAGTATGTTTCACATAATCTGGTATGTCATCATCGGGCTTGTCTCGGGGGTTGTCGCAAAATCGGTGATGCATGTGCACCTGACGATGGGCTGGACAATCGTGCTCGGCATCATCGGATCGCTGCTCGGCGGCGGCGTTACCCACATCATTTTTCGCGCGAGAAACGATCGATATCACCCCGCTGGCCTCATTTTTTCCACACTGGGCGCGATCGTGATTCTCTTCATTTGCTACAAGCTGAAGATTCATCTCCCCTAGGTCCTGGTTTGTTCCCTTGGCTCTTGAACTACCCGGCGAATTCTGCCCAGTTGGCGTGAGACGAACTGGCATGGACCACTCACGTCGCTTTCCGGGCGGCGCAATAAGCGCATTCAACGGGCCATTGTTTGAAGCTGCAAAACTGGCGCCCAGACAGCGCCACGAGGTGGCCTTGGCCTACGGGAAGGGGCAGAGCGGAAACGGCAATCGCGCGACGCTCGCCGTAGTCGGGAAGATTTCTGAGCGAGCTCTGGCTGGAGAGCACTGAGGCCCACGGTTAACCGTGGGCCTCAGTCTTTACGAACCAGGCTACGGCACTAGATGCCCTTTGGCTTGGGCCCTTCTTGCGGCGCAGCGTGTTGCTGTGGCGCAGCATGTTGCTGCGGTGCGGCATGTTGCTGTGGCGCAGCGCGTTGCTCTGGTGCAGCGTGTTGCTGCGGTGCAGCGTGTTGCTGCGGTGCGGCGTGTTGCTGTGGCGCAGCGTGTTGCTCTGGTGCAGCGTGTTGCTGTGGCGCAGCATGTTGCTGTGGCGCAGCGCGTTGCTCTGGTGCAGCGTGTTGCTGTGGTGCAGCGTGTTGCTGTGGCGCAGCGCGTTGCTCTGGTGCAGCGTGTTGCTGCGGTGCAGCGTGTTGCTGCGGTGCGGCGTGCGTCTCCTCGCCCAGGGGCCTGGCGGCAACCACGTTTTGCGGGTGTCCGCCGTTGGCCTTGGCATACGAGGTTTTGTCGGTTCTTGCAGTCGTCTCGTGTTGCGTCTGGAGACTGGTCGGGGCCGTGTGCGGATCGCGCTCGGCTACCTGCTCCGCCGGGGTGGCCGAGTGCTGAATCCCGCCCGGGCCGCCGTTATACGAAACGCGGCTGCGGTTGACGATCGTATCTCGCTGCACGCTCGCCGGGTCGTTGTAGGTGGTGTGAATCGCGCTCTCATTCACGCGCATGACCGCGGTGTTGTAGGCAAACTCGTTGCCGCGCCATTCTCCGCCCGTAAAACCGATGCCCCCGTACCCGAAGCCGTAGTCCACGCCGCCGTAGTAGCCGACGTGGCGCCCCCAGTAGCCCCGATGGAATCTGTATCTGCCGCCGTACCAGTCCCAGTAGTAGGGCGTCCACAGGGCGCCCTCATAAGGAGCCGGAACCCAAGCGCCGGGAACCCAGTAGTAGTCCTCGTCGCCATAGGCCCAGTAGCCCGGAACCCACATCAAGTTGGGCTGGGGACAGTAGGGCTGTTCATAAACAGGCAGTTCGGGCGGAGCGAAACCCACACTGATGACGATTTGTGCGTGCGAAAAAGCGGGAATCGCATAGATAAGAAGCGCCAGCAGAAGCCAGCGTGCAGAGCGGAATGGCCGCATGAGAATAACCTCGTAATTCTTTCGTGTCTGCCCCGCCATGAGAATCGATTCAACCTGGGCGGAGCGAGACCTTCGGCACAACGCCGTCAAGACTACCCCGCGTTCCCCTCGCAGGTCTGGTCAATTCAGCACAAGAGGTTTTCTCTGATGCAGCGGTGCGATTCCGATCACGCAACCTAACAGGTAAGCGCTATGGGCTTGCATGATCTCGCTGCGTATACGATCTGCCGGGTTTTGTCGGGGTCAGCGTTCTGCCGTTTAGAGAACGCCATGCCTTACACTGCCAATAATGAGATCTATTTGCATCCTCGTTTTGCTTTTGCTGCCCGGGGGCAGGTTTGCAATCTCCGCAGCTCAAGCCGGCGCCGCCAACCGGGATCCTTTCGTTGGTTCCACTCAGTTGATCGTGGTTACCACATCGAACTGGGGCGCGGTACAAGGGCAGTTGCAGCGATTTGAGCGCGTGCATCAGCGTTGGCGCCCCTTCGGCGAGCCGATTACGATTGTCGTCGGCAGGAGTGGCATGGGGTGGGGCATCGGCCTGGTCGCGGCCGACGGCCCCAATGTTCGCCTCTCATCCGATCCCATGAAAAAGGAGGGAGACGGAAGGTCGCCGGCCGGCATCTTCGACCTTGGCTCTGCATTTGGATACAGTGATCAGCCATTGCCTGGGCTGCAGTTGCCGTATCTGACTCTGACCGAAGCGATCGAATGCGTAGACGACGTCAATTCAAAATACTATAACCGGATCGTGGATCGCTCCGCCGTGGCTGCCGACTGGAATAGCTCAGAGCACATGCGGGACACCGGCGAGTCGTACCGATGGGGAATCGTAGTGGATTTCAACGGGACGGTTGCAAGGCGCAATCAGAACGTGCCGGAGCCGGGAGGCGGCTCGTGCGTCTTTCTCCATATTTGGCACGACCAGAGCCGAGGCACCGCTGGATGTACCGCAATGTCTCAAATGAACCTGGAGACGCTGCTCACCTGGCTTGATCCGAAGCGCAGGCCGCTGTTGCTGCAACTACCGATGCCGGCATATGCGCGGTTGACCCATCGCTGGAACTTGCCGAAATTGCGCAATGCTCCCGTGCAGTGACCAGATGCGTTTCTCTACCTGCCAATATCTTCGAATCTGACATTCAGGATTGGATACTTTTTCCAATCCTTATAGTCAAAATGCCACCACTCTTCCGGGTTAACTGTGAATCCCTGTTTCTCCATGACCCGGCGCAGCAGGGCGCGGCGAGCGCGCTCGTCGGCCGTGCCGCCGGGAAAATCCGCGTAGGCGCGCTCCGACATTTCGTCGTAGCCGCTGGGCATCGCTACTTCCTCTCCGGTTGTCAGAAGGTATAACGACAAATCCACGGCGCATCCGCGATTGTGGTTCGAGCCCCTTGCCGGATCGGCGACAAAGATCCTTTTATCGATGGGCGTGGCTTCCCAGAAAATCTTTGTGACATACCACGGACGATACCCATCGTGGATGATCAATCCGTAACCGTAGGCCTTCAGCTCGCGATGCGCGCGAAGCAAAGCTTCCGCCGCTGGCCGCTGAAGAAAGGCGCGTGCCTGGGTGTAGACGGGCGTCCCGAGGAAATTGTTCGTGGTGGCGTAACGGATGTCGAGCTTGATTGTCGGATCGAGCGTCGTCAACTCCACGAGATCGGATTTGAGAAAGGTTCCCTGCTCACGCGGAGGCTGTTCTTTCAGCGCTTCTGCGCGCAGCTCCTCAACGGGACGAAGCGGTGTGATACGGAAGCTGACCTGCTGCGCGAAGCCGAGGGGCAACAACGCAAAGAGGAGTGCACACAGAGGAATGAAAAGCTTTCGCGGGGAATTCATAGGCCTAGTCCCAACTATAGCGCCGCGCGCGTTGCAACCAGCAAACCGTCTGCCGTGAATCGCCAAACTGATGAACTTCTCACGAAAAACCGCGAGAATACTCGCACACACGGAATTGACTCGAAGCCCCGCGCCGCGGAATTACTCAGAACCTGCCGAATGGCGCCCCACCATGGCCGGATGCAAGGTCATCACCCCACCAACACCTGGATCAAGCACTGACCCTCACCGTCGCAGGATATCGTGTCGAAATCCGCGCCTGATCATCTCTTGAGAGAAGGGACCAAAAGCTCTTCTTCCGGCTCAACATGCACCAGGACTTCTGCGATCTGTGGCACCTGCTCCAGTACAGCGTCTTCCACATCGTGTGCAATGTTATGCCCCTGACGCACCGTCAGAGTTCCTTCCACGACGATATGCAGGTCAACGTAGTAGCGAAAGCCCATCTTGCGGACATGGCATTTCTCAAGGCCGATGACTCCTGAAACAGTTGAGGCAACGGAGCGTACCTTTTGTTCCAACTGAGGCGCCGGCGCGGTATCGAGTAATTCTGCGAAGGGCGCACGAAGTTGCCGCAACGCATTAAGAATGATGACTGGCGATGCACAGAGCGCAGCCCAATCGTCTGCGGCAGCATTTCTGGTCAACAAAGCGATCGAAATACCGACGAACGCAAAGGCCGAGGTAATGGCATCGCTCAAGTGATGCCAGGCGTCGCTGCGAACTGCGGTGCTGTCGATGCCTTTGCCGACGGAAGACACATAGCGGGATAGCAATACCTTGATCCCAACCACAGCTAACAAGACCCATAACGTATATGGCTCGGGTAAAGGATGCGGGGTATGAATAAGCACGATGCTCTCGACCCCGATTACGATTGCGGCCACGATCAGCGCAAGGCTCACGATAATTGCGGCTACGGGCTCGGCTTTCCCGTGGCCATAAGGATGATCTTCGTCGGGCGGCTTGATGGAGAGGCGCAAGCCGAGGTAGACCACGGTCGAGCTGATGACATCGGAAAGTGACTCAATCCCATCTGCGACCAGGGCGAATGAATGTCCAATAAACCCGGCTGTGCATTTGAACGAGGCAAGGACAAAATTGAACCCAATGCCAATAAGCGAGGACTTCAAGCCTCGCTCGATCATCTGCTCCGGAGTTTGCCTTCTCGCCATACTTCGCCATTATCGCCAATTCCCTTGGCAGGCGAGGAGCACTTTTCATGAAAACCAGGCTACGTCGCCGCCCCAGCAGGAAAAATGCAGGACAGCCGCGGCTGACATCACACAGATTTCAAGGGAAATGACCGCTTGGGGACGCGGGTGCAATGCCTATCACGGGCCGCATGTAGTGTCGGCGACGACACCGGTCAGAGAACCGCATTTGATCGCCATACCAACGCCGCTCCGCGAACGGCGCCAGACACACGTTCGTTTCCAGGCTTGGCGAAGCAAAGATTGCGGACTCCACGCTCACGGCGCTTTCAGGATGGATGAGCCGGACGATGCTGGAGCGGTACTCGCACACGCGCAATGAAGCCAAGCGCCGCGCTGTGGACTTGCTCACCAGTGGTGAAATTGAAGGAGACTCCCCACAAAATCGTCCTGAGCAGGAAGCGCACGAAGAGGCGAGCAAACAGTAGATGATCGATTCTAGATGGTAGGCGAGGCGGGAATCGAACCCACAACCCCCGGCTTAGAAGGCCGGTGCTCTATCCGATTGAGCTACTCGCCCACGTTTTTTATTGTAGCTGCGAAGTGAACGCAGCGCGCGGCGTGGCGGGGGCCGGTGTAACTGCGGCGACAGCCTGAAGGTAACGCACGACGGTGGCTTCGGCCCAGTGAACGTCGGCGGAACGGCGCGCCAGGAAAGCGCAGTGGCCGCCGTAGCGGCTCTCGACAAAGTGGATGTGGGGGTTGGCGAGGATGCGCGCGCGGGATTCAGGCAAGAGACGGATGAAGGGATCGTCTTCGGCGCAGAGGATGAGCGTGGGAACGGCAATGCGATCGATGACGCGGGCGCTGGCGGAGCGGTAGTAGTAGTCGTCGGCGTCGCGAAAGCCGCAGTAGCGCGCGACGATTTTCTGATCGAATTCGCGGACGGAGCGAATGGGGCCGATGCCGTCCATTTGATAAATGGCGGGAAAGAGCTCAGCTTTGTGACGGATCCGGCGCCTCAGGTTGCGCAGAAAATGCCACTCGTAGCCGCGGTTGACGGGCTCGTGCAGAGCGTCGGCGCCGGCGGCGAGATCGATGGCAGGGCAAACGGTAGCAACGGCAGCAAGCGGGCCGCCGCGGCCAGCGCCCCACTCGCCGGCGAACTTGAGCACAAGATTGCCGCCCATGGAGTAGCCGACCAGCGCAACACGTTCCAGGCCGAAGCGCGCGGTAAAGTGGCGCATCACGGCGCCCACGTCAGCCGAGCGGCCGGAGTGATAGAGCGTGGGCGTGAGCGCATCGCTGCCGCCGCAGTTGCGCATGTTCATGCGGATGACGTTCATGCCCGCGGCGAAAGCGCGCATGGTGATGCCCCGGATGTAGCGGGAATCGGACGAGCCCTCGAGGCCGTGCACCAGAACCGCAGTGAGCCGCGAGGCGCGCTCCGGCTCAGGCTGCCAGTGACAGTGGCAGAGAACGCGGCTGGCATCGGCGGTATCGACTTCTACGGTTTCGGCGATGGTGGGCAGGCGAAACGCGGGCCGGGGAAGAAAGTTGCCGACGATGGTTTGCAGATGGCCGTTGGAGAGCCAGGGATGGGGTTCGAAGGCAGTGAACCAGGCGGGAGTTTCCGCAGGCGCGCGAGCGGAGGAACTGTCTGGCACTACGCTGGATGGCACGACGGAAGAAATGGATAAACCCTCGCGTTCCATCGACTTAGGAGGGACAATTGGGGCGGCTAGTGGGGATCGAAGCAGGGCCACTCATTGACGCCTCGTAAGTTTAAGAATACACGTTGCCGTAAATGCCATCAATGCCCGTGATGCCAAGGCATGTTGGCCCATATTGGCCCACGCCTGATCGATGAGCGTGTGCCGAATATGATGTCTCCGACCCCTTAGGACTCGAATCATCAGTCAAACGCAGTTTCAACAACATGCAGGTCAGCGGATGACACTTTAGACCATGCAAAGCAGCCGTAATCTGATAAACAGAGCGCAGATTGAGCGCATTTTCGCTGCCTCTGTGCTGTAGGTCTCCCGCCTAATTACCCCCGGAATTCCGCTTGTATTGGGGAGTACATGGGGTACAAAACGAGGCACCAACTGACAGGACAGATGGTGACGAAAATGGCTACCTCAAAACCGGGCCTGGTGACCTGCATATCGGCAATTTAGCTCAATTATCCGTAATCGAGCCAAACTGATGTCTGTACCCGAACTTGTATCCGACAAACCGGGCTGAGGTGGCCGCCCTTCGTACTATCTCCACGCGCGCCGTAATTACCACGACGCTAGCTTTCGAAGCATTCGCGGACGATTGCCTCGATGGAGGCCACTTCATCGTCGGTCAACTTCTCAAATTCGCCTTCGCGCCGCTCGCGGCCTAGCCTACCTTCGTTCAGGCGAATAAACCTGACGAGATTTTCCGCTATTCTGTCCGGCATCTCAACCATGTTCATGATGCGGCGCAGCGCTTCGTCATTGCGACGCAGGAAGTCGATTTCCTGAGGCAGATCCTTATCGATGGCGCGTGCAACGCAGGCGTAGAGAAACTCCGCCGCCTCGGTGCAGTCGAAATATCGGTACAGGTCGGCCGTATCGTTAAGGACCTCGACGTTTCTCTCGGGCCTCGGCCGCCATTCGATGAAGTTCATCAGGGGTCCCGAATGCGCACGCAACATGTCTCGGTAGGTGTCGATCCGGTCGAGCATGACCGGGGAGACCGGGAATACCATGCCGGGCGGTGTGAATTTTCTCTCCGCCAGAACGTGATGGATCAGGCAGCGGTGGAGACGCCCGTTTCCGTCCTGGAACGGATGGATGTAAACGAAACCGAACGCCGTCGCCGCCGCCTGGAGCACGGAATCAAGCTCTCCCTCGCGCATGCGCTCGTTGGCGTCGATCATACCCTGCATCAGGGGCTGCAGGTCCTCGGGGCGCGCGCCGATGAATTCCGGTAGCGGATCGCCGTCGTGATCCCGCTCACCCAGGAAAACGCCGTCCAGCCGCAGGCCGGCCCGCGTGAAGCGCGTGTCCTCGATCAGCACGGTATGCAGGCGCAGGATTTCATCAATCGTCAGCGGGTTCTTTCCGGCCTGCAGGACTGCCCGGCCCCACCGCTCCAGTCGGCTGCGCGGCGGCTTTTCACCTTCGATCTCGAAGCTGGCACGGCTGTCCGCTAGCAAAAGGAAACTGGCCGCGCGCACGACTACGCTGGCGCCGGTACGTTCAATGACCTCGTTCGCCTTGGTTCCGAGCGAGCGCGCGCCGAAGTCAATGAGCGCCTGCGTCCTGCGAATGACCGGGCAGAAGTCTGGCGTGCCGAGTAGGTTATCGCGTACCTTGTGACGGCGGGAGAGCCGCGGTGCCGCGGTGAAATAAAGGCGGCCGTCCAGAAGATCGGTGAAACTCGCTTCCGCCGCATCGGGAATGTCGAGCGTCCGGCCGGTTAGGAATTCATAGAGAAACCAGGCGCGCCTGTTGGGTGCTCCGGTCGGTGCGCTGCGCACGAATGCGATGACAGTATCCTGCCGGACAGCTTGGAAGAGACGTTTCAGGACGAGCAGGTCGAGGTCTTCATGGCGCAGTGCGAATCCCAACTGGTCGCCGAAGGACTCGCCGGGCCAGTACCGCTTGTCGAAGACGTTCCAGCCTCTCTCCACCCGGCGGCTCGCCTTGACGTGCTGTCCGGATACGGCGCTCGGGCGGCGGACAGGGGCCTGAACGCCAAATGTCTGTACGAGGGCCGCCCATCCCGCCAGCCTTGTTTCAGTTGGCACTGTCTTCTCTTGGAAGGTTCTGGCGTGATCGTCATTACGGGGGTGATTCTCAGCGGCCACGGTCGAAAACGCCTCTTCTCGGTCGAAAGTAAACCATAATTGCACTTCTTGGTCGAAAATCGACTATACATGATTTCAGGTCGAAAACCAATCTTTTCAGTCGAAAATAGTCTTTATTTTATGATCGAGGTCGAAAATTGCTATTTATTGACAATATCAGGCCTGGCTTCCTGCTGGAATATTTGGCACCCAGAAACAAGTTGCCGAATTGAACGAACGCACCCGACTGCGGTTCGACATTGCCGGCGCACCTAGAAAACTTCTCTGGAAGATCGACAACGCCGGCGCTTCATGCGCTTTCGGCGAGGAAGGTTACCGGGAACCAAGAGTCCTTTAAAGAGCATAGGGGCGAAAAATCTGCACATTCATTTGTACCTTAATGGCGAGAGTAAGTACTTGGGCCGCCTCGGCCCACCTTCAAATCCTCCCGAGCCTCCGTTCTGCACCCAATGAACTCTGCCACCCGATACAATCCAAAGCGGTGGGGTCCTGGCGCCTGCCGGCAAACGGACCTCGAGCATCTTCTGCAAAGAAATCATTTTCTCGTCATAATTAGTGTTGCGAATCGCCAGGGTGTTCCGGAATTCCGGGTTCATCGAGGATCTGCACCGCAGTCGCGGGGCCAAAGTTGACCCAATCCTGCAGGACCCATACGACCTTTTTGTCGGGCGTGACCTCGACGAGTTGCGGGCCTTGGTTCGTGCCGCCGCGCGAGCAGATAATGGTGTTTCCATTCTCCAAGCGAGTCGCGGATTGCGCATTGCCGTAGCGGTAGGGCTCGGGCAGATCCGTTGGCTTGATGCTCCACACTGTCTCTCCGTTGGGGTTCACCTCGCGCGTCTCCACATCGGCCTCATCGGTGATGAGCGTATTGCCATTCTTCAGCCGAATCGCAGCCCATGGCTTTGGGATGTTGTAACTCCACACCTCATTGAAATCCTTGTCATATTCGACGACTTTGTCCATGCTCAGGAAGGGCACCAGGTAAGTTCCCTGGGCCGTGTAGCGAACCCGGCGAAACTGTCCATGGACCCTCCTCATGCTGGGGCTCGGAAATGGCATAACCTGCTCAACCTCTATCCGACTCGATCTCGTATTGATCACCATCAGCTTTGGCGGAATGCCGTTGATCATGAATAGAACCCTGTCTTTATCCATCGGCTGGCAAGCGTGGATTTCCGTTCCCTTCGGCGCATCGTAACGCCAGACGACTTTCTTATCCGGGGTAATCTCGGCAATGTATTGCATGCGGGTGAAGAGGATATTTCCATTGGAGAGCATCCAGACGTCGTCAAACTCATTGCCACTCCCCGTCGAATAAGTCCAGACGACCTTGCCCTTGTCGACAAGAAACATTTTGTTGTAGCCCTCGCCGATGTAGAGCATCGGATGTTGCGCAATCCCTTTGCCCGGCAATCCGCCGGGAACAGGATCCTCCTTCCAGTTGCGCGGCGCCTCGGCTTCAGCGGGCGCCATCTGCGGCACATTGGGCGCGGTAAAGAGCGGCAGCACGTCCATTAGCGGTGTCCCGCTCGAAGGCTCGGCAGCACCGGCAGCCTGTTGGCCTGATACTTTGCACGGGCCGATAAGCGCACAAGACGAAATGATGGCAAAGCAAGCCGTGAATTTGCGAAGGGTTTTGCACTGCACGATGAATCGTCCTCCAGGTCTTGGCTCGAATATCGACGTCGAGGCAGGAGCGCTCATTTCTTTGCGCTCACCCGTAGCATGAGCGTCCCATGCGACGGTACCTTCGCCGTATAGGCGCCATCGCGAAACTTTACGTTCGCATGGGTCCAGAGATCGCGCGCCGACTTCACCTTAGTGCCAAGCCCCAGGTCGCTCGTCTTGATGGTAGCGGAACTCTCATTTGCGCCCATGTTCACCACGTCCACAGCAACCGAGCCGTCGGCAAGTGGCTTGACCCACATCTCCAGGTCTCCAAGCTTGACCGGCGATGCCTGTTTGCCTAACGCATCCTGATCGACCGCGATCACCTCATGGTTCATCAAAATCTCTTTAATTGCCGGCGTCATGTTGCGGATGTCGTTGCCGGCGAGCAGCGGAGCTGCGGTCAGCGCCCACAGGCTCATGTGGGTTCGGTACTCTTCATCGGTCATGTGGCCGTTGCCAATCTCGAGCATATCCGGATCGTTCCAATGTCCCGGCCCTGCATAGGGCGCAGTTGGCACCTGTTTCTCAATGTTTTCGATCATGCGAGCCCATTCGTCCCTGATGTCGCCCGTTGTACGCCAGAGATTGCCGCCTGCCTTTGCGCCCCACTGCTCCACATTGCCCGTGCCGTACTCGCAGAGGCTATAGACGATCGGACGGCCGCTGTTGAGGAGCGCGTCGCCCATCTTCTGATAGATCGGCTGCAGATCGTCGTGGCTGTAGATCAAGCGCGCACCGCACCAGTCGTATTTGAGGTAGTCAATGCCCCACGCCGCGAAGGTCTTCGCATCCTGCTCTTCATGTCCATAGCTGCCCGGATACTCGGCGCAGGTGCGGGGTCCGGGCGACGAGTAGATGCCAAACTTCATGCCCTTCGAGTGCACATAATCCGCGAGGGCTTTCATGTCCGGGAATTTCTTGTTCGAGGTGAGATTGCCCTGCGCGTCCCGTACGCCCTCCCAGGTGTCATCAATGTTCACGTAAATGTAGCCGGCATCCCGCATGCCACTCGCCACCATCGCATCCACGACCTCGCGGACAGTCTTATCGTCGATCTTGCTTTGGAACTGATTCCAGCTATTCCATCCCATGGGCGGAGTCTTGGCCAGACCGTTGTACGGCACGTTGTGCAGGGCCGGCGGGTCGATGCGCTCAATCGCCGGATATTCATCTTCTGGCTCGGCCGGCACAGCCACAATTACAGCGCCATCCAGGGTGAGGTTCAACTGATTTCCCATCAAGTCCCCTATTACCTTCCGCTCGCTGCCTCCCTTCAACAAAGACAACTCAAAATGCACGCCCGTCATCCGGCCTTCCACCTGATAAAAGTGCCCAATGGTCGCGGCAGTACCAGTTATTTCGTTCCCCTTTTGGTGAAGATCCAGGAGCATCCGGTCTTTCTCGCCGTCATCCAGCACTCGCCGCGGAGCCACCCATTTTCCCGTAACTGCTTGTCCATGGGTGGGTAGAGCAAGCAGGGCTGACGCCATCAACAATACTAAGCAGCCAGTTCTCAACGCAGATCGACTTACGCTTGTCTTAATCACGATTCCTCTTTCGCGAAACACTTTGGCCTCTGCCTCACACTTACCTCGCAGCACTTCCCCGGTGACAGCCTCAGTTCCTTTACGAGGGCGTATTGCGCCAACTTGCATCTAGATGGTCCTGTCTGATGCCTCATCAAGCGTCGTATCCACAGCCGCGCGCGACCAGAGAATCCGTAATTCGGCTACATTCCAAAGGATGAAATTTGCTCGCGCGGGTGCAGTAATGGCGAAAAAGTCAGCGCGATGGACATCCTCAAGCCAGAACGCGGGCCGGGGATCGACATTCGCTGGTGCGATCTCGACGTGGGACATTTCAAGATGCTTCAGGTGGCGAACAAAGAAGCCGTCACAAGGAGTCGGTCCGAAGCGGTTCAGATCCGGATAAGCCTCTTCGATTTCGGGCACCTTGATGATCCGCCAGTCGGGCGATGGCTTCGCCGGATCCGTGGAAACTTCGAGACCGCGATGTCCAAAGTAACAATTGGAAAGTTTCACGTCTTCGATTGCGTTATCCGGAATCCCCGAGAATATCGATGCTGTCGATGCCGCAGAGTTGCTGGAAACGACGTTCGAGATCAATACACGGCGAAACGTGCCCGGACGCATGGTCTCCCTGGGGCCGCGATTGCGGCGGCCAAGACGAAGGAAGAACGGCGCGTCCGAGATGTCGCGCATGGTGATGTTTGAGATTGCGATGTCTTCAAGCAACGCACCGTCCGCACTTTCGAGTGCGATGCCTTTCGAGCCTTCGATGACGCAGTTGGTAATGGCGATGTTACGGAAGCCGCCATTCGACTCAGTGCCGCACTTGATGCGACCGTTGCGCGGGACTTTTGCGTCGTCTGCAAATTTCTTCCACGCTCCCGATACGACGCTGCCAAGCTCGTAGGCGCCGGTGACAAAACAATTCGCGATAGTTACGTTTTCGGTCGGGCGCGCATATCCGAGTGCATAGCTGGACTTGGGGCAGATCCCGTCGTCCCATGGCGAGTTCACCGCACAGTTCGAGATGCGCACGTTCCGGCAGGAATCAATGTCCATGCCGTCGCGATCGGTGTCGATCGTCAGGTTGTCGATCGTCAGGTTGTCCACGCCGGTTGCGAGCACAGCGAAGTGTCCGCCCTTCAGTACGGAGAAATCGCGAAGGATAACATTGCGGCAATTCTTCAGTGCGATGGCTTTGTTGCCCACGCCTGTCTGTTCGGCGACGAATGACTGATAGCCTTCTCTCACTTGGCTTGGTTTGCTTCCCCGCGATAAACCCTTGCCGTGGATAAGGCCTGGACCGAGGATGGAGAAATCCGCAATTCCCTCTCCGACGAAGAGCGAATTGTGCCAGTGGCTGTGCCCGTAATCCTGGAAGGCTTCCCAGAGCGTGTTGGGCTCGGCTGCGTCGTAAGCGCCTCCGCTGTAACCGGTGGTTTCGCCTGGTTTCGGCGAGTCAGCGGCCAGGATCGTACAGCCCTGCGAAAGATAAATATCCACATTGCTTCGGAGGTGGATGGTGAAGCACATGTAGGTTCCGGCCGGGAAAAAGAGCGTGCCGCCACCCGCTGTAGCGACGGCTTCAATCGCGCGGTTAATGGCTGGGGTGTCGACAGTCTTACCATCGCCCGTCGCTCCGTACGTGCGCACGCTGAACGCCGCCTCGGGCGGTGCGACTGTGGAAGATTCAGCGAGAGTGCTGCGGCCAATTGTGGTCGCAGCAGCCGCTATCGCGAGTGGTGAAAGTTTGAGCAGGTTTCGACGGTGTGAATCCATGGGTCCTTTCGCCGCATACACTCAATCGCGTTGCGCTATCCCTCGCCGGACAAAATCGCAGCTCAATGCGGCGCCTGCGCAAAGAGGCTCCAGAGGCCCCGAAACTGTCAAGACAATCAGCGATTCTAACATCGTTACGATTTCTCTCCCCATCGCGCCGGACAAGCGGCATGTGCCATTTGATTTCAAGGCCTGCGTTCAGGCGCGCTGCTTTTTGTCCGCGTTGGATTCAGCCTGGACGACATTCGGCGCAACGCCTTCGCCGAATTCCGCCAGCTTGGAAGCTTCGCGAATATCGCAGCCGGAAACCAGAATGTTGTTTGTGTGCTCGCCCTGCAGGGACAACAGTGCTTTCGCACCTGCTGGGGCTACTGCTCCGGAGAGCCACGCTTTATCTACATTGACAAACGACACTGGCGGCACGCCTTCACTCACGGGCGTGGTGCTAAAGCCGGAGAGCGTAAGGTCCTTCACGTCGTCGCAAATGATGGTTGGCCGCCATTCATCCGCAGGCGAGCGAAAGTTAATGTCTTTCAGGCGCAGGCCTTTTACGTGGCGGCAATAAAGCCCCGAGGCCGGAAGCCAGCCGAACATCCTGGATTGCGGGTACGCCTTTGGAACTTCCGGAACCGGCGACGTGACCCATTCCTTTTTACCAGGCATGACGGTGTCGATGGTAATGTTCGACAGGCTGACATCCTCGACGATCATTCCGGGAATTCCCGTGATCGAGCTGGTGAGGATGGCATCTGTCGCGTGGACTCCGTCAACCATCACTCCACGCAGGCCCGTTTGCGGAAACTTGTGCGGGCTGGAGCGATCGCCTCTGCGGATGCAGATGGGCGAGCGTGCCCGCCGCATCTGAATCCCGGTGATTACGATGCCGTCAATCCAGCCGCCATCGACCATCTCGATTGCGATCCCGGCGATCAGGCGCGACGTCAGGTCGACATCGTCGTTATAGATGACGGAGTTTGAGAAAGTGATGTTTTCAAATCCGCCCTGCGTGGCGGTGCCTATCTTGAAGCCGTTGCAGCAGCCGCTCATGGTGCAGTTTGTGATGACGATGTTTTGCGAGATTTGAGGCGACTCACCATAGGGATTTTCACTCTTCAGGCAGATCGCGTCGTCACCAGTATCGATGATACAGTCGGACATCAGGACATTCTTGCAGCTGGTGATATCGATTCCGTCGGTATTCGGGCCATAAACCGGATTTTTGATTGCGATACCCCGTATCACGACATTGGTGCAGTTGATTGGCCGCATCGTCCACCCCGAAGCGCCACGGATGCGCACGTCCTCGATACGCAGGTTGGTGCAGTTCACCAACTCGATCATCGGAGATACACGGTTCTTGTGTTCCCAATCGAGATGGATCGCATCAGACCACTTTTTATCGGCAGAAACCGGCTTGCGATTCGACGGAATCCAGTAGCTGCTCCCTTGCCCATCGATCGCGCCTGGTCCTGCGAGTCCGACATTCTCCACATCCCGGGCGAAGATGAAATGCCTTTGCCCGGCATCGTCGTCTGAGTTTGGCCCCGGTTGCGGATTGTAATCGGAGACATTCTTGCTGCCGAGAAGAACTGCTCCAGCCTCAAGATAGAGAGTCACATTGCTTTTGAGCACGACCGTTCCGCTCAGATAGTTTCCCGGTGAAAGATAGACGATTCCTCCGCCTGCTTTGTTGCAGGCGTCGATTGCGGCATTGATGGCCCCTGAATCGAGCGCGTTGCCATCGCCGACCGCGCCAAAGCTGCGCGGATTGAAAATCGTGGGTGGCAGGCCGCCGGTCGATGGAGGATTGGGGATCGCGGCATACCCTTTAATGGCCGCCGCGCCACCAAACAATGTAAGTGAAGAAAGTATCTGTCTGCGATTCATACTTACCCTCGAAAAGTTGCTCGATAGTTATTGATACTCTTTATGGCGCACCAAGAAAGGGATCCCAGACGTTGATTGCAGCCAGGTATTCTGAGCTGGTTACTTAGTCAGGCGTATCTTCTGTACCGTCGTTACGCGGGCACGCAAGATTGCTCGGTTAGTCCAACGACTGTTCCCTCTGAGTCTTCTCCATGCGAACCAGCCCCGAAGGATTGAACGTCGGAGCTGGTTCGCGCAGAAACCGCTGACTAGAACGTCAACCGCGCCGTGAACTGCACCTCACGAACAGGGTTAACGGAGCTGCAGCCCAGGCCACCGGCCGAGTAGCACACCGTGCCGTCGGATCCGCTCGGGTTAGGAAGTCCTTGATGGTTAAAGACGTTAAACACATCCGCGTTCATGCGGAAGTTCACGCGTTCCGTTATCGGGAAGACCTTGAACACCGACGCATCCGCTACCCAGTTCGTCGGGCCGTTCAGAACCGTGTGGCCGAACGGGTTGGTGGTGTTGATGCTGCTCTCCGAAACACCGTTTTGGTTGTTTTGCGGAATGTCCCCGTAACCGATGACATCGTTTGCGGTCTGCCCGGTGACCCCATTCATGATCACGTCGTCGAGTCCGTAGTACTTGTCCGTCACGGTCTTGCCACCAACCGGCGCGCTGCAGATCGTGTCGACGGGCGTCTGGTACGGCGCCCAGGAGGTGGGAAGGCCGCTGACAACGTTCGTCAGTCCCGCCGAGCAGGCATTGCCGGAAATCGTTGTCGGCGCAATGTAGCCATTGAACCATTCAACGCTTTTCAGGCAAACGCCGCTGCGGCAGTCGGTGATCTTTTGCTTAAGGATGTGCAGCGGATTGGTCGGTCCCCAATGGGAACCGCTGACTGCAAACTCCTGTCCCGTGATGCTTCCGTCGCCGGCAATCTGCCAGCCGCCGACCACCTCGTTCCAAGCCTTATTCACATTGCCCAGGAACCGTTGTCCGCGTCCGAGGGGCAGGGCCACTAAGCCATTGAACTGGATGTGCAGCCAGGGATTGTTGGTGTCGGTCATGTAGTTCTCGTAGCGGTTCAGGGCCTTGTAGTATTGCCAGGGCAGAGTGCCGGTGGGCGGGGCCGGCGGAAGATAGGGCGCAATCAGCGTTGCTCCGCCCTCGGGGACGTATGTCACAGTCGACGGCCCGGAGTTGACGAAGGTGGAGTAAGGATCGATCGTGTCACCGGACGAACCGCCAAAGTCGCCGCCCGTGCGTAGCGACTTGGACCAGACACCCATCAGTTGCCAGGCGGAGCCAGCATGGTAGAGCTTCTGGAAGTTGGCCTGGAGGGCGTGGTAATTTGACCATCCGGACTTCTGGATGATGTTATTTCCGCTGCCATACGTCAGTTTGTCGTAGGGGCCTTGGCCGGTGTTGGAATTGGAGGTACTCAGCACACTGGCGGTCCCGGTGGGCGCTGGAGTACCGGTCTGGACTTCCCAACTGAAGGTTGACGGGTGGTCGTTGTAGTAGAAGGGGTTGTTCAGGTTGGTCCCGTGCGTGTAGACGTAGCTGACCCGCAGCGCGGAGCCCCACTTCAACGGCTGCTCGATGGTGAAGTTCGCCTCGTCCACATAGTCGGGCGGAAAGTCGGGGTTGAGGGTAGTGAGTCCCACACCCGGGTTGATCGCGGTCGTGGTGGCGGAATTGACCGTGTTGACAGAGTTCACACCCAGGATGGGCGTGCCTCCCGCTCCTCCCGGCAAGGTGTTGGCGTAGCTGTAGCTTGACGAATTGGTCGGCACGGCGCGCAGCATGTAGTTCTGCTCATTGTCGGGCGCGTTGCCGGCGCTGGTGTAGGTGTTGGTGTAGCCGGCAGTGAACGGATTGTTGCGGCTAACATTGCGGAAGGTTTCGCGGAGCGGAGGGGCATAGATATACCGGCCCACGGCGCCGCGTATTACGGTTCCCCATTTAGGCTTCGGCTGCCAGGCCGCTCCCACGCGCGGGCTGAAGTTGACGTTGTAATCATTAAGAAGCTTGGCGGGAAATCCCGCCTGCGCCGGAGTTTCGAATTTCATTCCGATGAGATTATCGTTGGTGATGATGGCCTGCGTGGTAAAGCCTTCGGCAATCAGTTGTGAAGTCGGAGCGCCGGTCACGACGGCGTCGTTCTTCAGATCGAAACCCATCATGATTCCCTGCTCCATCGTCATGGCCGGATGCGCCTCATAGCGCAGGCCAAGATTCACGGTCAGGTTGTTGCTCACACGATAGTTGTCCTGGAAATAAGCGTCGATCTCCATATCGTGCATGTTCTGGTAGGGCGGTTGCAGGTTCTGGCTGTAGCTATCCGCGCCACCCAGGTACTCGTCGGCATTCAACTGTCCCGTGTTGGAGAATGCGGAGGGCGTGTTCCCGGTTGAGGGATTGTAGAGTCCGGTGTCCTCGCCATTACCAAAGCCGATAGTGTCCGAGCTCTCGTCCGGTTGATCGCCGACGCGCTCGTAACGGTAACGGCCGCCGAACTGCAACTGGTGCTTGCCGTAAGTCTTGGTAAGATTTTCGTCAAAAGTGGGGAGGGACCAGACCATCGTATAGACATACTGCGTCCCGTTGATTTGCTGGAAGATGCTTGCAAATTCGGGGAAACCTGCCTGGCCGAAGTTGTTTGGGACTCCCAATTTGGACTCCCAATCGGTGTTGGGATTGCCGCCGGCAAGGTCCCGCTCAGACATCCAGGTGTCGCCCAGCACCGTTTCCGAGTAGAACGTGGGCGAAAAGACGTGGGTAAACCCGATGGATGCGGCATACGTTGAGTTTGTGGTAAAGGATTCGCCGCTGAGCCACTTTGGGAAGCCGGCAGAAGGAACCGCCAGAGTAAATGCCGCGGTATCGCTGTGCGGATTGACGTTGCTGTTGGAGCCTTGGGTGTAGCGCAGGTAAGCCCGGTTGTTCTCATTGAATGACTGATCGATGCGGAACGTGGCCTGCGGCGCGATGAGGAGCTCCGGGAATGGAAAGGACAGGTTGCTCGCAACCAACGGGTTATTGGCATTGGTTGGCACAGGGCTCATCTCATTCAGGATGACCGTGGTGGGGGATTCGAGGCTGGTGGGAATGTAGTTGGTGGTGGTGCCTAGAGCGGAGCTGCCGCCGAAAGGCGTACGGCACCACTGCTGGGTATTGGACGCGGTTCCTACCGACGGGGGCTCGAGGCACGAGGTAGTTCCAGTCAGATTTGTGGTGTAGGGATTGTACAGTTGCTGGAGGACGCCCGAACTGTTGACCAGCCCGCTGAAATCGCCCTGCCGCATCGCCAACGTCGGCGTGTATTCGGGGTAAGGCAATTGCTGCGCTACCGAATGACGAAAGAAGGAGAAGAAGAAGAACGACTTGTTCTTCCCATTGTAAAGGTGAGGAATAACGATGGGACCGCCCACGCTAGCGCCAAACTCATTGCGGATGTACTCATTCTCGGTGGAATTGTATGCAGTTTGTCTGGTGCGGGATTGGCCGAAACCGTTGTTTTGAGCGGTTTCAAACGCCGCGCCGTGCAACTGGTTGGTTCCGGACTTCGTAGTCAGGATGACCGTCAACGGCGAGGCATACTGCGCCGGAGAGGCGATGCTATCCACATGGACTTCCTGGATCGAATCCGGATCCACCGAATGCGCAGCCGAAAAGTCTCCAAGGTAGATGCCGCCGAATTCGACGTTGTCCAGACTGGCACCGTCCACCACGTATTCGGTGGCCGCGCCTTGCTGACCATTGGCGCTGGCATTGGAGTGAACGCCATTCTCAATGCCCGGAGTGGTTTCGTTCACCAGCGAATATAAATAGCGCCCGTTCATGGGCAACTCATTGAGCCTTGCATTTTCGAGGGTTGCGGTGACGGCTCCGTTATCGGTAGTCGTGAGCTCCACAGTGTCGGCTGAAACCGTAACCTGCTGCGTGACGGCGCCGGTGGTCATACGCGCATTGATGACCGCGGTCTGGGCGGTCTGGAGCTCGATGGCTTGGTTGGCGGTTTTCATGCCCGGCGCTGTGACCGACACAACATAGGTGCCAACGACGAGACCCGGCACCTGGTAAAAGCCCACATTATTGGTTTTTGTGTCGATTGCGACGCCGGTGGCTTGGTTGACGACGTGGATAGAGGCACCCGGTATGACGGCGCCGGTGGGATCGCTCACGGTACCTTGAATGGACCCTGCGCCGCTCTGCGCGAAAGCACCCGTGCAGAACAGCGCGATGGCGATTCCAACCCCCAATGCGATGGCGAGAGTTTGCATATTCCAATTGCGGAACGTCTGCGTCCGATGGCTGGCTAGTTCTTTCATCTAGTTGTTACCCCCTCAAAGGTTTTGGTTGACCTTAGTTGTCCTTGGAGCCGCTCGCAAAGCGCAGTGCACGGCCCGTAGAGAGCATGTTTTGCACTTTGTCGATACGCAGGAGCTACGTGAACACGTGACCCTTTCCGGGTCAACGACTTTTACTGTGAATGCGAGTTTTCCAGAAGCCGCTGGAAATACCGAATCCGCAAGTCTCGTTTAACTCGTTTGTAATTTAAGCGATAGCTTGCAGTTTAATGCGCATCGAGGCGCTGTAAACGCAGTGCCGTGGAGGTAAGAATCGTGGTGTGCTTTACTGTAAAAGAACACCTGCGCGAGCTTGGACGGCGAGCAAACGGCGGGCTCACTGCTGCAGCATGGTCCCGTGGGTCAAGGCGGGTGGCGACGAGACTCCAACAGTGGCCTGCCCATCCATGAGTCGCGAGTGGACGCGAGAGTCTGAGCGCTTCTATCCCCTGGCAGTCGAACAGCCTGAGGTGGTGACCGCGCCATCGGGAGCCGACCTGTGTCGACCCGGACGACGGTGCAGTCTTTACGCTATAATCGTGCCCGTTGCGACCAGGCACGGACTGAAGAAGGAGGGCGATGAGCACTCGGAACGGCAACGACAATGGAAACCACAAAACTTCCGAAGTGCCCCTTAAGGAGCGCCGCGCTCTGGTGCAGAGAGTCTTATGGAGCCGCGAGGTAGCAAGAAGCGAGAGGACCCGCGATTTCCTGACCTATGTATGCGACCGCGCTTTGGAAGATCAGGATGTGCAGGTCCACGAGCAGGAAATCGGCCACAACGTCTTCGGCCGGCCGGCAGATTACAATCCCCATGACGATAATATTGTTCGCGTCACAGCCGGGAACACCCGCAGGAAGTTGGAACAGTATTTCAATGCGGACGGCCTCTCCGAGCCGGTCATCCTCGAGATCCCAAAGGGCAAGTACACCCCCATCTTCCGTGAGAGAGATTCTTCTGACACGGGTGAAACCGCTTCTTCGCTGCTTCAAATCCAAGCCAAGCTCGGACTGTACCGTCGTGTGCTTGTCCTGCTGGGAGCATGCGCATTGCTGCTGTTTTCCTACGCCCTCTGGTCGACCATAACCTTGCGCAATGTACGGCGTGCGCTGCCTCCAGCGTTCCAAGAAAATTCTGCTCTGAATGCGCTTTGGTCTCAATTGCTCGTTCCTACGAGCCACATGGACATCATCGTAACCGACTCCAGCCTGGATCTCATTGAAAAACTAGAGGGCCGTCAGATTGGACTTGTCGAGTACCTGAATCCCAACCAGTGGATGGTTGATGCCCAACTTAAATCCGACCCGACTCTCGATTTCTTTGCCCAGTGGACAGCCCGTCAGGGGCTCACAAGCATGGCAAGCGTTAGAACAGTCTACCGAATCGCACAGTTGACCCAGGGAGACCAGGGCCGTATTTCCATTCTGCGGCCCCGGGATTTCAATATGACGCAAATGAAGTCCGACAACGTTATCCTGCTTGGCAGCACGCGAGCCAACCCCTGGGAATATCTGGTCGATAGTCAATTGCACTTCCAATTCGGGTGGGACCAGAAACTGAGCTGCAATTACTTTGAGAACTTCGATCCAGTGCCCGGCGCGCAGGTGTTCGATCGCTGTGCCCCGAATGTCAGTTATGTCCGAATCGCTTTTGTCCCCAATCTCACCGGCGCGGGCAACGTCCTCTCTATCGAGGGCACAGACTCTGAAGGTACCGAGGGCGGCGGCGAATTTATGACCAGTGAATCCTCGGTTGAGAAGCTCCTGGCACTCGCCGGCGGCGGCCACGGAGGAGTTCGCATTCCCTACTTTGAGGCTCTTCTGGAAGGCAGCAGAGTGGGCGGCCAAACCAGTCACCTCTCCATTATTGCCTTTCGCCGAGTTGAGCCGGCGGCGCCCTCCAACTCTCCGCAAGCCGCCCCGAAGCCTCATTGAGAGGCATTGCCGGCAGAATACTTGTCCGAGGCGAGAGACGCCAACGCGCAGGACCATCGGCCGATATGAGGCTGCGCGTTCCACCATGTCCCAACAATCTGATTCCTGCGAATTCGTGGTCGGATCGAGGAGATCCCTTCCGCCGCCGAATCCACTCGTAAAAACGCGCCGTCGCTGGCAAGCACAAATAGCGTTCCGCCGCTGCAAAGCAGCATCCAAAGCATGTTCAATTCGCCGCCCGCTCTCTTCAACTCACGCAAATTGTGATACTCGGTGGACGATCGCCCTGCCATTGGAGCCCACGCGCCGGCGCAAGAAGGAGCAGTATGCAAAATGGTAGCTTGATTCAATCCAAGCGGCGGGACGGACAGCAGCTTTGGGAGTTCAGATGACGGGATCAAACCAGCGGAAAGGCCACCTATCGCCGAATCGTTCCGCGTGGTTCGGATGAATAAGGATGGCTCCTAAAAGGATCTCTTCTCCTCGGCAATTGATTGAGACCTGAGAGGTTGGGCTTTCTGCAATCCTGGCTTCGCGCTCTCATGAACGTTGCAAAGCTGCCTGCAGATCGGCAACGAAGTTTCTGACCAACTTCCTTTTCTCCCTGCCCCCCACGGTTCGATCTGCTTTGCTTGATCTGGTTTGCGCCCGGCCTCTCCATGCGATGAATCCAGTATGCCCTCGGTGATTCCTTCACAGGAACTCCTTTGATTGCATTTGGTTGCCGCACGTTTATGGAGCGGCTTACACGTCTGATGTAAACTACATCACGAGAAGGAAGAAAGATGACCCCACCCAAGAAGCCCACGCCTGGACCGAAGCGCAAAGTCGTTGCTCCTGCAGAGAGGCGCAAACAGGTCCGGCTCACGGTTGATTCCAAATTCACCAAGACCCACTTCAACCAACTCTTTGCCGTGCTGAAAATCCGGAAACAGAACGCTCTCGCTGAGCAAATCATCATGAATTTCAAGACCAAGGCCGCTCAGGCGCAGATTCTTGCGTTCTATAACGGCCCGTGGCTGAACATTCCGTTTCAAAGTATCGACACCTCGTTCGTCTTCCCCTTGACTCACGAAATTGCCGATGAGTTGGAGAGAGTCGGCGGGGAAATTCTCGGCGGCGTGAATAAGTCCAAGACTTTTCGCGTGATGGTGGCCTACTTCGCAGCCGTCTATAAGCTCAAGGCTCCAGTTCAATCCCCATTCGTATAGTCCCGCCGGGACAGCTTTCTGATGGCGACGGATTATACGCGATGATCGCCGCGAAGAGCTTGCCATCAATGGCCATGGCGCATTGTTCACACGCTTCGCAGTCGATGACGGATCTCCTCAGCTATGGGCTATCTGCCGCCACGTTCGTTACTGAGCGCTCTGAGGTTGTTGCGCGATGCCAGATATGCAGTCTGCCGGAGTTGAGCAATCAGATCGATGATCTCTTGCCGCTTTTCCTCGTGAATCGATACCTTGAAGGCCGGTTGGCCTGTGGAAGACCGGACAAGCGCGATTGTCAGGTCACCGCCTACATCCGCCTTCGGCTCTGGCTGTTGCGATGCTTTCAGGATTTCGAGGAGTTCTCGGGACTGGGCGGCGGGCTGGAGGCTTGAGAGGAGCAGGCGCGCATCTGCTTCGTCGGTGAAGATCAAATCCTCGGTTTCTTCAGTTCTGGGGCTACCAAGGGAACAAGCTCCAGTAAAAGCGGCCATTAAGGGCACGGTGGGGTCACCAACCGCTGAAGTAAGGCCCGGGAAATTTCAGATGAAACCGGACGTAACGCTGTAAGAAAAGAGCAAGGTATGGCAAGGGCTTTCTTTGTAACTGGCAGCAAAGGTGGCGTAAGGAAGTCGGTCGGCGCGATCGCACTCCTCGACTACTTCCAGATGGGAAACCGGAAGGTCTCGTTGGTGGAAGGTTCGACATTGTCAGCGCAACTTGGGGACTGAAGAATGAGCACACAAACCACAACTTTTGAACGCCATTACCGGATCGCGGAGTTGTGCGACCTGTGGGGGATCGGTCGTGAAACATTGAGAAAGATTCTGGTAGACGAACCAGGGGTGGTAAAAATCAGAATGGGCCGGCGAAAGTACCACACCACATACAGCGTCCCAGCCTCTGTGGCCGAGAGGATACATAGACGCTTGGCGTCTGAAAACGACACTTGGCTTCGTCATACATAGAGATTTCCCTCATCGCCGATAAAAAGCTCACCATCTACCGGCATGGCCTGTCCTCGAATGTACTTTGCATAATTCTGCACAACGTTACCGGATCGATACCAATTTTCCTTTGGATCGATCTGCGAAGGCCTCCTGCAGAATGCGGGAAAGGCGATCTTGTCGGCCTGGTATCCAAGCGGCGTAATGCTTGCGAAGAATCTGCTCGCTATCGCCAATCAGTTCGGCAACGTCGGGAGCGGGCACGCCTTTCTCGAGTAGGATGCGAACGAATGTGTGCCTGAATTTATGGGGATGCGGGGACGGGTCCCATGGCCCGGCAAGCGCGAAAACCTTTTTCAGGCGCTTGTTCCGCCATATATCACAAAGCTGTTTAGCGTTACGAGTAATGCCGGCGGCGAAAATCATCGGGCCATGTTCTTTCTGCCGTGCGCGCAGGCGCTCAACAAGCCAGTCCGGTATCCATGTAAACAGCGGTCGTCTTGTTTTGTGCATCCGAAGGAAGACATCATTGCCCTTCAGGCGTTTCGTTACATCAAAGGTCGCCACGTCGGAGATGCGCAAGCCGGTGTAGATGGAAAGGTAAATAAAGTCCTTCACATCCTCGCCGCCCCACGTGCGGTAACCGGGTCCCTGTTTCAGTTGAGGTCCGATCTTGTCGCAGGCGGCATATTGGCGTTCGAGTTCCTCATCAGTGAAAGGCGACTTGGGGACGGTGACTGATGAGCCCTCAGGTGCCTGCAAGTCGTCGGCGATGTCCTTGGCGAGCCATTCGCGCTTAACGCAGAATTTGACGTAGGCTTTGAGCCGTTCGAGCTTTTTGGCCTTCGCGCGGATGCCGTCTTTCCATGAGGCATAGAACCGATCCATATCGGTGACCGCAAGTTGGTCGATATAGATGCAGCCACGGTGCTGGCAATAGGAGTCGAGCTGGTTAATAAAAGTGCGGTATTTTGCTAGGGTGTTTGTGGCGATGTTCCTGTTCTTGCATTTGGCGAGGAAAGCTTCGCAGGCATCCTGAACGGTAATCCGAATTGCCCGTGGTTCTTCGGGCTCTGGCGGCCGTAGTGGTTGCGTGGTCCAGGTTCCCGCGCGCTCAATGGTTGCGGCTACAGCTCTGGCAGCCTCGAATTCCCATTGCCCAGTATTGCCTCTCTTGAAGTGTTTGCCGAGTGTTCCCGACGCAAAGATCGGGCACTCGCACCGCCTCCATCCCTTCTTGCGCTCGTCGTGTTCAGATGTGCGTAGGTTATGCGGATGTTGACCCTTGCATTCACGACGATGGCGACGGTAAAGTGCGAGTGGCACGGCAAGAATTATGTCTTACTTGGCCCACATTGGCCCACCGTCAAACCTCAGATACGGCAAATCTAACTAAAATAATGTGATATAGTTTGGGGCGGCTAGTGGGGATCGAACGTTGAGACCTCATTGACCACCCGTAAGTTACAGAATACATGTTGCCATCGTCGCCAGCAATGCCAGGATTGCCGGGGTTCCTTGTCCGATATTGCCCGACGAGAGTGAGAGTCCGACGAACGTAGCTCGGCCAAAACGACCTCTCCAGCGAGTCTCCGGGAGCGGTGCAAGTCGAGAAGCACAGTTCGCACCCTGCTCGCATCTACAACCACATCGCCATCGTCCAATCCAATCCCCGTTGCAAGACCTAAGGGAAGAAATCCGAAACGTCTGAATCAAATTGGGCAAGGTTCAGCGAAGTCGATTACGGGGGCGGCTATAAGTGCTCGACCCGTTCGCTCCTCAGGTAGGACTCGAACAGTCCCGCCTCATCCAACCCCTTGCGCAAATCCACATCGATTTTGTCACAAATATTGGAAAAAGCAAGGGCTACGTCACTTCTCCTTTGCCACTGACCACATCCTCTGAAATCGCTAAAATCGCGCGAATGGGCATCCCGGCGGTACAAAAGCGGTACATTTTCAAAAGCCCTCCATTACTATCTCCGCCCAATAGGGCGATGAGTGGGGAGCGTTCCTCAGCACGGCTCCTCATTGTCTCCAGAAAAACGATGCCGAGCGGGAGACCGGGATCGAACCGGCGACATTCAGCTTGGGAAAATGGCCGTCAATTGAAAACAAAGAACATGGCGTTCACCCGATCTCGTTCTGGCGATAGAGATTACGGGCGTTTTTTAAAGGGTCGTTCTACAGAAATCGAATAGAGCAGAAATGGAGCAGACGGGTTTTAGGCAGTACTGAGGCTGGACGCCGAAGACTGCGAGGAGCAGGAAATGACGGTTAAGAACTAGAAATCTGTCTTGCCCGGCAGTGCGCATCATTGCTCTTTCTTACTTGCTTCCATCTTGTTACAGCGATCTATCCGACGCAATGCTTCCCGCTTTTGGGCAATTTCCGGCCAGCGGGATCGTGCGATGCATTCAAAAGCTCGAAGCGAGCTAAACCGCCGCTGCCAACTTTCGCACTGGGCGTCGCGCGCTTGCCGTGGCCGGGATTCTCACCCGCCGGCTTCGCCCCTCTATGGGCCGTACTGCGATGCTCGTCTTCAAATTCAGACGGTCGGCATAGCGCAACAGCTTCTCGATGCTCACTTGGGAGATTCGGCCCTTGAGCAGGTTGCTCACCGACGGCTGGTACTCGTCCAGAATGTCCACAAGCTGCGCCTGCGTGTAGCCCTTGGCCCGCACATGCTCAAGGATGGCGGACAGAATCTCAGCCTTGATCTTCAGCGCGCTGGCTTCCGACGCGGAGAAGCCCAGGGCGTCGAAGATGTTCCCCTTCACGATATGGGTCGGCTTATTTCCCGCTGCGCTTTTCATGTGCTCTCTGCTCCTGCAACCGTTGCCTGACTAGCTTAAGACGCTGCCCGGCAACCTCAATGTCTCTCCGGTCAGTCTTGCGGCTCTCCTTCTCAAAGCAGTGCAACACGTAAATCGTGTTCCCCACCTTGGACAGGTAGATCGCCCGGTACCACGCGCGCTCATCGGCCTCTTTCAATTCATAAACGCCGGGGCCGATGGAACTCATGCTGCGCGTTTGCGAGGTCGGCTCCCTGCCGATTTGAAGCTGTCGCAGAGAGAACCCGAGCGCCCGTTTGACCTCATCGGGAAACCTCGACAGCACCTCCAGCGAATCCCCTTCAAAGTGAAGTTCGGCGGCCGATGAGGCTTCTTCTCTAGGTGCCATCACACCGATGGTATCGCAATGGACGCGATTATACAAGATTTCCTATATGCTTCTTGACCCTCAATAGGGCTGCTTTAGTGGTTGTTTTCGATTTGGGACGATCTATTCGCTCATTGGACTCTGGAATATGTGCGGCCCGCGAGTACGCGCGAAACTTGTCCGTCGTCCACCGCGCCAATGCGATCTTTGATTTGCTGAATGCTGGTCCCCATCGCGGCCAGATACCGAATTTCTCGAACTTGGCCCGCGTTTAAGCGATTCTCGCGACCGCAGATGACGGCTTCCGCATACGCGGGGTCATCCCACTTTGCAGCGACTCCCGGATTCGGTTTTCCAAACAGCGGATGCACCTTCAGGTATTCATCTAGGAGCGCCTCGCGCTCATCGCTTTCGGTTAGCGACGCGGCGCTGTCAATTGAAAGCCTCCGCAAAGCTCTTATGCCCTCTCGGCCACCGGGAATCATATTCAATCCGTTTGGGTGCTTGCTTGACAGGCTATATTTATCGACGAGGTATTCCTCAGCATCCATTGCCGAATCCACGTTGAGCCCAACCGCGCAAATTGCGCTGACAAAACCTGTCAGCATCGGATTTGTTCTGTTTTCTCCACGAAGATGCTGCGCACGGGCAGACAGCAGTTCTTTCAGCTTCGCCGGAAACAATCGCCGAGATTCATCTCTGAGAGCCGACTCCAAATGCTCAGTGAATCGACTGTTCCAGCCTCTTTTGGTTATTCCGTAGTAGACGAATTCCCGCTTGTCATCACAGAGTAGCGCGTGAAGGTAAACAGAATAGGTCCCATCAAGACTCGGGCAGCCTTTGATGAGGGCACGCAACGGAATCTCCACTCGCATCGGGATGTCTAGTGTCGGCGAATGCATCCGAAAAAATGCGACGGGTGCGCGCCCTTTATCCTCCTCTGCTTCTCGGACAACTGTGGTGAAGAGCGGCTCGCGTTTCGTGAGCCACTGACATATTTCCACGATAATTCTGCCCCGATCTGGGAAATCGAGGGGATCTCGGTCGGATGGATTCTGTCCGTTCCAACAAACGATGAAGTCTGGAATCTGAGTCGTTTCGTTTAGTCCTATGAGTGAGGCATCGAGGACTTCTGCGCATCGCAGCAAATTGAAAGTGAGCCCTTCTGTTAGGTATTTCATGTTCGGAAGGTTCACGTATTTCAATGCTTTGCTCATGTACCGCTTCATTATTTTGCCGGCGCTGTGGGAATGATGTTCCAAGTAATGATCAGACTGCACGCTAAGAAGAGAGCCGCGCAAATCATCAGGCTGCGCGCCAACCACGAATTGAGCGCATCCATCACGATCAACTTCTTATTCAATTCCTGCGCCTGTTCAAGAGCCTTGATCGCATCTTCTTGTTTCTTGTCGTCCGTCAAGGCCTTGTGAAGGTCCATTTGGATCGAAATTGATCGGGCATAACGGACCGCGTCTATCGCTCGGCTTTGAAAGTAGAAATTTAGGGCAGATCCGATTACAGCCAACAAGCGAAACAAGTGAAGGAGCGGCCGAATCAAACAGTTAGAGAACAAATCTGGCTGGTTTGTATAGCCGATCGAAAGCACAAAACCGCCCATGAA
>JBEKGH010000020.1:0-91791 GCA_050012895.1 Occallatibacter sp.
AGCAACCGAAGTGCGTTGGCGAAGTCGATCATCTCCGAGACCGACGGCGGCTTTTCGAGGGAATAATTGCGGAACGAAAGCGCAATGCCCGCCATTTCTTGATGGAATCTCTCGTCCGCGTCCGGCGTGCGGCTGGCGATGATCTCCGCTTCGCGGCTTGGCGTAGGATGCTCGACACGCACGTACAGGCTGCGCCGGCGAATGGGGTCGCCCAACCGGCGCTCCTCGTTGCTCGTCAACACAACAAATGGAATGCTCTTGGCTTCAACCGTGCCGAACTCGGGGATCGACAACTGCCAGGCAGAAAGAATCTCAAGCAACATGGCCTCAAAACCCTCGTCCACCTTATCCAATTCGTCAATAAGGAGAACGCACGGACGCTCGCATTCAAGCGCCCGCATCAAAGGTCCTGCCCGGAAAAAGTCGCGCCCTTTGAGGCTCGCCTGTACGCTCTGCCAGTCCGCATGCTCACCACGCGCGAACTCCATATAGAGCCGCTGCAACCCTTCGTCGAACTTCCCGATGGCCTGGTCCTCGGTCACGCCCCGGTAGCACTGCAGCCGTTCGATATGCGTCCCGGCTGCCTTGGCGACCGACACCGCCAACTGGGTCTTGCCCGATCCCGCAGGCCCTTCGAGCAGCAGCGGTTTCTGCATCCTGGCCGCCAAATAAACGACCTTAATCATCACCGGATCGATGAAGTAGCCGGTCGCCGTAAGCCGGACCGAGAGATCGTCGAGCGAGTTGAACATCGTCTCCTCCCACCGTTCGGCGCCAGTATTGGTCGAATTGAAAACTCGGTCAAATCTCCCGATTTCTGTGGTTCTGCGCGATTCGCAACCGGAATGGAGGGCAGTAGTCGGTGCAGATTTGACCGAAAAACGAATTCGACTGAAGATGCCAAAACTTGCGGGCCCGGTCCGGCCGCACAAAACATGGTTGGAGGAAACATGGTCATGGCATTAGCGCAAATTGCCGAGCAAACATCATCGATTGAGCCACTTCTGACAGCCGAAGCTGTTGCTGAACTACTAAAAGTCAGCAGGGATTGGGTTTGGGATCACTCTTCCCGGAGGCTTCCCTATTTGCCCGTCATTCGGATGAGTGACGGCGCATTGCGTTATCGGGCAAGCCAGATTGAAGAGTTCCTAAGCGAAAGGGAGCGGGTCTCCAATTTGCGCCGGAAACGGCGTTAAACTGGAGGCGGCCCGCTTATTCCCCCACACAGAAAATGAGGAATAAATGGGAAGTTCACACCAGAAGGGCTGGGTTCGGTTACGCGGGAAGAAGTGGTACGGATATTTCCGCAGAACGGAACTCGACCCGGCAACCGATGAACCCAAACCTGTCATCGCTCAGGTGATTCTTGGACTGAAGTCGGAAATGTCGAAGTTTCAGGCCAGGGAAAAACTGGAGGGCGAGATCGCCAGATTGGGCGGACCGTCCACAAGGGACAGATCCATGATCAATGGAGCCGTCACCTTCGGATGGTTCGTTCGCAACCGCTACCTGCCATTGAAGGAGGGGGATTGGAGGGAGGAGACTGCCAAGGTGAAGAAGCACATCATCGAGGCAGAGCTGGTCGATGAATTCGGAGATGTTCGCCTTGAAAACATCGATAAGTTCGCTCTGCAAACCCACCTCAACAAACTGGCGAAAACCCGCTCAAAGGACAGAGTGCTGCAGATTCGGACCTATATGGGAGACCGACAAGACCACCCTGACGTGGGATCAGTTGAGGGCTGCCTTGTCGAAGCTTGGCCTCCGGGATCGGATTCTGCTCGAACTCGATATGTCCAATGCTCTGCGTCCAGGTGAGTTGTTCGGCCTGCGGTGGAAGTGCTTCGATCCGGTAGTTCCGTCGATCACAATCATGGAAACCACATACAAAGGAAAGATTCGCCCCTGGGGAAAGACACGCGGAAGCCTCACGACTACTCCGATCGCCACGGAACTGGCGGCGGAGTTGGTCGGGTGGAAGAAGCTAAGCAAGGATTCATCTCCAGAGGCGTTCATCTTTCCCAACAGAGTCGGCGGATTTCTCGATTCGAGCAACTTCCGCAACCGGGTGTTGCACAAACTGGCCGAGAAACTGGAGCTGCCGAAGCTGACGTTCCAGGTCATCCGGCGCACCATCGCTACACTGGCCCAGAAAAAGGGCACGGTCAAGGATGTGCAGGGCATCCTGCGGCACTCGCGGACGGCTACAACCACGGATGTCTATATGCAGGAACTTCCCGAAGGGGTCCGGGCGACGGTCAACTCAATCCACAAGGAGCTGAAAACCGGTACAGGTGGAGGCGGGGCGGTGGCAACCTCCCGGTCTACACAGAGCACGGCAAAGCCAGCGTCTGCGGGGCCGCAGTCGGAGACTCGGGTCGTCGAGATGCCTGTAACCAGAAGCGAATTGAAATCGGGAAAGCTGAAAGGCGCTTCAGAAAGGAGAGATGGGAAGAATTCAGAACCTTCATCGACGAAGGTTTTGAGATTTGCTGCCAATTTGCTGCCAAGCACCAAGGGAGAGGAGCCGCTAAATGCTTGAAAAATATGGTAGGCACGACTGGATTCGAACCAGCGACCTCTTCCGTGTCAAGGAAGCGCTCTAACCAACTGAGCTACGCGCCTATTCGCGACATCAGCTAGTTTAACAGGGCAATGGCGGCGGGGAAAGATGGTTTCCCCATCCTGTGAAACCGCGAGGACCGGCCACACGCATTCCAGCCAAAATGGAAAAGGCCGCGCGAAGCGGCCTTTTCTCTGCTTTTTGAGCTAATTGGTTGCGGGGGCTGGATTTGAACCAGCGACCTTTGGGTTATGAGCGACTCAAACTTCCGGTAAGTAGAAGAAAACAGGGCACGAGTGGTAACCCTGAACCCCCTTGGGAACGGCTGGAAACGCCTATTGGGGACCTTATGGGGACTGAAATTGCACTGCGCAACGATCTGCCCAACGATCTGCCCAACGATCAGGTCCTGAGGTCAATGAAGTTCGCATTTGACCAATGGATATGGGCCTAGAACGAATGGGGACCGATTTTTCAGTCGCTCAAAAGGCTCCCCAACGACCTGCCCAAAGGTCGTCAGCCGAGTGCGGCCTCAACCGCCTCCGGGGATAGCCATGACTCTTCCTTTTTCTGCCGCGAATACAGAGCACCAGACCGTCCTAATCGCGTTGGCCGGTCTTCCGCCCAAGCCCCCACGCTCCAAACTGGAACCCCACCGCGAACTGATCCGCGAACTGCGCCGCAAAGGGCGCACGTATCGCGAAGTTGCCCACCTCTTCCACGATCGGCTGGGGTTGCATGTCGCACTCAGCACCCTCCATTCCTTCGTGAAGGTCCGCGCGAAGCATCGCAAGCGAACGCAATTTGAACTGCCGCCAACGGGCCTAGCTGCCGCGGAATCGCCGGCGCTGGAGCGCGTTGCTGCTCTCAAGGCAAAGCCCGCAGTGCGGGAGGCGACGCGCGCCCGCTTCGTTTTCCGTGAAAACGAACCCCTAACCCTGACAACCAATGGAGGTAAGCAATGACGGCCAATACGAAGCGTGTAGTTTTCACCATGGGCGGTAAAGGCGGTGTCGGCAAGACGGGCGTCATGGTCGCCCTGGCCGAGTGGTTTGAGGAGAATCAGATTCCTGTCACGCTGCTCGATCTCGACACAGAGAACAAGGCGCGTGGCTCCCTGCAACACTTCTTCAATGGAAGGGTCACCAAAGTCAACATCCACACCCCCGCCGGACTCGACGTCTTCGTCGATCATCTCGATGGCGGCACGCCCATCATTCTTGCCGACATGGGATCAGGCGCCGGACAGGTTGCGGCCGACTGGTTCGAGTCGATGTACGACGATGTCGCTGCAACCGGGGTCCGCTTTACGGCGGTTGGCGTGGTCACGCCGGACCCGGCCAGCGTCGAAAGCGTTCTTGCCTGGGCAAACCGCCTCCAGGAACGGGTCGAGTACGTCATTGTCGAGAACGCAACCAGTGCCCTGGCGGACTTCACCTACTGGAAGTCCACGGAGCAGGCGAATCGCTTCCGCGAAGTCTTCTCTCCGGAGATTTTGCAGATGGAGTTTCGTCTTGCGGAACTTGAGAACCCTGTCCGGCAACATGGAATTCAACTGGGGCAGGTGGCCAACCGAAATACCGGTGTTGATGAACTGAAGAGAGCGTCTCTCGTCATGCGCGCGCAGAGCTACCGGCGACGGCTCTTCTCTGAATTCGACCGGGCAAGGCAGGTATTTCTGCCATGAGTACGGAGCCGGGAACTTCCAACCTTGCAATCGTTGCGGAGGGAGAGTCGACTCTGTTCGACTCTCTCGCCCGGCTTGTTCCTGAAGAGTTGCAGGCCGCGTATTATCGCGTTCTTGCCCACACTCGTAAACTCAGCCCTGACGACGAGATGCTGCGTATTCTCGAAGCGATGGGCGTCCTGGCCCTGCTCACCCGCAAAACGCCGATGGAAATTGCCGAGGAGCGCGAGCGTTTTCAGGAGATGCTCGACCTTCATCACGAGTTTACAGACGAAGCGCAACAGAAGATGCTCGACTACGTCTACAAGCTGGAGTCGCGGATCACTCGACTGCCGGAGAAGATCGAATCGGGGCTTGATGTACAGAAGATTGCAAGATTGCTGAGTGAGAGTCTGCGCCAGAGTTTTCTCGAATCTGGCCTGCCGGCGGCGGCGAGATGCTTGCAGGGAACCAGCGCGATGATGACGAGCGCCCAGAAGGAACTCTCTGCCGCGCTCGGCAACTTGAGTGGTCCAAATGGCGGAGTCGTCGCTCAGGTTGAGTCCGCGAACAACCGATTCACGCAATCTCTGGAAAAGCGGGAGAATGCTCTTGATGCGCTCTTGCATCAACTGAACACTTATGTGCTGTATGTCGGGATTCCAGTGATTTCCATCGCCGCACTGGCGATCGGGCTGGTTGCGGGAATGGGGATTCGAGGCTGCTTGGATCCGACTCCCGCGGTGCCTACAACGCCAGCAGCGGTACAGGCTCTTCCAACTCCTGAACCTCAAGGGGACAGCGGGCCGGTTCGGAACCCAAAGCAGCGCAGTCATAGCCGGGGCAAAGTAAACAGCGGCGCTGAACCTGAGCGATAGGATTAGTTTGTATCGCTCATGATTCCGTGTCATAATGAGCGATAGATGGGTTCTCTATCGCTCATGACATGGAACTGGAAAAACCCGAATTGGCCGAATTTCAAGTGGGACCGTTCCCGGATGTCTGCTGCCGAGGAGCAGTTTCTTCTTGGTGCGGGCGTTGTCATCGGCACGGTCAAGCACTTGGGCGAAGATGAGCACAACCAGCTCTTTGTCGAAATGATGAGTGGGGAAGCTCTGACGACTTCTGAGATTGAAGGTGAAATTCTCAATCGTGATAGCGTTCAATCGTCTATTCAGCGTCAACTCGGGCTGGCCGCCGACAAGCGGCGCATCACGCCAGCGGAGCAGGGCATTGCCGAGATGATGGTCGATCTCTACAGGTCATTCTCCCAGCCTGTTTCGAGCGAGATGTTGTTTGCCTGGCACAGGATGCTGACCTCGGGACGTAAGGATCTCATCGACATTGGGAGATACCGCACCAGTCTGGAGCCGATGCAGGTTGTCTCCGGACCAATTGGCGACCCCAGGGTCCATTTTGAAGCGCCGCCGTCGAAGCAGGTTCCAGCGGAGATGAAGCGGTTCATTGCATGGTTCAATCAAACGGCGCCGCAGGGAGCGGAACCCCTGCCGGCCGTTACAAGAGCAGGCATAGCCCATCTGTACTTCGAGTCGATCCATCCCTTTGAAGATGGCAACGGGCGGATCGGTCGCGCCATCGCCGAGAAAGCGATTGCGCAGAGCTTCGGTCAACCCCTGCTCGTCGCTTTGGCTACGACGATTCTCGCTCATCAGAAGAGCTATTACGAAGCCCTTGAAAAGGCCAATCGGCAGATTAATGTCACCACGTGGCTCACATGGTTTGCTGACATCGCATTGGAAGCGCAGCGCCGGACCATCGCGCAAGTGGAGTTCCTGATTGCCAAGACAAAGCTACTTGACCGATTGCGTGGCCACATCAATGAAAGGCAGCAGAAGGCCCTCATCCGTATACTTCGGGAAGGCCCCGAAGGGTTCAAGGGCGGACTGAGCGCGGGCAACTACAGCACGATCACCGGGGCCTCACCCGCCACAACAACCCGCGATTTGGCAGACCTCACGGAAAAGGGTGCACTTGTCCGAACGGGCGAGCGCAAGCATGCTCGATATGCGCTAAATCTGACCAGGGGCTGAAAACAACGCAATAGGAAGGGCGACGAGCCTGCTAGAGACCAGAGACCGGCCAGCCCAACCATCACATTTACCGAGAAATAGAGAGGGATATGACCTTATTTATGAGCAATTTAATAGCGCCATCTTTCTCGCTCAATTTAATATCTTTCTGCTGTAATTGTGGTATTATATGAGAATATTTCTGCAGTACCGTTGTGGAGGGCAGTGATGAATAATGCGATGCGAAAAGAGGACCGCCGTGCGGTGGAGGGCTTTTCTTCAGTTGCCGGCATTAGGGCGCGAAACGATCTGTGCGGAGCTTTTCCGGGAAAAGAAAGATTAACCGTGCAGGGCATTCCGGAGAAAACCCAGCCGGCAGCCGCAGCTGGTGCTGAGCCTTCGAGGGCTCGGCTGCAGGCATTTCCGACGGGCGCATTTTGCCCAGAGCCACTGCTCGACTCAATCCAGGCGGCAGCGATCATGCGAATCCATCCCAAGACGCTCCAGAAGATGGCGCGGCGTGGCGTGATTCGTGCCTTGCAGATCGGCAAAGGCTGGCGCTTCCGCGCCTCCGTCCTCGACGAGTGGATACAGCAGCAGCTTGCCGGTTGATTGAGATCGCGTCTCTGTGTCTGCCTCGTCTAGTTGCATAAGGTGGTGACCACAGATTCGCCTCATCAGTGATCGGTGCGCTGGTGATCGCGCGTTTCGTTGTAGTTGTAACGAGGCAAGCGAGAATCAGTGTGCGTAATGTGTGCTCCGCAAGATCGCGTCACGGCACGGGAAGTTTTGAGTCAAAAATCCCAATCCATGTTTCCCAATAGCCGCGCACAATTCAAATCGCGGCAAAAATAAATTCTATCTAAGCTATTGCCCTGTAATCACTTGCGGCCAGCACCGCCAAGACTAACCGGAAAGCAGTGACATCTGATATATGCTTTGGCTGAAGCGGTTTTCCGGGAGAAACTCGCGGGAACTGGTACGACCATGTTCTTGCGCCAAGACGGATGCTCATGCATATGCCGGCTGCCAATTCTTTTCTCGCTCATTTGGGATCTTCTGGAGACGGACAGTTTCTCAGCGACCACCTCCTCAAAGTCTCCGCGATCACATCGCGGCTGGCCGCGAAGACTGGTATGCCTCGTGTCGGTGCACTAATCGGCCTTGCGCACGATCTCGGCAAATACTCCAATGCATTTCAGCAGTACCTCAGCAGAGTTGCGGGCGATGCCTCCATGGAAATGGAGCCGGATATTCCGCTAAGGGGAAGCGTCGATCACTCTACGGCAGGCGCGCAGATCATTGCGCATGGCCTTATCGGTGCCGAGGAAGAAGCTGGCAGGTTCGCGGTCGAGGCTCTTGCTCTATGCGTAGCTTCGCATCATTCGGGACTAATAGACTGTATCCTTCCCAACGGAAACGATGGGCTATCGCGAAGGCTCAACAAGGATGACCTCTCAAGCCACCGCAGCGAGGCATGGAGCACCGCCGAGCCAGCTATCCGCGCTCCATTGGAATCCCTTCTCAACGATCCTGAGGTCGCCGCGGAGATTTCCGCAGCAATGGATCGGATTCGCACGACAGACAACGATGAGGTCATTCAGCCATTCAAACAGGGATTACTGCTGCGGTTGCTCTTCAGTTGTCTGATCGACGGCGACCGCACCGATACGGCGGACTTCGACAAGCCCAAGGGCGCGAGTTTTCGTCAGCATGGTGAGTATGTTTCGTGGCAGGCTTTGATAGACCGGCTGGAACGTAAGTTGGCGACGTTCCAGAACGAACATTGGGTGGATCAATGTCGTCGCGAGATCTCCGGTCATTGCCTCGCGGGAGCGGAACGGCCTAAAGGAATTTTCACCCTGACCGTGCCGACAGGTGGGGGTAAGACGCTGGCAAGCCTGCGCTTTGCGTTGCACCATGCGCAGCGCTGGAGCATGGATCGCGTGATTTATGTCAGCCCGTACATTTCGATTGCAGACCAGAACGCGCAAGTGGTGCGCGAAGTGCTGGAGCCAAAGGAGTGCGATTTCGCTTCGATTGTGCTCGAACACCACTCCAATCTGACGGAAGAGAAGGAGAGCTGGCGAGGTTCGGTGTTGGCTGAAAACTGGGACGCTCCGGTGGTCTTCACGACGGCGGTGCAGGTGATCGAAGCGCTGTTTGGCGGTGGAACGCGGTCGGTACGGAGGCTGCACGCGCTCACAAAGGCGGTAATAGTCTTCGACGAGGTGCAGACGCTTCCGGTGCGCTCGATACACCTTTTCAACAACTCTGTGAACTTTCTGGTGGAGCAGTGCGGGGCAAGCGTCGTGCTGTGTACGGCGACACAGCCTTTGCTGCATCAAGTAGACGCAAGGAAAGGGGCCATGCGTCTAAAGCCTGACGCCGAGTTGATGCCAAATGGTCCTCAGCTCTTTCGCGATCTACGACGGTATGAGACGTTCGACAAAACGAATAAGCCAGGTGGTTGGAGCGCAGCGGACGTAGGCAAACTATCCATCGATGAGATGCGGGAGCATGGTAGTTGCCTGGTGATTGTGAATACGAAGCGCGATGCGCTGGCGATTTACGCGCAGTGGAAGGAACAGCTCAAGACACTCGAAGAGCCGATGGAGGATGGGTGCCTCGTGCACCTGAGCACGCATATGTGCCCGGCGCACCGGCTTGAAGCTCTGAACAGGATGAAGGCTGCGCTTACTCCCCAGTCAGGAAAACGGGTGCTCTGCGTCAGCACACAGTTGATCGAAGCCGGGGTGGACATAGACTTCGCCACAGTGGTGCGCGATCTGGCCGGGCTGGACTCGATTGCACAGGCCGCGGGCCGCTGCAATCGCAACGGCGAGCGAGCCACCGGGAGGGTGCACATCGTGAAGATGGCGCAGGCACTTCCAAAGCAGTTGGAGGAGATACGCTGCGCGCAGACAAATGCGCGGCGAGTCCTCGACGACTGGCGTGAAGAGAAGGGAGACCAGCCATTTGAGTTGTCGAACCCGCAGGAGATGGAAAGCTTCTTCAGGCATCACTTCTTCGCGCGTGCAAATCAAATGGATTATCCAGTAAAGGCTCCTCCTGCACAACGCGACGACACCCTTCTGCGGATGCTTGGGGAGAATGGCATGGCGGTCGACGATGCAAGAGTCGCAGGCGTCACGCGGGCTGGCCTGATGCAGTCGTTTCATAGTGCAGCTCAAGCGTTTCGAGCAATCGATTCCCAAACGCAGGGAGTTATCGTTCCTTTTCGGAAAGACGGAATGAATTTGATTGCTGAATTGAGTGCCACACAGAATTTTGTATCGGAGTTCTGCCTTCTAAGAAAGGCGCAGCAGTTCACAGTGAATGTATTCCCGTACGAAATGGAGTCCTTGCGAAGAAAAGAAGCTGTGTGTGAGGTGCAGCCGGGGACTGGAGTATTATGTCTGCGCGAAGGTTTCTACTCGGACGAGTTCGGCCTAGCATTCGATGGCGGCGAAAGAATGGAGAGCCTGATTGCATAGCACACCGAAGAACACCATTGAGTTTCGCGTCTGGGGACGATACGCCATGTTTACCGATCCCCTGACGCGCGTCGGCGGTGAGAAGTACTCTTACCATCTGCCGACCTACGAGGCGTTGAAAGGGATCGTCAAATCCATCTACTGGAAGCCCACCTTCATCTGGTATGTCGATTGTGCTCGGGTAATGAAACGTATCCGCACGCAGACCAAGGGGATGAAGCCGCTCGACTACGGCGGTGGCAATACCCTGGCGATCTACACATATCTGACCGGCGATCCCGATACTGCGACGCGTGAGCCGCGCGTTGAGTACCAAGTCCGCGCCCACTTCGAGTGGAACCTACACCGGCCCGAACTGGAGCGGGATCGAAACGATGGCAAGCACTTCGAGATCGCGAAGCGCAGCTTGGAGCATGGCGGTAGGCAGGACATCTTTCTAGGAACGCGCGAGTGCCAAGGATATGTCGCACCGTGTGACTTCGGCTCCGGCAAGGGAGAATACGACGATCTGGACGAATTGCAATACGGTCTTATGTTCCACAGCTTCGACTACCCAGACGAAACGGGAGAAGACCGCCTCGTAGGTAACCTCTGGCAACCGAAGCTGGTGAATGGTGTGCTCACTTTTCCGCGCCCTGACAATATCCCTGCGAAGCACAAGAAGGATATTCGGGAAATGACCGTCAAACGCTTTGGCTTGGAAGAAAACCTCCAGTATGTTGAGACCGAGGCACAGCAGTACGCCGCGGGCGTTGGAGGCACTGTGTGAGCTGGATTCAGAAGCTGCATGAAACCTATGATCGCTGCGCCGGACAGCCACAGTTTGAATCCACGCCGCTGATGCCTATCGACCATGCCGAGCAGCAAGTTCACGTCGAGATCACGTTGAGTGGTTCCGGCAAGTTTCGCAGCGCAGCAGTGATCCCCAAGGAAACGACGTTCATACCTGCCACGGAGGAATCGGCTGGCCGCACCTCGGCGCCTGTGGCGCACGGATTGGCGGACAAGCTCCAGTACGTTGCTCCCGGCGTGGAGGACTCGGGGACAGACGTGATAACAAACGCTGCGCGAGAGCCGAAGAAGAAGGACAAAGAGTCGCCGCACACTTTGTATCTCAATCAACTTCGCCATTGGGTGGCTTCAGAACCAGATCCTCATTTGAAAGCAGTATTGCGCTATGTAGAGGGCGGAACGATCCTAAAGGATCTGCTGGATCAAAAGATTCTCCATGCCGATGCCTCGGGCCATCTGCTGACACAATGGACTGGAACGGGAAATCCACCGCCACTTCTCAAGATGCTAACAGCGACCGCAGGACAGCGTGATCAGCTTGCCGCTGTCGTTCGCTGGCGCGTGGAATTACACGATCCGCAGGGAGATGCGTGCCTTTGGCTTAATCCCAATGTGCAACATTCCTGGCAGAGATTCGTCGCAAAGCAAGCGAAGATATCACAATTATGCATGGTGACGGGAGAGCAACTTCCGCCTGCTGTCAATCATCCCAAGCGGCTCAGGCATGGGGCGGACGGCGCAAAGCTGATCTCTTCCAACGATGGTAACGGCTTCACCTTCCGCGGTCGTTTCGCCTTCCCCGAACAAGCCTACGGAATCGGGAGCTCGACTACCCAGAAGGCCCATACCGCTCTGCGTTGGCTCATTGCGCGGCAGGGGTACAGGAACGGTGATCAGGCTATTGTTGCCTGGGCAGTAAGCGGCAAGCCAATTCCGAAAGTGATTGCTGGTTCAGATGAGATCAGCTCTGTCGAGAACAATGCTGGGATGGAAGCCTCGCCTGACTCCATACATGTTGGGGCACGAGAGCGGTATAAGGGTGATGCCGGCCAGTTATTCGCAAAACAGTTGAACAACCTGATTCGAGGATATGAAGCAAAGCTGGCGAAGCGCGAGGACATCGTGGTTATGGCACTGGACTCAGCCACGCCGGGCCGTATGGCAATTACCTACTATCGCGAGTTGCAAGCTTCGGAGTTTCTGGAGCGGATTCAAAGCTGGCACGAGCATACCGCCTGGCGACAAGACCTGGGGAAGGATCGCAGGTTCATTGGAGCGCCTGCTCCAGGAGATATTGCCGAGGCTGCCTACGGCCGGCGCGTGGACGAAAAATTGAAGAAGGCCACCGTCGAAAGGCTCCTGCTGTGTATTGTGGATGGCCGCTCTATTCCGCGCGACCTGGTCACCGCCTGCGCCCACCAGGCCGCAAACCCTGCCGGCAAGAACCACTGGGAGTGGGAGCGCAGCCTTGGCATTGCCTGTGCCTTGGTCCGCAGCAGTAGAAGAGAGGAGAACTATTCCATGTCGCTTGAAGAAGACCGCAACTCGCGAGACTATCTGTTCGGCAGGTTGCTCGCTATTGCGGAGAAGATCGAGAACTATGCCCTTTACCTTGCCAAGGAAGGCCGTGACACGACGGCCGAACGGCTGATGCAGCGTTTCTCCGACCATCCGGCTTCAACCTGGCGCACGATTGAACTTGCGCTCAGGCCCTATATGCAACGTCTGCAAAGTAGCCGTCCCGCCGCCCTATACATCTGGAAGCGCCTGCTTGACGATGTGGTTAACCGCTTTCAGGGCGACGATTTCACCAGAACAGGGCGCCTTGATGCTGAGTTTCTGCTCGGCTATCACTGCCAGCGTGCCGCCTTCCGCAAGGATGATCCCTCAGACGAACCTATCCAAGCGGAGACTTCCGCATAATCATGACTCAAATTGAACGCAAAAGGAGGAATCAGTGAGCTCGCTTCAACACAAGATCGACTTTGCCGTGGTGCTGCGCGTGAAACATGCTAACCCGAACGGTGACCCGTTGAATGGGAATCGGCCACGAATCGATTACAACGGCAACGGAGAGATTTCAGATGTTTGCTTAAAGCGTAAACTGCGCGACCGCCTGATGGAGGCAGGGCAGAAGATCTTCGTTCAGTCAGACGACCGAAAGAACGACGACGCGAAGAGCTTGCGTGACCGCGCTGAGAAAGCGCTCAGCGGAAAGTTTGGTTCCGCTGACACAGCCAGATTGGCGAATGAGACCTGGTTCGACGTGCGCACTTTTGGCCAACTATTCGCTCTGCCGAAGAAGAGCAAAAGCAAAGGGGATGACGAAAACGGCGATACGGGTATTTCCATCCCCATCCGTGGTCCGGTGACGGTGCAGTCCGCCTTTAGTCTGAAGCCTGTTGACGTCACAAGCACGCAGATCACCAAGAGCGTCAGCGGAGAAGGCGATGGCAGCAAGCGCGGTTCCGACACCATGGGCATGAAGCACCGCGTTGACGATGCCGTTTATGTCTTTTATGGCAGCATGAATCCGCAGTTGGCTGAGCGCACTGGATTCAGCGATGAGGATGCCGAGGCGATCAAGGCTGTTCTGCCAAAGCTCTTTGAGAACGACGCTTCCTCTGCCCGACCAGAAGGCAGCATGGAGGTACTCAAGGTGTTGTGGTGGAAGCAATCGAAGCCTGGCAAGTATTCCTCGGCAAAAGTACACGCCTTGCTCCATATGAATGAGGACGGCAGCGGTGGCTACAACCTTGGAAAGCTCGATGGGCTGACTACGGAGGAGATTCCCGGCTTTTAATACCGAAACCAGGCGGGAGTGCTGCATGGCCGATTCCGGTTCTGAAGATGACGACGCATTGCCGATCAGCGGATTACAGCATCTGGCCTTCTGCCCGCGGCAATGGGCGCTTATCCATCTCGAACAGGTCTGGGTGGAGAACCTGCGGACCGCCGAAGGGCGGTTGCTGCACGAGCGCGCCGACCTGCCCGGAGAGAGCAAACGCGGCGACCTTCGCACCGTGCGCGGTATGTGGCTGCGGTCGGAAAGACTCAGGTTGACCGGGCGCGCCGACATCGTGGAGTTTAGGCCGGAGCCATATCCGGTCGAGTACAAGCGCGGCAAGAGCAAGCCGACTGACTGCGATACTGTACAGCTCTGCGCACAGGCGCTTTGTCTGGAGGAGATGTTGCATTCGGCGATTGCGCGAGGCGCAATCTTCTACGGCAATCCACGCCGGCGGCAGGAGGTGATCTTTACGCCGGAGCTTCGCGCGCGGACCGAAGAACTGGCTGCCACAATGCATCGCCTTTACAACAATCGAGAAACGCCGCCGGCGCAACCGGGGGCGTACTGTAGCAATTGCTCTTTGGTTCACATCTGCCTTCCCCAGGCCACCGCGCAGCCAGTCGGCGCGGCGTACTGGGTGGAGCGCCAAGTGCGTTCGCTCCAACAGGAGGGTTAGTTCCGCTCGTTATGCGAAAACTGCTCAACACATTGCACGTGATGACTCAAGGCGCCTACCTGCACCGCGACGGCGAGACGATCGCCATCAAAGTTGGGCAGGAGTTGAAGCTGCGTGTGCCGATTCATACGCTGGAAGGCTTGGTTTGCTGGGGCCAGGTTGCATGCAGTCCGCCGCTGCTGGGGCTGTGTTGTGAGCGTGGCGTCGGCATCTCTTTTCTGACCGAGCAAGGCAGGTTTTTGGCGCGCGTAACTGGGCCTGTCTCGGGCAATGTGTTGCTGCGAAGACAGCAATACCGAATGGCAGATGGCGCGGACGGCGCGCTTCCTGTGGTGCGGATCATTGTCGCGGCGAAAATCGCAAACAGCCGAGTGATTCTGCTGCGAGCGGCCCGCGAGATTTCCGATGAGGCTCGGCAAAAACCATTGCGCGAGGCGGCAACTCAGCTTTCTTGGGCCGGGTTGGAGGCCGCGCGTGCACCCTCCATCGATGAGGCGCGAGGCCATGAAGGATCGGCCGGACAGGCGTATTTTTCTGCCTTTGACGACATGATCGCTGGCGACCGTGAAGCATTCCATTTCGACGGTCGCTCTCGCAGACCGCCTCTGGATCGCGTCAATGCGCTGCTTTCCTTCGTCTATGCGCTGCTTCGGCACGACATTGAATCAGCGCTCGAAAGCGTCGGGCTGGACCCGGCAGTCGGCTTTCTCCACACGGACCGGCCTGGGCGGCCTAGTCTTGCGCTCGATCTCATGGAGGAGTTGCGCTCCGCTCTGGCTGATCGCTTGGTCCTGACTCTTATTAACCGGCGCCAGGTGCAGGGCTCAGGTTTTACCGAGCAGGATGGTGGCGGCATTCAGATGGACGATGCGACGCGGAAGGAGGTCATCTCTGCCTGGCAATTGCGGAAGCAGGACGAGATCGAGCACCCCTACTTGAAGGAGCGCATTCCGGTCGGGCTCGTGCCCTATACGCAGGCTCTGTTGCTTGCGCGTTACGTTCGAGGCGGACTGGACGCGTATCCTGCATTCTTCTGGAGGTAACCCAATACATGATGGTCCTTGTCAGTTACGATGTGAGCACTCGCGATGAAGCCGGTCGTCGCAGACTGCGCCGAGTGGCCCGATTGTGCGAAAATCACGGCCAGCGGGTGCAGAATTCGGTTTTTGAATGCGTCGTGGATGCAGCCCAATGGGTGGTCCTTCGGACGGGTCTTGTGTCGGAAGCCGATCCCGCGCAGGACAGTCTCCGTTTCTACTTTCTCGGCTCTGAATGGAAGCGGAGGGTCGAGCACGTCGGCGCCAAAGTTGCTTACGATCCTGAAGGGCCACTCATTCTGTAATCTCTCTGCCAGGAGAGCGAGACTATTTCTCACGCGAACCTCAAGCGAGCATAAATTTACCGGGACATCCGCGCTGCAGCTAACTGACCTGCATCCAGAGAGAAGTTCCTGCCTTGGGTAGCTAATGTTCTTTCTAAAGGTGAGGGGCAAGGTGAGTCCGCAATTGTGGCAAGATATCTCTAGCGCATGGAGTCTGTTAAGCCATGCGCCGTCGCCCCCCACGCGGGGGGCGTGGATTGAAACAGATTCCCCGCCGGCGTGTGGTACCAGTGAGTGACGTCGCCCCCCACGCGGGGGGCGTGGATTGAAACAAGCTCACGTCGGCCGTCGAGGGCATGGAGCCCTGTCGCCCCCCACGCGGGGGGCGTGGATTGAAACCGCTGAAGGCGATGACCTCCTCGAGGAAGGAGCCCGTCGCCCCCCACGCGGGGGGCGTGGATTGAAACTTTGTATGGATCGGTCGACGAACACGTGACAGACGTCGCCCCCCACGCGGGGGGCGTGGATTGAAACTGCGAACGGACGACCGAGGATAGCCGAACCTTTGTCGCCCCCCACGCGGGGGGCGTGGATTGAAACTCGACACTTGCCGCGAAGACCTGGAAGGCATGGGTCGCCCCCCACGCGGGGGGCGTGGATTGAAACCTATACGCCGCCAGTGCCCGACTGTAACCAGAAGTCGCCCTCCACGCGGCGTGGATTGAAACACAGTCATGCGCTACGCGGTATATGGCCGGTTCTCTTTTCTCCATCCCCCTCACGGTTCGACTCGATGTGGTTTATTCGGCTTGAATCCCTCGACTCTTCATGCAATGAATCCATTACTCCCCCGGCGTTGCCTTCACGCGAACTCCTCTGGCTGCTATCGGTTAGAGCCTGATATTCTGCACTCATACACGTGTGCTGTAAGATACGTCACGACAAGGAAACCATATGCCTACAGTGAAGAAGACCACAACTCGACCGAAGCGCAGAGTCGTTTCTCCCGCAGAGAAGCGCACTCAACTCCGGATTACCGTCGATTCCAGATTCACCAAGAACTATTTCAACCAACTTTTTGCAGTACTGAAAATCCGCAAAAAGAACGCCCTCGCTGAACATATCATCATGAGTTTCAAGAGCAAGGTCGCTCAGACGCAGCTCGTAGCGTTCTACAACAACCAATGGCTGAACATTCCATTTCAGAGTATAGACACTGCTTTCGTATTCCCTTTGACGTTCGAGATCGCCGATGAACTGGAGAGAGTTGGCGGAGAGGTGCTTGGCGGAGTAAACAGGTCCAAAGCATTTCGCGTAATGGTGGCCTATTTTGCCTTCGTCCATAAACTGAAGAATCAGACGCAAACGACTCTCGCATAGTCTGTGCTGCGCATCTGTCAGACAAGACTGTGCTGTCGATTTCGATGAACAGTGCTGCCCTTAAAAACGATGCTCCGGCCGCGCTGCATGTGAACGACTTATCTCGCCGTGTTGGATAGAAGAAACTGTCTCAAGCCCTTCTGGAGGGCTCCATTGATCCTCGAACGAATTGCGAACTGTCTTCGATCATCTTCGAACACTGTCCGACGTTGTCCGAATTCCGTTCGATGTCTGTGGATTACGTCACCATCGCTAAGCCGTCAGGCTTAGGGATGGTGTCTTCCTTCAAAGCGAGCGCAGCGAGAGTGGTTTTCTGGGCGCTTCCTCCAAATCACGCTCACAGAATCAGGCGGCTTTAACTGCAATACGGGAGGATCACGATGTTGGATTGCCTTTATTGTTTCTCGTAGTTCAGGCCGAGTGCTATGAGTAATTGCATGAGCCTTTCTCCGCGTCTCTGCATCGTAGTGTTCCTGGCATGGCATCGTGACACGGGCTGTTGCACTCGGATTTCGAACAGGGTTAGCGTCGGGTTGTGCTGACTTTGCGAGCCATGACGGGTGGCGCCGGATATGCCCAACGACATCTGGAACACAGCGACTACTACGATGAAGGCCGTCGCGTTCAAGGTGAATGGCACGGCCAGGGCGCGGAATTGCTGGGCCTCCGTAGAGAGGTAACGCGGGAGCAATTTGAGGCAGTTCGTGAGGGGTTGCATCCAGAGACGGGCGAATTCCTACGGCCTCGTCACAGTGCTGACCGCATTGATGCAAATGGAAGCGAACAGAGCAAAGGGAGGTCTCTCTACGATCTGACCTTCTCCGCGCCGAAGTCGGTCTCGATTCAGGCGCTCGTCGGCGGAGATGAGCGGTTGATTGCAGCTCACGACAAAGCCGTTCGGGAGGCACTTGCTGAGGCAGAGAACTATGCGGCCGCGCGCATTCGTCTGAAAGGCGCGAACGAGGATCGCGCGACGGCCAACTGGATTGTGGCCGCATACCGGCACGACACGAGCCGGGAACTCGATCCGCAACTCCACACCCACGCCGTAACTGCCAATCTGACCTTCGATGGCGTGGAGGGACGCTGGAAAGCATTGCAAGCATCGGGCCTTTATGAGCGCCGTGCGTATTTGACGGAGGTTTACCGGAATGCTCTGGCGCGCGAAGTATATGGCCTCGGATATGAAATTGAGCCGCGCCGTGATTCCAAAGGCAGAGATCACGGATTTGAGATTCGCGGTGTCTCCGACGAATTGCTCGAAAAGTACAGCGTGCGGAGCGCGCAGCGCGACGCCGCCATCGAACGATTCACGGTGGAGCACGGCCGCAAGCCGACCAATAACGAAGTCGCCGTGTTGGTCCGGGAATCCCGCGCAGACAAGCTGGCTGAAATCTCGACGGAAAGATTGAGGCAACAGCAGCAGGCCAGATTGCCTCCCGAAGAGGGCCGCGCGCTGAGAAATCTCCATAAGAAGTCCTTAAAGCACGCCCGGCACAATCCGTTCGGACCTCTTCGGGAGGCAGAATCGCTTCAACACGCGAAAGAGCATCTCTTCGAGCGCAGCTCCGTCGTGCGTGACCACGAGTTGATGACGGAGGCCTTGCGCCACGGGCGCGGGAAGATTGATCGCCGTCAACTGCGCGGTGCTCTGGAACTGGAACAGTCGCAGGGCGTTCTTATTCGAGCCGGGAACAATCTCGCAACACGCGAGAGTCTTGAACGCGAACAGCGCATGATTGCTACGGTAGACGGTGGCATCGGGCGCTACGAACGCCTGGGCGGGAAGCGCGAATTCAGCGCTTCATAACGGCTGCGAGAGGAACAACTGCGGGCCGTTCTTCAGATACTGGATTCGCGGGATTTTGCCGTCAATCTGCGCGGAGCCGCTGGGACCGGCAAGACCGCTACGCTCACGGAAATCGCTCGCGGTTTACGCGAGGCCGGCCGTGAGGTACTGGCGGTTGCGCCAACGCGCGGCGCGGTTGAGGAGTTACAGAAGGTCGGCTTCCGCGATGCGATGACGATCTCACGATTGCTGGATGACCCAAAGGCGCAAGCCGCGTTGCACGGCAGAGTTCTGATTGTGGATGAAGCAGGCATGGTCTCAGGTCGTCAGATGGAAGGCTTGCTCAAACTGGCGGAGCGCGAAGGCGCACGGATTCTGTTCTCCGGGGATACGCGGCAACTTCAAAGTGTCGAGGCATCGGACGCCCTGCGCATTTTGGAGCTGGAGTCGCGAATGAAGAGCGTGTCTCTGACGGCTGTGCAGCGGCAGACGCAGGCTCAATATCGGGATGCCATACAGACGCTGCGGCATTCGCCTGGGCAGGGATTTGAAAAGCTGGAGCAGCTTGGCGCTGTTCGTGAGGTTCCGTATCTGGAGCGCGCGCAGGCGGTAGCATCTGCCTATCGGACACTCACCTCGGATGCAAACCGTTCGGTTCTTGTTGTTGCCGGTACGCATGATGAGATCGGCAAGATTACCGATGCAATCCGTGAGGACATGAAGCTGTGCGGCGAACTGGATCGCGGCATTTTCTCCGAGCGCTATGTGCTACTGCAATGGACCGAGGCCCAAAAGAAAGACCTAGTTAACTACAAGTCAGGGCAAGTTCTGCTGTTCCATCGCTCTTCGCGTGGAATCGAAAAGCATGAGGCGCTCACAGTCGAGCGAACAGATAAATCGGGCATCGTTGCCAGGGACCAGCATGGCTTGTTGCGTACGGTGAGTCCAACACAGGCCCGCTCATTTTCGGTACATGAAAGCCAACAGATCGAAGTTGCTCCCGGCGACAAGTTGTTGCTGACGGGCAATCGCGGCGGTGCTGGCTTCCGAGCCACGAACGGCGAATTGGTGAAAGTGCGCGATGTCGCTGGTGGACGTATTCAGCTTGAGGATGGGCGGACACTGGCCGCCAATTATCATGAGTTCGATCACGGCTATGCGGTTACCGCGCATCGCAGCCAGGGAAAGACCGTGGATGCGGTGATTCTCTCCGCCGATGCAATGAAGCAGGAGTTGTTCTACGTCGGGGCCTCGCGTGGCCGCCAGGAAATCGTCGTGGTAACCAGTGACCTTGAGCAGCTGCGCGAGTTGCTCGGCATCTCCACAGCGCGGCCATCGGCAACTGAACTGGCGAGAGAACAGACGCCGACTCAGCCCGCGTCAAGGCTTGGCCCCAGGCAGCCGCAATTACAGACCGTTGAACCGTCGGTGCTGCGACAGAAAATTGGTTATGGGCACAATATGGGAATGAGCAGGTGATGAGAACCGATGTATCGCGCACTACCCTCACCGAATGGCGGTGTTACAGGTGACCCCTCACACTAACTTGAGAGGTAGGACATTCTTTGGGTTGGCCCGATTTCCGAGATTTTGCGAAATAGACGATGTAATCGCATATTTTGCACGGGTTTGGAAGTTCGGGGCTCGGAATGGAAGAAAGGCAACGCAGGGATGAGAATCTCCAACCGCGATCACCATGAACTGAGATGGCAGATGTTCCGATGAGGACGGCGCAGGAAACACTGCGTAGTTAATAGAACGGCGATGGCGTTGGTCTTGCCTTCTCCGTCGGTGAGCGCATTGGCGAGTTATCATCAAGCCAACCACAAGCTGGCAGCCAGGGAGGCTATTCTCCGATGTAGAACCGCCAAGAGAATTGAATTGTGACGGCGATTGAACAGGAGTTCGACATGGCAAAGCAAGAGGCATCCGTAGAAGAGTTGGTTGGAATGATCACGCGAGGCGAATTGCGCCTCCCAGAGATGCAAAGACGATACGTATGGCGCTCGACCCGTGTGCGCGACCTCTTGGACTCCTTGTACCGTGGCTACCCTTCGGGGGCAATCTTGCTTTGGGAGGCTGACGAGGCGGTACCTTTGCAGGAAATGGCGGTTTCGCAAGAGACCAGTGGATTCAAAAGTACTCGTCTGTTGCTTGACGGACAGCAACGTTTGACGTCCCTCTCTGCTGTCATCAGCGGGGAAGCAGTGAAGGTACGAGGTCGCAAGAGGCCAATCGAACTCCTCTTCAACCTCGAACATCCAGAGGGCCTGAACGTGGTGACGGAAGTGGACGAGGATGGGGGCGAGGATGAGGATGATGAGGACTTGACTGGCGACGAAGCTGATTCAAGTGAGGACGAGCTTCAAAAGCGCTTCGACCGGATGACCTTTGTGGTGTCAACGCGAAAGCTGGAGCAACTCCCACATTGGATCAAGGTCACTGACGTCTTTAAGAGCAGCAATGATGCAAGCTTCTTGAAGCACGCAGGGGTCACCAGCTTTGAGGATCCAAGATACGAGAAATATAGCGAACGACTGGCGCGCCTAAGGGGGATTCGCAAATACGCGTATCGAATGGATGTTCTGGAAAGAAAACTTTCCTATGACGAGGTCACTGAGATCTTTGTGCGTGTGAATTCTCTCGGCGCCAAGCTTCGAAGCTCCGATCTTGCTCTCGCGCAAATCACCGCGAAATGGCGAAACTCCCTTCAAATATTCGAGGCGTTCCAGCAGGAATGCGCTAAAAAGAATTTCGATCTCGACCTTGGATTGCATCTTAAGAACCTTGTTGTCTTCGCCACAGGCCAGTCACGCTTTCTCACTGTTGGGAACCAAAAAGTTGAGGTTCTCAAGACCGGCTGGGGTGCCAGCCGCAAGGGGATGGAATTCGCATTAAACTTCCTACAGAACAATGCCAAAATTGATAGTCCAGCCCTTCTCTCATCTCCGTTCATGCTGATCACAATTGCGTACTACGGCCACAAGCGCGGATACGAGTTGACGCCTGACGAGTCAGCTCGCTTGTACTATTGGGTACTTGTGGCCAATGCAAAGGGCCGGTATTCGCGAGGATCGAGTGAAACGATTTTGGATCAAGATATTGCGACACTCAGAGATGGAGGTGGAGCGCAAGAGATGATCGACAGGCTTCGCCAGCAGGTGGGGCGGCTCGACATAGCTCCCGAGGAATTCGAGGGACGCACTCAACGCAGTGCACTCTTCAAGACTATGTTCCTCGCATTCCGCGCGGCTGGGGCGAAGGACTGGAAATCACAAGTCGCAATCGCGCTCGATCATTCAGGGTCTGAACATCGCTTACAATTCCACCACATTTTTCCAAAGGCAATTCTCAAAGGACACTTCACTGGCCGCGAGGCGGACGATATTGGCAACCTCTGTTTCATCGCGGGTAAGACAAACCGCCAAATCAGCGACAAGGCGCCAAAAGACTATTTCCCGCAGATACTTGCCAAGTCTGGGAAGGGTGCATTCGATGCACAGTGCATTCCGACAGACACTGCCATTCTTGGGGTCGAGAGCTACAAAGCATTCCTTCAGAAGCGTCGTGAACTAGCGACCAAGCGTCTCAATGAATTCTTGGGAGGCTAACAATTGGGCGGAAGCAGACTCGTTACGATGACTGACGCGCTGGAGGACCCCGTTCTGCGGCAGAGGTCGAATATTAGCAAGCAGGTCCAGGTTTTCCGCCAAAACACTTGCATCTATACAGCACAATTTACTTGTAAGCACCCGTCAGCGTATACTTGCAATCGAACGGCTCTATAAACTTGTATTTACACGCAAGGGGATAGGCGCAAATGGCGACACCTAACCAAAAATTGGCGGCATCTCTGAGCGCTCTGCACAAACTGCAGAAAGACGGGCGTCGGGTCTTCCAATCGAACAAATTGAGCCGGGTTCATCGAGACCGGCTGCTGAAACATGGCTTCATGCAAGCGGTCATGAAAGGCTGGCTTATTTCGGCCAACCCTGGCGTACGGCCCGGAGACAGCACGCCGTGGTTTGCGTCCTTCTGGGAGTTTTGCGTCCTGTACTGCAACGAACGTTTCGGGAAAGAATGGCATCTTTCGCCAGAACAATCGATCCTGCTTCACGCGGAAAACACCATTATTCCGTCTCAGGCAGTCATTTACAGCCCGAAAGGCCATAACAACACGGTCGAGCTGCTCTTTCGCACGTCGCTGTATGACCTGAAGGAACAGCAATTTCCGTCACGCAACGACCTGGTCATTCGAAATGGCCTGCGAATCTTTTCTCCTGCGGCTGCGTTGATCCGAGTGCCGGAATCCTTTTATATTCGCAATCCGATTGAAACCCAAGTCGTCCTCGCTGGCATTCGCGATGCATCTGAACTGCTAAGACCTCTATTGGATGGCGGGCACTCCGCTATCGCCGGCCGTCTGGCGGGTGCCTTGCGCCGTGTCGGCCGTGCGGAACAGGCTGGTGAGATTCTTTCGGCGATGAAGGCAGCAGGGTATGACGTTCGAGAAACAGACCCGTTTGAAGTTGCCCAGCGTGTATTCGCGATAGGCGGGGCCACGGAAGCGCCTATCGTTGGCAGGCTTCAGGCTATGTGGTCAGCATCACGGGATGCCGTGCTTGAGAGTTTTCCTAAGCTGCCTGGGTTACCCAAGAACAAGACTGCATACCTGAACTTCGTTGATGAGATTTACCAAAGCGATGCCTATCATTCGCTGTCTATCGAAGGTTACCGCGTCAGCCCTGAGTTGATTGAGAGGGTCATGTCGGGAGCATGGGACCCGGCGCATCACGAAGCAGACCGGCAAAGCCGAGATGCACTGGCTGCGCGTGGTTATTGGCAAGCTTTTCAAAAAGTGAAGGGAACCGTATCCAAAGCGCTCGCTGGCGAGAATGCGGGAGCGATTGCCAGAACGGATCACAAGGAGTGGTACAGAGAGCTTTTTGAGCCATGCGTTGTGTCCGGGCTGATCCCGGCATCCGCCCTGGCCGGTTATCGGAATGACGCCGTTTACCTGCGAAATTCCAGGTACGTTCCACCGCGTTGGGAAGCCGTGCGCGATGCCATGCCCGTACTGTTCGATTTGATCGAGGCGGAACAGGAGCCATCTGTTCGGGCGGTACTCGGTCATTGGCTCTTTGGATATATTCATCCCTATCCCGATGGCAATGGCCGTATGGCCCGCTTCCTGATGAATGTTCTACTGGCTTCCGGCGGGTATCATTGGACGGTGGTTCGCGTTGAGGACCGCACTGAGTATTTGAAGGCTTTGGATCGCGCGAGCATTGACGTGGATGCAAGACCCTTTGCAAGTTTCATTGCAGAGCGGGTGCGGTGGTCGCTCAAGAAAACGAGGCGTTCCGTTAGAGCATAGACAGGCGATAGCTGTCGACCCAAGAGGCCACGTGGAAAATGGCATTCCCGGAATAGCTGAATAAAAAGCCGAGGCGCAAGATTCCGTGTCAAGGCTCTCCAACCGCGAAAGCGGCGCGCGCAGCATGGCCCTAACGCAGACCGTGTCTCGGCCATGCTTTGGCCATCCGGGAAATATCCCAGCGGATTTTTGCCCAGACGACCTACTTCGCTCAAATTAAATCAAAAAATCTTTGCGCCAATTGTTCCTAAAATTGCCTTCAAGTTCTTCCCGCGACCTGATGCAACTCTGGTTTCCAATAGTGCCTTCACGAGTACATTTAGGTAATGTAGACGCGCCTCCCGGTCCGATGCATTGTGGTGAATAGGAGCGTACGAACGATGTTCGATTCCGTTCATGTATTCGAACCCCTACTCGACAGCGTGCAGGCTGCGGCCCTCGTAAAAGTGCATCCCAAAACCCTCCAACGTTACGCGCGCGCCGGGCTCGTTGCCGGTCTGCGCGTAGGCAAACTGTGGCGTTTCCGAGCCTCGGATCTCTATGGCCGGGCACAGGACGCGGCGCACACCGCTATCGACTCTCAAACCGAACAGAGGTACCCTGTTCTTAACCACTCGTGCCCGCAACAAAAGAGGAGGTAACCCTTGTTTGTTCGGACACGGTATCAGTACGGAAGTCTACGGCTGAGGAAGCGCGAACGCGGACCTGACGTGTGGGAGTTTCGCTATTACGAGACGGACTCCCAGGGCAAGCGGAAACGGCAGAGTGTGATCCTTGGGGATCGCAATTTGTACGTAACGGAAACCCAGGCACGGAAGGCTACGCAAGCTCTTCTTCTTCGACTCAACGAAGAGTCTCCGCGTGCGGAAGTGGAGGTCGCGTCCTTCGGAGCCTTGCTTGATCGCTATGTCGATAAGGAGCTCTCTGAACGCTACTCAACCCGGAAGTCGCATTTGTCCAATATCCGGGTTCACATCCGGCCACGTTGGGGTGAATACCCTGTGGACAAGATGAAGCCGATGGCAATGGAACAATGGCTGCGCGATCTGCCATTGGCCCCAAAGTCAAAGACTCATGTGCGGGGAATCATGCACCTGGTTTTCAAGTGCGCAGAGCGGTGGGGCATTATCGAACTTGGTAAGAACCCTGTCTCTCTGGTGCGCGTGAAGAACGCAAGCAAACGACTGAAGCGGCCACGGGTTCTGGACGTGGCTGAGTTCTTTGAACTGCTCAAGCACCTCGACGATCCATGCCGAACGATGGTATTGGTCGCACAGTGCCTGGGCCTTCGAGTTAGTGAAATTCTCGGGCTGCAATGGGGCGATTTCAATTTCGAGGATCGCTCTGTGCTGGTTCAGAGAAGCGTGGTGGGCGGCAGGGTGGACGATGTGAAGACGGAATATTCGAAAGACGATGTTCCGCTCGATGCTCGTCTGGCCGAGGCGCTGTTGCATTGGCGCTCGGCTTCAATTTTTCCGCGAGATACCGATTGGGTTTTCGCCAATCCGGTAACGGGAAGGCCGTACCACCAGGAGAGCTTGCGGAAAAGGCAGCTTCAGCGGGCTGCTAAGCTCGCCGGGTTGGGAGAGGACATTGGCTGGCACACATTCCGCCATACCTATCGCTCCTGGCTCGACGAAACGGGTGCTCCGATAAAGGTGCAACAGGAACTGATGCGTCACGCCTCGATCCAGACGACGATGAATGTCTATGGACGGGCCATGACGGAAACCAAACGCCGGGCAAACAGTCAGGTTGTGGGACTGGTGTTCGGCCCAAACTCGCAGCATCCAACTGAAAACACAGGTGTTGCGACTGTCCAATAAATTGCAGTTATTCCTAATTGGGGGATAACGGGGACTTGCCGGGAGCGACCAAATTCTGTAAGTTATTGATTTATTTGGTTGCGGGGGCTGGATTTGAACCAGCGACCTTTGGGTTATGAGCCCAACGAGCTACCGGGCTGCTCCACCCCGCACTCCTATCTTAGCAAGCCACCATCGTCATCAGCAGGTTTTCTTGAGTTTCTTGCGAATTGCGGGGCAATGCCGGAAATCGCGACCCGGCCGCGAATTCACTCCGGCCCATCCGCAGGGCTTAGATCACGTCGGTTCCGGCGTCGGCCTTTTCGCCTTCGACGGAAATGCGCAGCGAGCGCAGAAAATGCAGATCGTTCGGGGTGAAGGTTCCCTTTGGGTTGCCGGCTTCGGCGTTGGCATCGCGGGCCTCCGCGCTCTTGGCCATCGCCACCACCTCGTTCAGCCCAATCGTCGCCTCCAACATCAGCAGCACGTCAAAGCCGTGCTTGCGAATGTCCTGCACCACGCCCGCGATCTGTTCGCTCTCAATGACCGACTCATGGATGGCCTCGCCAAGTTGCTGAATCAGTTCGCGCAGACGGGATGTCACGGGTACCTCCAGGAGCGGCTGCCCACACCCGATTAGATGCAGGTTGCGGCGTGGAATCTCTCTACCTTACTGCCAATCCCTTTTGAGAGCAACCCGGGAACCACTGCTATGGCACAAGGCGCCACAGGCCGCTGCTACCATCATAAACGGAATGAGACCTCGCATGATTGGCCGAGCCCTGGGTGTAGGAGTGCGCGTCGCCGGGCACATGGCCGGGCGGCTCCTGGAGGGCCATGCACAACCTGCGGCCGCCGCTCCCCATGTGCGTCAAGCGGCTCCAGTTGCCGGCTCCCAAGCCCAGAGTTCCAACGACCAGAACCGCGCCGCCGGCCACGCGGCAGCCCACGCGACGATTCAGGCTAGGCAATCTGTGGGCCACGCCAGTCGATCCGTGAGCCGCGGCGTAGGCGGTTTTTTGCGTCCCTTCCGCCGCGTGGGCGGCATTCTCTGGCTCGAGGTTACCGGCGTCTTTTTTCTCCTTCCCGTCGTGGTCTTCGCCCCTTCGCTATGGCGCGAAATCGTAGCCTACTCGCACACCCGCGACCACAGAACGCTCTGGGTCACGGTGGGCGTGGTGGCGGTTTTTCTCTACCTCGGCGTCAGCTCATTCTGGCGAGCGCACCGCCGTTCCATGCGGAGCTAGTTCTTTCACCGTTTGAAGAAGAACCTTCCGTGCCCCATCCTTTCCGCAGCTTCATCGCGGAAAGGGTGGGACAGCGCGAAGTCAAGAGGCCGGGTGCCCCAGGTTCGGCGCGTCTTTGTTTTTGCGCCTAACCTGGGATACCGAAAACTTTCTTAAAGCGCGAATCACGCGGTCAGAGACCTAGTTTTTCGCCGGCTCCTTGCGCTCCGATCGCGCAGCCACCCACAGCGCCCCACCAATCGCCACCAGCCCGATCAGCAGAAAGCCCAATCCGTCGCGCGCCCCGCTGTGCATCACCCGGAACGCGCCCCAACGCATCGTTGTCAGTGCATTCAACCCTGCCGTTCCCATCACTTCCTCCAGCGGCAGGCACGCGCGCCCGGCCGTACAGGAAGAAACCCGAAACCAGCCGCGGAGTTGTTCTCAGAGCCTATCCGCAAATTGCGCATTCGAGTAGCGCCGGTCTCCAGACCGGCTGTACTGGCGGCGTCCACACCGCCAGGGTCCGTGTGCGGGCCAGGAAGCCCACACGACAGCCGGCCTGGAGGTCGGCGCTACTTATATACGGATGAGCTCTTGGCTAAGTATTCCGCGGCGCGAATCAGCCGCGCTTGCGACCCCACAGCCGCGGCGTCAGCGCGTAGTTCAACTGCACCAGCACAATGGCCGCGATGCTCAGCCATGTATGGATGAAGCAGAGCGCCGCGCCCGCCGCGTAAAGCGACTGGGCGATCACGATGCGCCGGCAGATGCTCCCCCGCACCTCGTCCGGCGTATCGGCCTTCACCAGATGGGCGCGCGTGGCATACGACCAGCTCCAGAAAAGCATCGCGCCAAGCACGAAAATGTTGAGCCAATAAATTCCCAGCGCCGCGCGGTAGTCGAAAAATTCAGCCAGCAGCCGCGTCGAAAGAGGCAGCAGCGTAACTGCGAAAAGAAACCCGAGATGGATCCAGGTCAGATCGCGTGTGCCTTCGGCAAAATGATTCAGCTGCGTCTGTTGCCCCGCCCAAAAGATGCCGAGCGTCAGAAAGCTCATGCCATACGTGATCCACTGCGGGCCCAGTGCTGCCAATGCGGCCAGCAGTTCACGCTCGCCGTGCACTTGCGCGGCGGTGGGAAGATGCAGATCCAGCACCAGCAGCGTCATGGCTACGGCAAAGATGCCGTCGCTCAACGCCGCCAGCCGGTCGAGATTGCGGCCCTGAATGCGGTTGTAAAGAGTGGGCATACGCAAAACGTGATCCGACTCAAAGATACTTGCAAATCACCGTACCGAAGCGAGTATAGAGGAACGAGACCGCCCAAAGCGCTAGCCCCATCACGATCGACGCCATGCGGCAGCCGGCGGGTTAAAGCGAAAACAATCGCTCAGGCTCTCGGCCGCGGCGCCGGCGCCTTGCGCGTCAAGTGCCACACGCCCACAGCCAGGGCCATTACGCCCAGCCCATACGCCAGCACCGCCGTTTCGCCGCGATGAATCTGCCAGCCCTTCCCAATCGCCAAAACTGCGGCGATCAACATCACAATGCCTCGAATGCGGTTCATGCTTGCGCCTTTCCCGCCAGTTTTCCCTAGCTCCGAAGGACGCATCCATTTTAGAACTCTTATCGTTTCATCCCGCAGCCGCCAAAATGTAGCGCCGGCCTCCCGGCCGGCTGTAGCGCGGGTCTCCCGGCCGGCTGTAGCGCGGGTCTCCCGACCCGCGCCGAGCGGAGCGCATTGAACAAATCATTCGGTCAGAGTTCATGCTACGTCCTCCCATTTTCAGACGCCCCCGATTGACCCCCGCCACCCACAGTCCCTATGTTGAAAGAGGCGAAGCCCCGCGCTCCCCCAAGGAACTGCCATGACTGATCCCGTTTCCCCGCCGTTTACCGCGCCCCCCAAGAAGACCGCACTCAACGCCACGCACCGCGCCCTCAAAGCCAAAATGGTCGACTTCGGCGGCTGGGACATGCCGGTCGAATACCCCTGCCCCGGCGGCGGCCTCATTGCGGAGCACATGGCCGTGCGCACCGGCGTCGGCCTCTTCGACGTGAGCCACATGGGCCAGATCCAGTTCCGCGGCCCCGGCTCCCTGGCCGCCGTCCAGCAGATCACCATGAACGATGTCGCCAAGCTGCAGAATGGCCAGGCGCATTACTCCGCCTTGCTCACGCCCTCGGGCACTTTCGTCGACGACATCCTCGTGCACCGCCTCGGCCCCAACGACTATCTCCTGGTGGTCAACGCGGGCACCAAGGATAAGGACTTCGCCTGGATGTACCGCCAGGTCGGCCGTTGGCCGGGAATTCATTTGGGCGATTACTCCGGCTTCTACTCGCAACTCGCGTTGCAGGGCCCGCGCTCGCTCGAGACCCTCGCCAAACTGACCAAGGTCGATCTCGCCGCCATCAAGAATTACTGGTTCACCTGGGGCACGGTCGCCGGCATTCACAACGTGGTGATCGCCCGCACCGGCTACTCCGGCGAAGACGGCTTCGAGCTCTACATTTCTGCCGACGAGCCCACCACCGTGGGAATTTGGAACGCCCTGCTCGACGCGGGCTCGGAATTCGGCATCCGCCCCTGCGGCCTGGGCGCGCGCAACACTCTCCGCCTCGAGGCCGGCATGAGCCTCTACGGCCACGAGATTTCTGAAGACATCAACGTATTCGAAGCCGGCCTCACGCGCTGGCTCAAACTCGACAAAGGGGACTTCATCGGTCGCGACGCCCTGCTGGCCATTCAGGCCGAAGGCGGACCCAAGCGCAAAATCGTCGGCCTCGAGATGGTCGAGCGCGGCATCGCCCGCGACTCTTATCCGGTCCACTCGCTCTCGGGCGAACCCATCGGCGCCATCACCTCCGGCTCGCCCGCGCCGTTCTTGAAAACCAACATCGCCATGGCCCTCGTGCCCACGGGCGTCGCCGAGTCAGGCAAAGACGTTCTCGTCGAGGTGCGCGGCAACCGCGTCCGCGCCAAACAGGTCCCGCTGCCCTTCTACAAGCGGCCCAAAAAACCCTAGCAGTCTACGCTGCATTTGCGTTTTGAAAGGGCACGGCTTTAGCTGTGAAGTTTCAATACGTTCTTCACCGTCGAGCTGTTTTGAAAGGGCACGACTTTAGTCGTGCCGTAATCGCCGCCCGAAAAGGTGAGGGCTTGAGTGTCTGCGTAAGAACGCCGTAGTTGTAGCGCCGGCCTCCCGGCCGGCTGTAGCGCGGGCGTCATCGCCCGCGCCTGTTCAAGGACCATTACGAAATCGCGCAGTCCGAACATGAGCCTGTCATCCCGAGTCGAAGGACCTGCGGTTGCTTTTCTTCGATGCGAAATGGCCACACGATCGACCAAGCATTCCGAACAACGACGTCGAAGAATGTTTTGTAACAGGGCACGACTTCAGTCGTGCCGAAAACGCGCCAAAATAAGCGCGGGCTTTAGCCCCTGAGGGACGCCTTCCAGTCCGCCCAAGGAATTTACTCAACCGGTTGTCGGGCGCAAGAGACCTCAGTCAACGATAGCCGACTCCCAAGGAACATCACCCGTTCACCGCGGGAATGACTTGGAATCCGAGTTGTGCAGCTTGCCTACGCAGTCGATATCGTGCGCGGCGGATGGTTTCCTCTTCAGACTTGTGAAAGACACTCTCGGTGTAAGCCTCCTTTGTGTTCAACAGGTGGAATAAGATTCGAGCAAGTTTGTGTGCCGTGGCTGTGATCGCCTGGGGCCTACCAAGCTTCCGTGTGATACGCCGGAAGAACTCACCCAGATAGTCCTTGGCGTGATGCAGTGATTGAGCGCCCATGCGCAGGGCCGTCGCTACGCGGCTTCGAACGCGTCGGCTCTTCGTGAACAGCACCTTGCCGCCGCTGATTTTCTTCTCAGGGCAGAGCCCAATCCAGGATGCGAAAGCAGAGGCGTTTCGGAACCGGGAAACATCTGTGCCGATCTCGCACAGGATCGTCTGAGCAGTGAGCGCACTGATGCCTGGCACGTTTGTGAGGTCCACTCCAAAGACTCGGTATAGTTCACCTCGGAGATCGAACGTTCTTGGCTCGTAGTGGCGTGCATAATGGGCGTTGGCTTTCGTTCGTGGCGGCGTCTTTGGTTGCGCTGTTGCAGCTGTTTTCAACTCTGCAAGCTGCAGTTGAATCTCCTGATCAGCTTCAAGAACCAGCTGCTGATAATAGCGAAAAGCCGCCAAGGACTGGCGAAGTGCGAACAGGTGCTCTGGGCGGTAATCGCCTTCGAGTGACTTCGCAATGACGTCTTCGCTGCTCTTCACGCCGCCGTGGCAGAGCCGCGCCAGGGTGAAAGGACCCCGTTCACCCGCAAGGATCGCGTCCAGGATCTTCAGCCCACTTACTCCGGTAATGTCGTTCAGAACGCGATGAATCTGTAGGTTCATCTGGTCCAGAGCCTTCTGCATGTGCAAGACGTGCTCAGCTGCCATTTGAATCAGGCTCGCGCGATGCCGCCAGAGAGATCGCATGGCGCAGATGAATCCAGGCGGTCGGAAACTGGCGCGGAGCAGGCCAACCGAGTGGAGGTATTGGAGCCACTGGCAATCGGAGACATCGGTCTTCCGGCCTGGCACGTTCTTCACATGTTGGGCGTTGACGAGGCAAACTTCGAGGCCGCGCGCTTCCAAGATCTGGTAAATGGGAATCCAGTAAACGCTGGTAGACTCCATCGCTACCGAGTGAATCCCGCATCGCACGAGCCAGTCGGCCAGCGCATGCAGATCGCGCGTGAAAGTGGGAAAGCTGCGTACGGGTTGTGGGTCTCGATCAGCACTAACAGCGACGTACAACTCGCTGGCGCCTACGTCTATGCCGGCAGCATCCGGATGCAGGACCGGAAGCGTGTCGCATCTTCTTTTGCTCTTCTTGGCCATTTGCTCCTCCGATTATGCCGGTCGGATGCCCGGGGCGCGGACACAGAGCAAACTCCCAATCGAGATCGTCGCCGGAGACCGGCAGCCGTCATCACACGTCTGTACGCAACCCCAGACCCACGCTTTTCGGTCGGGCTTCAAATCGAGCACCGATGTCGGCGCGGGCTGTAGCTGTCATCCGACCGGCTGGGACTATCATCGCTCGACTCGCGTTCCTTTGCATCCTGTCTGGCCAAGGGCGGCCAGTTGCACGCTTTCGAGGACCTATCCTGCCTCGGTGAGCATGTGGGCGGTGCGAAACACAGCGGGTGACCCGACAGAGAAATAAATATCGCCAACTGTTATAATGACGTTATGCAGAGCGAATGGAATAAATACAGTCCCAGAGATCCAAAGACTCATCCCAAAGAAAATACCCGCGTGGAGATGAAAGATTCGGATGGGACGCAGTTCTCTGGAGGGTACTTAGCGGGCCATTTTGTATGTGGTGGTGTTGTCTCCGCAAGTGCTGCTTCCGTGCCCAAATGCTGGCGCTACGCGTCATAGGCTGAGTCCGCGAGTGGCCTCAAACGCAATTTGACGGTTCGGCGCTGCGACGTAGGTTCACAACAATCGCTTCCCCTCCCACCTGTTCACGAAGCCTCTCGATGACCGAGGCGCTTTCGTACGTTTGCAGGTTCGCCAACGTTGGGGTAGGTCTTTACCGGATGCTCCCAAACTGCTGGACAAGTATCCGTGGTTCAGCCTAACTCCGGACCTCAATTGGCAGGAAGACGCCCACGGTCTAGCAGGATCGGTCCCGGTAAACGCCCTTGCAGTAAGCGATGATCCGCAGGCGACGGTGCATCATCCCGACGGGTCGGCAGGGCCAACGGGAATTGATCGCGGCTCCGGCACCTTCCGGACCCCACACAGAATTTCCCTAGCCGGGTGCCCCACATCTCGCCTTTGAGATGAGTGACAGCACGAACCCACGCTCCCGCACCCTCCAAGAAAAACTCTTGCCATCCCCCCGCCGCCTCAATAAGAATCCGAAGTACCGGGCATCGGGGACGGGGGTTCCCCGGCGCGGGCGCGTTCCTCATTGACCAATCGACAACGGCCGGGTCTTGGCGCCCTTCCTGCAGGTGCGCACGCCCCTGGGCATCACGAACCCCCCGGACGAAGGAAGGGAGCTTGGCATGGGGACATTTTCGTGGCAGACCTGGAACAGCGGTCCTTTCAGCATCGAACGCAGGCCGGGCAAGGCGCCAGGCACGGTCATTCTCGCTTTCCGTGGGCCGTTCACCATGCGCGACGCATACAGTAGCTTGCCCACCATGTCGCTGAAACAGGTGCTCGAGCTGGAGCCGGCGCCGGGCGAGGATCCGCCGGTCATGAACATCCTCGACCTGACCGCGTGCCCTTATATGGATTCGAGTGGCCTGGGCATCATCGTCTCCCACATGGTCCACTGCAAGAAGAAAGGCATAAAGATGATCGCCGCCGGCATGACGCCGCGCGTGCGCGAGGTCTTCAGGCTCACCAAGGTCGACTGCGTGGTTCCCATCGCCACCACGATGGAAATAGCCGATACGCTCTAAACCAGCCAATAGCCAATAGAGAATAGAAAGACAGGACCGAGAGAGCCGCGCCGTAGGCGCAGTGTTTGTTAGCCCCGCGCTTTAGTGGGGACGAGGATCGCAAGAATGGATCCCGGAGTCCCGCAGGGACGGCGCTGGAACATCCCCTCTGCGAGGTCCATCAAGCCCCGTTTTTACCCTCAAAAAAGCGCAAGAACATGCATCCGAGGGCATTTGAACGCGTTTATGGGAAATTCTCTGCGAACCATCACTCTTATTTGGTTAATTTTACGGTTACGCATACATATTGAATGGCCAATTTTACGGTATTTGTCTCGAAAAATCGTAACCACCCCAGCGAACATTTGCGGGGGCAAATGACACCACCCAAGCGAACATTTGGCCGGGTCAACGCACTAGATAAACGAACATCTCGCTTGATTCCATAGGACTTCCCGGCTCCCACCCCCGCAACTGCAACAAAACACAACTTTGCCGGCTCTCCTCAGCCGCCGCTCTCGATCCGCGCGCCGAGCTGCCTGATCGCGCGATGAGCCGAGAGCGCCGCGCCCTCCTGCCAACCCACGATGTGGCTGGTGTGGTCCCCGGCAAAGTAGATGCGCCGGTCGGGCGTCTGCAACGTGGCCAGCTCCGCCTGGTCGTTCAAATTGAAGCTGATCCACGAACCAAGGTTCCACGGGATCTGTCCCCAACTGATATAGATGGGCTTTGTAAGGTCTTTGCCATGACCCGGATGCAGCAGCTCAACCGACCGCCGCGACGCCTCCAGCTTGGCCTGCATATTGGGCAGGTGCCCGAAGGCGTAGCCGTTCGCCGTGGTGGCCCGGTACACCGGCGGCATGGTGGCCAGCACATCGGCGAGCGGCGGCGAGCCGGGTCTGAACTCCATGGAGTAGCCGCCGACGAGAATGCCCTTCTCTGAAAACAAGCGCGCGCTGGGATACCAGACCAGGTCAATCATTTGTTGCAGATACGAGATCCCGCCGTAGATGTTCGCTTCCGTTTCCCAGAAGCGTGGCGCCTCCCAGGCAACTTTGTAGGCGCAGTCGTACTCCACTTTGTCGAGGATGCCGCGAATCTGCGGCCCGAAGTCCGCGTCCAGAGTGCGCGCTAAAGTGAGTGGAATCGCGCAGATACAGTAATCGGCCGTGATGGTTTCATCGACTCCGGAACCCGAGGAAGCGGAATTTGCCCGGTAAGTGACCGTGACGCCGGAGTCCGACTGGCGGATGCGCGTCACCGCGGCGTCGTAACGGATCACGGAGTCGAGCCGCTGCGCAAACGCCATGGGAATGCGGTCCATGCCGCCAATGGGCTGGAACATCGTCGGCTGCCAGTCGATGGCCTCCTCCACGAGCATGCCGAACAGCAGATCGGCGTCGAGGAGCTCGTGCATCGCGAGTGGATCGTTGAATATAGGCTCCGCGAGCTCCGCGCCCGGCGGAATCTTGAAGCCCGAGCGGTCAGTCCCTCGAAACAGAAGATCGGGATTGAGATCGCCGTATTGGCGCAGAAACTCGATCATGCGCTCGCGGTCGTCGGCGGTGAATTCTTCGTCGAGCGCGCCTTTGCGCACGCATTTGGCCAGCAGCTCCGAGACGTGTCCGCGGGTATCGTTGAAGACGCGGCGCTCGGGCACCGCCGCGCCGCCGTTCAGCTTGTCGGCTTGCATCAGGGCGCTGCGCGAGGAGTTAACCTCGACCTCGAGCGCGACGCCGAGTTCGTGGCAGTAGCCGAGCATGGTGTGGTGCGTAGAGGGCAGTCGCGCAGGCCCGGCGTTGAAGTAGTGGCCCTCCTCAAAGCTGCAGGTCTGGCGCGTGCCGTCCGTAAAGTCAATTTGACTGCCGTTGCGGATGCTCCAGTTGCGGCCGCCCGGCCGTTGCCGCGCTTCGAGAATGGTGCACGACCACCCCGCCTTGCTCAGCTCGTAAGCCGCGACCAGGCCGGCAATGCCTCCGCCGAGAATCACCACGCGGGTGCCCTTGCCGTCCACCAGGCGGAGAGGCTCGTTTTGCGCGGCGGCTTCAGGCAATGGCAGCAGGCCGAGTGACTGCATCAGGACGAAGGCGGTGCCGTACCCGCCCGCCTGGCCGGCACGCATCAGAAACTGACGTCGGGTGAGGCTCATAGTTGTAGGCTTTCTTGCGCTATTCGAGGAATGGAATGGGGATCGGGGGCCCGATGAATGATTTATATCAGCATGTACCGCGGTTGGATGCAAATTTTCGGGATCGGCGGCGCTGACCAGCATTTCGCAACCCAATCAAATTGTCATCCTGAACGAACAAAATAGGGTGTCATCCTGAGCGAGTCCCGGCGCGCCGGGACGAGTCGAAGGACCTGCGGTTGTCTTTCGATGGACTTCGGGCTCACCGGCCTGCAGGCGCGTGACGCGCTGTTCGACCGATGCAGCATCCACCCTCAAATTTGCATCACTTCCACTTCCTTCTTCTGCGATAGCTCTTCCATGCGCCGGATCTCGCCGTCGGTCATCTTCTGCACCTCATCGAGAGCGCGCTTCTCATCGTCCTCGCTGATCTTCTTGTCCTTCGCGAGCTTCTTCAGGGCGTCGTTGCCGTCGCGGCGCACGTTGCGCACCGCGGTGCGATGGTCTTCCAGCACCTTGTTCAGGTGCTTGCACACGTCGCGGCGGCGCTCCTCGGTCATCGGCGGAACGGGCACGCGAATGATTTTGCCGTCGGACATGGGATTGAAACCGAGATCGGCCGCCTGGATCGCCTTTTCAATCTCTTTCAGGATGCCGGGGTCCCAAGGCGAAATGGTAATCAGCTGCGGCTCGGGCGCAGACACCTGCGCCATCTGGTTGATCGGCGTCGGCGTGCCGTAGTAATCCACCTTCACCTGGTCGAGCATGTGCACGCTGGCGCGGCCGGTGCGCGTGGAGGCCAGGTTGGCCTGGAAATCAGCCACCGCATGGTCCATGCGCCGCTTGAGATCGTTGTAGAGGTCTTTGAGCGCCGGAATGCCGGCCATGAAAGCTGTCATCGTAGATGGTCCTCGCTCGAGCGAATTCGCCAACCGATATTCTACAGCTCGCGCCTGAGGAGTTTAAACGGTGCCGAAGCGACGTGTAGCGGAGTTCCATGCATGCACCCGCGTCCGGTACGGCCGGTTCAGCGTGGAAGGATTTCAAATTGTTCGACTGCGATCCTGGGAGCGATGAACGTATGCTCGATATCGGGCAGGAGCAGCACGGTAAACCCTCCGAACCTTTCGGCTGGCAGGCTAGGGGGAACCGCGAAGCGAAGTGTCTCGTGCACTGGAGCAGTTTTGAAAGCAAAGTTCTCCGGCAGAGTGGATGCGATGACCTGTTGACCCATGTAGATAGTTCGGCCTCGAGTTGAACTGCCGCCCGTTAGCAGCAAAGCCAAAGAGATGCGGCCGGCGAGGTTATCGCTGTTTTCGATTTCGACATCGATCTCGCGGCATCGCGAAACCGGAATCGAACCGAACAAGTCCTGATGAGCCTGCATGGTGACGGGCAGCGAGTTGCTGGAGTGGATGTCGAATTCGAGCGGTGTTCCGTGTGCCTGATGCGCGTTTGGTCCTGGCAGCTTGTTCGGCGGTTGCACATACCTGTATGGGCCGTCGAAGCGAATGACGAGCGGCTGCTTATTGTCGGCGCCAAAGAGGGCGTACGGCGATGAGATGGGAGGGACGATCCGCTTTTTCTGTGGCACGGGCCAGAGGATGACGCTTTCGTAGCCATCCGCACCGTGAGCCATGGTCACGATCGTTGGTTTGCGATTGCCGCCCGTGCGGGAGAGCGCGACCCCGCTGTTGTCCGAGCCAGCGGCGGCGCGTTTGCGGAGGGCAACGCCGTCCAGCAGCGCCCATGCAGTGACGAGAACCGCGAGAACCAGGATGATCGCGACCCGGAGAGCGGCGCGCAGGTACAATCGCCGGCGCTCGAGAGGGCGCTCGCGCGGAACGGTTCTGTTCCATGCAAAGAGAGCCGCCGCAAGAGCCAGCAAGGCCGTAGCGCCGTAATTGTCGCGCACTGCCAGCAAGGCGCCTGCACCATAAAGGCTGATGGCGATCGCATATCCGGCCAGGTTTGCCGGCGGCCGATAGAGCGATTCCTCAAAGAGGCACGACGTGCGGGACGATGCGAGCGAGAATCCCGTTTGAGGCGGCGCGTCGCTTGAACACGCCGCGTGCCGCAATCCTGCGACCAGCGTATAGGTTCCGATCATTGCGACGATGGCGACGCCGGCAGAGAGGGACGCGCCGAAAATCAGCATCGAGGGAATCCAAACCCATCCTGATGCGCACACCAGGGCCAGCAGCGGAAACGGAATCGGAATCTGTTGCTGTCTCGATGTCCACGGATTCTGCCAATAAATATAAGTGCCGATGACGCCTCCCGCCGCAGCCACGATCACGTAACAGACCGCCCGGAAGAGAAGTGAGCGAAGGCTTGGTGAGGCTGCATCGAGCAGCCTGCAAACCAGAAGGCCGGCAATCAACGCGTTCATGAGCCCGGCACCCACCATGATGCCCATGAATCGGAACGCATCCCCCGGGCGCTGCTCCTCTGCAAGCTCAATTGTGTCCGAGTCAGTTGACTCGGCTTGACCGGACGCGCCAGTTGTCAGCCCTCGCAGGCCGTGGTGCGGCCGCGGAATGGTGGGCCAAAGCGCACCCAGCAACGCAAGGAAGTATGGAATGCGAATCAAGTCGGGAAAGATTCCAAGATCGGTAATCTGGCCAAGGGCTGTGCTCGCCAGTTTTGCATGGGCAAGGCCTGGCCACGAAAAATAATAGATGCCGGCCAACAAGAAGGTGACGAGAGAAATAATCGGAAGAGCAATGGTCGCAATCCAGAATGCGCGGCGGAGATCTTTGCGGGCAAGTGGCCGGCCAGCGATCGCGTGAGCGAACTGGTAAACGAGCAGCCCGGCCCAAAGGAAACCCGCATGCAGTGCCGTCCATCCAGCAAGCGCGAACGGAAGCCAGAATGGCCCCAACGCTTGCCAGGCGCGACCAAAACTCAGAGGATCGGCGACGTGATCGATCGCCGTTTTCCAAGCGGGAGCGAGCCAGGACCAACCGAGCGCAAAGACGAGCGCCGGCCCGCGCGCGGTGAGGCTTTGAGACCAGGACAGAATGCAGGCGGCAAGCACCTGCCGCCAGTACCAGGTATCCGAACGGCCCGCATGGTACGCCTCGAGCAGGTCGCCGAAAAGCGCGTCATCCCGATCGCGTGAAGTCAGATGCTCCAGCGCCCACGATGGAATTGGAGGCGGTTCCCTGCGGTTCATCACCCCTCCATGCGCAGATCCATTTTGGTGTCCGGGATTGCCCGCCATAGGCCGGTAAGCACCCGGCGCGTTTCGCGGACTTGCCGCAACCCTTCTTTAGTGATCTGGAAATAGCGCTTGGCCTTTCCGCCCCGCTCCGGGGTCGGGTCGCCGACGCTCGATTCAACCAGCCCTTTCGCTTCGAGCCGTTCAAGAGCCGCATAAACGCTTCCTACCGAGACGTTGCGGCCCCTGGCCAGCTCGAGCTCGCGCGAGATAGGCACCCCGTAAGCGTCTTCCCCAAGGTGAATCACTGTGAGAAGAAGCATCAGTTCGAATTCGCCGAGGTAGGAGCGGTTTGTCATTACTTCAATAATAGCGAAGAAATCTGTGCCGTCAAGAAGCGGTTGAGGTTTACCGGGAAAGTCTAGACAGCCATAGGTAGGCCGGTCGATCGCGCCTGCTCGTGCGCGTGGTAGCTCGAGCGCACCAGCGGCCCGGACTCCACGTGGCGAAATCCCATCTTCAGCGCTTCAGCCTTTAGCTCCGCAAATTCGCGCGGCGTGTAGAGGCGCTTCATCGGCAAATGATCGCGCGAAGGCCGCAGGTACTGGCCGATAGTCAGAATGTCGCAGCCCGCGGCGGCCAGATCGCTGAACACTTCGAGCAATTCATGCGTTTCTTCGCCCAGCCCCACCATCACGCCGGACTTCGTCACACCTTCGGGCCGCAGTTCTTTGGCGTAGCGCAGCAGTTCGAGTGACCTTTCGTAGCGCGCGCCGGAGCGCACCACGCGATAAAGCCGCGGCACGCTTTCTGTGTTATGGTTCAGCACCTCGGGCCGCGCAGCTACAACCAGTCTGATGGCTTCCCGGTCGCCCTGAAAGTCGGGAATGAGAACTTCCACGCGGCAGCCGGGGGCCTGGCGGCGAATCTCGTCGATGACCATGGCAAAGACCCGCGCCCCGCCCAGCAGATCGTCATCGCGATTCACGCTGGTAACCACGGCGTGCTCCAGTCCCAGCGTGGCCACGGCCTGCGCCACGCGGCGCGGCTCGTCAAAGTCGATCGCCTCTGGGCGGCCCTTCGGCACGGCGCAAAATCCGCAACGCCGCGTGCACAGGTTGCCGAGCATCATAAAGGTTGCGGTCTTGTGGTGCCAGCACTCGCCGATGTTGGGGCACTGCGCGCTTTCGCACACCGTGTGCAGGCCCAGCGCGCGCGCCAGCCGCTTCAGCGAGTGGTAATTCTCGCCCACCGGCGCACGCGCCTTAAGCCACTCCGGCTTGGGTGCGGGCGTACGCCGCGCGGGCTCAATCTGGATCAGTTCCATCACGTTTCCATTGTAGCGGGAACGAGATCGGACGCGTGCGCGACGCCGGTCGCGTGCAGCCAGACCTTAGTGCAGGTTCTTCCGCACGTCTGTCCGCACCAGGTAAAGGAAGAAGACCAGATTCAGCAGGCCCTGTAACAGCGAAGCAGCAATGTGCTGCGTAGTAAACGACCACAGAAACGAGCCTGCGGAGAGCGCCACCGCGGCCAGGGTCAAAGCCCAGGCCCAGCGCAGCAAGAGCAGCATGCCCAATGCGGCGGCAACAAAGAAGACCGGAAAGATCAGCATGAGCGGCCGCGCGGCCCCGGTAGCGACCCGCACGATCATGATCCCGGCGAGCAGCAACATGTATAGGCTGATGGCGATGAGGCCGGGGAGCTTTGACAGCTTCGCAGGTTCGGCGTCCGGCTTGACGGGCGGCGCGGGCAGGCCGGCCGCTGGCAGATTCGACTTGGCTTCAACATTCATAGTGTGTGCAGGTAAGCAAGCAAGTCGTTCATTTGGTCATCGCTGAGCGGTGTGGCCGGCATCTCCTGCCGTCCGTTCAGGATCACGGCTGTCAGGCGCTCGTCGGTGGGCGGCGCACCTGAGGGCATGGCCTTCAGTTTCGTCAGCGCCTGTAACCCCGGCCCATGCAGGGGATGCGTCGACGTGGGATAGTGGCAACGCGCGCACTTCGCCTGGTAGATCGCCGCGCCGCGTGCCTCCTGCGGCGTCCACTCCGAAGACGGCTTCGATGGCGGCAGCGAGCGGCACCCGACCGAGCCGAAAGCCGTCGTAGAAATGGCAGCAACCAAAAGAAAATTGCGCAAGAACATTTGCCTCTGATGATACCGCGCATGCAGGGGCTTGGCATGTGCATTTGGAAACTGTTCCTGGTTTTCTGAACGGCACGCGGGAAGAAGACGCATCAATCCATTGAAAATGGGAATCCGGGTATCGGCGGCTCGCCGCTGCTGGAACTGCGCCTCGCCGAAGAACTCGGGCCCCGCGCCACCGTCGGCACCGTGGTCTGCGATTCAGGGATGAAATATCTGCGCACCTACGGCGCGAAACTCGACAAGTTTGCGGCGCGCGCGTAGCTGCTACTCCGCCGGGGCACGAATCTTGTACCGCCGGTCTCCTGACCGGCTGTCGCGGGGATCTTCAGACCCGCGCAGGGAAGACATCTGCTCACTCCGCCGCGGCAATGGCCTCGGCGATGCGGTCGATAGCCTGCTGCTCGTAGTTGCTGCCGGGAAGATGGTTGTTCACCAGGATCGAGAAGGCCACCACGCGCCCGCTCGCCGTCGTCACGTAGCCGGAAAGCGCGTTTACCTCGTCTAATGTGCCGGTCTTGGCCCACATCATGCCTTTGAGCGGAGTATTGCCAAAACGATGATCAAGCGTCCCGTCCACGCCGGCCGTGGGCAGTGTCTCGCGCCACGCCGCTCCCCACGGCTGGTGCGACGCGTAAGCCAACAGGCGCGTGAACGCCCGCGGAGAAATCTTGTCCTTCGGGCTCAAGCCCGAGCCGTCGTAGAGAAAGAAATCGTTGTCGTCGATGCCGGCGTTGACCAGGAACTGCCGCACCACGCGCGTGCCTTGCTCAAAGCTGCCGTCGCTGCCGTAGGTCTTGCCCAGCAGGCGAAGCAGCATTTCGGCGTGTAGGTTCTGGCTGGTCTTGTTGATCACTTTGATGTCTTCGGCCACCGGCACGGAAATGCGCGCGGCCAGCACGCGCCGGCCCTCGGGTGCGCCGGCAATCGTGGTGAGCTCCACAGGCGCGAGCTTCAGCGGTTTCTCGCGCTCTTCGGCAAAATCTCCCGTTCCCGATTGATACTTGTGGCGCGATTCGGGATCTCCGCTTACCTTGATGCCGCGGCGCAGCAGAGCCAGCTTGAATGCGTCGGCCGTGAACTCCGCCGGGTCCTCGACGGCCATCGAAACATGCAGGCCGCCGGCGGCCACCGTGCCCCAGGTGCGAACCATCGTCAAGCCGGGACGGCGTTCCAGGCCGGGCCGCGCCTCTTCGCCGGGTGCGGCGGGCTTCATGCTGTTGTCCACCGTAAAGTAGTCCACGTCCGGCGCCCACTCGGCCAGCGTATGGCCGCTCCCGGCAGGATGCTCGATGACGTTCAGCTCGTCGGTATTTTCATTGAAGGTAAGCGCCGAGACCGGTGCGCCGTAGCTCCATTGCAGATCGTCCCAGCCCCACCCCTGCCCCCAGGGCTCGTCGAGAAAGTAGGTGTCGTCGCCCACCACGGTGCCTTCCACCGCGCGCACGCCCGATTGCTCTACCTGCTCCGCAAGCAAATCGAGAGGCGCCATCACCTTGAGCGCCCGCTCGGTCTCTGCGGCCTCTTCGGGCGAGACCTCGCTGCCCGTAGTGCTTGCCGTAGCGGTACTCGCCGGAGTGGTCCCCGCCGGAGTTGTCTCCGCTTGCCCCGTGCTCGCAGCGGAATCCGGCTGAGCCGGTTGTGCCGTTCCGGGCTCCACATAGGGATACGTGCGTGCGCTGATCGTGGGATCGCCCACGCCCAGCACAATGATGTCGCCGTGCAGAATGCCGCCGGCGTCCACATCGCCATCGGCAACCACAAACGTCGTCCAGGTGAGGGTTTCCACGGGCAAAAGGGCGAAGGCGGCCGCGGTGGTAGTGAGCTTGGCGTTCGAGGCAGGCGTAAACAATTCGGCGTCGTTCAAGCCGTAGAGCGGTTGACCGTCGAGCGTGGTCACGCTGATGCCGAACTGCGCGTGACTGAGCGCAGGGTCGGCGAGAATGGTTTGAATGCGGCTGGCGAGCGGGCCGGTCGTCGGCGACGGGCGCAGCGGCGGATGAGGCGCGCGATGCGCGGGCGCTTGGGCATACAAACCGATACCGCAAACCAAGAGGCCGCTCAACGCAGTTGCGGGGATGCGCCGCAAAATCGTCATGCCCGGAGTGTAGCAAAACCGCGCGGGTGCCCCATCCTAAACGCGCTCTTTGCGTTTAGGGTGGGATAGCCGCGGCGCACCATCGGGAGTGAGAGCAACGGGCCAGTTTGAAACCGTCGCGAAAGGGCACGACTTTAGTCGTGCCGTGAGAGGCGCAAAATCATCGTGGGCTTTATTGATTGCTGCATAAGTAATGTCCTGATAAGCGCGCCAGAGGCGCAGTGTTTGTTAGCCCCGCGCTTCAGCGTGGGGAACGCGGATCGCGCAGATGAACCCCGGAGTCCCGTAGGGACGGCGCAAGGACATTTCTTTTGCAGGGATCAATAGCCCCTGAGGGACGTTCCTCTCATCACCCGCCACTTGCACCGACTTTTTCTGCAAGAGTCGCGGCGTACCATCGAAAATGAGAACCGATGCGAAACCTCGCAAATTGGCGGCTACGCACGCGCACCATTGAACTGGGCAGGCGCACGCTTGTGATGGGCGTGGTGAATATTACGCCCGACTCATTTTCTGACGGCGGGTCTTTCCTCGACTCCGAATCTGCGGTTGTCCGCTGCATGCAATGCCTCGATGAAGGCGCCGACATTCTCGATCTCGGCGCGGAAAGCACGCGTCCCGGCTCGCGTGCGGGCGGCCACTCGGGCGGTATTGATGCGCTCGTCAGTGCCGGCGAGGAGCAGGCGCGGCTGCTGCCTGTCCTTGAGGGAGTGTTGAGGGCGCTGCCCCACGCAGTGCTGTCGGTGGACACCTACAAGGCGTCCACGGCGCGCGCCGCGCTCCAGGCAGGCGCAGAGATCGTCAACGATGTGAGCGGATTTACCTGGGATACCGGCATCGCGCTGGTTTCGGCGGAGTTCGGCGCGGGCGTAGTCCTGTCGCACTCGCGCGGCCGTCCTGAGGCGTGGCGCGCGCAGCCGCAACTCGCCCCCGATGCGCTGCTAGCCACAGTGCGTGACGGATTGGCCGCAAGCCTCGCCGCCGCCCAACAGGCCGGAATCACGCCCGATCAAATCGTTCTCGATCCCGGCTACGGCTTCGGCAAGCGGTACAGCGAGAATTACGTTCTGCTTAACCGTCAAGCCGAACTCCTCAAGCTAGGCCGTCCGCTGCTCGCGGGCCTGAGCCGCAAATCGTTTCTCGGTCACACGCTCGCGCCGCTCTTTGGTGGAAGCGACGCCCCACTTAGCGAGCGCGAGAACGCGAGCCTCGCGGCGATGACAGCGGCAATCCTTCACGGCGCGTCGATCGTCCGCGTGCACCGGGTTCGCCCCGCGGTCGAGGCCGCGCGCATCGCCGACGCCATCCTTGCCGCATCTCCATCGTTGTAGCGCCGGCCTCCCGGCCGGCTGTAGCGCGGGCGTCCTCGCCCGCGCCTGTTCAAGGACCAATACGAAATCACCCGGTCAGAGAACTGGAAGCCGGTAGAATGACCGCAGGGGTGCTTCCTTCATCTCGCTCACGCAATCCATGAAAACCCATTTCGCATTCGGCAAACACGGCATTGACGTCGAAGTCCCGGAAGGATTCGACTGCCAGGTGGTGCGCAGCCGCGCGGCACAGGCGCTCGAAGACGAAGGTGGCGCTCTCGAAGCGGCGCTCGACCACCCCATTGACAGCGAGCCGCTTGAAAAACTGGCCGCGGGTAAGCGCACGGCGGCCATCTCCGTCTGCGACATCACGCGCCCCGCGCCGAATCGGATGACTCTACCACCGCTGCTCAAGCGCCTGCACGCCGCCGGCATTCCCAAAGAGGGCGTCACGATCCTTATCGCCACCGGCCTGCACCGCGCCGCAACCAGCGAAGAGCTCGACATCATTCTCGGACCAGAAATCGCCGCGAAATACAACGTCGTCAGCCACGATGCGCGCAATTTTGCCAGCCATCGCGCCGTAGGAACCACGCGCCGCGGCACGCCCGTTTATGTCGACGAGCGTTTCGTCGCCGCCGATCTGCACATCACGCTCGGCTTCATTGAGCCGCACCTCATGCTGGGTTTCAGTGGCGGCCGCAAGCTCATCGTGCCCGGAATCGCGGCGCAGGAAACCATCAAAGTCATCCACTCGCCGCGCTTCATGCGCGAGCCCCTTTCTACCGAAGGCTCGATCGAGGGCAATCCCCTGCACGAAGAGTTGCTCGAAGCCGCCGCGCTGGCGCGTCACGACTTCATTCTCGACGTCACAATGACGCCGGAGCGCAAAATCTCCGGCGTGTTCGCCGGCCATCCCGTCAAAGCTCACGCGGCGGGCGTGGAATTCATGGTGAGCACCTCGCTCACCCCGCTCGACGGCCTCGTCGATGCGGTCATCACTTCGTCAGCCGGCTATCCGCTCGACCTCACGTTCTACCAGTGCCTGAAGGGTTTGACTGCGGCGCAGCACATCGTCAAGCCCGGCGGAAAAATGCTGCTCCTCTCCGAGTGCGCCGAGGGCATTGGCTCGCCCGAATACGCGCGTCTGCTCAAGGCTTATCGTGGCCACGCGGAATTTCTCAAGGAAATCGAGAACACGCCGGTCGAAATCGACCAGTGGCAGCTCGAGAAGCTGGCGTTGACAGGGCTGAAAAGCGAATTGCTGTTTTACACGCCCGGCGCCGCGCGGAACGAACTCGGCAGCCTCGGCGCGAACGCCTTTGCCGACGTGAACGAAGCAGTTGCCGCCCTCTTCAGCGGCCTCGCACCGGGAGCGCGCGTGGCGCTACTGCCCGAAGGTCCATACACCTTCGCCCGCGCCATGCCCGCCTACGCGTAGAACGGCTGAACCGGCGATCCCATGTAGCGCCGACCTCCCGGTCGGCTGTCGTGCGGGCCTCCCGGCCCGCACATGGCCTGACTGGGTCACTCGCATCAGCCGCCATGAACGCCGGCGCTCCGACTACCGGCCTAAACGCTGATCCCCACCTTATAACGCGGCCACAGCGGACGCATCGCCGCGTGATCGACCATGGGCTCGCCGTCACACTCCACTTCGATCACCGTGGCCGGCTGGTCGGGCGCTACCAGCGGAAGACCCGTGAGCCTGAAGCTGAACTCGTCCTGCGTGAACTCAACCTTCTTGCCGGTCTTGAGCACGCGCGCCGAGAGCACCTTGGGCTTGAGGCCGCCGATCGCCACCACCACTTCGGGTTTGTAGAAGTCGAGCCACTGCGCCGCGGGCGTGTGCCCGGGCCAGTTGTACACGTGCACGTAAAGCGTGTTGCCCTTGCGCGAGTAGTTGCAGCTCGCGTTGGGATTCAGCGTTCCCCGTTCCGAACCGTAGATGGTCTTGCCGTTGGTATCCATCCACTTGCCCACCGTCTCCAGAACCTCAATGGACGCGGGCGGCACGGAGCCATCGGGCTCCGGGCCGATGTTGAGCAAATAATTCCCGCCGCCGCGCGCGCAGGTGATGAGATTGTCGACAATCGTCTTCGGCGTCTTCCATTGATCGTCGGCGCGATTGAAGCCCCAGCTGTCGTTGAGCGTCATGCACGATTCCCATGCACGGCCCGCTTCCGAAGCCTGGATGCGCTGCTCCGGCGTGGCAAAGTCGCCCTCCAGACCGTTGCGGTTGTTCACAATAATGTCGGGCTGCAGTTCGAACACCATTTCGTTCATCCGCTCCGACTCCCACTGCGCAGCGGTCAGCGGCCACGAAACGTCGTACCACAGGATGTCGATCTTGCCGTAGTTGGTCAACAGCTCGCGGATCAGGCCATGCGTGTAATCTACAAAGCGCCGCCGCGCCGCTTCGTCGGTCTTGCAGATGGCGCCATCGGGATGGTGCCAATCCATCAGCGAGTAGTAGAAGCCCACGCGCAAGCCCTCGGCGCGCGCCGCCTCCACGTATTCGCGCACCAGGTCGCGTCCCGGGCCCTGCTTCATCGCGTTGTAGTCGGTCAGCTTGGTGTCCCAGTTGCAAAAGCCTTCATGGTGCTTGGTCGTCATCACCATGTACTTCTGCCCGGCGCGCTTCGCCAGCCGCGCCCAGTCGCGCGCCGCGTTGGGCTTGGGATGATGGTGCTTGGCGAGGATTTCGTATTGGGGAATCGGCACGCCCTCGTGCTCCTTCACCCATTCGTGCTGGCCGATGATGCTGTAAAGCCCCCAGTGGATGAACATGCCGAACTTGGCCTCGTGCCACCACGCCATGCGGGCTTCGCGCGTCGCGATCTGCTTCTGGTCAGTAGGCGTGGGCGCTGGCTGGGCCGCAGGTGCTTGCGCGCCCCTTCTCAGTCCCTCCGCCTTGGTGACGGCCAACGCCGCCGCGCCCGCCGCGCCAAACTGCTTCAAAAACGACCGTCTCGTGCTTTCGCTCCACTCCATCGCTGTCTCCTTCTCCCTTTTCATTTCTACGCGTCCATCTCCCTGGGTGCCCCAGAGCCTGTCCTGAGCGCAGTCGAAGGATCTCGATTTTGAGACCTGGGAAAACCGCACTCAGCGCGCTTTTTCGTTATCGTTTACGAAAATCGCGCAAAATTACCGCCGAGCCAATATAGCAGACCAGGCGATGCGCCCGACGCGCTCTCGATGCGCTCCCACCATGCGCTGCCGTTCCGGAGGCGTGGCCCGGCGGCCCATCCCAACGAAATGCTGCATTCCCGCCGTCGTCGCCAGCTACACTCTTTCCATGGTCGTCCGCCTGAAAGATATAGCCGCCGAGCTCGGAGTTTCGGTGGTCACGGTGTCGCGCGCGTTGCGCAATCGGCCCGATATCGCCGAGGAAACCAAGGCCAGAATCCTGGAACGCGTGAAGCGGCTGAACTACCGCCCCAACCTCACCGCGCGCAGTCTGGTTACGGGCCGCAGTTCGCTCATCGGGCTCGTTGTGCCCGACCTCATTCATCCCTTCTTCGGAGAGATTGCCAAGGGGCTCTCCAACAAGCTGCAGGAAAAAGAGTATTACCTCATCGTTTGCTCTTCCGAGAGCGATCCGCAGCTGGAGCAGAACGAGGTGGAGCACATGCTCGCCCACCATCTTGACTGCTTTGTCGTGGCCTCGTGCCGCAAAGATACCGACAGCTTGTGCCGCATCAGCGAGGCGGGCGTGCCGCTGGTTCTCGTCGACCGCAGCTTTCCCGGCTTCCGCGGCAATTTTGTCGGTGTGAACGATGTAAAGGTGGGCGAGCTCGCCACCGAGCACCTCATCGCGCAGGGCTCGAAGCGCATTGCACACATTCGCGGCCCGGCAACCAGCGTGGGCAACAGTCGCGCCCAGGGGTACCGCAACGCGCTGGCGCGGCACGGCATGACGGTTGCTAGCAATTACGTGGTGGCCTGCGGCGAAGCTTCCGATTCCGACGGCGAAACCCGCGGCCGTCGCGCCATGGAAGAGATCCTGGCGCTGAAACCGCGTCCCGACGGGCTCTTTTGCTTCAATGACATCATTGCCGTCGGCGCCATGGAGCGCGCCCTGGAAGCCGGGCTACGCATTCCACAAAATATGGCGATTGTGGGCTGCGGCAACTTCCACTACAGCAGCAAACTGCAGGTGCCGCTTTCGAGCGTCGACCAGAAGTCGCGCGAAATCGGCGAGCGCGCCGCCAAAATGATCATGACGCTGCTCGAAAAGCCGCCCTCGGCGCGACCACGCAGCGTGATTCTGGAGCCCGAGCTGATCGCAAGAGAGTCGTCGCAACTGAAGTAGACGCACGCGTACCGCAACCGCGCGGTTCAGCAATGAAATCGGTGTAGCGCCGGTCTCCTGACCGGCTGTCGTGTGGGCGTCCACGCCCACACCCGTCCATGAGCGATTGCTAAATCGCAAAGTCTGAGCACTAATTCTCCGTCGGCCGCTCCACATGATCCACGACAAATGTGTCCACCGGACCCTTCGCCGGCACGAGTTTCAGTCCCAGTTGTTCTTCGAGCGCGGTGAAAAGTGTTGGCCCTGCATCCGGCGTGCCCTGCTGGTCGTCCGGCGTCCACTTCAGGTCGATGTCGTAGTTGCCGGTGAGGCCGGTTTTGTCGACCACGTTGCGGCTCAGAAGATCCGAGAGCGCGAACACGAGGCTGCCGATAGGGCCAGTGCGAACCTCAATATGGTTGGAGCCCCACGTGTATCCGCGCGGGTGCTCGCCTTCGGGCGCTTCCTTCAACTTGAGCCCGCCTTTGGCGGCGACAAGTTCATAGATCGTCCCTTCGCGGGTCTCGTTGCGGGTGCGCAGCTTGAAACGATCAGCCAGAGCCTCCTGCAGCATGGTCTGGGTCTGCTTCCACTGCTCCTCGCGCGGAAGATTCTCCATCGCAACTGCATCTTTGTCGTCCGCCTTGGCATCCACGTCGAAGCACACCGCATTGGCCCAGCCCGGCAGCCCGGGAATCGAAACACTGGGCCTGACGGTGGGATAGGCGTTGAATAACAGCCCCAGGAGCGTGGTGCAGTGCGCCGAAAAGCGGCCCGGCGACGAGCTAACCGACATGCCCATGCAGCCCAGCTTGCTCAACTTAACTGAGACCACTTCAAACGCCGGCGGATTCGGCGCGATGCTATTGGCCGTTGCCGGTTTCGCTTGCCCGTGCGCCCAAGCGGCCGGAGCAAAGCTAGCTGCCAGAAGAAGCATCGCGGTTGCGGCGAACTGCCGCGGAGAATGAACGCGCCCGGTCATCGTGCAGACCTGGCCTTTCCGAGAAGCACATCTATTGTCTCTCTAATTGCGCGCACGCGGCAACGCCGCCTCGGGCGGACGCTACCCGGTTTTCCGCGGGTCAGTTCGCCGTCGCCCGCTCGATATGATCCACCACAATCACATCCGCCGGCCCGCGCGCAGGTTCAAGCTTCAACCCGAGCTGCTCCTCGATCGCCGTAAAAATCGACGGCCGCGTGTCGGATGCGTCTGCGCCGTCAGGCGCGTAATCCAGCGTGAAATCGTAGCCGCCCTCGAGTCCGGTCTTGTTAACAATCACCCTGCCGACCGTGAAGGAAAGATTCATGGCAAGGCTTTCTACAGAAACCGAATGCGCCGTGATCTTGCCGCTCGAATACACGGCGTTGCCCCCGGTCGCTTCGGGCGCAGTTTGCTTCATCTTCGATCCGCTCTTCGCGACGGTGAGCTCGTAAATCGGCAGATCCTTCGTATCGTGGTGCACCTTGAGCCCGAAGCGGTCCGCCAGCAGCGCCTGCAGCATCATTTGCGATTGCTTCCACTGTTCCGCCGGTGGAAGCTTCCAGAGCGCCCTCGCGGTGTCGGTATCCATCTTCGCTTGAATCGTGATGGGTTCCGACTTGGCCCATTCGGGCAGGCCGATGAGCTGGTCGTCCATCAGAACGCCAAAGGCCGTGCGAATCACAGTCACAACGGGCATGCCGCCCATGGAGTAACTATCGGGCGTGCGCTTCATAAACCCATGGCCCGTGGGGTCGGGCTTGATGGTTACGGCGTCGTAGCTGAAGGCTGGGGCCGGGGAACTCTGCTGCTGCGCTGGAGGCGGCGCAGTCTGACCCAATGCAGGCGCGGCAACAGCCGCAATCACAGCGGTCAGCAAAAACCAACTGCGCAATACGAGAAAGTGCCGATCCATAGCCATCATCCTGCACCCATTATTGTGCGGCCGATCCATTCTTCGCGGTTTCTCTATGACTTGTCGGTCGCAAAGTAAACGGCCACGCCGCCCAGCAGCACCAGCGTGGCCACGGTCGGAACCAGCACCATCCAGCTCCATCCCGAGCCGGCCAGCGATCCGAGGCTCAGGCTGCTCCATTGCGCCACAGCGGCCTGCGGGAGCTGCACAAACCAGTCGTGCCAGTAGCTCCAGGTAAACCACGCAACGCCATTGCGTGCTTCAAAGCCAGCGAATCCCGCAGCGGCAAAAAGCGCCACCGCACAAGCAAAGATCTGTGCGCCCAAGAGTGGCAAACTGACGCGTTCCACGGCGGCCGTGCGCTTCCGCAGTTGCGCGCGCCACAATAATAGCGCGGGCGAAACCGGCCGCGCCGCGGCCACCGACTCCACACGCGCCTGCTGGAATGCTTCTGAAATCAGCACCACGTCGCCGCACGCGCGGCAGCCGCTTACGTGCGCGCGGAGTTCCGGCGGGCACGCAGCCGGCCACTGGCCGCGCGCCATCAGTTGGCGCACCTCTTTCTCATACAGGCAAGACGTCAGCTTCATCGTTTCCTCCCGTTGTCCGCAGCGCACGCGCGGAGGAGGGCTGCGATCTTGCGCCGCGCGCGGAAAAGCAACAGCCGGATGCTGGCCGCGCTCAAACCCATCACTTGCGCAATCTCGCGATGCGAGTAGCCTTCGGCGTGGGCCAGCCACAACATCTGCCTCTCTCGCGGCTTCATTTGCTGCATCGCCGGCCCGAGCAGAATCTGCGCCTCAGTTTGCGCCGCATGGCCGCGCGCGGCAAAGAACTCCTCAGGAATTTCTTCAATCGAAGCAGCGCGCGGCCGCCGCCAGTAGTCGCGCAACAAATTAGTGGCGATGCGGAAAAGATAAAGCCGCGCCGCCGCCTCGCCATCCGTCGCGAGTGAAGGAGCGCCCGCCGCGCACAGGAAGCGCACGTAGCTCTCCTGCATCAGGTCGTCAGCCAGCGCGGGATCGGCGGAACACCGCGCCAGGTAGGCCCACAGCGGCCGCGCCGAGCGCGAATAAAACGCGGCGAAGGCCTCGTTCTCCATCGTAGGGTCACAGACACCGGTGCCGGCGGCTGCATCCTCGGCGCCGCCGGGCGATGTACGCAAAAGTGCATCCGGCAATGCGAATTCCCATGACATTCGCGTTCGTTTCTCCGTCGGGGCCACGTCCGGCTCCATCGCGGCTCACTGCCTGTCCTGTGAGCCGAAGGGTGCGCCGGCCCCGGTTTGCGCAACTTCCTTTTCGGGCATCAGCCCCAACCGCCGGGCCAGAACCCACGTCACTCCTGCCGAGAGGATAAACCCAATGCCCGGCATCAGCAGAAGCGTTCCCACCACCAGCATGGGCTCCGGCATATCGGGCCCGGCGTTACGCAGCAGCAGAAAGCCAACACCCAGCAGCGCGAGCACGATGCCGGCCGAGAGCGAGGTGAGCACGCGCGACACCGTGTTCGGCATGCGGATGCCGGAGTCGCCGCCCAGCGACGAGGCGTTGATAGAGAGAAAGCGCTGCCCAACTTCGGTCTGCATATAGGCGGCCAGCTCCTGGCTCGAGCTGAACTTGTCGATGAGGCGTCCGTGAATTTCGCTCTGCTGCTTGAATGCACGATTCCAGCGGCGGCTTTGCACGAAGATGTTAATGATCCAGCACAGCGCGGCAAAGAAGCCCAGAGACACCAGAATGGGTATCAGTGCCCCTACGACTCTGGGCGCCGCGGACTCCTGCTGCTGCGGCGGCGTCAGGTCGGGCCAAATCTCGCGCTCGAGCGCCTTGTCGCGGCGTCCGCCTTTGAGGTTGCTGAACAAATAGAACTCGGGATTGCGCGCAATGTCCGGGTGGCTGGCCATAAACTGCGCCAATTCAGGATTGCTGCGAGCCACGTAGGCCTGATCCGCCAGCAGCGATGGATCGGCCGCCACCGCTGCAGTCATTGTCGGGCTCAGGCGCAGCAGGTGCAGCAGTTGTTCCTGGGTATCGGCTACGTCCTTCTCGCTGGGCGCTTGCGCTGTGGGCGCGGCTGCGGCGTGGCTTTGGCCAACGGCAAGTGGCGCGGCGGCCAACGCGAGCGCGCTGATGGCGCAGAAGATCAAAGAGGCAGTTGGGATTCGGGCGTTCATGACGTTTTTCCTCATTCGTTGGAGTTTGGGCCTGCTAACACTCCTGGGGTGGGTATCCAGTAGCACCAGCAGGCCCTGGGGACGCGTCTGCATAGAGAACGAAGGCATGAGGCAGATGGTTAACAGGAAAATCTCCTGGTGTCTCAGGTTGGATCCGCTTTGAAAGGGCACGGATTTATCCGTGCCGCAAGCATCGCAAGAAAATTGTGCGGGCTTTAGCCCCTGAGGGATGCTTCTCCTCCAAGCTGAGGCGCCACCGGAAGTTTGCGCAACACGCAGCCGCCAAGCGCCGGGGGTTTAAAATTGAAGTGGTTGCGGGGATCTTCACCGCGCCGGAATCCATGCCCGCGCGCAGCGGTCCGCGAATGACTTGCTGCGGCGGGCTATCGTGTGGAATGGAATCAGGGAAAGCCAATGCGAGCAAAGACGGCTGTAGTCCTGGGTGCCCAATGGGGCGACGAGGGTAAGGGCAAGATAGTCGACGTGCTGAGCGAGCGGTTCAGTGCCGTGGCGCGCTACGCCGGCGGCCATAACGCCGGGCACACCGTCATCATTGGCGAGCACAAGTTTGTTCTGCAGCTCATTCCCTGCGGTGTAATTCGTCCCAACTGCAAAGGCGTCATCGGCAACGGCGTGGTGCTTGATCCCATTTATTTTTTGGACGAAATCGATCGCGTGCGCAAGACCGGCCTCGATATCGACGGCCGCCTGTTCGTCTCCAATCGCGCGCAGGTCATCCTGCCCTACCACCGCATGATCGAACTCGCCGCCGAAACCGCGCCGGGACGCCAGAAGATCGGCACCACCAGCAAGGGCATCGGCCCGGCGTACGAAGACAAAATGGCCCGCAGCGGCCTGCGCGTCGTCGATCTGCTCAATACATCGCTGCTAAAGACCCACATCGAAGCCGCCTGCGAAGAGAAGAACGCCATCGCCCATGCCCTCTTCGGTACTGATCCGCTCGATCCCGCGAAGATGTACGACGACTACGCCGCGGCGGCGGAGCGCATTCGCCCGTTGGTTGCCGACACTGGCCGCTTGCTCCACGGCATCCTGGCCCAGGGCGGCAGCGTGATGTTCGAAGGCGCGCAGGGCACCATGCTCGACATCGACCACGGAACCTATCCATATGTGACGTCCTCCTCAGCGACGGCCGGCGGCGCGTCCACCGGAACCGGCGTGGGGCCCACGGCCATCGGCACCGTCATCTCCGTCACCAAGGCCTACGTCACGCGCGTGGGCGGCGGACCCTTCCCCACCGAGATTCGCGATGCCATCGGCGATCATCTCCGCGCGCGCGGTCACGAGTACGGCGCCGTCACCGGCCGTCCCCGCCGCTGCGGCTGGCTCGATATACCGCTGCTCCGCTACTCCAACCAGGTCAACAGCGCGGAGTGGCTGGTCGTCACCAAGCTCGACGTCCTCGACGAGCTCGAAGAAATCCAAATCTGCATCGGCTACGAGATCGACGGCAAGGTCAGCGACGAAATCCCCGCCGATGTGCGCGGGCTGGAGGCCATCAAACCCGTCTACACCACGCTCAAGGGCTGGCGTCAGTCTACCGAAGGCATTGCAGAGTACGAAAAGCTGCCGCAGGCCGCGCGCGATTACCTCGCCTTCCAGGAGCGCGAGAGCGGGGCGAAAATTGGCATGATCTCGACCGGCCCCGACCGCGACCATACGATCGTGCTGCCTGAGTTCGCCGCGGCGCTCGACAGCATCCACGCTTGAAAAACAGCGGAGTGAGCGGGGCTAGCGGCGTTAGCGGTGCTAAACGGCCATCCGCACAGTTCACTCCTGACACCTGAAACCTGACACCTGGTCCCTGTCCCCGCCCCGCTCCCCTTTCCCCCTCCCCTTCCGTCCAACTTCCGGGCCCCGAAAAGTGACCGGTAACACCCTTTCGGAATGGCCGGCGCACTTTTTCATGACAAATCTATTTGACCATTACCCCGTTCCGGTACTACCGTGGACGCGTATGCCGGGTTCATCCTTCAAGCCACTGAGCCCTATCCGCTTGCGCCGGTTGCATCCCCGGTGGGCCATGGCCGCAGTTCTCTCAATTGCGGTCGGAGCCATTCCTCTATTCGCCGGCGGGCTTTCCCTTGCGCAGAAGCACGAAAGCCGCCACGAGATCGACCAGCTCGAGGACGAATGGCGCAACGCCGTCCTCAACTCCGACGCAAAGGCCATGGATTCCCTGTTGGCCGACGACTACATGGCCATCACTCCCGCCGGCACATTGCGGTCGCGCGAAGAAGCGCTCGCAAACATGCGTTCCGGCAACGAGCATTTCACGTCGCTTACCATCACCGACCGCAAAGTGCGCTTCTACGGAACCACAGCCATCGTTACCTCGCTGGCCACCATTCAGGCCAGCACGTCTGGCGGCCAGGTGACCGGCGACTACCGCTACACGCACGTCTACGTGCGCAATGCGCAGGGTCAGTGGAAGCTCGTGAGTTCTGAAGCCAGTCATGTACGCAAACCGGGCCCCCACGAGCGCAACGAATTCCACTAGAGTCAGCCCCTGCACCCGGAATAGTTTCCGCAACCTATCCCAATCAAAATCATCTAGTTAGCGGTGCATGTCCCTCCCCCGCAGCGGAAAAAAGCCTGAAAAATCTGCATCGACCTTCAGCCGGCCTTGAAAACAAAAGGCTCTCGCGGTACACTAAAGTCAATATAGGACTAAATAAGTCCTATATTGCGGGATTCCGGGTAAAGCACTTCCACTCTCTTCATAGAGCGGCAGGTGCCGGGACCAGATAAATCGGTGCCGCAGGCGCCCAGTTCAACCCTTTACACCGCGGATTCCCGTGGAGGTCAAATGAGTTCAAGTGTCGATACCATTCGCGATCTGGCAGCCCAGGATTACAAGTGGGGCTTTGTTACCGAGATCGATGAAGATCGCGTGCCCAAGGGCCTGAATGAAGACATCGTCCGTCTGATCTCTGCGCGCAAAGGCGAGCCCGAATTCATGCTGGAGTGGCGGCTGAAGGCTCTGCAGTATTGGTTCAAAATGGAGCGCGAGCAGGGTGAGCCCAAGTGGGCCAACGTCAAGTTCGGTCCCATCGACTACCAGAACATCGTCTACTACTCCGCGCCCAAGCAGAAGCCCTCGCTCGACAGTCTCAACCAGGTGGATCCGGAACTGCTGAAGACGTACGCGAAGCTTGGCATTCCGATCGATGAGCAGAAGCGCCTCTCCAATGTGGCCGTCGACGCGGTCTTCGACTCGGTTTCCGTCGCCACCACCTTCAAAGACAAGCTCGGCGAGATGGGCGTCATCTTCTGCTCGTTCTCTGAGGCGGTGCAGAAGCATCCCGACCTCATCAAGAAGTATCTGGGCACAGTCGTGCCGCACACCGACAACTTCTACGCGGCGCTCAATGCCGCCGTCTTCACCGACGGCTCGTTTGTCTACGTGCCCAAGGGCGTGCGCTGTCCCATGGAGCTTTCGACTTACTTCCGCATCAACGCCGCGGAGACGGGCCAGTTCGAGCGCACCCTGATCGTCGCCGACGAAGGCGCCCAGGTGAGCTATCTCGAGGGCTGCACCGCGCCCATTCGCGATACCAACCAGCTTCACGCCGCCGTCGTCGAACTGATTGCGCTCGACAACGCCCAGATCAAGTACTCCACGGTGCAGAACTGGTACCCCGGCGACAAGGAAGGCCGCGGCGGCATTTATAACTTCGTCACCAAGCGTGGCAAGTGCCTGGGCCGCAACTCCAAGATTTCCTGGACGCAGGTCGAAACCGGCTCCGCCATCACCTGGAAGTACCCCAGTTGCATCCTGCAGGGCGACAACTCGGTGGGCGAGTTCTACTCGGTGGCGCTTACCAACAATCGCCAGCAGGCCGACACCGGCACCAAGATGATTCACATCGGCAAGAACACGCGCTCCACCATCGTGTCCAAGGGCATTTCGGCCGGCTTCGGGCAAAACACTTATCGCGGCCAGGTCAAGATCATGAAGGGCGCAACCGGTGCGCGCAACTACACGCAGTGCGATTCGCTGCTTATCGGCGACAAATGCGGCGCGCACACCTTCCCTTATATCGATGTGCGCAACGGCTCGGCGCGCATGGAGCACGAGGCATCCACTTCCAAAATTGGCGAAGATCAGCTCTTTTATCTGCGCCAGCGCGGCATCAAGACCGAAGATGCGGTTTCCATGATTGTGAACGGCTTTTGCAAAACCGTCTTCAAGGAACTGCCCATGGAGTTCGCCGTAGAAGCGCAGAAGCTGCTGGGCGTAAGCCTGGAAGGCAGCGTCGGATAATTGATTTGTAGCGCCGGCCTTTTGTAGCGCCGGTCTCCAGACCGGCTGTACTGGCGGCGTCCACGCCGCCAGATGAAAGTTGACCCAATAACGGGTCATTTATCAGGGCATGGCTTCAGCCACGCCGAACGAGAACGGGTTTTGTATCAGGGCGCGACTTAAGTCGCGCCGCAAGGGCCAGGAGCACGACGTGTCAGGGCACGACTTCAGTCGTGCCGAAGAAAGAAAAAAGAATCGGGGCTTTAGCCCCTGCGGGAAATTTCCCAAGGTACGGAGAGAGAACAACCAATGGCATTGTTAGAAATTCAAGATTTGCACGCCTCGGTGGATGGTCATGAAATCCTGAAGGGCGTGAATTTGACGATCAACGCGGGCGAGGTGCATTCCATCATGGGCCCCAACGGCTCCGGCAAGAGCACGCTGGCTGCGGTCCTGGCGCGCCGTGACGCGTATGAAGTCACCGGCGGCAGAATCCTCTTCAACGGCAAGGATCTGCTTGAAATGGATCCCGAAGAAGCCGCCTGCGAGGGCGTGTTTCTCGCCTTTCAGTATCCGGTGGAAATTCCCGGCATCGGCAACGCGTATTTCCTGCGCTCGGCCATGAACGCCATGCGCAAGTACCGCGGCCAGGAAGAGCTGGACGCGATGGATTTTCTGCCCCTCTACAAGGAGCGCATGAAGCTGCTCGAAATGGACGAGAAGCTCATGAATCGCTCCGTCAACGAGGGCTTCTCAGGCGGCGAAAAAAAGCGCAATGAAATTCTGCAGCTTTCTATGCTCGAGCCCAAGCTCGCCATTCTCGATGAGACAGACTCCGGCCTCGACATCGATGCGCTGCGCATTGTCGCGCAGGGCGTCAACGCCATGCGCGGTCCCGATCGCTCGTTCCTAGTGATCACGCATTACCAGCGCCTGCTCGATTACATCAAGCCCGACTTTGTCCATGTGCTGGTGGATGGAAAAATCGTTCGCTCGGGCGGACCGGAACTGGCCTTGGAGCTCGAAGACACGGGGTACAACTCTTCGGAAGCTGCCTAGCAACAGGCGATGCCTGCACAGTGCGAAGGAGGCAGCAGAAAAAGCGCTGCTTTGAAAGGGCACGACTTTAGTCGTGCCGCAAACGAGGAAAAAATCGGGGGCTTTAGCCCCTGAAAGATTTTGGCTCGAAGCATCACGGCAAGAGAGACGAGAAAGCAATGGCAACGACGACCCCACAGTTGGAAAAGTATTTCGAAGCCTACGAAGAAGTCCGCACGCACGGGCTGGAGCGCGAGCCGGTGTGGCTGCAGCAGTTGCGCGAAGACGGCTGGGCGCGTTTCAGCGCCAAGGGTTTTCCCTCCACGCACGACGAAGACTGGCGTTTCACCAATCTAGCAGCCCTCGCCAAGACTCCTTTCCGCCGCGCGGTCAAGGGTGAGTTCGCGGTTTCGCCCGCGCAGATCGCGCCCTATTGCGTCGCCGGAGCCGCCTGCCAGTTGGTTTTCGTCAACGGCCACTTCGCGCCCGAGCTTTCCGATCTCGGCAACCTGCCCGAAGGCCTCCTGGTGTGCTCTTTGGCAAAAGCCATCGACTGCGGCAGGCAAGGCTGCGCTCCCGAGGGCATCGAGCAGCATCTCGGCCGCTATGCCGACATGAGCCGCGACGTCTTTACCGCGCTCAACACGGCGCTGTGGGAAGATGGCGCATATCTGCGCATCCGCCGCGGCGTGACGCTTGAGCAACCGATCCATCTTTTATATGTGTCGGCGGGCGCCGGCGCTGAAATCGCAACCCATCCCCGCACTCTGATCATCGCCGAAGATGCGAGCCAGGCCGCGATCATCGAAGACTTCGTCTCGCTCGGCAGTGAAGCAGCATTTTCCAATGCCGTCACTGAGCTCGCAGCCGGTCAGAGCGCCGCCATCTCGCACTTCCTCGTGGAGCGCGAAAATCTGGCCTCGTTCAACGTCTCCACGCTGCGCATCGAGCAGTCGCGCAGCGCCAGTGTCGACTCGCACTCCATCCTGCTGGGCGGCGGCCTGGTGCGCAACAACGTGCACCCGGTGCTCAACGGCGAAGGCGCGGAGTGTTTGATCAACGGCCTGTTCGTCGGCGCGGCACGCCAGCCTAGCGCCGGCGGCCAACATAGCGCCAGCGGCCAGCACATTGACAACTACATGCTCGTCGAGCACGCGCGCCCCAACTGCAACAGCCGCCAGTTCTACAACGGCATTCTCGCCGATCACGCGCGCGGCGTATTTCATGGCCGCATCGTGGTGCACAAGGACGCGCAGAAGACCGACGCCAAGCAGACCAATCGCAACCTGCTGCTCAGTGACAACGCGCGCATCGACACCAAGCCGCAGCTCGAAATCTACGCCGACGACGTGAAGTGTACGCACGGCGCCACCATCGGCCAGATCGACGAGGCGCAGCTCTTCTACCTTCGTGCGCGCGGCATTGCGGAAGCCGACGCACGCAACCTGCTACTCTACGCTTTCGCGGCCGAGTGCCTTGACCGCATGAAGGATTCGGCGGCGCGCGAGTTCGCCGAAGGCTTGATCAGGGAACGTCTGCAGGAGTTGGCAAGTGCGGTGCAGGCTGCCGCGCCAGCCGCCACGCTAAAAGAAGAAGCGCAGAATTGGGAGGAAGTGGGATGAGCACCGCGGTACATCAGACCGGTTTTGGTTCGGCAGCGCTGGATATTGAACGCATCAAGCGCGATTTCCCCATCCTTGACCAGAAGATCCACGGCCACAAGCTGGTCTATCTGGATAGCGCAGCCACTTCGCAAAAACCGCGCGCCGTCATTGATGCGCTCGTGCGCTATTACGAGCGCGACAATGCCAACATCCATCGCGGCGTGCATACGCTCAGCGTGCGCGCCACCGAGGCACACGACGAGGCGCGGGAGACGGTGCGGTGCTTTATCCAGGCGGCCGACGCCAACGAAATCATCTTTGTCCGCAGCGCAACGGAGGCCGTAAATCTGGTCGCCGAAACCTACGGCCGCGCCAACGTCGCCGAGGGCGACGAGGTGCTCATCACCGCCATGGAGCACCACTCCAACATTGTGCCGTGGCAGATGCTGTGCCAGGAAAAGCGTGCGCACCTGCGTGTGGCGCCTATCAACAACGCCGGCGAGCTCGAGCTCGACGCATTCGAAAAGCTGCTGTCGCCGCGCACGCGCATCGTAGCCGTGACCCATGTGTCGAATGCGCTGGGCACGGTGAACCCGCTGCGCAAAATCATTCACCTTGCTCATGCCCACAACGTGCCTGTGCTGGTGGATGGCGCGCAGGCGGTTCCGCATCTGCCTGTCGACGTGCAGGCCCTGGGCTGCGACTTCTACGCCTTTTCCGGGCACAAGGTCTACGGACCCACGGGCATCGGCGTGCTCTACGGGAAAGAGGAAATCCTCGCGGAGATGCCTCCGTACCAGGGTGGCGGCGATATGATCAGCTCCGTCACCTTCGAAAAGACGACCTACAATGTGGTGCCCTACAAGTTCGAAGCGGGCACTCCCGACATTGCCGGTGCCATCGGCCTGGGCGCGGCACTCGAGTATATCTCCAAGCTGGGCATGGAAAAAATTGCGGCGCACGAGCAGGATCTGCTGGCCTATGCCACGGAAAAAGTCGGCGCTATCGCCGGCGTGCATCTCATCGGAACCGCGCGCGAACGCGCCGGCGTGCTTTCGTTTGTGATGGACAGCGTGCATCCCCACGACCTGGGAACCATCCTTGACCGCGAAGGCGTTGCTATCCGCACCGGCCACCACTGCGCGCAGCCGGTCATGGATCGTTTCGGAATCGCCGCCACCGCGCGCGCCTCCTTTGCCGTGTATAACACGCGCGAAGATGTCGACGCGCTTGTCGCAGGAATACGCAAGGCGCAAGAGGTGTTCGCGTGACCACAGAACTTGGCGATCTCTATCAGGAAGTCATCCTCGAGCACAGCAAGGCGCCGCGCAATTTTCGCAGGCCCGCGTCCGCGAATCACGAAGCCGAGGGATATAACCCGCTGTGCGGCGACCGCTGCACCGTCTATATCGATATGGACGGCGACAAGATTAACGAGATCGGTTTCCAGGGCTCCGGCTGCGCCATCTCGCGCGCTTCGGCTTCCATGATGACGCAGATGGTGAAGGGCAAGACCAAGGCCGAGGCCGTGAAGCTCTTCGAGCAATTCCACAGGCTGGTCACCGGCAAGGACGAGGCAGCCAAAGCCAGCGATCTCGGCAAGATGGCCGTTTTTGGAGGCGTTTCCAAGTTCCCCGCGCGCGTCAAGTGCGCCACGCTCGCCTGGCACACGCTGCAATCCGCCCTCGAAGACGAAAAGAAGCAGGAACCCATCTCAACCGAGTAAATGTGGCGCCGGCCTCCTGGCCGGCTGTAGCGCGGGCCTCCCGGCCCGCGCAGGGGATTACGATGACGCCCACCGAAAACAATCCGAGCGCCGCTCCCGCCCCCGAGCCCTTCCGCGAGGAAATGATCTGGAAGCAGTTGAAGACCGTCCGCGATCCCGAGATCCCGGTCAACATCGTCGACCTTGGCCTCATCTACGCGGCCGCGGCCGCAGACGTCGAAGGCGGCAAGCGCATCGAGGTGCGCATGACGCTCACGGCCCCCGGATGCAGCATGTCCGACGTGATCAAGGCCGAGGTCGAGCGCAAGCTCGCCGCACTCCCTGAGGTGCGCGAGGTCAAGGTCGAAGTGGTCTTCGATCCACCCTGGGACAAGAGCCGCATGTCCGAAGCGGCCAAACTGCATCTTGGCTTCGACTCCGATTTCGGCGCGCCGGCGCCGGCCCCTACTTCGCTTGGACCGTTCAAAATCGTCCGCTAATCCGCCGCTTCATTTTGTTCCCAAATGACATCTCAAAGCTTTAGGTAACGATTACTTGAATGTTTGTCACAGGTCATTATTGCTCCCATAACTTAAAGATTCTAAACGTAATCATTTGGTGAGATATGTGCCAAACCGTGAGTCACTTGCCAACCCCCTCAAAGCCTCTGTAGAACGTCCCCGGTCGCAGAAAAACTCCATCCGCAGCGCCCGCAAGTTGATCGCTACAGGCGGAAGCCGGGTATTGAACGCACGAATTCGTTGCTGATTTCACATCGAAGAACCAGGTCAAGCACAACCAAAAAACGAGACTGGGGAGGATATACGCAGAAATGACACACTTAGCCAGTTACCGGAAACACACCTGCCTCGCATTTGCCATCCTGCTCGGAATTGCCCTGTGCTGCTCCACCGCCATCGCGCAGAGCGGCGCCGGCTCCATCCAGGGCACAGTCACCGATTCCACAGGCGCCGTGATGCCGGGCGCGTCGATTCATGTTGTCAATCAGGGAACGAACATTGCGGTCGACACCAAAGCCAACAATGTCGGCTTCTACCAGGTTCCCGAGTTGTTCACGGGAACCTACGTGGTCACCATCGTCGCGCCCGGCATGAAGACCTACAAGCAAACCATCGAATTGCTGGTGGCGCAGGACGCGGTCATCAACACGAGCATGACAACCGGCGCGGTGACCCAGCAAGTGACGGTTTCGGCCGATGCCATACAGTTGACCACCACCGACAACGGCATTGTCAGCTCGACGCTGGAAAACCAGCGCATCAACCAGCTGCCGCTCAACGGCCGGAATCTGCTGCAACTGACCGCCGAATCGACGCCGGGCCTGGAAGGATGCGCCGAGGATAGCTACGGCGCGTGCCCCAACGGGCTGCAGGGCTATGCGATGAACTATGTTGCTGACGGTGCACCGCTGAGCGCCGATGAATTCGGCGGGTCGCACGTCGGGCAAACCCAGTTTCCCGATCTTGATTCCATCCAGGAAGTACGCATTGAAACCAGCGGGCTGAGCGCGCAGTATTCCTCGCCAGCGACAGGCATCATCACCACCAAATCGGGAACCAATTCGCTGCACGGATCGCTCTTCTGGACGCAACGCAACAGCTACTGGGGCACCGCCAAGCAGAGGCAGTCTGCCGCCGTCAGTTATTTCAACGGCACCTCGGTCGTCTCGAAAATTGTCGCACCTCTTAACCGCGTCGAGGCGGGAGGCTCGGTCGGCGGACCCATTGTCCTGCCCCATGTCTACCACGGGAAGGACAAGTCATTCTTCTTCTTCGCCTACGAACGCTACTCGCTCGCCCAAATCGCCGGTGCAAACGACACTGTCTTCCCGGGGGCCTGGGAACAAGGTAACTTTAGCGGCCTCACCAACTCCAGCAATACCACGCAGACACTCTATGACCCCAATACAACCATTGCCAACGCCGCCTGTCCGGTGCCTGGCAGCTCCTCCACGGCCAACAACCCCTATTGCCGCCAGACCTTCACCCAGGAATTCAACGAGACCGGCGCGAATGTAAACACCATTCCCATGAACCGCCTGTCTCCCACCGCCCAGGAGGTCTACGCGATCACCCCTCCGGCCACCAATACGAACAATCCGCTGCTTTCAAATACCTACAACCTGAACGGAGTTTCCCCCACCGAGCTGCGCGCACCCGATTACACTTTCCGGCTCGACCACGAGTTCAACGAAAACAACCGCTCCTATTTGCGCTTCACCATGACTCCCGTGAACCAGTACGTGCTGCGCAATCAGCCGTCGTCGCAGCCGCCCACCATTGCCGCCAAAGTGAATGGCATCGGTTTCCCGGCTGGCGCCAGTGGCTATACCCATTACGAGTACGGCCAGTTTGCCGCTGCCGCCGGATTTACGCACGTATTTTCGCCCAGCTTTTACGCGGAAACCATCGCCAGCCAGCAGTGGTACCAGGAGCAGAACTTTGCGGGCGGCACGCCGGGCGCCAATTTCGAGTCGGAGATGGGATTGCCCAACAACTTTGGCGAACCCGGCTTCCCGTATTTTGAGAACATCGTCTTCCCGCCCAACGGCACTCAATTTGTTTATGGCATGACCACCATCGCCAGCGCCATCGACGAGAATCTTGTGAAGACGATCAGCAAGCACCAGTTGATGTTCGGCGGCCGCCTCCGGCACGAACGCATCGGCTCCCGGACCGACGAGGCCCAGGACAACATCCAATTCGCCAGCACCCAGGACACGACCGGCCTTTTCAATCCATCCACAGCTGCCGGCAATACCGATACGGAGTACTCAAACACGGGGCAAGTGAATGCCGACTTCTTTATCGGCGGTGCGTCACAGTACAACGTTAACCAGGAGCCGCCTTACGGTCACATGCACACATGGGAGTTCGACGCCTACCTCCAGGATAACTACCATGTGGCCCACAATCTGACGCTCAACCTCGGTGTGCGCTATGAGGCCCATCCGGCCATCTGGATAAAGTCCGGCCTGGCCAACGGCTTCGACCTCAAGAACGACGCCATGGTGCTGGGCGCGCCCATTTCGCAACTGATCTCTGAGGGCTACACCACCCAGGCGGCCATCACCAACGACGAGTACGACGGCGCGAAGTTCGAGACCGCCTCCCAAGCTGGGTTGCCATCTGCACTGATCGACAACGACAACGCGGTCATTGAGCCGCGCTTCGGCTTTGCCTGGCAGCCTTTGCCTAAATGGGGAACTGTTGTTCGCAGCGGCTACGGAATCTATGCGTTCCAGGCTCCGCTGCGCAGTGCGTATAAGGCGCTCCTCGGCAACAATCCCTTCCAGCTCGGATACGGTCAGAACTACAACAGTGCCAGCCAGTCTCCAAATGGTCTCAATGGCTATATGCTGGAGGTGCCGCAGTGCAATGAGCCCGGCGGAAACTTCGGAACCATCACCTATGCAACCAACGGTTGTTCGCCGGTCATGGGCGTCGACTCCACGCAGACAATCAACTCCGGCACCACTACTTCGATCGTCCCCGGTTTCAACAACTACTCCGTCGATCCCGACTTCCCGGTCGGTCTGGCTACCCAGTTCAACTTCACCATCGAGCAGCCGTTCAAATGGAACTCGGTGCTGCGCGTTAGTTATAACTGGGTGCACGGCTCCAACCTGGACCAGGAGTGGGAATACAATAACCACCCGTCCTCGTTCGTTTGGGAAGTGCTGAACGGCGCGGCTATTCCGACCGGCTCAGCGAGCGTCATCGGGACGTCGGCGGCAAACACCTATTCCGCCACCGCGACCGGGCCTTACGACCAGACCACCTGGGGGAGTGGCAGTGCCAGGGAGCAGAAGAGCGGCTGGTCCAACGACAACCAACTGCAAGTCGTCTACCAGAAGATCTACCACAGCGGCATGGCCTGGCAGGCCCAATACGTGTGGCAAAAGAATCTTCGCGTGGGCGGAAACTCCAACCGCGACGGCTCCATCTATCCGTATCTGGATTACGCGAACTCGGGGCTCTCGACCTGGGTGCCCACTCCGGTCACCTTGGCAGGCGCCGCGCCTGTCTCGGCGCCCGTCGCGCCTGCGCTGCCGCCGCCGCCTCCGACGGGTACGGCCAGCTACGGGTACTACAAAGCGCTCAATAAGTATGAAAACTATGCGATGGACGTGGACAACGGCCTGAACTCGACAGCTCCCACGCAGCACATGCAGTTCAACTACATCTACGATCTGCCCTTTGGCCGCGGCAAGCGATACTTTGCCGGGGTAAACAAGCTCGTGGATGAGCTGATTGGCGGTTATCAGATTGCCGGCGACGGGCAGCTCGTGAACCAGAACATCGCCATCAATTCTCAGAACTGGGGACCGACTGCTTCCTCCTCTGGACCGGCCAGCGCTTCCATCCATGTCTACAAACACGCACACCCGATCACCGATTGCACCAGTGGTACCTGCTACAGCGAGTATCTGTGGTTCAACGGGTACATTTCCCCTCTTTCCAACGCCAATAACGCCTGCTCGGCACAGTCAGGAACCAAGGTGGTCAGCAACCTGCCCTCCACTTACGTCGCTTACCAGACCCCAATGGATATCTCTTGCACCGCGTCGGCCAAGGACACCTACTTTGGGGACAACGAAGTAAACATAACATTGGCCAACGGGAAAACCAGCGCGATCACTTATCAACCCGGACCGAACGGCAGCGGCGGAGGCAGCGATCCGGCTGGATGGGGGGGTGTCAATCCATTCGGGAAAACCATTATTCCCGGTCCCTTCAACTTCAATACGGACGCCTCGCTGTTCAAGGTCTTCCCGATCACCGAACGGACGAACCTGCGTTTCAACATGGACATCTTCAACCTGCTGAACAACCAGGGCTCCGTGAACCCAAGCGGAAGCACTGGCGAACAGAATTTGGCTACCACCTCCTTCTGGTCGGCTCGGCAGGTTCAGTTCTCGCTGCGCCTGAACTTCTAGCGAGGCCCCGTTTTTAGCGTGTCCTGGCACGCAAGCACGAAGGGCTCCGTTCCCCGGTTCTTGACCAACTCCGATGCAAGGCCTCCATGCATCGGAGAAATCGGAGAACGGGGCCGCGAAAGGGAAGCGATAAGCCGCCGGGCGACCAGGCGCATCGGCTGCCGCAACGGATCTCTGGCCGATTGAAGATGAAACTTACCGTGCCCCATCCTTTCGCCCGGTTTTTGGGCGAAAGGGTGGGATAGCACGAACTCCATTGGCGCGCCTTCACGCGGTCAGAGACCGAGGGATTTCAGACTGCGCTCAGCGGCGATGCGCGAAGAAACAAGAGCTTGAAGGAACCATGGATCCGATTCCAGGTCGCACCAGGGGAGTTTTATACCAATAGCCGTTTGCCGTGGCCCTGAAGCATGAGATAGAAAACCTATGCCGCACTCATTCAATTTTTCACGCCGGCGCTTTTTAAAGTCGATGGCCGCAGTTGCGGCAGCCAGCCAGGCGAAATTGGCGCTGCCGGCATCCCTCGTGCGTCCGGTGCTCGCCAATGCTGAGGCGTGTTCGGCCTCCCAGCGTCTCGACTCCGGGTGGGAGTATTACCGCGGCGCGCTCGACGGACCCTGGGAGGTCTGGCGCGGCGACGAGATCGCGGTCTGGGAAAAAGTTTCGCTGCCCCACTGTTTCAACCACTACGACGCCTGCGATCCCGATACACCGTACTATCGCGGTCACGGGTGGTATCGCACCCAACTGTCCGTCGCCAATCCCATCAAAGATGGCCGCACCCTGCTTTACTTCGAAGGCGCCGGGCAAACTTCGCATGTGTACGTCGGCGGCGTCATGGTCGGCTCGCACGTAGGTGGTTACGACGAATTCGTGTTCGACATTACTGACGCAGTTGCTGCCGCGCCTGCAAACAAAAGCGGCGTTCCCCTCGCCGTCCTCTGCGATAACTCCGAAAATCTCGAGCGGTCTCCCTCCGACTTGAGCGACTTCAGTCTCTATGGCGGCCTCTATCGTCACGTCCATCTGGCGTATGTGCCCGCCGTCTCTCTTGAATCAATTCACATCGAGCCTTCATTCGTCCCCGGCTCAGCGGCCACGGTCAAGGTGAAGGCCCGCCTCTATAACCCGGCGAAATTTTCCGGCAGCGCCGCGCTCACCGTGGAAATCGCCGATGCCGCCGGCAAGACCATCGCGCACATCGAAAAATCCCTCGCCGCATGGGACGCCGAAGCAGAAATCGCGTCCACCACGATTGCATCTCCCGCGCTCTGGTCGCCCGCGCGTCCCAATCTCTACACCTGCAGCGTCACTCTCACCACTCCATACGGCAAAAGCGACGTGAAGGAGCGGTTCGGCATCCGCCACGCGGAGTTTGTGGACCACGGGCCCTTCAAACTGAACGGCGAGCGCTTGCTGCTCCGCGGCACGCAGCGCCACATGGACCACGCGGGCTTCGCGGCCGCCGAGCCGGACGCGCTCATCCGCACCGAAATGGAGTTGGTGAAGGCCATGGGCGCCAACTTCATCCGCCTCGGCCACTATCAGCAGGCGAAACTGGTGCTCGATCTCTGCGACGAGCTCGGCCTGCTGGTTTGGGAAGAAGCGCCGTGGTGCCGCTCGGGCGTAGGCGACGAAAAATGGCAGGACCAGACGCGTCTTATGCTCGCGAACATGATCGACCAGCACTTCAACCACCCCAGTGTGATCATGTGGGGCCTGGGCAACGAAGATGACTGGCCCGGCGAGTATCCGGCTCTCGATCGGGCAGCCATTTGCTCCTTCATGCAGGAGATGAACTCGCTCGCCCACGAGATGGATCCGTCGCGCTTCACCTCGCTGCGCCGTTGCGATTTCGCGCGCGATATTCCCGACGTCTACTCGCCGTCCATCTGGGCCGGGTGGTACAGCGGCGTCTACACCGACTACCAAAGCGCCCTCGAAAAACAGCGCATGCAGATCAAGCACTTCGTGCACATCGAGTGGGGCGCCGATAGCCATGCGCGCCGCCACGCTGAAATGCCGGAGTCGGCAGCGAAGGCTCCGTTGGGCGCAGACCTTTCTGAGAACACTCCCGACTCACTGCAGAAGGGAGCCAAGGCTGCTGAGTCGCACAATGGCGATTGGTCTGAAACCTACGCCTGCGATCTCTTCGATTGGTATTTGAAAGTGCAGGAAACGCTGCCCTGGCTCGCTGGATCGGCGCAGTGGGCCTTCAAGGATTTCACCACGCCCTTGCGTGTTGAAAATCCCGTGCCGCGCGTAAACCAGAAGGGTGTCATCGAGCGCGACATGACGAAAAAGGAAGGCTACTACGTCTTCCAGTCCTACTGGGCCGAGGAGCCCATGGCGCACATCTATGGCCACACCTGGCCGGTGCGCTGGGGCGCGGAGGGCGAGACGCGCACGGTGAAGGTCTACTCCAACTGCCCCACGGCCGAACTCTTCGTCAACGGCACATCCGCCGGCACGCGACAGCGCAACAGTCAGGATTTTCCCGCCGCCGGTCTGCGCTGGATGGTGAGATTCGCTCCTGGCATGAACCATCTTCGCGTGGTCGCCAGCAGGAAAGGCGTCACGGTCAGTGATGAGATTGAGCTCGAGTACCAGACCGCGAAGTGGGGCAAGCCGGCGCGTTTTGCCCTGGCGCAGGTGGCCCGCGACAAGGACGTCGTCACCGTTGAAGCCACTGCCTTCGATGCCCAAGGCGTGCTTTGTCTCGACGCGAAAAATGTCGTGCGCTTTTCCCTCGCCGGCAGCGGATGCCTGATTGATAACCAGGGTACATCCACCGGCTCGCGCGTCGTCGAGCTCTACAACGGCCGCGCGCGCATTTCCATTCGCTGCAATGAGGGCGCATGTACTGCCGGCGTCATCAGCGAAGGCTTCGCCCCAGCATTTGTAAACATCCCCGTGTGAAATAAGTCGCGGATGAGATGTAGCGCCGGCCTCCCGGCCGGCTGTAGTGCGGGTCTCCTGACCCGCGCATCCGAGTCAGCCGTACATTCTGCGAGCGATCAAGAATCAGATTGTCATCCTAAGCAACTAGACATTGGATGTCATCCTGAGCAACCAAACATAGGATGTCATCCTGAGCGAAGTGGGCCGCGCAAAGCGCGGTTCACGCAGTCGAAGGACCCGCATTTGCTTTTCATGCGACCCGATTCGAAGAACCTGAAGTTGTCTTTGCGCCATTCCAATTTCTCTTAAATGCCGGCGCTGGTGCCAAGCGCAAATCTTGAGGCGACCTACTCGTCTTCTTCACCGGGCTGCGTTTTGCCCAGCCGTTCCAACTCATTCCGCCAGTCGAGCGACTCGACAAAAGCCCTCGACTCGCGCCAGCCGGGCTCCACAATCACGTACAGCTCCAGGTACACCCGCGTCCCCAGCAGCGACTCGATCTTGCGGCGCGCGCTGGTTCCGATCGCCGTCAGTTTCGATCCGCCCTTGCCGATCAAAATCGCCTTCTGTCCCGTGCGCTCGCAGTAAATCGCCGCGTTGATCCGCGTCAACGGTTTCGTGCCCGGTCTCGGCTGCCCTTCCGGCTCTTCAAAACGCTCAATCACCACGGCCGACGCATAAGGAACCTCCTCGCCGGTCTCGATCAAGATACTTTCTCTGATCAATTCCGCCACCATAAAGCGCACCGGCTGGTCCGTGTACTGGTCTTTTGGGAAGTAGCGTTCGCCCGTCGGCAGCACATCGACAATTTTGCGCACCAGCACATCCAGTCCGTCGCGTTTGCGCGCGCTTACCGGGATTACCTGCGCAAAGTTGTGCCGCTTCGCCAGCGTTTCGATGATCGGCAGCAGCTCGTCCTTGCGCACCAGATCGATTTTGGTCAGCACCAGGAACACCGGGCAATCCAGCTTGCGGATCAGGGAAAAAAGAAATTCGTCTTCGTTCGCCCACGCGTCTCGTCTGGATGTCAGGCCGGAATGTTCGGCGGGTGCCCCCGGTCCCTCGCCTTTGGGGACCGGGGAGGGATCTTCGTTCAACCGGATCCGCCGCGTCACATCCATCAGCACCAGCACCAGGTCGCGCGATTCCAGCGCCTCGTGCACCTCCTGCAACATGCGACGGTCGAGCTGCGAAGCCGGCCTGTGCACGCCTGGCGTATCCACGAAGACAATCTGCGCCGCCGGATGCGCACCTTGTGCCGCGCCCTTCAGCGCCGCCGGCACTTCCAGCACCCCGACGATACGGTTGCGCGTCGTCTGCGGCTTGGCCGTGACAATAGCCACCTTCTCGCCCGTCAAGGCGTTCAGCAGAGTGCTTTTGCCCACGTTGGGCCGGCCGAGGATGGCAACAAATCCAGATTTCACGCGCGAAGCTCCATTCCTATTATCGCGGACGGAGCGCACTAGGGATTCGGCAGCAAATTACCGCGCCCGTGCCCCATCCTTCTCCGCGCATTTTGCGGAAAAGGGTGGGAAAGCATGACTCCGTTGAATTGCTGAATCAACAGCGCCGCAACCTGGCGTTCCCTGCGCGGCAGACTTCATGATTCCTTCGGAAACGGCAGCCGCGCCGTCGGCGGAAACAGCCGCACGCGCTCAATGCGCCGCGCTGTCGACGCGACAATCTCCACGCGCAGTCCCAGCGGTTCCAGCAACACCGTTTCGCCGGCCTTGGGAATGCGCCCCGCGATCTCGCTCACCAGGCCGCCCAGTGTGGTGGCCTCATAGTCTCCGCTTGGCTCCATCGTTTCGCCCAGCAAATCGACCAGCTGATCGGCAGGAAAGCTTCCCGGCACCAGCCATGAGCCCGAGGGCTCCCTTTGCGGATCTTCGATCTGCGTATCGGTTTCGTGCTCGTCCTGGATGTTGCCCACAATCTGCTCCAGCAGATCCTCAATGGTCACCAGCCCCGCAACGGCGCCATACTCGTCAATCACGATGCGCATGTGCTGCTTTTCACGCTGCATCTCGCGCAACAATTCGTAGCCGCGCTTGGTCTCAGGCACGAATGCGGCCGAGCGCAGGATCGTGGCCACGCTGCGCGTGCGTGCATCCTCATCGGCAATCTGTAGCAGATCGTGCGCAAAGGCCAGCCCTTTGATGTTGTCGAGCGAGCCAGAATAGATGGGCACGCGCGAGTAGTTGTGCTGTTTCAGCAGTTCCAGAAAGCTTTCCAGCGTGATCGATTCCGAGACGGCGAAGATCTCCGGCCGCGGCGTCATCACCTCGCGCACCAGCATGTCGCCAAACTCCACCGCCGAGCGCACCAGCTCGCGGTCGCTCTGCTCGAGGATTCCTTCCTCCTCGCCCGCCTCGATCAGCGCTTCCACGTCCGGCGCGGGCTCCTCGGGATTGGCCGGAGCCTCAGCCAGCTCCGCCACGGAAAAGAAAAAGCGGATGAAGACCGTGACTGGCGTCGCCAGCCACAGCAGCAAACAGATGGGCCAAAGCAACCTTGCCGCCCACAGCCCGCGCGTGCGATTGAAGAGCAGAGACGGAATCAGCTGGTTGCAGAAAATCACCACCATCACTACGCCCAGAACCGCTTGCGCAATCTCCGCCGGGTCTGCCTCGCCGGGACGCGCGGCGTGGCCAAAGACGATGGCTCCGAACTCCAGCGCGATCAGCCCCAGCGAAAGCTGCACCAGAACATTCGCGCACAGCGCCGCATGCTCGCGGCTCAGGCCGAGATGCGGCTCGATCCGCCTCTCCCACGCGTCCAGATTTTCCTGCACCTCGCGGCTCAGAATTTTGCCAAACTCGGAGTAGACGCGGCTGATGTACGAGGCCAGTGTCTCCACCACCGCGAGCAAAGCAACGAAGGTGATCTGTAGCGGCGTCACGGCTTCCGTCTCCGCTCTGTATCAGGGCGCGACCGGGGAACCCACGCAGTGCGTGGGTCGCGCGCCGATACGCGGCTTTTCTTCTTAGGTTTCGACGCTCTCTTTGCTTTGTCATCCTGAGCGGAGGCCGTCTTGGCGGCCGAAGTCGAAGGACCCGTGGTTGCTTTTCGCCCCCGTGCCCCATCCTGACGATCGCGCCGTGCCCAATCCTGACGATCGCGCCGTGCCCCATCCTTTCGCGTCTTTTGCGAAAGGGTGGGAGAGGCCGCATGCTCCTGACCATGCCGTGCCCGATCCAAACGATCGAGCGTTGCCCCATCCTTTCGCGTCTTTTGCGAAAGGGTGGGAGAAACCGTGCGCTCAATCAATCCCAACGGCAGCCCCAGCCGTGCGCGCAAACTCCGCTCGCGCCGCAGCATTTCGCCGGCATCGGTTTCATGATCGTGGCCAGCCAGATGCAGCAGCCCGTGAAGCATCAGTACCTTGATCTCGGTGGCCAGCAAGTGCCCCTGTTCCGCGCTCTGCCTCTGCGCCGTTTCCACACTGATGGCCACGTCGCCTTTTTCCAGGCTTTGGACCAGGTTCGAGGTCGGGAACGACAGCACATCGGTCGGCTGGTTTTTTCCACGGAAGCGCTGGTTCAGGTCGCGCATCGCCGCGTCGCTGGTCAGCAGCACCGTCACCTGCCCGCGCAGCCGCACCGCGGCTTGCGCCCGCTTCAAAAATTGCGCCAGGGTTCGCGCCAAGGATTGTGTGGATGGCAGCCGGAGCGGCTTCGCGGGCAATTTTCGCCCTGGGCACGTGGCAGGCCCAGCAGAAGGCTTCGCCGAAACCGGGTTCAGCGCATCCGCCACTCGGGAAAGTTCCAGTTCTGGGTCGATGAGGATCATCGTGCGCGGGGCCGCGGCTCCTGCATGTGCGGCTTCGGGTCTGCTCCACCCGGGTCTGCTTCGATGATACGCGAAAGTGGAGGCCGATCTGCGCCGACAATCCGGAACTCGCCTCCGCCCTGGCCGCAGAGACAGCAAAGGCTGGGATCGCTCTCCTGCGACCCCAGCCCAGCCGTTCTACGGGCTATTGGCTACTCCCTATTCCCTGTCTCACTGCGGCTTGGACGTCTGCTTCGCCTGCCCGTCCTGCCGGTCTTCTCTTTCAGCAGCGCCCACCGCGATCGAGCTGTCCAGCGGCAACTCCTGCTGTTGCGGCTTGGCGCTTTCATACGCGCGCACAATGCGCTGCACCAGCGGATGCCGCACCACGTCGCCCTCTTCGAAGTGGCAAAACGACACGCCCTCCACGCCGCCCAGAATGTTGATCGCGTCCAGCAAACCCGACTTGCGCGGATTGGGTAGATCGATCTGCGTAATGTCGCCCGTGATCACGGCCTTCGAATTGTTGCCCATGCGCGTCAGAAACATCTTCATCTGCTCGATGGTCGTGTTCTGCGCTTCGTCGAGAATGATGAACGCGTCGTTGAGCGTGCGCCCGCGCATGAAGGCCAGCGGAGCCACCTCGATCACATTGCGCTCCAGCATTTTGTCCACCTTCTCAACGTCGATCATGTCGAAGAGTGCGTCGTAGAGCGGGCGCAGATAGGGATCGATCTTTTCCTGCAAAGTGCCCGGCAAAAAGCCCAGCCGCTCGCCGGCCTCCACCGCGGGGCGCACCAAAACAATCCGATTGACACGCTTGGCGTTGATCGCGGCCACGGCCATGGCCACCGCCAGGTAGGTCTTGCCCGTGCCCGCCGGCCCCACGCCGAACACCATATCGTTCTGCTCGATGGCCTCCACGTAGCGGCTCTGGTTGAGCGAGCGCGGCTGCACAGTGCGTTTGATGCCCGCCGAGCGCTGCTTGCCGGCTTCCGCCACCGTGCGCAAAGTCGTCGCGGCATCGGCCACCACCAGGCGCAGCATGCCGTTCAATTCGCCGTTGTGGGGATTGATACCCTGGCGGCGCAACACCTCAAAGTCTTCGAAAATCCGCCGCACGCGAACCACGCTTTCTTCCGGTCCCTGTACGTGCACGGCGTCGGAGCGAAGATCGATGCGAACGCCGAGCGAGTCTTCCATCAGTCTTAGGTTTTCATCGCGGGTCCCGAACAGGGGCTCGAGGTTGGGCGTGATCTCCAGAGCGATCTTCAAGGGTTCAATGTCCTCCGGGACAGTGAATTGTATTTAAGGTAAATCGGCAACGCACTACGGAAACGCAAGCGCCCCCGGGCGCTCGCTGGCAAACGGTTGATTTTGAAAGGAGTCGAAAAGCGCAGGACGCAACCAAGTCCATCTGGACCGTTCTGCAGGGCCGCGGTTTGAAATTATGTACCAATTCCAGTATTGCGAGATTAGCGCGAGCCGCGTTCCGCGTCAACCTGCGCTCCATTACTTTTGATGCAGCAGTTGCCGAAGGAGATACGGGGCCGGGCTGCAGAAGTACGAACCGGGCCCTCCCGGAACCTGGCAGGAGCCGCAGACCCCTGGCGATAGAATCGGAACCATGAAAACCCCTCGCCTAAACTGCTCGCGGCGCGACGTACTGCGCTGGGGAGCAACGGCAACGGCGGCTATCTGCACCCGCCGTATGGCCTCGGCCGCTTTCCCGGCCGCCCCGCCGGCATTGACCGGCGCGGTGTCACCAGTCTTCCGCCCTACGCTGCTCAACCAGGTGCATTACGCGCAAGTCGATATCGACCCCGGCCCGGCACAGCAGCAGTTCGAGCGGTGCCAACAGGTATTGCTCAATCTCAGTGACGACGGTTTGCTGCGCCCGTTTCGCTTCCGCGAGGGGTTGCCCACGCCCGGCGACGAGCTCGGCGGCTGGTACTCGACCGATGGCTTCGCTGCCGCGTGCCCCTTTGGGCAGTGGATCTCGGCGCTGTCGCGGATGTATGCTGTCACGCGCGACCCGGCCACCTACGCCAAGATCGACCGCATGATTCGCGGCTACGCGGCAACTCTAGAGCCGCTCGGCAAGTTCTATCAGAATTTCTGTTTCCCCGGTTACATCTACGACAAGCTCTCCATCGGCCTCACCGATGCGCACGTTTTCGCAAATCACCCCACGGCTCTCGGCGTCCTCTCGCGCGCCACCGATATCGTCCTGCCTTATCTGCCGCCCAAGGCCATGCCACACCAGGAAACGCCCATCCTCGCCGGCGAGGACTTCACCCGCCACGTGTGGGACGAGACCTACACCATGCCGGAAAACCAGTTCCTCGCCTGGTTGCGCACCGGCAACTCGCGCTACCTCCATCTGGGGCAGCGTTTCCTCTTCGACGAGTACTTCGATCCCCTTGCACGCGGCGAAAACGCGCTTCCCGGCCGCCATGCCTACAGTCATGTGAATGCGTTGGGCTCGGCGGCAACGGCCTGGCTCGCGCTCGGCGACGAAAAATATCTACGCGCCGCAAAAAACGCCTTCACCATGATCCAGCAGCAGAGTTACGCCACCGGCGGATGGGGTCCGCACGAGCACTTCATCGAGCCCGGCAGCGGCGCCCTGGGAGAGAGCCTGAACAGTGTCCACGCCAGCTTTGAAACTCCGTGCGGCGCCTATGCGCACTTCAAGCTGGCGCGCTATCTCCTGCGCATCACCGGCGACCCGCGCTATGGCGACAGCATGGAGCAGGTCTTTTTCAATACTGTGCTCGGCGCCCGGCCTTTGCAGCCCGACGGCTCGTCGTTTTACTACTCCGACTACACGTTCAAGGCCAAGCGGGTTTATTACCCCGCCCAGTGGCCATGCTGCTCCGGCACTCTGCCGCAAATCGCCGCCGACTACCGCATCAGCGCGTACTTCCGCAGCGATCGAGGCGTCTACGTGAACCTCTATCTCCCTTCAACGCTGCGTTGGAACGATCGCGGCGCGCAATTCGCTCTGCGGCAGCAGACCGCGTATCCCTACTCGAGTTCCATCCGCCTCGATGTCACCGCGTCATCTCCGACCGAGTTCTCGGTTTTCCTGCGCATTCCCGCGTGGGCTAGCGGCGCATCGCTTACCGCGAGCGGCATGCGCGACTCGCGCCAACTTGAGGCGGGAACCTTCGCCGAAATTCGCCGCCAGTGGAAGAACGGCGACCGCATCGAGCTCGATCTGCCCTTTGCCGCACGCCTTCAGGCTGTCGACGCGCAGCATCCCGACGTGATGGCGCTCGTCACCGGCCCGCTTGTCCTCATGGCGTTGCGCGAGGGCGATACGGCGCTCGAACCCGTGGCGCGGACCGCGCTGCTCGCCGCCAAACAAACCACGACGCAAGGACATGAGTGGATCGCCGGCTCCGGCTCAGGCGCACTCCGCATGAGGCCCTTCGCCGACCTGGGCGATGCTCCCTACGCAACCTATCTGAAGGTGATAGAGAGCTAAATCCCTGACTGCTTGAAGACGGTCCTTTCCGTGCCCCATCCTTTCGCGCTTTTTGCGAAAGTGTGAGACAGCACGAACCCTAACCCGGCTCTCTCACCCCAGCGCAAAACTCGGGTGCCCCACATCTCGATTTTGATATGTGGGAGAGCACGAACCCAACTCGCTCCTCGTCGCTCCGCTCCGCTACACTGCATTCAACCTTCTCGTCTCGCGCCGAGGAACCCCGCAAATGTCGCTTCTCTATATCGTGGTCCTGGTCGTGATCGCCGCCGCGCTGCTCGCGGTAGCCATTTCTCGCGCCCTGCTGGTTAAAACCAAGGCCGATTACCTCGTAGCCGGCCGCTCCCTCTCCGCCTTTGTCCTCGTCCTCACCCTGCTCACTTCGTGGATTGGCGCAGGCTCGCTCTTTGCCGGGGCAGAAAATGCCTACAAGAACGGATTCGCCGCTCTTTGGCTGCCGGCCGGCGGCTGGCTCGGCCTGCTGCTCATTTACTTCATCGCCCCGCGCGCCCGCAAATTCGCGCAGTTCACCCTGCCCGATCTTCTTGAGGCGCGCTATAACCAGACCGCGCGCGTGCTCGGCACCATCGCCATCCTCTTCGCCTACGTGGCCATCACCAGCTACCAGTTCAAGGGCGGCGGCAATGTGCTGCACCTCATCTTTCCCGACACTCTGACGCCGGAGCAGGGAACCTGGATCATCGCCATCTTCGTCACCGTCACCACGGCCATGGCCGGCATGTCGTCCGTCGCATATATGGATGTGGCCGTCGGCTCGCTGGTCACCGTCATCTGCATCATCGCCACGCCCATGCTGCTGGCCAAGGCCGGCGGCTGGTCCGGGCTGCACGCCGCGCTGCCTGCCACGCACTTCGAGGTCCTCGGCAACCTGACGTTGGTGAAGGCGCTTGAGTTTATGGTGCCGACCCTGCTGCTCATGCTCGGCAATCAGGTCATGTACCAGAAGTTTTTTTCCGCAAAATCCGAGCGCGACGCGCGCATCTCCGTCGTCGGCTGGATTCTGGGCACCGTCCTGCTTGAAACGCTCATCGTCGCCATCGCTGTGATCGGCTCCGCACTCTACAAAACCGGCGAAGTCGCCGCGCAGCCCTACGAGATCATCCCTTACACGGCACGCCACGGACTACCCGCCCTCATGGGCGCGTTGCTTCTCGGCGCGGTCTTCGCCAAGGTCATCTCCACGGCCTCAAATTACCTCTTCTCTCCCGCCAGCAATCTCATTGAAGACGTCTTCGTGCGCTACATCTCTCCGAGCGCATCGAACAAGAGCGTCCTCATCTTTTCCCGCGTAGCCGTAGTGCTGCTAGGCTCCTGGGCGCTCTATCAGGCCCTCTACGCGCCCAGCATCCTCGCCAAGATGCTCTACGCCTACACCATCTACGGAGCCGCGCTCACGCCGGTAGTGCTGGCCGCGTTCTACTCAAAGCACGCCACCGCCTGGGGCGCAGTCGCCGCCATCGCCACCGGAACCGCAATCACTCTCGCCTGGGACGCGCCCGGCGTCAAGACGCTCCTGCATCTCCCGCCGATTCTCGCCGACCGCGACGCCATCTTCCCCGCGCTCTTCGCCGCCGTCGCCGCGCTGATCCTCATCAGCGCCGTTACGCGCAAGCCCACCGCCGAGCAGTTGGCGAAGTTTGCGGACTGAGGGTCTATCAATTGCCACGCCTCAGGTGCCGACGTGCATCTGAGCCTTGATTTTTCTGGACCTGTGCCACCCATGCTTGACGGTCACGAAGACCGAGGTAACGTCGATCCCGCCCTTCTGGCTCATGCGCAACTCGTATTCGCCCGGCGGAAGAGAAAATGCGAATGCTCCATCGTCTCCGGTCTCACAGGCAGCCACCGGCAATCGATCGTCTTCATATCGCGTCTGGTAATGCCCATCGGACGGCTTTCGCAGATAAATCTGAACCAGCGCGCTTACCGTTTCTCCATCCGGCCCCGCTACAGTCCCCCTCACGGTTCGCACCGGCTTGTCTCGAAGGTCGATCGTGAATGTTTCGTTGCCGCCCCAACGCGTTTCGGTCGTGAGGGGCACGTCTTTGCAGCGGCGGCTCTGAGTTTGGCCAAGCGCCGGGCCGGAGAACGCGAAGCAGAGGAAAAGGCCAAAGACGAGATTCACTGACCTACTCATCTGATCCTCCGGAAAGCTGTCCTTTGCGCTCGCAGTGGCACAGACACGCGCATGGCCGAAAGCGCTTAATGCTTCTCCATCCACCTCAGCGTCTTCTCAGCCAGCCGCGCGAGAGCCTGCACGGCCAACTCCAGGTGCTCGGCGCGCGTGTCCTCAATCTTGTTATGGCTGATGCCTTTGATCGACTGCACAAACATCATCACCGTCGGAATCCCCGACCGGCAAACCTCCGCGGCATCGTGCAGCGGCCCCGAAGGCATTCGGCGCGTCTCCGGCGTCACTTCCAAAATCGCCTCTTCGCAAAGCCCAATCAGTTCCGGGTGAAACAGAATCGGCTCGATGCTGTAGATGCGGGACCACTCCACCTCGCATCGCTCTTCGGCCGCAAAGCGCCGGCTCGCAGCCTGCGCCTCCGCAAACATATTCGCTAAAACTCCGGCGTCCAGATCGCGCTGGTCGAGAGTCGCCTCGCACCGCCCCACCACCGCCGTCACAATTCCGGGAAAGGTTTTTACGCTCCCCATCGTGCACACAGAATCTGGATGCTTGCCGGCGATCGTCCGTATTTCGAGCGCCAGTTTCGCCGCGGCAGCCAGCGCATCCCGCCGAACCGCCATGGGAGTTGAGCCCGAGTGTGCCTCTTGCCCTGTGAATGTGATGGCATAGCGCTCCACGCCCTTCGTCCCCATCACCACACCCACCGGTAAATTCGCATTTTCCAGCACCGGTCCCTGTTCAATGTGCAGTTCGAGATATGCAGCCACATTCCTGCGCTCTGCGGCTGCGTCTCCAATCCGGTCAATGTCAATGCCTACCTGCTTCAGAGCCGCTTCCAGCGTGACACCGTCCCGGTCCGTCCGGCCCCTGTCGGCCGCAATCGACTGCGTCCCCGAAAATGCCGCCGATCCGAACAGGCTGCGGCCAAAGCGCGCCCCCTCCTCATCCGCCCAATCCACCAGCCGCACGGTAAACGGCGGTTTTCCGTTGTACTTTTCCGCCAGGTACCGCACTACCTCAAGTCCCGCGACCACGCCGAGGCATCCATCCAACCACCCGCCGTTGGGAACCGAGTCAAGATGGCTGCCCAGAACCAGTGTCTTCTCGCTCTGGCCCCGCAGCGTGATCCATTGATTTCCCGCGGCATCGAAGTGACGCTCCACAGGAAGCCCGATTAGCTTGTCCCCAAACCATTCGCGCGCCTTGAGCCATGTGGGTGTAAACGCAACCCGCTGCGCCCCGTCAGCGTTAGCCGTCAAGTCGCGAAGCTCGCGCAGATTCGAAATTACATTTCCTGGCTCAAGTGGCATGCAATCCCCCTCCCTGATTCTCGCAGCCGTAACCGCTTTGTAAAACGCTGTGCAAATCGGAAAGACATCAAGGTCTTGAAACGGGTCTGCCATGAGTAGCGCCGGCCTCCTGGCCGGGTGCACTGGCACAGCCTGCCCTGAGCGCAGCCGAAGGGTCCCCGCCGCCAGCCGCGGGTGCCCATCCTAATACTACAGTTGGAGTTAAGGATTTCGGAGGGAGCAGGGGCCTTCAGGCCCCTGAAAACAGGTCAAAAGGAAACGGCCTTTAGGCCCGGGCCTCTATCGTCCGGCCAAATACAACTGTCTAAACCCGTTTTCTGCGTTTGGGCTGGTACCATCCAAGGAAAAGCTTGCCGGGTTGCCCCATCCTTTCGGCAGCTTCCTCGCCGAAAGGGTGGGACTAACCCCGCGAAAAAACTTGCTCCGCCCGGCCAATCTCGTCTTACACTGTCGGTGACAATTCCTCACGGCCATGCCTGTCGCTCAGCTCACCCTCGAGATCCGCATCGAGCACGCCCATTCGCTCAAGGACCGGCGGCAGGTCGTGCGCTCGCTGAAGGATCAGTTGCGCCAAGGCTTCAATGTCTCCGTGGCCGAGCTCGACGAGGCCGTCACCTGGCAATCGGCCACCATCGGCGTCGCCGCCATCTCGCGCTCGCGCGACTACCTGCACGGCCTGATGGAAGAAGCCGAACGCGCCGCCCGCCGCATGATCGCCGAGCTAGGCGCCGACCTGGCCGACTCCTTCTGGGAATATATCGAGAGCTAAAGTGGGGAGTCAGAAGCTCGCATCACAATGAAATTGTCATCCTGAGCGGAGTTTGCCGCGTGACCGGGCCCCCGCGGACAGGTCTTCGTCCGTGGGGTGGCTGAGCGGCAAATGAAGTCGAAGGATCTGCGGTTGCTTTTGCAGTTGACTTTGTTGCTTTTGCAGTTGCCTTTAAGGTCTCTTCCATTGCTTCGGCCGCAACCCATTGGCCTCGCAGCGCAGAAATCCCGCAATCCCGCCATGCTACCCTGAATCTTTGAGTTCGGGCTTTTCGGCGTGCAAACGACCACGCGCCGGAGCGGCCGAAGCCTTGGGGTGTTCGCTTGCAACCCACTGCGTTTGTTATTGCCGTATTCGAGTTTGTCCTGCTCCTTTTCTCGCTCAGTTTTCACGAGTGCGCCCACGCCTGGATGGCCTCGCGCCTCGGCGACCAGACGGCCCGCCTCCAGGGGCGCATCACCCTCAACCCCATGTACCACATCGATCCCATCGGAACCCTGCTGTTTCCGGCTTTGGTTATCTTCGGGCCGTTTATCGGATTCAGCTTTTTCAGCGGATTCCTCATCGGTTGGGCCAAGCCTACGCCGGTCATCACACGTAACTTCAAGAAAATCGTCCGCGACGACAACCTCACCACGCTCGCCGGACCCGTTTCGAATCTGATTTTGGTCTGCGTGGCCCTGGTGGGCCTGTTCGTGATGGAATTCACGATGCCCAACGGCAGGCAGATCGTCTCCCTGTCCTTTGCGGCGGCTTTGAAACTCACGGATCCCAGCACAGCGCACCCTGTCGCCCTGCTCCTCAGCCTGGCCATCCTCATCAACCTGTCCCTCTTCTTCTTTAATCTCCTGCCCATTCCGCCGCTCGACGGCAGCCGCGTGGTGCGCAATATGCTGCCCTACAACGCCGTGCGGGTCTATGACCAGATCGGCGGCTGGATCAGTTACCTCCTCATGATCTTTGTCGGCGGTTTCCTGTTGCGCCTGCTGCTGTGGCCCGCGCTGGGCCTGGTCTTTTCGCTGCTTGGGCGCCTCTGAGAAAGCCGCCCAATCGCTGCGCTCCCTCCCGCTACAATGGAATAAGCGTTTCATTTGGTTTTTCATTGCCTTGCACACGGCCATTTTTCCCGGCAGCCAGGAATTCGAATCGCAATCATGTCTGAACTCCCCAATCGATCCCAACGGCCGCGCGTTCTAAGCGGCATGAGGCCCACGGGAAAGCTGCACCTGGGCAACTACATGGGCGCCCTCGCCAACTGGGTCAAGCTGCAAAATGACGAAGCTGCCCAGTACGAGTGCTATTTCTTCATCGCCGACTGGCACGCCCTCACCACCGACTACGCCGACACCTCGCAGATCACGCCCAACATCGAAGAGGTGATTCTCGACTATCTGGCCGCCGGCCTCGATCCCGCGAAGAGCGTGCTCTTTCTACAGAGCCGCGCAAAGCAGCATTCTGAGCTTTTTCTCGACCTGGCGATGATCTCGCCGCTCGGCTGGCTCGAGCGCGTGCCCAGTTATAAGGAGATGCAGGAAAATCTCACCAGCCGTGACCTCACCACCTACGGCTTCCTCGGCTACCCGGTGCTGATGGCCGCGGACATCCTGCTTTATCGACCGCAGTATGTTCCTGTTGGCCAAGATCAGCAGGCACACGTGGAATTGACCCGCGAGATTGCGCGGCGCTTTAACCACTATTATCCAAAGATAATCAGGAAACCGGAGCCGCTCGGAACATTTGCCGCCGACGTTCTCCCGGAGCCGAGAGTTCTACTTACGCCCTCGCCCAAGCTCCCCGGCACCGACGGCCGCAAGATGTCGAAGAGCTACGGCAACACGATCCTGATTAGCGATCCCGAGCCGGAAGTTCGCCAGAAATTGAAAACCATGGTCACCGATCCGGCGCGCATTCGCCGCAGCGACCCCGGCGACCCCGACAAGTGTCCGGTCGGCGATCTGCACAAAGTCTTTTCAACCCCCGAGACCATGGCCAAGGTCTATGAAGGTTGCCGGTCGGCGGGCATCGGTTGCATTGAGTGCAAAAGTTGGGCGGCCGACGCGCTGGTCAAGGTGCTCGCACCCATTCAGGAGCGGCGTGCAGCGATCACCAAGCCGCAGGCCCTCGAAATCTTGGACGAAGGCTCGCGTCGTGCCGAGCAACGCGCCGAGCAAACCATGGTGGAGGTGCGCGAAGCCATGAAAATGCCGCTCAGCACCGTATCGAGCGCTTGAGCGGCTGCGTGGATTCACTGTTTTGAAAGGGCACGAGTTTACTCGTGCCGCAAGCGAATTGAATCAATGTGGCCTTTAGGCCCCGAGGGACGTTTTTTTGAATACCTTGCCGGGAATAGAATCCTTATCGCCCCTTGAAGAATTGAACAGACAGCCACCGCGAAACGCCGCGAGAAGCGCGCGGCACAGGCAGCCGGGAAAGCAAGAATGATGGAACGACCAGTCCCGTGGTGGCGCAGGGCGCTTAAAGTTGCTCTTGACGGAATCCGCTCGGGATTCGGGCTGTTCCGGCGCAACGGAAAGGCCGCCCCGGGCCCGGAGGTCGATCGACAGGCCGGAGTCGCTCTCCAACCCCGCGAAGCCGAAAGAGACGAGACGCAAGCACAAGAAGAAGAGAGTCGAGTGAAACCATCTTCCCCCCATTTCGAGCCCGCTGCAGCTAAAGAGGTCGTTGCGCCAGAATCCAATGTGCAACCGTCGGACAAACCCTCCGTGGAGGCGCGAGACGTGAAAGGGCACGACTTCAGTCGTGCCGAAAGCGTCCCACAGTCTGCAGGGGCTTTAGCCCCTGCCGCAAGCCTCGCCAGCATCGAGCCGGAAGTTCCATCTCCCTCCAAATCAACGGACGAACCTACCGCGCCAACTCGCGAAGTTGCCGGCGAAACAACTCCAGTCGCCCAAACCGCATCGGCAGAAGAAATGACAGAACTCCTCGAAATCGACGCTCCATCGGCTCCGGAAGAAGCAACCGCGCAGGATCCCGAACTCCCACCCGAGAGCGACCCGGTACCCGTGCCGAAACCACCTGTGACCGAACCTCCAACCGCGCCCGATCCACCCGCACCCGAACCACCCGAGCCTCCGCCGCTGCCCGTGCCGGACCCACTACCGGCGCCACCTGTGACCGAACCACCCGGGCCTGATCCGCTGCCGGCTCCCGTGCCGATAGACGCCGCGCCCACGCTTCCCTTTCCTGAAAAGCCTCGGCGCACCACCGCGGAAAAAGTTGCTGCTGCGCTCAAATCCCGCGGAGAAGACGCCGATCAGTCGCCGTTCTCCGTCATCGTAAACCAGGTCTACGATGGTCCGCTCGACCTGCTGCTCGATCTCATTCGCAAGCAGGACATTGATATCTACGACATCCCCATCGCCCAAATCACCGCGCAGTTTCTCGCCTACGTCGACCAGCTCCGCGCCGGCGACATGGATGTGGCCGGAGACTTCATCTACACCGCCGCGCTGCTCATCCACATCAAGAGCAGGATGCTCTTGCCGCGCGCACCCTCCGGCCCCGACGACGCCGCCGAAGATCCGCGCCGTGAGCTGGTCGATCGGCTGCTAGAGCACGAGCGCTTCAAGAACGCCGCGCAGATGCTGCACGAAAAGCAGATGCTCGAAGCCGCCACGTGGACCAATCCCGGCATCCGCGAGTTCCAGGAAGATTTGGGCGCGGAGCCGGAGATCGCCGCCGACACCACCGACCTGGTGCGCGTCTTCAGCGGCATTATCGAGCGCGCGCGCAATCGCCCCATCCTCAATGTGGAAGAAGATTCGGTCACCGTCGGCCAGATGATCCAGTTCCTGGCGCGCCGCCTCACCATGGAAGATAAGCCCATCGCGTTGCGCCGCCTGCTCAGCCACACCAAGTCAGAGCGCGCGCTCATCGCCATGTTTCTCGCTCTTCTTGAGCTCGTCCGCCTGCAAGCCATCCTGCTCCGGCAGGACCGGCACTTCAGCGAGATCTTCATCAAGAAGCACTCCGGCTTTGATGCGCTGATGAATCAGGGCCTCACCAACGCCCGCGACGACTGGCGGTAAGAGCTCTTTAGCCTGGATTGCTGGTGGAATAGATGAGCTTGCCGGTGCTCTGTACGAATTTCAGAGGGATCTTTGGATTGTTGATGTCCTTATTCCCGTCGTCTGCCCACTTCTTTGCCCACCTTGCAAAATATGGTTCGAGCTGAGCGGGCGTCATGAGGTAAATCTCGATTAATTCGATTCCGTCGTAAACCGCAAATACCCAATCCACCTGCTGGTATTTCCGTATGATGTGTGGATTCATGTGGTGATGGGTTGAGAAGCTTTGCGTGAGATGAATATTGACCGACTTGACCTCATACTCGTGGCCTTTGTCATCCCGTGCGTCGTTTCCCTCGCGTCCCGGCAGGACAGTCAGCCCCGTGTAAAGCAGAATCTGCAGCATCTTCCCGCCATTGTCCTGGAATACATCGTCGATTCCGTGCTTGGATGCCAACGGCTGCAGTTTCCGTATGGACGGCAGTAGATTCCTGAGCTTGGTGTGATCTGGATGAGGCTTCATGCCTCCTCCCGCGCTAATAGGGCCACCACGTCCACCCTCAGGGCATTTGCCAGACGCTCCATCGCATCAATGGAGATGTTCTTCTCATTGCGCTCCACGCTGCCTACATAATTCCGGTGCAGTCCCGCTTTGGCAGCGAGTTCCTCTTGGGAAAGGCCCGCCGTGATGCGTGCCTTTCTGAGGTTGACTGCAAACCTTCCACGGGTTGTAATCTGAGGTTTGGCGAGCTTCATTAAGTCTCATGCTCAGCCCTGTGCTAACCTGAAATCTACAGCCTATAGGTTGTATGAGGTAACGATGTCGGCTACCCCCATCCCCGCGAATCCGGCCTATTCAACACCACTTGGTGCTTCTTACGTAGGCGACGCAATGCAGTTACTCGCAGAGCTGCCCGATAACTCCATCAATCTTGTTATCACCAGTCCACCCTTCGCCCTGCAAAGACAAAAGGCGTATGGGAACTGCGATCAGGCGGAATATGTTGACTGGCTTCTCGGCTTCGGTAAGCTGGTTTACCAGAAGTTGCGGGAAGACGGGAGCTTCGTTCTCGATCTCGGCGGTGCTTACCACAAGGGCGTCCCCGTGCGAAGCCTCTATCAGTTCCGGGTACTGCTGCGGTTCTGCGACGAGCTAAATTTCCATCTGGCTCAGGAGTTTTTCTGGCACAACTCTTCCAAACTTCCAAGTCCGATTGAGTGGGTCAATAAACGCAAATTGCGGGCAAAGGATACCGTCAATACACTCTGGTGGTTTTCCCGCTCGGAATGGCCAAAGGCCGATGTATCCAAGGTTCTGACCGAATACAGTTTGCGGATGAAAAAGCTTCTGGAAAATCCCGCAGCCTTCTATACCCCCAAAGGACGACCCTCCGGACACGAAATTGGTCTCGCATTCGCGACGGATAATGGTGGCGCAATTCCTTCCAATCTCTTGCAGATTCCGAACTCCGAGAGTAACGGTGTCTACCTTGGGGCATGTAAGGAAGTTGGGGCAATGGGACATCCCGCGCGATTCCCAGCCAAGCTGCCGGAGTTCTTTATCCGTATGCTTACTGACCCTGGGGATCTTGTGGTTGATATCTTTGCTGGATCGAACACTACAGGCATGGTGGCCGAAGCAGAAGGTCGCAAATGGCTGGCCTTCGAGCAAAACCGTGAATATGTCGCAAGCTCAGTGCTTCGTTTCTTGCCCAAGGGAATCTCGGTCGCAAGGAAAAAGCAAATCTACACGGAGGCCCTCGACGGCACTCCTATTTTTGTCGAAGACGAAACAGGCTTTCAGGCGCGTCTTCTTGCCGTCTAAGCGGTCCTTCCCAAACGACCTGACTCGCGCCCAGCGATTGTACACTTACCCTGATGACGCTCTTTCCCTGGAAAATCCATCGCACGGTTTCCGCTCTGGTCGCACCAAGCCTCTTGATAGTGGCAGGCGCTTTCACGCTCTGCGCGCAGCAATCCTTGCCCGCGAGCGAACTGTCGCCGCTGCCGCTTCCCGAGCCCGTCGTTGAAGCCCTGCCCCTTCCGGAAGACCGCGGCGCAGCCGATCTCGAACAGACGCTCAAGCGCCTCGGCACCACCGCCAGTGTGCTTATCATCGTTGCCCATCCCGACGATGAAGACGGCGCTCTCATGACTTATCTTTCGCGCGGCCTCGGCGCGCGCGTCACTCTGCTCACGCTCACGCGCGGTGAAGGCGGCCTGAACGCCATGTCGGCCGAGAGCTACGATGCGCTCGGCCTCATCCGCACCAACGAGCTGCTCAAAGCCGACGAGTATTACGGCGCGCAGCAGCTCTGGGGCACTGAGGCCGACTACGGTTTCTCCAAAACCCAGGAAGAAGCTTTCGCCAAGTGGGGCCACGACCGCGTGCTTTACGACGCGGTGCTCGCAGTGCGTAGGTCGCGTCCGCAAATCATCCTTTCCACCTTTGTCGGCGGACCCTCCGACGGCCACGGGCACCACCAGGTTTCGGGCGAAGTCGCGCAGGAGGCCTTCAAGGTCGCCGGCGACCCCAAGGTTTTTCCCGAGCAGTTGAAAGGTGGATTGCAGCCGTGGCAGCCGCTGGCCGTCTACTCGCGTGCGCCCTTCGCACGCATTGAAAACGGCCAAATGTTCGACTACGCCACCGGCAAGTGGGCGCTGGCACGGTTTCACAATTACGTTACCGGCGAGTGGATTGAAGGCGCGCCCAAAGCCGACGTGACAATTCCTGTTGGTACGTGGGACCCGGTGCTCGGGCGCACCTATGTGCAGATTGCGCGCGAGGGCTGGGGCAAGCAGATGTCGCAAGACGGCGGCGCCAATCCCGCATTGAGCGGGCAGGAATCATCGAGTTATCACTTGTGGGCGGCCGTGCCCGCAGTTGCCGCTGCCGGCGAGGAAGTAAAAGACACGAGCTTGTTCTGGAATGCAAAGGTCCACATCAACACCAGCATCTCGGGCCTCACACGGCTAGCCGGCGACACTCCTCCCGCGTGGCTCAGCGAAGGCCTGAAAAAAATCCGATCCGATCTCGATGCATTCATCGCCGACTGCAGCAATCAAGGCGGCATTGACGGTGCGCACAAGCTAGTCCCCATCTATCGTGAAACTCTCGATCTCTATACGCGCATCAATACCAGCGACCTGAGCGCCCAGGCCAAGTCCGATCTCTCATTCGAGCTGGGCGAGAAAATCAACCAGTTCCAAATCGCATTGAAGGATCTGCTCGGTCTTGACCTCGTCGCCTTCACCGCGGCAGATGGCGGCCAGGGCGGCGGTCCAGGCCGCGGCGCATCGGCCGACGAGTCCGCGCGAAGCGTTTATCCCGGCGAGGACTTCAGCGTCCGCGTGCACACCTTCAGCGCCACCAGCGGCGCTTCTCTCTCCAGAACCTGGTTTGAAACCAGTACCGGCGAATCATGGGGAAAGGTAGAATCCTCCGGCTCGCAGCCGAGCGCGCTCTTTCACCTGCAGGTCCCCACCGACGCCCAACCCACCGCGCCCTATTTCACGCGACCCACCACCGAGCAGCCTTATTACGACATCTCGAACGAAGCCTGGCGCGAGCGCTCTTTCGCGCCCTACCCGCTCAGCGCCTGGGCTGAGTTCACTTTGGACGGCGTTCCCATCCGTCTCGTCATGGTGGTGCAAACCCTGGCCCGTGTCCCCGGCATCGGCGGCGTCTACCAGCCCCTCGTCGTCACGCCCGCAGTCGGCGTCCGCGTTGAGCCCGAAGCGCGCCTTCTGCCCCTCGACGGCTCACCGCTGCCCGTCAGCGTCACCGTCCATGCCGAGCGCGCCGCCGACGGCATGGTGAATCTGAAACTGCCGCAAGGCTGGCGTTGCGATCCCGCGGAGCAATCCTTTCATCTCAAGACCGCGGGCGACACCGAGCCCCTCGTATTTTCGGTTTCTCCAGCCGGCGACGTGGCGGCACGCGCCTACACCATCCAGGCCGTCGCCCACGTTGGCAAATACACCTACTCAACCGGCTGGCAGAGCATCGGATACACCGGCTTGCGGCCATATAACCAATACAAGCCGGCCGAGCTGCGCACACGCAAAGTCGATGTCAAGCTCGCGCCCGGCCTCCGCGTTGGCTACGTGATGGGCACCGGCGACACCGTCCCTGAAGCCATTGAGGCGCTGGGCATCACCCCGCATCTCCTCACCAACGACGACCTCGCCACCGCCGATCTCTCGCAGTGGAACGTGATCGTCATCGGTGATCGCGCCTACTCCGTGCGCCCCCAACTCGCTGCCGCAGAATCGCGACTCGAAGCCTTCGTCGAGCGCGGTGGAACGCTCCTCGTGCTGTACCAGACCAGCAACTTTCCCGCGCCGCTGCCACTGGCCATGAAAGGCATTGGCGAGCGCGTCGTCGATGAGCAGGCGCCCGTCAAGCTGCTCGATCCCGCCAACTCCCTTCTCACCTCGCCCAATCGCATCACCGCGGCCGATTTCGGCGGATGGTTCGAAGAGCGCGGCCACGGCTTTCTCGATCATTGGGATCAGGGCTACACCGCGCTGACTGAAACCGCCGATCCCGGCCAGGATCCGCAGCGCGGCGGACTGCTCGTCACCCATCGCGGCAAAGGTGCCTATATCTATGTCGCCTTCGCGCTCCACCGGCAATTTCCTGAGCTGGTGCCGGGCGCCTATCGCCTGTTCGCCAATCTCCTCAGCGCCGGCGCGCCCTCCGCAAGCACTTCCTCGGCATCCCAGCCCTCTAATCAATGAGTCTTCGGGGGTATTTCGCACGGCGGAGTTGCCCCATCCTTTCGGCAGCTTTATCGCCGAAAGGGTGGGAAAACACTGCCGCTGTAAACGGCGTCTGGTTTTCTAATGGTGCATAAATTTTTCTAACTTTCCCTCCTCTGGCGCGAAGATCGATAACTAAAATGTGAAATCTGCGTGAATTCGTTAAACTTTCATAGAACTCTGCGAGTCTTGAATGCGGAACGATGGGCGGGAATTTCGATGTCCTGAAGTTTTCTCTCCTCGCGCGCTCATTGTCGCGTTGTCATGCGCCGATGAGGATAATGCAGATTTGTCTGATTCATTGATGCGTCCACGATGCAGAATACTGGTGCGAGACATGCGCATGCGGACGCGGCCAAAACTCCAGAACGATTTCACACGAACAGAGAGGCCCAAATGAAACGCACACTCTACGCGGCTGCCGCGGCCATTCTGGCAGCCAGTCTCGTTGTTGCCCAAGCTCAAACCAGCAGTGTGCCCTCGACCAGCCATTCCGGGTCGGCGGCGAAAAAGCATGCGCCGGTCAGGAAACCTGCTGCCCCGCCGGCGCCTTCGGTCGAAGACCAGATTCAGGCTCTGCGCACTGAGATGCAGACCCAGATCGACAGCCTGAGGAGCGACATTGCCGCCAAGGATGCGCAATTGCATCAGGCGCAGCAAGATGCCGCCGATGCGCGCGCCGCGGCGAACAAGGCTGAAGCCGACGCCCAGGCCGAGCAGCAGGTGTTTTCGCAGAACACTGATGCCGTCACCACCCTGCAAAGCACGGTAAGCGATCTGAAGACCAACCAGCTCTCGCTCGCCACCACGGTCTCTGACGAAACCACCACCCTCAAGAAGGCCATCGGCAGCCCAGATGCGATCAACTACAAGGGCGTGACCATTTCGCCGGCAGGCAGCTTCATTGAAGCTGCAACCGTGTGGCGTCAAGCCGCGACTGGCGACGACATTAACACCGGCGCCACCACGGTTCCGCTGCAAAACGCCGATGGCGCGCAGATGAGCGAGTTCTTCGGCAGCGCACGGCAGTCGCGTATTGCCATGAAGTTTTCGGGCAAGATTGCCAGCATGGCCATGACCGGCTACTACGAAGCTGACTGGCTAAGCTCAGGCACTACCTCCAACAACAACCAGTCGAACAGCTATACCATGCGCCAGCGCGAACTGTGGGCCGACGCCAAGACTACCAGCGGCTGGGATTTCTCCGGCGGCACCGGATGGTCGCTGGTTACGGAAACCGCATCAGGCCTGACCCGCGGAACCCAGAGCCTGCCCTCTACCATCGACGCACAGTACGATGCGGGCTTTGTCTGGTCCCGCCAGGAGAGCTTCCGCGTAGCAAAGAACATCGGCACCAAGACCTGGTTCGGCATGTCGGCTGAGAATGCCGAGACTCTGAACGCGGGCGGATCGGGCTTGCCCTCGAATTACATCTTCGGTTCGACCGGCACCGGCGGCGGACTTTACGACAATCAGGCCAACTACTCCTTCAACGCAGCGCCTGACCTTGTGGCCAAAGTCGCTGTCGAGCCGGGCTGGGGACACTGGGAAGCCTTCGGTGTCGGCCGCTTCTTCCGTGACCGCATCTATCCCACCACCGGCAGCCCCTACAACGATATGGAACCGGGCGGCGGCATTGGCGGCGGCTTCCGTGGCCCCTTGGCAAGCAAGAAACTCACCATCGGCCTCAAGGGCCTCTATGGCATTGGCGTGGGCCGCTATGGCAACTCGACCATTGCTGACGTAACCGTTCGTCCCACCGGCATACTGGATCCCCTCAAGGCCTTCTCCGCGCTGAGCACGGTGGAAATGAATCCCACGGCGCGCCTCAACGTCTTCCTCAACTATGGCGGCGACTACATTTATCGCGACTTCGTCGTCAGCGGCACCAACTCCAGCGGCAACACGTATACGGGCTACGGTGTCGGCGGCCCGGGCATCGTCATCGCCAACGCTCCGGCCATGTCCGGCTGCTTGATCGAAACTGCTCCCGCTTCCACTTCCGCGGGCGCGGCGGGCGCCAACCAGACCGCTCCCGCGAGCTGCTCCGGCAACAACAAGGATGTGCAGGAGTTCGTCGCAGGCTACTGGTACAATATTTACAGCGGCCCCAAAGGTCGTCTGCGCCAGGGCGTCACGTATGAAAACCTCCGCCGCGATATCTGGTCCGGCAATGGCGGCACGGCCAACCCCGGGAACGGCGCACACGGTGACGACAACATGTTCTTCACCTCGTTCCGCTACTACCTGCCGTAACCTCCGGTCCTCAGCCCAGGCCAAAACCAACGGGGCAATCCGTATCGCGGATTGCCCCTTCTAATTAGCCGCCATTTCTCACAGGGGATCGATTTGATGTCGGGCGGCGGTGCGAAGCCTGCGGGAAGAGCCATCAACCGGCTTGAAATCGGCTTGGCGATAGGTTCGGCAAGTACACGGAGAGGC
>JBEKGH010000021.1:0-48629 GCA_050012895.1 Occallatibacter sp.
CTGCACCCCTACCCCGACGCACGCTTTTACGCCACTCATCCTTCATAAGAGCCGTATGCGTAGATGCGCACGTACGGATCTGTCCGGGGGGCGCTCAGCGATGAGCGTCCCTACCGGGTCAATCATCACTTGATAAGTGACGGCACATGCAGCCACACGCCCGCGCCGGTCACGAGGTTTCCGGTTCTGAAGTTGTTATAGACGGGAAGCGAAATCAATGCGGATCAAGCCACGCCGATCAAGCCATGCCGATCAAACCAGCGGAGCAACCACCACCAGCGCATCGATGGCAGGAGGAGGCGCGATCTCCGGCATTTTCATGTCGATATAGCGGCCTTCAGCCACATCGGCGAACACGCGATTGAGCGTGTCTTCAGTCCTGCAGGAGCTGACGTGCAGCTTGCGCACCGCGCGCATTACCGTGGCGGACAACAAAAAGCGGTTTTGTATTTTGAGCCCAGCCGAATACACCAGTTTTGATCGCATGTGCGCCCCAATTCTCTGTAGTTTTACGTTCGTTTGAGAGCCGGGCTCGTCTTGGTGTGGTCCATAGAACCGGGCTTGGTGCTGTTCGAGTGCCACGCCGGAGACACAAGGATGAGGAGGCTGGAGAGACAAGTTGTCGCTAGTCCTCTTAACAGTGAGCATACGCTTATTCAGGCTCTTCTCCTAATTGCTGCACCAGAACCCGCAACTCCTGTGAATCGGCGTACCACCCCTTTGGGATTGCAATTCTCCGTTGACAAGCCTTGGCCTTCCGGCAGTGATATACTGGTAGCTGGTCGTCGAATCCGACTTGGCGTTCTTGCCTGTTCTGCTCCCGCTTAACTCGCAAACAATTCCACTTGAGTTCAGCGATACATCACGCAACAAAGGAATAGTCATGGAACAGGGAACAGTAAAATGGTTTAACGATGCGAAGGGATTCGGCTTCCTTAGCCGCGCTGACGGCGAAGACGTGTTCGTGCATCATTCTGCCATCAAGAGCGAGGGATTTCGTTCGCTCAAGGAAGGCCAGGCGGTCGAGTTCGACGTCGTAAAAGGGCCGAAAGGCTTGCAGGCCGAGAACGTCCGGGCTGTCTAGTTGAATGATTCGCCGGGTAGAGGTCGCCTGCGATACCTTCCCGGTTTCGGCTGGTTTACTTGAGGATTCCAACGCTCGAAGGCAGCGCTGTTGCTGCTCTTTGCGTGCTGAGGCCCCCGGACAATTCGCATGACACGGAAAATCTCTGCACCCCTTGCCTTCTACGCAAACAGAGTCGATCCCTGTCTGGCAACTCAAGACGGAATTCATTTGACATTGCAATCGCGCGAAACCGGTCAATGAGTTCGACGGACTTTGCTGCGGATGAGTCGACCGCGAAGGCGAGCGGCCGAGGCAAAACAGCAAAGTTCGGCGGTTTTTCGAACGCACTACACACCTGAAGCATGGACGAAAGGGAAATATGGCAGAAGATCAGCAACTCATGTGCAGCGATTGCGGGCAGGCCTTCACGTTTACCGCGGAGGATCAGGAATTCTTCCGCGAACGCGGTTATTCGGCGCCTAAGCGCTGCAAAGCGTGTCGCCAGGCCAAGAAGAACGAACAAGGGGGCGGTGGTGGCGGCGGCGGGTACAGTCGCGGTACATCGCAGGGCACAAGCGTGATCTGCGCCGGATGCGGACAGCAGACCACGGTTCCGTTCGAGCCCCGCGGAGACCGTCCCGTGTATTGCCAGAATTGCTTTCAGGCGCGCAAGACCAGCGGCGCTGGTGGCGGCGGCAACCGGCGAAGCGGCGGCGGTGGTGGCGGCGGCTTTGGCAGAGGCCGTTAGTACATCGTTTTTCGAGCGGAGTGAATAAGGCTCTCCCTCTCGATTTCGGGGTGTGGCGGCTCTCGGATTCTTCCCGGCATGCGCTTGTTCGGGTTCGCTTACGAAGTCGTCACAGGGCAGCGGTACCGGGCGGGACTCCCCCTTCCTCCCCGTTCTTACGCTCAAACTCGCAGCTTTTCATCTTGATCCGAGGAGTTCCCCATGAAAAAGGAAGTACTGCAGAAGAAGGAAGTGCCGCACGACAAATACTTCCTCAAATCGCTCCATCAGGAAATAGATCTCTACGATCGTAAGCTCGCCTATCTGGAGAAGTTTGCCCAGTTCGAGTCGACAGCCGATCGCGAGGGCGCCGAAAACAAATTGCTTTCGAAACGGGCATCCCTTGCGGAGACCGCGAGGAAACTGGTTGCTGACGGAGTGGAGTTCAATCGCACAGATCTCCCTCGGTCCTTCCGTGCTTTGGCAGAAGCCAACGCGGATCGGTAATCCTGGCGCAGCGCGCTTGGCCTGCTCACACTACTTGGAGCTGTGATCAATCCGGTTTTGTATCAGGGCACGAGTTCACTCGTGCCGAAGAAGGCCGGAAAACAAGGGGTTTTAACCCCTGAGGGAAATTTTTCCATCGGCTTCGATTATTGATGCAACCAGCTCTAGATGGACATCTTCGTCAGCGAAAATCGCGCCCCAGCCCGCCCCGCTCCAGTTCGCCATCTTGCCGCCCGATCCACATTCACGTATAAATAAGTTAAAAGCCCAGTAAAAACCTGGTTGTTGCGGACCTGTGCTCTTTTTGAGGGTGACGGCTAGGCCGAAGCTGAATGTGTATCCCTAGTCGCATAGACTCTGCTGCCGGACCACCATCGTCTGAAGAAGAGGAACGAGGATGAAGCAGGCAAAAACCGCTGTTGCGAAGCCATTGACGACCAACAAGCACCTGATCCGCTGGGTGGAGAAGATGGCCGACCTCACGCAGCCGGCCGCGATCCACTGGGTCGACGGCAGCCAGCAGGAATACGACTCGCTCTGCGACGAAATGGTGGCGTCGGGCACATTCACCCGTCTCAACCAGGAGAAGTGGCCGGGATGCTTTTATGCGCGCTCCGACCCGCGCGATGTGGCGCGCGTCGAAGACCGCACCTTCATCTGCTCGCTCTCCAAAGACAACGCCGGGCCCACCAACAACTGGATCGACCCCTTTGAGATGCGCAAGAAGCTCAAGGAACTGTTCAACGGCGCCATGCGCGGCCGCACCATGTACGTGCTGGCCTTCAGCATGGGACCGGTGGGCTCGCCCATGTCGCGCATCGGCGTGCAGCTTACCGATTCGCCGTACGTGGTCGTCAACATGCGCATCATGACGCGCATTGGCCTGCCGGTGCTGGCCGAAATCGACAAAGGCGAGAAGCGCGTGGTGCCCTGCATGCATTCGGTGGGCATGCCGCTCGCGGAGGGGCAGAAGGACGTAACCTGGCCCTGCAACGAAACCAAGTACATCGTGCATTTTCCTGAGACACGCGAAATCTGGAGCTACGGCTCGGGTTACGGCGGCAATGCATTGCTGGGCAAGAAATGCTTCTCGCTGCGCATTGCTTCCAACATTGCGCGCGACGAAGGCTGGATGGCCGAGCACATGCTGATCCTCGGCGTGGAGTCGCCGCAGGGCGAGAAGACCTACGTGGCGGCAGCGTTTCCTTCGGCGTGCGGCAAAACCAATTTTGCCATGATGGTTCCTCCTCCGGCCTTCAAGGGCTGGAAGGTGACCACCGTCGGCGACGACATCGCCTGGATCAAGCCGGACGCATACGGCCAGTTGCGCGCCATCAATCCCGAGGCGGGATTTTTCGGTGTGGCGCCGGGCACCAGCGGGAAAACCAATCCCAACGCCATGGCCACGTTGAATCGCAACTCGATTTTTACCAATGTGGCGCTCACGCCTGACGGCGGGGTGTGGTGGGAGGGCATGACCAGCGAGCCGCCCTCCGAGTGTCTGGACTGGCGCGGCGAGCCCTGGACTCCCGAAATCGCCCAACGGACCGGCGCCAAGGCCGCGCATCCCAACGGGCGCTTTACCGCGCCGGCTAAGCAATGTCCATCGATCGATCCGGAGTGGGAGAATCCCGAAGGCGTGCCCATCAGCGCAATCGTATTCGGCGGGCGGCGTTCGACAACCATGCCGCTCGTCTACCAGGCTTTTAACTGGAGCGCCGGGGTTTACGTGGGCGCCACCATGGGCTCTGAGACTACGGCCGCCGCCGCCGGCACCGTGGGTCTGGTGCGCCGCGATCCCATGGCCATGCTGCCTTTCTGCGGCTACCACATGGGCGACTATTTCCGCCACTGGCTCAAGATGCAGCGCTCGTTGAGTTCGACGCCGCGCATCTTTCACGTGAACTGGTTCCGCAAGGACGACGACGGCAAGTTCCTGTGGCCCGGCTTCAGCGAAAACATGCGCGTGCTCAAGTGGATTGTGGATCGCTCGCACGGCCGCGCCCAGGGGCGTGAGACGCCCATCGGCTGGACCCCTTACTACGAAGACATGGAATGGACCGGCCTCGACTTCCCGCGCGAGCAGTTCGACAAGATGCAGGAGGTGAACCTCGTCGCCTGGCGCAAGGAGATCCTCGGCCACGAGGAATTATTCATCGACGTGCACGACCACCTGCCGCCGGAGATGATCTACCAGCGCGAACTGCTGATCTGCCGGATGTAGGCGGCTGCGTCTGATGAAAATCTTGTTGCCCCATCCTTGCCGCGTCTCTTGCGGCAAGGGTGGGAGCGCATGCAGGCTATGCGGGATTCCGCTCCACCACCGGCCTGAACCCAAGCCGCTCCCAGAAATCGCACACCAGAGCCACAGTTTCCTCGCTTGCCGCAGGGGCGGCGCGCAGTGTGATGCCGGGTCCCGCGCCCGCCGTCAGATCCGCGGGCGCAACGGCAATGGCGATGCATTTTTCCGGCCGGTTGGTGCAGCTTGCCAGGTCCGCAATCGACAGGTTCGTAGTCGGTGTGGCAATCACGGTGCGCGGCGGCGCCATGCGGTCCAGCAGCCACAGAATTTCCAGCTTCGATTCCAGCTCGTCGGGCACGCAGTCGATGGCCAGGTCCGCTTCCCGCACCGCGTCTTCAATGCTGGAGACGAAGGCCACCGCGGGCAGCGCCTGCGGGCTAAGTTTCTCGCGGATTGCCTCGCGCGCGTGGTGCAGGTTCGCGGGCATCACGTCCTCAAGCAGCACGCGAAAGCCGGCGCGGGCCGCGCCTGACGCCAGCCAGCGCCCCAGTGGCCCGGCTCCGATGATAGCGACAGTTGTCACAAGAGTGAGAGCAGACCCTCGGGTCTTACTTGGCGCCCAGGGCCGTAGCCACTTCTTCGGCGCTGGGTCGTGCGCGCAGCAGATGCTCCGACACGATGGCCCGCTCCTCGGCGGACAGCGTGGGCGCGGCAGCCAGCACCCGGCGCAGGGTTACGGCAACGTCGTCAATGTAGTTCATCAGCCGGATAGCTTCTCCTGAAAGCGGCATAATTCTCCTCGTGGATTTTGGGGTCCGTTCTCATTGTAGGGTGCGGAGCCGAGGGGACGCGAGGCCGAGCCGGGTTCCAGCCGTGGCATCCGCCGCATATAGAAGCTGTGTATTCGCCGTCACAACGCCTTTATGCTTATCGAGCAAAATCAAGATTGCTGCGTGCGAAGCAACACTGAATTGCGTTGCCCCATCCTTTGAGCGTTCGCTGCTCAAAGGGTGGGAGAAGCGCTGCGCATCGCGAAGGTCTTCAGGCGCATCTTCCGGTCAGCTTTGCCGGCCGCAGAACGCCGTACTGCAGGCTATTGCACGTCTACCTGGCGGAACCCCAGCCCATACAGCAAAGTGGTTATGCTGGCGCGTGCGTTTTGACGGGCCAGGTTCAGGATGCCGTCGTCCAGCGCCGCCTGCGTAATTTGCTGCTCCGCCAACTGCCGTACCTGCGACTCCAGATTCGGATCCGCCGGCACCAGCAGCCCCGTCGATCTCGAGTAGACGCGCGTCCGCGCGTTGTCGATGCGCGTGGTCAGAATCTGCGCCGCCGGCAACCGCATCCGCACCGACTCGCCGCTCACAACCACGTCGCTCGCTTTCAGCAGCCCCAGGTCGATGCCGGCAATCACTTCGCCGTGCGCCACCAGCAGCAGCTTGTCCCCGGCGAGAAAATCGGGCAGGACGGGATTCTGGCGGTCGCCTTCCACGATCTTGTCGAGCGAATACTCGACAGTTTCCAGCCGCGACAGCTGCCGGATCTTCTCCACAACGCTCGGCGAGCTGACGTTGAAGCTGTTTGCGCGGCCGGTAAGGTGCTCGACCAGCCAGCTCCAGGGGCCCGCTGTCGCCAGATGCCCGGCCACAGAAACCGCTCCGATCCCCACCACAAGACCCAGCGCCAGGCCGCCCCACAGGGCCGCGCCGCCGATTTTCCAGGCCCCCGATCTGCGTATCCGATCTGCCGGTTTCATACAGGAATTCCTTCGAATCTCCTCGGTCTGAGGCGCGTTGCCGAGCGCTTCACCGTACACACTTCCAGAATATGCTGCCGATGGATTGTAGCGCCGTCCAGAATTGCTCATCTGCCGTGCCGGAGCGAGCCCGGCACACACCGGAAGGTCTTCGCAAGTCCGCGATCCGCCCGTTTTTCGCTGTCCCGCGCGCATTCCGGCGACTTTAAAGTGCGCGCGTTCGCCCGCCAACCCGCCAACCCGCCAACCCGCCAACTCGCCAAAGTGCCAATTCGCTCCGCCGCTCCCTCGCTCCCTGTTTCACGGATTCTGCTCGATCGAGACATTCACCGTCGAGGAGTTTCCCGAAGCGGCAACGCCCATCAGATTCGTCGCCACGCCGGGCAGTGACGCAGGCACAAACGTGACCGAGCCATCGACGGCGGAGATAGCCGTGGAAGCTTCGGTGGCCAGCAGCGCTCCCGGCGGACAGACCACATTGGGCGAGCAAGGCGGCGTCCACGCGTAGAGCGCCTGGTAGAGCGCCACCGTCCCGCCGGCCATGGGGTTGCCATCCATGTCGAGAAGGCGCAGCGCGATCTGGGTCGGAGTGCCCGACGCGGCCAGGCTCTGGTTGGTGCCGGAGATGGCCTCAAGCGCAGCGTACTCCGGCCGCGAACCGAAGGCGGTGAAGGCGACGCACTGGCTGGTGCCGTTCAGGCACGCGCTGATGCTCGCGGTTTGGCCCTCGGTAAGCGGGCCCACGGTGAGCGTTTGTGTCGCGATGCCCGCGGAGTTGGTAGTGACCGAAGCCGGGCTCGGCGTCGCGATGCCGGAGGTTGGATTCTGCCACGCCACCATCTGGCCGCTCAGTGGAACGCCGTTGTTCTCGACCAGCGCCTGCACCGTCCACGTGAAGGTTGCGCCGGCCGCGAGCGAAAGCTGCTGCGTAAGCACGGAAAGCACAGCCGGCGTTCCGCCCGCAAACTGAGCCTGCAAACTCGAACCATTGGTGAGTGCGGCGGTCACAATGGACCACGTCGTGTTCGTCGCCGTCACGTTCATGGTGGCGCGCCCGTCGCCCGTGGCCACCACTGAGCAGACAGGCAACCCGCAGGCCAGCGTAGCCGTGCCGCTGGTCACGGTGTAGATCACGGTGACGCCGCCGGCGGGCGTCAGATTCGAACCCAGCGCCGTTACGGAGAAGGCAAGCGGCTCGCCGATGGGCACAGTATTCGAGGGCGCGGTATTGATAGTGAGTGCGTCACCGTTCCCCGAGTCGTAGCTGACGCCGCCGGGAATGACGGCGGCTGCATAAAAGATGGGTTGATCGTCGACTTCGACGTCGACCGACCCTGTAACACCCGTCGCCGCCGGCGGCGCCACGGCGGTAATTTGATTAGGCGAAATGCTGGTCACGGTGGCCGCCTGCCCGCCCACCATTACGGTGTCGGCCAGACGAAAGCCCATGCCCTCGATCGTGATCGATCCGCCCGATGCGGGCAGGCGCGCGGGCGAAACCGTGTCGGCGTAGAGCACCCAGCCGCTATAGGCGTAGTCGGGCCGGCCATCCCCGCGCAGGTCGGCGACGCCGATGCGCACCATGTCGTCGCCGTTGGTCGCCACGCGCAGCCAGGTCTCGCCCGTGGCGTAGCCGTTCAGGCCGGGTGCCGCGCCCACCGCTGTTGCGCCTACAGGCTTGAATGCGTCCCACACGCCGATGGAAGGCAATGCCTTGGACTCCGTTGGTGCGCCGGTTTCGTCCAGCGCCTGCGTTACAACGGTGAAAATGCGATTGCCGCGCACGGGAAAGTTGAACCAGTCCGTCTGGCCCACCTGGCTCAAGCGCCCGCACCACAGGCCGCCCCCCGGCATCGCACGCGGCTGGGCCTCGGTTCCAATAGCGTCAGAATATCCGCCCACGGCGGAGTTGGCTGAAGTGACGGTGAGGGATTGCGTGCTGCCCGCGGAAAGATTCGTCAGCGAAATTGCATTGAGCGTGCCCGAGGGCGCCACTTGCCCCTGGTTGTAGGGGCCAACGGAGTTTTCGAGAATATAAAGCGGATTGATGGCCTCGAAGCTGACCTGGTAGTTGGCCGTGGTCACGCCAGGCGGCAGAAGAATGCCGCTCAGGTCGAAGGATCCCTGCAGAGTGGGATCGTTCGATCCCCAGTTGGTCAGTAGCTTGCCGTTCGCGTCGTCCCAGCCGGTCACGGGATTGCCGTGATTGCCATTGAAGAGCACGCCCGTAACTGCGGTCACCGTGTACTGGTAAAGCGGATTGCCGTTGGCGTCGAGCGGGCGCGCCACCACGTTTACGCCCTGCATGCCGTATCCGGTGCGGAAACTCACCGTGCCCTGAATCGAAATGGTGTTGGGCGCGGTCACCTGCTTGCCGGGAAAATTTGCGAGGTTGGCGGCAGTAATGGGATAAAGACGATTGACCGCGGCAATGTCGTCCGAACGCAACACCGCAGGGTCGGGAATGCATGCGCCGCCGCTCGCGCCACAGGCGCCGCTCATGGGTTCCATTACCGGCCAGCCCAGCGTGCCTCCGTTTTCGCCACCGCTCAGCGCCTGGGGATTCACCTGCGCGTCGTCGAGCCCGAGAATGCGTCCAAAGGCGCGCTCCAGCTCAAAGCTCATCATCTCGATCATGTTGGCGTTGGTGGCGCAGAGGCCGTTCAGAATGATGACACCGTGAGCAAAGGTTGCGTTGGTGTTGAAGTTGTCGAGACCCACGTACACGCCGTTGTTCTGGCAGGCGTCGGGCTGGCTGGTGGTGGCGCCGAAAATAGCGTTGATCACCGAGCCGTCGGCGTCGTAGATCACGGCAAAGGGATAATTGGTGGCCTCGGGCGTAATGTCGGCGGGCGCAATGATCTGGCCCGACGCGTTCACCTGAATGTCGGCGCCATTCACGTCCTCGTTCAGCGCGCCCATGTCGGTCAGCGTGACGCCCGCCGTAGGCACCGCGCTCCACAATGCCGCCGCAGCGTCCACCATAGCCGTGGCCTGCGCGTTTGTCACCGAGCTTGAGAGCGGGCCCTGGTCCACGAAGTAATTCACCTGGCCGCCGGCCCAGTGCACCGGTACCCCAAGAACCGCAGGATTGAAGTAAGTGGTTCCGGCAATGTACTTGGGCCCGCCCGCGAGCAACGTAGCGGGCGCAAAAAGAACCAAGAATCCAAGAAAGCAAAGCGGGAGGCGGCCGAACACGCGGCGATCGAGCGATGCGCTGCGCGCGCCCGCAGGAGCAGTGATGAGCACGGAATCCCCCAGACGGAGTTACCATGGGCATTGGAAGGTCCAAAGAGATTTGGCGATTCTTGGAAGTTTCTAAGAAAATAGTGTCCCCCATACCCCACGCAGCGCCGCTCCCACGTAGTGCCCGCCCCGTGGACCGCCGCTCCCGTGTAGCGCCGGTCTCCGGACCGGCTGTCGTGCGGGTCTCCAGACCCGCACCGGAGTCCAATCGATCCCTTGTGTCATCTCATGAACGGCGAGGAGGACCGCCCCAAGGCCCTACCAGCTAAAATCAACACGGGATAAGTCATGACCGAAATTCGCGATACCGTGATCTTGGGCTCCGGCTGCGCCGGATTGACGGCGGCGCTTTATACCGCGCGCGCCGGGATGAAACCGCTGGTTCTGGAGGGCCACGAGCCCGGCGGCCAACTCTCCATTACCACCATGGTCGAGAACTTTCCCGGCTGGCCCGAGGGCATTCAGGGCCCGGAGCTGATCGAGAATATGAAGAAGCAGGCGGCGCGCTTCGGCGCCACCTATGAGCACGCTCTGGTGACGCGCGTGGAAGTCGGCGCGCATCCTATCCGCGTGCACAGCTCGGATGCCGAGATTCACACGCGCACACTGATTGTCGCCTCCGGTGCGAGCGCGCGCTGGCTGGGCCTGCCCAGCGAACAGGCGCTGATCGGCCACGGCGTGTCGAGCTGCGCCACATGCGACGGCTTCTTCTTCCGCGACAAGGAAATCGCCGTAGTGGGCGGAGGCGATTCCGCAATGGAGGAGGCGATTTTTCTCAGCCGATTTGCCTCGAAGGTCACGCTGCTCCACCGCCGCGACGCCTTCCGCGCTTCAAAAATCATGCTGGAGCGCGCCATGGCGCATCCCAAGATCCAATTCCGCAGCAATACGGTGGTCGAAGAAGTGCTCGGCGTGGACGAAAAAGAAGTCAAAGGCCTGCGCCTGCGCGACGTCCGCACCGGCGAGCGGGATGTGCTCGACGTGGCTGCCATGTTCCTCGGCATCGGCCACGTGCCCAACACAAAAATGCTTGCCGGCGAGGTCGATCTCGACGACGAGGGCTACATCAAGACCACCAACAATGTCTTCACCACGCGCAACGGAGCCATTGTTCCCGGCGTCTTTGCCTGCGGCGACGTGCAGGACCGCCGCTACCGCCAGGCCATCACCGCGGCCGGTTCCGGCTGCATGGCCGCGCTCGAAGTCGAGAAGTATCTGGAAGAACGCGGGCGCTGAGGCCGCGCAAGACATCGCCAGACATCGATCGTCAGCATGCAAGGAGGGACGCATGGCGCAGGTCTTTCCCGGCCGCTACACCGCACAGAGCGACGAGCCCTTTGTCGTCTTCCTCATCGGCATGCGCGTAAACAAACTGTGGGCGCTGCGCCGCTGGATGCGCACCGCAGCCGCAATGCCTAAGATGATCGCCGAGCTGAAGCGCGATCCCTCGCTAGGCATGCTCCACGCTGAGTTTTTTACTTACTGGCGCGGAGTGGGCGTGATTCAGTATTGGCGCAGCTTTGAGCAACTGCATGCCTACGCGCACGCGCGCGACGCCAAGCACCTGCCGGCGTGGGCAGAGTTTAATCGCCGCATCGGCAGCGATGGTTCGGTGGGCGTCTGGCATGAAACCTACACCGTGTCTCCAGGCCAATATGAAACCATCTACGCGAACATGCCGCGTTTCGGCCTGGGCCGCGCCGCCCAGCATGTCGCTCCCGTCGGTCGTCTGGAGCAAGCGAGTTCGCGCATCGCCCAGACCAAGACAGACCAAGAATGACGGCGCTTGAAGAAAATCTCGAACGGCTGGAAGACGCCATCTCCGCGGCGTGCCGGGCGGCCGGTCGCGCGCGCAGCGAAGTCGAATTGATGGCCGTCTCCAAGACTTTCCCCGCCGAGAGCGTTGCTGAAGCCGCCGCGCTGGGGCTCACGCTCTTTGGCGAAAACCGCGTGCAGGAATTTGGAACCAAAGTCGCGCACGCGGCAGAGCGCGGAACGTGGGCCGTGCGGGAGCGGCTGCGCTTCAACCTCATTGGTCATTTGCAATCGAACAAGGCGGCGCGCGCGGCGGAGCTTTTTAACGGCATCGATTCTCTCGACTCGCTGCGCCTGGCCGAGCGCCTGGACGAAGCCGCGGGCCGCTACGGCAAACGGCTGCCGGTGCTGATCGAAGTAAAGCTCAGCCCTGAAGCCGCGAAAACAGGCCTGCAGCCGGAGTCAGTCGACGCCGCGCAACTGCTCGAACGCTTGCCGAACTTTTCAAATCTCGAAACACGCGGCCTGATGACGATCGCGCCGTGGGGTGCGCCCGAGGAAGAAACCCGCGCCTGTTTCCGCAGTCTGCGCACCCTGCGCGACCGCTGGGCCGCGGCGCACCCGAGTCTCCATCTCGATATTCTTTCCATGGGCATGAGCGGCGATTTTCCGCTGGCCATTCAAGAGGGCTCGACGCGCATCCGCATCGGCACGGCGCTCTTCGGCAAACGCCCGCCGCCGTCAGTCGAGGCGGACTGATGCTGCGCGCCGCCCCCTCCGGAGTCTCGCTCGCCGTTCGCGCCCAACCCGGCGCAAAAAAGACCGCCATCATCGGCATCTACGGCGAGGGCGCAACCGCGCAGCTCAAAATTGTCGTACAAGCTCCACCGCTCGAAGGCCGCGCCAATCAAGCGTTGATCGCGTTTCTCGCCCAGACCTTCGCCCTGCCCAAAAACGCAATCAAACTGATCTCCGGCGATCTGTCGCGCAATAAAGTCTTCCTGCTCGAAGGCATCACGCTGCCGCGCGCCACGGCAGTCCTCGCGACGAGGCTTCACGCCTAGAGGGTTCTATGATTGCCGTACCCCAGAACTCCGTGCCCCATCCTTGCGACTTTTTTCTGTCGCAAGGGTGGGAGACCCCTATCGCTGGCTATGCCATCTCCAACTCCGCTCCGATGAAACAGCCCCAGAGACGCGCGCGAGAGTAGCCCACGGCAACAGCCCCGCAGGGGCGTCAGAGGGTAGCCCCAGGCGTGAGCCTGGGGATGGAATGCGAATCGATCATCCCAAGCCCGCTTCAGCGGGCGAAAGAAACAACCCGCTAGCGCAGTCCGGACCCGCGCTATTCAGCCGCCGCAAAATGCCGTCCCACGGCCTCAATCGCCCGCTCCAGATGCACGCCCCGCGAGCCCTTTACCAGCACCACATCCCCCGCGTGCAGGTTTTGCGCGAGCCACTCACCGGCAGTTTCGGCATCGCGGAGAAACACCGCCGGCACGCCGCCCGCGCACGCAGCCGTCGCCAGATGTTCCGCATTGCCCTCGACCGCGACAACCAGATCGAGGCCAGCCTCAGCGGCCGCGCGCCCACAGGCGACGTGCAGCGCGGGCCCGTGCTCGCCCATCTCCAGCATTTCTCCGGCCACCAGGATGCGGCGGCCCGCGGCTGGCCGCGCCGCCAGCGTGTGGATCATCGACCGCAGCGCTTCGGGATTCGAGTTGTAGCTGTCGTTGAGAATGGTCACGCCGCCCATCTCGATCACCTCGCCGCGCTTGTCGCCCGCCGTGAGCGACGCAATCGCCTTCACCGCCTCATCAAGATCGACACCCGCTTCGAGCGCCACAGCGAAACCGGCCAGGGCATTCAATGCGTTGTGCGCGCCCAGCATGTGCAGCGTGAAGTCGCCCTCGTGCTCGCGCGCGCGATACCGCACATGCAGCCCCTTAAGATCCTCGGCGACGGAAAGAATCTGCGGGTCGGCGCAGGGGCCGCTGCCGAAATACACCACACGACCATGAAAATCGCGGCCAAATTGCGCGGCATACGCATCGTCGCAATTCAGAAAGGCAACGCCGCTCGCGGGCAGCGCTGCAATCAACTCGAATTTGGCGCGCGCTATGCCGGCCTGTCCCTCTTTGAAGTTCTCAACGTGCGCCGTGCCCACGTTGGTAATCACGCCCCAGTCCGGCGTGGCGATGCGCGCCAAGGCAGCGATCTCGCCCGCGTGATTCATGCCCATCTCGATCACCGCGAATTCGTGTTCCGGCGTGAGGCGCAGCAATTGCAGCGGCAGCCCGAACCCGTTGTTCAGGTTGCCCTGGGACTTGAGCACGTTGAACTTTGCGCCCAGCGCCGCAGCCACCGCGTCCTTGGTCGTAGTTTTTCCGGCCGAGCCGGTAACGGCGATCACAAGACGGCCCCACTGGCGGCGAACATGCGCAGCCAGCGATTGCAGGGCGACGAGCGGATCTTCGGCAATGAGAAGCGGGTGGGCAAGCGCGGCATCGGGCAGGGAAGCGACGCGCGCGCGCGACACCACGGCCGCCACCGCTCCGCGCTCGAATGCCGCGGTTACAAAATCATGGCCATCCAGCCGCTCGCCGCGAACCGCAAAAAAAAGTTCGCCCTGCGTCGCCGTGCGCGAGTCGATGGAATAGCCGGTCGCGACCAGCGCGCCCGCATTCTCGACGCTCGTCGGCGCTTCGAGCACCGCTCCGGCGCCCATCGCCGCTTCCGCCAGTGTCAGATTCATTGCCCTTCACCATAGCCCAAATCGCGGAGGATGGAAAGCGCAACTTCGGCGTCGTCGAAAGGGATCGTGCGGTCGGCGAGGATCTGTTCCTTCTCGTGACCCTTGCCGGCCAGTAGAACCACATCGCCCGGTCGCGCAGCTTGGAGCGCGAGACGAATCGCTGCTGCGCGATCCACTTCCACGACGTATTGGATCCCGGTGGACTGCAATCCGGGTTCCACCTCGGCCAGAATCGCCGCCGGATCTTCGGAGCGCGGATTGTCGCTCGTGGCGACCACGAAATCGCTGCCCTCGCCCGCGGCCTGGCCCATCTTTGGCCGCTTTGTTCGGTCGCGGTCGCCGCCGCAGCCGAAGAGCGTGATCACGCGCGTGCCCGCGGCAACGGTCATCTGCCGCGCCAGCGCCGTCAGATTGCGCAGGGCGTCGTCAGTGTGCGCGTAGTCGACGATCACGGTGAAGGGTTGGCCCCCATCAACGGGCTGGAAGCGGCCGGGAACGGGCCGGAGCATGGGAACGGCCGCGGCGAGATGCGAAAACGCGATGCCGCGCGCGGCTGCGGCGGTGAAGGCCGCAAGCAAGTTGAGGATGTTCACTTCGCCGGCGAGACGCGAGCTCAGGCAGGCCGATCCGGCGGGAGTCTCGAGCTCGATAGTCGCGCCCGACGGCGTGAGCCGGTAGCTTGCGGCGCGCCAGTCCCCTATACCAATCCCATATGTACAAATTTCCGCGCCCGCCTTGCGAGCCGCCCGTGCAAGCTCCTCCGAGTATGGGTCGTGCGCATTCAGGACGGCGATACGCGGCGCCGGGTACACCGTGCCGTCGAAGAGCAGGCGCTTCGCGGCAAAATAATTCTCCATCGTGTGGTGGTAGTCGAGGTGGTCGCGCGTCAGATTGGTGAACACGGCCACATCGAAGGGGATGCCGATCATGCGCCCCTGGTCGAGCGCGTGGCTTGAGACTTCGGTGACGAGCTCGGTGGCGCCGAGCGATACGCCCTCGGCCATAAGCTCGAAGACGTCGCGCGATTCGGGCGTGGTGTGGATCGAAGGTCGCACTTCGCCGGCGACGTGATATTCAATCGTCCCAATCAGGACAGTGCTGCGCGCAGCGGCGTTGAGCAGAGCTTCGGCCAGAAATGCAGTGGTCGTTTTGCCGTTGGTCCCGGTAATGCCCGTAGCCGCAAGCGCGCGCTCAGGATGTCTGAAGAACGCAGCCGAAGCCTCGGCAAGCGCGCGACGGCCGTGCTCGACATGAAGGATGGGCAGGCCGGGTTGATACACGGTGAGATGGTCAAAGATCTGCGCCGAGTCCGTGACAATACCGAGCGCACCCGCGGCGAGGGCCTTCTCAACGTAGCGATTGCCGTCGGTCGATCCGCCCTTCATGGCGACAAAAATGGCGCCCGGACGCACCCGCCGCGAGTCATATTCAATTCCGGTAATGGGCTCGTCTGAGCTGCCCGCGGAACCGGCCGCGGTGATTTCCGCAATGAGTTCGTTCCAGATCATCTTGGGTTTGATTGTAGATGGGTGAACGATTTTGTCTACTACTGAGACCGGCTGTAGTGCGGGCATCCACGCCCGCACCGATCGGAGGGCGACTACGAATTCATGCGGTCAGAGCACTAGACCGGAAGTCGTGCTCACGGGAACACCTCGACAAACTTGCTGACGCCTGCCATCAAAACCTGCCGCCCGCCATCGATCGCCGCAGTTTTCTCAGCCACCTCAAGCAGCATGGCAAGAGCGTTCTTCATGGCTTGGTACTGCGTCTCGGCTTCGTACTGGGAGCTGAAGAAACGCGTGTGCATCATCCAGCCATAGATGCCGCAAGTGATGGCGAAGGGAGCAACGCGGCATTGGCGCTCGAGCGAAATACGCGCGCCGAGGGAATACTCCTCATCGCGCATGATCGTGCCTTCTTCTGAGCCTGCCCGGCCCAGCGTACCGCCGTTTTCGAATGAGTGCCAGGAAAAATCCGCCACGCTGCGAGCCTCTCGATTCGGCAACAGAATACCGCATCCGTGCCCCATCCTTTTCAGCGTTTCTTGCGGAAAAGGGTGGGAAATTGTGCCACTGTTTAATTCCCGAATCAATAGCTCACTTACCGCGCGCAGCGGACGACGATTTTGGTTCCCGGCGTAACCATAGCTCCGGGCGCGGGCGCCTGTTCGCGCGCGGTCCCACTGCCGGCAATCTCCACCTCAAGGCCGGCGCTGCCCGCTTCCTCAATCACCTGGCGCACCGAGAGGCCCAGAAGCGATGGCACGCGAAGTTGCGTGGCATCGGCGACGACCACTGTATTCGAAGCCGGCCGCGAAGCAGGTTGCGCCGGCTCCGCAGAGGCTTGCGCGGGCAGGGAAGGGGAGTTGCCGGTCTGCGTGCTGGAATTCTGGCGGGTCGGCGAACTTGCCGTCTGCACGGCCGCCTGCGCTGGTTGCGGATTTGCGGCGATCTGCGCAGTAGGCTCACCACGCAGCGGATCGTCGCTGGGCAGGTCGTTGGCCGCTTCGTAAAGAGCCTGAATGTTTTCGGCCTGCGTCCCGGCGTCGTCTTCCTTGACAGGCGGCTCTTTTTTCGACGCGGTGGTCACTGGCCGCAGATCGATGTCGTGCGGAACGCCTAGATACTCCAGAACCTGTTGCGCCACTTCGGTGAACACCGGTGCGGAGACTGCGGCTCCGTAGTATGCGCCCTTGGGCGAGTCGAGAATAATCGAGACGGCGATGACGGGATCGTTGACCGGCGCAAAGCCCGCGAACGACGCAATGTGCAACGCCCCGTTATACCTGTGTGTGGCGGGATCGATCTTTTGCGCGGTCCCCGTTTTGCCACCAGACGAATAGCCGTTGAGCTGCGCGGATTTGCCGGTGCCGAACAGCACCACGCCCTCCATCATCTTGCGCATCTGAGCCGCGGCCATCGTAGAAATCACGCGATGCGCGTCTGACGGCAGCGGATCAGGCAACTCCTCGCCGGGCTTCACGGGCGACGCCGTCAACTGCGTCAACTGCGGCTGCGTTACTTCGGGAGCTGCCACCTGAAGCGGTGCAGGTTTCTGCTGCGAGGCTGCGGAATCCGATTGCTCCGGCATCAGCACGTGGGGCTGCAGGTACACGCCGCCATTCGCAATCGTCGAAACCATCGAAACCAATTGAATCGGCGTGACAGCTTCTTCCTGGCCGATGGCGACGTACCCGATGGAAGCGGGCTGCCACCTGTTCACCGGCCGCAGCAGGCCGCGCGTTTCGCCGGGCAGCTCGATTCCGGACCGCTGACCAAAGCCGAAGGCGCGAATGTAATTGTAGAGGCGGTCGGGGCCGAGCTTGAGCGCCAGCTTGATCACGCCCACGTCGCTCGAACGCGCCAACGCCGTGGCCACCGTTACTGTGCCGATCCCGCGATCGGACTTGTCATCGTGAATCACGCTGCCGAAGAGCGTGATCTGGCCGCCCTGGCAATCGATCATATCGTCGGGCGTGGCCACATTCGCGTCCATCGCCGCCGCATACGTCACCAGCTTGAAGGTCGAGCCCGGCTCATACACGTCGCTCACGGCGTGGTCGCGCAGCAGGCCGGGCGTGGTGTGGCGAAACTGGTTGGGATTGAAAGTGGGACGGATAGCCAGCGCCAGAATCTGTCCCGTGTGCACGTCCTCGACCACCACCGTGCCATTGATCGCCTGCGTCTTTTCCATGGCGCTGTCGAGAGCGCGCTCGGCCATGAACTGGATGTTCTCGTCGATGGTGAGCACCAGGTTGCGGCCGGGTTCAGGCTCGCGCTCAGTGGAACCAAGCACTTTGCGCCGCGCATCCATGGCCGTGTACATCAGGCCCGGACGCCCGTGCAGGTCGCCGTCGAATTTTTCTTCAAGACCGCCCAGCCCGTTGTCGTCGACACCGACGTAGCCCAGCACCTGCGCGGCGATTTCGCTGTCGGGATAAAAACGCTGGAACTCCTTCTGAAAGTAAATGCCCTTCATATTGAGGGCCTTCACGCCGGATGCGACCTGCGGCGTCACGCGGCGCGCAATCCAGGCGAAGTTGTGCCCTGCGTTCAGGCGCGCGGTAATCTGGTTCTCCGTGGACAACGCATCTTCGGGATCGGTGTGCACCAGCGCGGCCAGTGCACGCGCGGCGGCCGGCTTGTCGGCAATCTCGGTAGGATCGGCGTAAATGGAGTCGGCCAGCACGGTCATGGCCAGCTCGCGCAGGTTGCGATCGTAGAGAACGCCGCGGCGCGGAGCCACTTCAAAGGTGCGCTGCTGTTGTTTCGCTGCGCGCTCTACAAACTCTCGATGGCGCACAATCTGCAGCCAGAACAAGCGCCCTGAAATAGCGATGGCCCACAGGAAAAAGAACAGGCAGACGATCCAGAAGCGCGACCGCTGAAGAGGCAATGCCCTTGTGGTGGCAGCGCGGCCGCGGATGGATTGAACGGTTGCGGACATTTCAGCTTCTAGCTCCTAGCTTCCAGCCCCTGGCTTCATCGTGCTCGCGTCCGCCTCGCGTCTTTTCCTTAGGATCATTATCTATGCCCGCAAATTTTCGCTTCGCACGACAAAGCTGGAAGCCAGGAGCTAGAAGCTGGAAGCTGTTTTTGTAGGCGCGACCTGAGCCAGCGCCGGAACGCCGGAATCAACACGGGCGCTGGGATACACCACCTGCCCCGGTTGCGGCTCATCGAGCCCAAGTTGGCGCGCCATCTGGTCGATGCGGCCCGGCTGCGTGAGCTCGGCTTCGCTCAGGTGAAGCTGGCGGTTCTCCTCGCGCAACTGGTCGAGGGTTTGCTTCTCGCTCTCCACGCGATAGCTGCTCTCGATCGCGGAAAAGTGCTGCAACCCGTAAATCATGATGAGCAAGAACAGCACGGTGACGGCGGCCGAAAACACGCGCATCTCGCGCACCCGCACCGGGTCAGAGGCCTTCACCAGCCGCGAGTTGTCAATGTTCATGGCGAAGTAGAACTCCGGCGTGCGCACGCGGCGGCGGCGCTGCGCCTGCTGCGCCATCAGCTCGGCGTTGCGCTCGGCAATCCTCGCTCCCCAACCGCGCCCCGACTCGAAATAAGTTGTTGCACATGCCGCCATCTTCGTTCCTCTCCTGTTGGCCTGTCTCCCGAGTTCGCAATCAAAATACTGTTGTCATCCTGAGCGGAGTTTGCCGCGTTCTTTGCGGCAAACGAAGTCGAAGGATCTGCGGTTGCCTTTCAACAAACTTCGGACTTGCCACACCAGCCAAATCTTCTACTGCCTTTCCGCTGCTCGCAGTTTTGCGCTGCGCGAACGCGGGTTGCGATCAATCTCTTCTTCACCGGCAGTCACGGGCTTTCTGGTCAAAATCTTCCAGATTCCCTGCTGCGCGCCTTCCCGGATGCTGTCTTTCGCAATGCGATCTTCAAGAGAATGAAAGCTGATAACGACGAGCCGTGCGGAGGGCTTAAGCAACTTCGGTGCGGCCTCAAGCAGTGCCCGGATTTCGTCCAATTCCTGGTTTACGAAGATACGCAGCGCCTGAAAGGTCCGCGTTGCCGGGTGTATATATTTCATTGGCGGGACGGCTTGGGCTACGATCCGGGCTAACTGCCCCGTGGTTGTAACCGGCCGCCCCCGCACAATGGCTCTGGCGACTGTCCGCGACCTCCTTTCCTCACCGTATTCGTAAATGAGATTTGCCAGCTCGCGCTCACCCATCTCATTCACCACTTGTTCGGCGGTAGGCCCGGTGCGCGTATCCATACGCATGTCCAGCGGCCCGTCCGCCTGAAAACTGAATCCTCTGCGCGCTTCGTCGAAGTGCAAACTGTTTACGCCGAAGTCAGCCAGCAAACCATCTACCGATGCCGGTTCCACGTGCTCTTCGATCCGGCTGAAGGCCTCGCCGATCAACGTGAGCTGCGGCGCCTGACTGCCCATCTCTTCCGCAACCTTCACGAGCCGCGCCGTTGCTAACTCCAGCACCTCGGGGTCGCGATCGAAACCAATCAGCCGTCCGCCGGGCCCCAGTCGCCTCATAATGCCTTCGGCGTGTCCCGCCAGGCCCAGCGTGCAGTCCACGTAGGTCCCATCGGGCCTCACGCAGAGAAAATCCAAAGCATCCTCTAAAAGAACCGGCACATGGCGTGCTTTTTGCTGCGTCATGCGGCCCCCCTGAGGGGCTTAAACGTCGCTCTCCGCGGAGAGAATTGCATCCACCGCCTTGAGATCGTCCTCCGTCGGAACCTTGGCCGGAAGAGCCTCTTCAAATAGCGCCTTGTTCACCACCTCGAGATGCGTGATCCGTCCGATCACCGCAAGGTCGCCCTCCAGCCTGGCCTTGGAACGCAGATTCTGCGACAGCACAAACCGTCCCTGGGCGTCCATCTTCACTTCCTGGCCGTAATAGCCCGTCATATCGAGGTAATTCTTCACTGCACGGTTCCCAACGCTGTGTTTCTTCAGTCGCGCTTCGATCTTTTTCCACTCGTCAAGCGGCCAAATCTGTGCGCGCTCGCCGTCCTCGGTCGTCACATAGAGGTCGGAGATGGTAGCCGCGTCCAGCAACTGCTTGAAAGGGACCGGCAGCTTGAGCCGCCCGCTCTCCTCGACTTTCGCTGGATGGTTGCCACGGAACATCTGCCTGCCTCACTGCCCCTTGCCCCATCCTTTTTCCGCGTACTTTGCGGGAAAAGGGTGGGATCGTCCTCGCCCTTTGCTTCATCCGGTTAGCCACGCTGGTTCCTCAGCCGTTTTTGCATCCGGAATCCCAAAACCCGGGCCCCAAAGGGAGTACACTTCCTGTGGAAATGCAACTGCTTTGGAAAACACGTGACTTGGCTCCGATTGGAAGTAGGTTAAGGTTCCCCAAAAAGTGCCAATTAACTCCAAAACTTTCCAACTGCTGACGATAGTACCCCGCTTCTCTGCTGATGCAAAGAGAAAAATCGGTGGAAACTGTCGAAAATCTGGGCTTTAATCAGGAAAGCCGACTAATAGGTCAAAAAAATTTCAACACCACAAGATGTGGGGTTTACTGCTTTGATTCCCCCACTGGACAGCCCATCCGGACTATGATAGGAGAACAAAAAGCGAAGATGGGCGATTGGCGCCTCCACCCCAAAATGTAGCGCCGGTCTCCTGACCGGCTGTCGTGCGGGCCTCCCGGCCCGCGCGTCACCACCGTGCCCCATCCTTTTCGCGCTTTTGCGAAAAAGGTGGGACTCCCCTCATGCGCCAGTTGACCGAACCCGCATTTACAATCGTCTCGTGCATGCCACCGCCAACGCCATGAAACCCCTCTGCTTCGTCCTCATGCCCTTTGGCCGCAAGCAGGACGGCACAGGTAAGCTCATCGATTTCGACACTGTCTATCAGCAGATCATCGCGCCGGCAGTCACAGCCGCGGGCCTTGAGCCCATCCGCGCCGATGAAGAGCAGGTCGGCGGCACCATCCACAAGCCGATGTATGAACGGTTGATGTTGTGCGAGTTTGCGATAGCCGACGTCACCGGCGCCAACCCCAATGTCTATTACGAACTTGGCATTCGCCATGCCGTCCGGCCGTCGAGCACGGTGATTCTCTTCGCCGAGGGCACCTCTCTGCCGTTCGACATCGCCCTGTTGCGCGGCATGCCCTATCGCCTGGATGCTTCCGGCAACCCCGCCAATCCCGAGGGCGACAGGCAAAACATCACGCAGCGCTTGCAGGCCGCGAACCAGGAACCGCATGACGACAGCCCGCTTTTCACGCTCATTCAGGACATGCCACGGCTCACGGTCGACCACGAGAAGACGGATCTCTTCCGCGACCGGGTCAACTACTCGCGCGAAGCGAAGCAGCGGCTGACGGTCGCGCGCAAGGCCGGCGCGAATGCGGTGGGCCTCATCGCCGCGGAATTCCCCAACCTTCTCAATGTCGAAGCCGGCATCGTGGTGGATTTATTTCTTTCATTTCGCGCCGTCAAAGCCTGGCAGCAGATGGTGGATCTTTACGCTCGCATGTCGCGCACCCTGCAAAACACCCGCATGGTGCAGGAGCAGCTCGCCTTCGCTCTCAACCGGCTCGGAAGATCGGATGAGGCCGAGCAGGTTCTCAAGCAGACCATTGAGAAATTCGGTCAGAGCAGCGAGACCAACGGACTGCTGGGGCGCGTCTATAAGGATCGCTGGGAGAATGCCCTGAAAGCCGGACGCACGATGGAAGCGCGAGGCTTCCTCAAACGCGCCATCGAGGCCTATCGCGCCGGTTTCGAAACCGACTGGCGCGACCCGTATCCCGGCATTAATGCGGTCACGCTGATGGAGTTGCAGGAGAAACCCGATCCGGCCCAGGCCGACATGCTGCCCGTTGTGCGCTACGCGGCGCTGTTGCGCGCCAAGTCCAATGGCGATTACTGGGACCAGGCCACGCTTCTCGAATTGGCCGTGCTCGCCCGCAATGTCAGCGAAGCGCAGGATTATTGTGGCGCGGCCCTGGCGGTTGTGCGCGAAGCGTTCGAGCCGGAAACCACCGCCCGCAACCTGCGCCTCATCCGCGAAGTGCGGACTGCGCGCGGTGAGGACGTCGCGTGGCTCGCAGAAATCGAGGAAGGCTTACGAGAGGCTCAGTCGCGCCTCGAAGCGCCAGGCGGTGCTGGCGGCTAGCGGCTCGAAGCACCAGGCGGTGCCAGTGTCCTGTCTCCGAAGTTCGCGTCATAATGATCGGTCATCCTGAGCGAGTCCCGGCGCGCCGGGACGAGTCGAAGGACCGGCATCTCGGGCCTTGGACTTATGCTACGAACTTCTGGGACACCACACTAGCTGCTAGCAACTAGAAGCTAGAAGCTGACTCCGCGTTCCACCATCCTCCACCGAGCGCCTGAAACAGCGTTGCCGAATCGGAGAAACGTGCCGCAGTGGCCGCCGTGCGATCCAGTTCCGTCTGCAACTGTTGCCGCTCGGCCTCCAGCAGAACCAATTCGCTGATCCCTCCCGCCTGATAACGTCCCTGGGCAATCCCATAACTCGCATCCGCATCGGCCGTGGCGTCGCTGCGCGCCTTCAGCGTCTGCGCGTCGTGGTCAATCGACGTAAGAGTGTCAGCCACCTGTCCAAAAGCCTCGAGCACCGTCTGCCGATAGACGCTGTTCGCTTCCTGGTAAGCTGCCTCGGCCTTGCGCTTCTCTGCGCGCAGCGCGCCTCCGTTATAAATAGGTTGCGTGAGCGACGACGCCACATTCCACACGTCGCCGCCCGTTACGAAACTCGTCCCAATGCCGCCGCCGCTCCCCGACAGCACAATTTGCGGATAGAGGTTGGCCGTGGCGACGCCCACGTTGGCGCTCGCCTGATGCAACAGCGATTCGGCTGCCCGAATGTCGGGCCGCTGCCGCACCAGCGCCGAGGGAAGGCTCAAAGGCAGCTCCTGCGGAAGCTGCAGTGCTTCAAGGGAAAGGCCCGGAATCTGCGCTTCGACCGGAGACTTGCCCATCAGCACGGCAAGCTGATGATTCACCGTATCTAACTGCGCTTCCAGCGGAGGAATTGCGGCCTGCGTTTGGGCGACCGTGGTTTTTCGGCTCTCCACATCCGCATCGGAATTCCCACCGTCACGATTCCGCTCCACGGTAATTTCTAATTCGCGCTGCTCCACGGTCAGCAACTGCTCCGTCAGCTCAATCTGTTTGCGAACTTCCGCCTGGCGAATCGCCGCCGAAACCACGTTCCCCGTGAGCATGAGGCGCGCCCCTTCAAGCTGCCAGTTCTCGTAATCGCGATTGGCCGCGAGGCCTTCGATCACGCGCCGGTTGGCTCCGAATATGTCCAGAGCATACGACACGGCGACCGATCCATTCAGCAGCGTAAAGGGCGAGGGATTGGGGAACGGGATGCCATAGGCGGCGAGATTCAGCTGCTCTTCCTCGACGGAAGCATTGCCGGTTACCGTCGGATATTTTGTCGCCCCGGTGCGCGCGTTCAGTTCCTCTTGCGCCTCTTTGAGGTGCGCAGTCGCCTGCGCCAGAGTCGGGCTGTTGGCCAGCGCCTGCGCCATCATGCCGTTGAGCTCAGGCGAGTGGAACAGCGTCCACCATTGCGCCGGAAGCGCGGCCGCACTATCGAGATGTTGCGCCATGCCTGCCGGTCCAGCGCTCGTTGCCGTCGCGGCCGGCTGCGGCTGCGGCGTGTAGCCAGTCACCGCCGGCGCCGTCGGCGGATTGTACTTCGGACCAACGTTGCAACCAGTCAGAAACCATAGCCCTAATGCCGCGATTGAAAACTGCGCGAGGAATGTTCTGAAATCCGCGCCGTAGGCGCAGTGTTTATTAGCCCCGCGCTTTAGCGTGGGGAAAGCGAATCTACAAAAAGTCCCGGCAGTCCCGTAGGGACGATGCAGAGGCATTCCTCGTGCGGAAGTCAACAGCCACAGAAAATACCTCCGCGCCCAATTCGACTTTTCCCGCAAACGCATACTTTCGCCCCTCAATCCCTGAATCAATCCAATGTCCTGCGATAGGTGACGGACGCAATGAACATCAGAACCGCCGTGAAGACCATCATGGGCCACACGCTCGGCCAGGAATCGGCCCAGCCGTTGCCCTTGAGAAGAATTCCTCGAATCAGCCGGAGGAAATACGTCAACGGCAGCAGGTTTCCAATTGCCTGCGCCCACTTCGGCATGCCCTCGAAAGGAAACATGAAACCCGAGAGCATGATATTGGGAAGAAAGAAAAAGATCGCCAGTTGCACGGCCTGCAACTGGTTCCGCGCCAGCGACGAAAACATGATGCCAACCGTGAGATTGGCCGCGATAAATAGCAGCGCCGAAAGATAAACCGCGCCGATGTTGCCGAAGAACGGCACCTGAAACACGTAGCGCGCGGCCAGCAGAATGATGGTTGCCTGAATGAGGCCGATGCCGATGTAGGGAACCAGTTTTCCTGTCATCACCTCCAGCGGCGTCACCGGCATGGCCAATAAATTCTCCATAGTCCCGCGCTCGCGCTCGCGCGTGATAGCGAGGCCAGTCATCAAAACCATGGTCAGCGTCAGGACCATGCCCGTCAGTCCCGGCACCACGAAGTACTGCGTAATATTGTCAGGGTTGTAAAGCTGATGAATCGTCACGTCGAATGGCGGAGGACTGCTTTGAAGCATCGCGAGTGGCCCGGTGATCTCCTTTTCGACGACCGATTGCGCGATGCCGTTCACCGCGGCCAGCGCGCTCCCGGTGGCCGTGGGATCGGTGGCGTCGGCTTCGATCAGCAGCGAAGGCCGCTCGTGCCGCAACAGCTGTCGCGTAAATCCCGCCGGAATGTTGATGACAAACAGCACCTTGCCTCGCGCCAGCGCCTCGCGCCCCGCGGCTTCGTCAGGCAGCGTGGCCACGACGTTGAAGTACGACGAGTTCTCGAGCGCCGCAATGAAGCTGCGCGTGATGTCGCTATCGTCGGCGCTGATGATGGCGGTATCGAGATGCTTCGGGTTGGTGTTGATGGCGTAGCCGAACAGCGCCGTCTGCATGATCGGTATGCCCACGATCATGGCGAAGGTAAGCCGGTCGCGCTTGAGTTGCGTAAACTCCTTGAGCACCATGCTCCACCAGCGCGCCACAGAAAAGCCGCTCTGCCACTTCATGCCGCGCCTCCGTCGTTGTCGCTGGTCTTGCCCATCAAATAGATGAAGACATCCTCCAGGTCTGTATCGACTAGCTCGGCGCGCCGCCCGCCCGCGCCAGCCGCGGCCTCCACCGTGCGCTGTAACAGCGCCGCATCGCTTCCGCTCACGTGCAGCACGTCGCCGAACGTTACCGTCTGCTCCACGCCGGGCCGCTTGCGCAGATCATCCTGCAATTCGGAGAGGTGCTCACCGTGAATGGCCCACGTGGTGAGGTGCTGGCTCAAGATCACTTCGGCCGCCGAGCCCTGCGCCAGTAGTTTGCCGTAGGCGATGTAGGCCAGCTTGTGGCAGCGCACGGCTTCATCCATATAGTGCGTGCTCACCAGCACCGAGATGCCCTTCGCCGCCAGGCTCTGCAGCTCATCCCAGAAGTCGCGCCGGGCGCGCGGATCGACGCCTGCTGTCGGCTCATCGAGCAGCAGTAGGCTTGGTTCGTGCAACATGCATGCCGCCAGCGCCATTCTCTGCTTCCACCCGCCGGACAACGCGCCCGCAAGCTGCCCGGCGCGCGCCGTCAGTCCAAGATTGTCCAGCGACTTGCGCACCGCCGCTTTGCGCTCGGGGATCTCGTACATGCGCGCCACAAAATCCAGGTTTTCCGTAATCGACAAATCGTCCCAGAAGGAAAATCTCTGCGTCATGTACCCAACCCTGCGCTTGATCTCCGCACGTTCGCGCACAATGTCGTAACCCAGGCAAGTTCCGCTGCCGGAATCGGGCTCGAGCAGTCCGCACACCATGCGGATGGTCGTGGTTTTGCCGCTGCCGTTCGGTCCCAGAAAGCCGAAGATCTCGCCCCGGCGCACGCGCAGCGAAACATCGCGCACCACGTGCTTGTCGCCGAAGTGCTTGTTCAGCCCCTGCACGTCGATGGCGTATTCTGGGGCGTGCTCCGCGCTGGCAGCCATCGTCATTCGACCGTCACCTCCACGGGCTGGCCAGGATGCAGCAGCGCCGCCTTCTCGTCCGGCGGCTTGGCGATGATCATAAAAACCAACTTCGACCGGTTCTCGTTGCTGTAGATAATCGGAGGCGTGTATTCACACTGCGGCGAGATGAACGTGATCGCCGCCTGCACGGTAGCCGCACAGCCGTCGCATTGCACTTGGATGTTTTCGCCGACCTTCAATTTGCCGACGATCGTTTCGGGCACGAAGAAACGGACTTCCATATTCTCCGGCGGCAGAAGCTGCACCACCGGATTGCCCGCCTGCACCCACTCGCCCTCGCGATACAGCGTGTCGAAGACCAGGCCCTGGCGCGGCGAGACGATATCTTTTTGCCCGAGCCGCCACTCTGTTTCGGAAAGAGAGGCGTGATCGGCCGCCACCTGATTCTGCTGCGCCTTGATCTGTTGCTCGCGCGCCGGCAGCGCATCCACGGCCAGATCGGCTTCGAGCTCACGCACCCGCGCCGCACTCGCATCCGCCGCCTCCTCAGCGGTGATCAGATCGGTCTGCGCAATGCCGCCGGCCTGATACTGCTTCTTGTCGCTCTCCAGAATCTGGTCGGCCTGCTTTTTTTGGGCCAGCGCCTGCATCAACTGCGCGCGCGTCACGTCAATCTCCGGCGGCCGTTTGCCGGTCTCAAGATCGGCCAGCCGCGACTGCGAGCTTTCGAGCAAGCGCTGCGCATTGCGCATTGCCGACGCTTCAGGCTCGCGATCGAAAGCAAAAAGCGGCTGCTTCGCGGCGACAGTTTCTCCGCGCGCGACCGCAAGATGATCGAGCCTGCCGCTCTGCGGCGATGCCACGTAAACAAACTTGCCTTCAATGTAGCCCTGATAGGTGTTTGCGGGCTGATGCGAGCATCCCGCAAGGATCATCGCCATGCCAAGAGCCGATCCGAGCAGGGACGTTGGCATTAAAAGATGCGAAAGCCCCCGCCTCGCAATGCGTCTTGTATCAGGGCACGACTTCGGCCCTGCCGCAGATGCGAAAAGAGAGATCGAGGGCTTGATGAACGAATGCATGAGCAACGTCTTAGCCGTCGCGCCGTAGGCGCAGAGTTTGTTAGCCCCGCGCTTTAGCGTGGGGAATGCGGGTCCATTCACTCGTTCAGGAGTCCCGTAGGGACGGCGCAAGGACAACTCCTCCGCAGGATTCATTCGTTCGTCTAAGATGTCTTTCGACCGGCCGCGGGAAGGCTTCAAACTAACTCCAGGCACAATTTCCTCCGATCTCATTTCCCTTTGCGCATGTTCTTGCGTGCGGACGCCCCAGGCGGCTGCAGCCCATGCCGCAGCAGCGCCGTAATATGCCGGCCGATAGCCTGCGCGTCCGGCTCCTTGCGATGAAAGACCTCGGCGAAAAAAGGCGCCGTAGCCAGATGCATCATCACCAGGCCCAGCATGGAGAAAACCATCAACACGGGATCGAGGTCCGCCTGGATTTCGCCCTTCGCCTGGGCGCGCGCCACCGCCTCGCTCACCAGGCGCACCTTGTCGAACGGCAATTTGCGCAGCACGCGGCCGCGCAGCAATCCCCCTTCGTTCAGCACCTCGCGCATCCAGGTAGAGGGAATCCACGGCATGCGCTCGATTCCCGCCACCAGACGCCCCACCACGCCGCGCAGCATTTCCGCGGGAGCGGCGTCAGGGTCAACGGGGCGCCAGACCGACGCGATCATGGGCGCGATCTTCTCTTCCACCACGCAATCGAGCAGATGGTCGCGGTCTTTGAAGTAGTAGTGCATCATCGCCGGCGTCAACCCCGCCCGCTTGGCAATCGCGGCGAAGCTGGTTGCCGCCACGCCCTGCAGGGCAAATAGTTCCGTGGCCGCGGTCAGCAGATGCTCCCGCGCATCGCCATCAGCGCCGGTAACGGGCCGTCCGGGACTGCGCTTGCGGCGTTTCTCCTTCACGCGTTGCCCTTTCATTGAGAGTTCCGGATTACGATTTCTTGAGGAACTCGCAGCTTGAGAGTCCGGGCTTCCGGACCCGCCCGAAGGAGAACTGCGTTTAGGTTTGCGAGGCGTGTGTCCCATAAATTAACTAACGATATAATTAATATCACGACCGTAAAATTTGTCAACTGCCCACCCCGGGCCGAACCTCACAATCGGTCCATCGAGAGAAAGCGCTCTTGCTCCCGGAGCGGCAGGCCGGGAGCAGGAGCGCCAGAGCAGCATTGCCGGCTCGAATCAGAGAGCGACCGTTACCGCCTTGGTCTGGAGGTAATTGTTCAGAACTTCTTCGCCCATCTCGCGGCCCCAGCCCGATTGCTTGTATCCGCCGAAAGGTAGAGAGGCGTCGAACACGTTGTGGCAGTTGACCCACACGGTTCCAGCGCGCAGGCCGCGAGCCACCTTGTGGGCCACGCTCACATTCTGCGTCCACACGCTGGCGGCCAGGCCATAGATGGTGTCGTTGGCGCGCTTGATGATCGCCTCAACGTCGCGGTCGGAAAAAGGAACCGCGCACACCACCGGCCCGAAGATCTCTTCCTGCACGACCTTCATGCGCGGGTTGGTGTTGGTCAGCACCGTGGGACGCACAAACCAGCCACGATCCACGCCGGAGACGGGACCGCCGGCTGCGACCTTCGCGCCCTCCTCAATTCCCGATTCGATGTAGCCGACGACGCGGCGATACTGCTCGTCCGAGACCAGCGGGCCCATCTGGCATGTGGGATCCATTCCCGGCGCCAGCTTGATCCCGTTCGCCACGTTGCTCACGCCCTCAACCACCGCGTCGAACACCTTCTCGTGCACGTAGAGGCGCGAGCCGGCGCAGCAGCACTGCCCGTGGTTGAAAAAGATGGCGCTGGCTGTGCCCTGAATTGCGCTATCGATTTTCGCATCCGGGAAGACCACGACGGGCGATTTTCCGCCCAGTTCCAGCGTCACCTTCTTCAGGTTTCCCGTCGCAGCTTTCACAATCAGCTTGCCCACTTCGGTGGATCCGGTAAAGGCCACCTTGTCGACCATCTCGTGAGCGGCCAGCGGCGCGCCTGCGCCTTCGCCGTAGCCGGTAATCACGTTGACCACGCCGGGCGGCAGCCCCGCTTCAATCAGAACCTGCGCCAGCCGCAGCCCGGAAAGCGGTGTCTGCTCGGCCAGCTTCAGCACAATCGTGCAGCCGCAAGCCAGTGCCGGCGCCAGTTTCCACGCCGCCATCAGCAGCGGAAAGTTCCACGGAATGATTTGCGCGACCACTCCGACGGGCTCGCGCAGCGTGTAGGAATGGAAGTCGTATCCGGCCGAGAGCGGCAGAGTCTTGCCTGAAATCTTGGTCGCCCAGCCACTCATGTAGCGGAACATGTCCACGGTCAGCGGCACGTCGGCCACGCGCGCCACCGACAAGGGCTTGCCATTATCCAGCGATTCCAGCTCGGCAAATTCTTCGAGATGTTCTTCGATAAGATCGGCGATCTTCCAAAGCAAGCGACCTCGTTCCGAAGGTGACATGCGCGGCCAGGGGCCTTCGTCAAAGGCGCGGCGCGCTGCCGTTACGGCGCGGTTCACGTCCTCGGCTTCGGCCTCTGGAACCTGCGTGACGACTTCGCCGGTTGCGGGATTGTAAACCGGAAATTTCTTGCCGGACGCCGCCGCGACGAAGCGGCCGTCAATGAGCATCCTGTGTTGGCTGCTCACAAAGTCGGCGGTACGGCTGCTGAGACGTGGGTCAATCGACAGAGTGGCCATGGAAAGAACCTCCTGTGCTGCCGGGCGTGGTGGCTTTGGGCCGGTGAAGAAGCGAGGGGAACGGCCCCGAACCACGCCGGGATTCGGCACACAGGAACACTAGCACCGCGACTTGTGGATTGGCCAGTAGGTCAAAAGATTAAATTCGCGCGAATGGCAGGCCTGTCGCGAGCGCCGCACCGTCCGGTTCTCGTGTTCAAAGGAGAACGCCGCTGGCCACACGATAACCCGGCATACGCGCGCCGCGTATACCAATACCGGCTGCCCCACCTGGTCCGCGGGCGCCCGCGGCAATCTCCGGATCGGGCAGCAGGATCTAATTTATCCTCAGTTTGCCGTTTCCACTGCCGTAATTTTGCAATTCACCTTGGCCGCACCCTGTGCCACGGCTCCTATCGTGAATGTCGCCAGAGTGACGGTTGCCCCCGGCGCTGCCGGTCCGGTCAGCGTCACCTGGTCTTGCGCAAGGTTCTGGCCGTTGGCATCCATCTGCTCGCACCCCAGCATTGCCGCCGCGAGGGCGACAGTCGATCCGTTCGCCCATTGTCCCTGCGTGACCTGGATTTGACCGTTCACGGAATTGTAGCCGCCTTCGGTGAATGTCTGAGCCGCGATGATGGCTTGATTCTGATTCCCCTGGCCACCGGGCTGTTGACCCGGCTGTTGCCCCGGCTGTTGTCCTGGCTGGGTTTGCGGGGCCGCGGGGGGATTCTGGGCCTGATCGCGGGTCCCGACGTAATACAAGCCATACAGGGCCGCAGCGCCAAGGACCAAATACAGGAGCGTGTTCTTGTTCCCTGCTGGCGCCACTGGCGGTGCGCCCATGATAACGGGAAACTGCCCGGGTGGCGGCGGAGGAAACTGTGAAGGCATCCCCGCGAACGGTTGCACAGGAGGCGGCGGAGGATATTGGGGAGGCATCCCCGCGAATGGTTGCACAGGTGGGGGCGGAGTATATTGTGGAGGCATCCCCGCGAACGGTTGCACAGGCGGCGGTGGCATCGCCGGTGGCTGCGGCGCGTATGCCGCTTGAGGAGGAGCCGCCACTGCTATAGGTGCGCTTCCCGCTTTCGCCTTCTGATCGGCTCCGCATTTTACGCAGAAGCCTCCATCCCCTTCCAATTGAGCGCCGCAACTGCTGCAGAATGTCATATCCCTTCTCTCCTTAAACGATTTGCGGAACCGCGTCGCCGAACCCTGTCGCGGAGACCGCCCATTCCGCATCCCCTGTTCCGCACTTCCAGGACCTGCCTCATCCTTAGTTTTGCGTTTGCACTTGCACGATCCCGCAATTTACTTTGGCCGCGCCCTGTGCCTCGGCGCCTATTGGGAATGTTGGCAAACTCATGGTTTGTCCCGCCGGCAACGGGCCGTTCAAAACGGTTTGGAACTGCGTAAGATTTTGCCCGGCAGCCGAGACCTGTATGCACTCCAGCCTTGCTGCCAGAACGGTGACATTCGATCCGTTCTGCCACTGCCCCTGCGCGATCTCGACAGTGCCGTTAGAAACCGTGGGCTGACCGCTGAAATGCTGAGCCTGGGCGATGGCTTGCTGATTCTGATTTCCTTGCCCTCCCGGCTGCTGCCCCGGCTGCTGCCCCGGCTGTTGACCTGGCTGCTGACCTGGATAACCACCTGGCTGCTGCGCTGGATACCCCCCCGGCTGTTGCCCCGGATTTCCTCCCGGCTGTTGCCCCGGATACCCGCCCGGCTGTTGCGTCGGATATCCTCCCGGCTGCTGCGGCGGATACCCTCCCGGCTCCTGCCCGGGATTCGATCCCGGCTGTCCCGGCATGGGTCCCGGCGGTTGTCCCGGAGGTGGTTCTTGCGGTTCAGGCTGATTAGCCGGCGCCTGCGCGGGCGGCGTCTGCCCCGGCTGCTGCGCCATGGTTTGCATATGGTGTGTGTAGTAGTAATACCCCACTGCCGCAATCACCAGGGCCGCTAACCATATCATCCCGGTCTTGTGGGCCGGCGCCGGCGGCGGCATCGCCACCGACATCGGAACCTGTCCCGGCGCTACAAAGGGCATCGGTGCCACGGCCCTCGGAACCGCCGCCGGCGCCGGCGCGCCTCCCGCCTTTGCTGCCTGGTCAGCTCCGCATTTCGCGCAGAAACGCGAGTCCCCTTCCATTTGAGCACCACAACTGTTGCAGAATGCCATAGCGTTTTCCTCTCTTACACAGATTTCGTCTCAGTGCCGTAAAGGTCCGGCCACGCGCGCTTACACTCCCGCCGGCTGCTGCTGCACGACTACGGGGACCCTCGCTCCAAGCCCCAGCGTCTGTTCCACGTGGACTAGCGTGTGCTCCAGTTGCGCCTTCTGCATGTCCCTCACCTGGTGCAGACCCTGCTGGATCATGCCGAAGAGCACATACCACGAGATAGCTCCCGTCAGAATCGGAAAGCCGTAAGTAGTCAGGTAGGGATTGATATTCGGGAAAAGGATCCCGATGTCCCAGGTGGTATGCATCAGCACGGGAATGCAAAATGCCCGCAGGAAACGTCCATCCAGCGCCATGCTGAGGCTTGCCGTTCTGTCCCCTTTCACCCGCCAGAACGCGCCCGCCGTGATCGCTGTCCACACCACGTGCGCAAATGGCGACTCCAGCCCGCGAAAGTTCAAATTTGCGATCGTGGCTTTCATCACCGGCATCAGGATCACTCCGTACGACACGCCCGTCCCCGCTGGAATGTTGGCGAAAATTGCGTCGTAGGCGCCGGTCTTTACGAAATCGATCAAACCCGGACCAAACACGTCGATCGCGTAGCCCAGGGTCTCAGAGACTGCATACGCCGCGCCCACAGTCGCCCCGAAGATGATTCCGTTCAGTTGGTACGGGTAGCGAGCGCCGCGCGCCCCGTAGGTGACAATGACCACCGCTGCCAGCTTTGAAGTTTCCTCCACGATGCCTGGCATGTTCCCGAAAATGGGGATCAAATACCACAGCGTGATGATCACCACCGAGATTCCGCCGGCCGCGACAAACAGCTTGATCACCTCGACAATCGAAACATTGCGCGGCGTGTTCATCTCCCAGATCAGCATCAGCGTCGCTACCGGCGCCGCAAACGCTGCCAGCACCATGGTCCCGATCATCAACTTTTCATTCGTGCTGTAGAGATACAGCGCGTAATACACCCCGTACGCAACGATCAGACCCGCCAGCACGCGGAAGAACATCCACGGCTTGGGCCAGTTCGTATCCACCGTTTCGAGCGGCGGCGTGGTCCGCGGCGAGCCCACCGCGAGGTACTCTTCGATCTCATCCGCCGAGCGCTTCTTGAATGTCTCTTTGAAAAGCTCCTTGAAGCTGAACCCCTCCAGCTTGTCGGTTGAGGCCAGGGCCCGGATCTTCTCCCGGATGCCCCCCAGGATTCCGCCGGCTGCGGCTTGCGCCTGCGGGCCGTGCGCCGGCATGTAATACACCTGTTGTGGACCGCCGGGATAAGCCTGGTAGACCACGGGCACCATGCCCGGGGGCGCGCCCGGCGCAGCCTGATGTGCACCCGGATAAGCGGCCTGGGCCGCTGGTTGTGGCGCAGCAGCGGGCGGGGCTCCTGGGGCGGGCGCTCCGGCTGCTTGTGCACTGCTCGCGGCGCCTATGGGGGTTCCGCAACTCTTGCAAAATTTGTTTTCCGGCAAACATGCCGTTCCGCATTTGGGGCAAAACATGAATATCTCCTGTCTTACGGCGTCCGGGATGTTATGCAAGTTAGCATTACACCCACTGCAAAGTAAAGAGTCGTTTCGACATCGGCCAATTTTGTACCCGAGAATCCGGCTGGCTGGCGCGTTCCGGCAACTACCGAATGCGACGGGCAGAGCAGCAGGGCTCCCGCCGAAAGCCCGGGAACCCGAAGATGCGTTGCGCGGCCAGCACGCTATGAATCGGTCAACGCAATAATGAAGTGTTGCAAAACCTCAACCCAAATCTGCGAATCTTTTTGATAGATTCTCGATCAATATTCAACCCGCGGCGCTCGAATCCCATCCACCCCGCTTACGCCTGCATCCCAAACCGCCTCGCCCCCAGCCCCAGGGTCGCTTCCACATTGGTCAGCGTGGCTTGCAATTGCGCCTTCTGCACGTTCCTCACCTGGTTCAGACCCTGCTGAATCATGGTGAAGAGTACATACCATGACACCACCGACGTAAACGCCATGATGCCGTAAAGGATCCAGTTGTCGGTAGTTTGCTGCGACTGAGTCGTGGGATTGAACAGATTCGGAAACGTGACGGTGATGTCCCAAAGCGTATGCATCAACACCGGAATCAGGAACGCCATCAGGAAGCGCGTATCCGCCAGCATCGATAAGCTCGCCGGCTTTTCCTGCTTCACCCGCCAGAAGGCTCCCGCGGCAATCGCCGTCCACACCACATGCCCAAATGGAGCCAAAGCCCCGCGCAACTCCAGCAAGCCCACCATCGATTTCACAGCGTCGGCGGTAGCCTGGTTCACCGCCGCTAGAGCCTGCGCCTGGGTCAGCTGTCCCTGCCCAAATTTCAACACCGCCTGAATGGTCTCTGATTGCAATACCGACACGAAGCCGCCGCTTGCGCTAAACAACGCATAGCCGGATGTCTCGAAGCATGCAAAACCCGCACCCACCGCGCACCCAAACAGGATTCCGTTCAATTCGAACTTGTAGCCCGCGCCGCGCGCGCCGTACATCACCAGGATCACCGCGAGCAATTTCGAGCTCTCCTCGATCGGGCCCGGGAGGTTGGCAATGGCCTTCACCTGGTACTCAAGAATAGCCATGCACAGTCCCACCACGCCCCCTACCAGGAACAGCTTTCCCAATTGGATCACCGAAACGTTGCGCGGCGTGTTCATCTCGAACATGAACACTAGCGACGCCAGCGGCATCGCGAACGCTCCCATGAATATGAGAGCCGGCAACAGGTTCATTTCCTGTTGCCCGGTGAAATAAAAAACCGAGTACAGCACCACCGCCGCGATCACCAGGGCCACAAGCATGCGGAAGAACATCCACGGCTTGGGCCAGTTCGTGTCCACCATCTCGATGGGCGGCGTCGTCAGCGCCGAGCCCACCATGGCGTACTCTTCCTCGGCGCGGGGATCATGGTGCTTGAATGTCTCGCTGAACGTTTGGCTCAGGCTGAACCCTTCCAGCTCATCCGTTGACGCTATCTTTCGAATCTGCGCCTGTATGCTCTGCAGGATGCCAACCCCCGCATGCGGCTGCATTCCATGCGCGGGAACGTAATATATCTGCTGCGGTCCCCCGGGATACGCCTGGTACATTACGGGCACCATGCCCGGTGGTGGCGCCTGCGCACCCGGATACGCGCCCGGGTAAGCGACCTGGGGCGCCGGTTGTGGCGCGGCGTAGGGCGCTGCGACCACTTGGGCGCTGCCCCCGGCACCGGCCGCAACCGGCGCGGCCGCGGGGGGCGCGCTGGCTTGCGCACCGCCGGCGGCGCCCAATGCCGTACCGCAGCTCTTGCAGAATTTGTTGTCCGGCTGATTTGCCGCTCCACAGTGGTGACAAAACATAGGCGTTCTCCTTCAGGTGCGGCACAGGGGGGTGCTAAGGAAATTAACATCCCTCTATCCGTAAAGTAAAGAATTCTTTGAGGAAAATAAGAAATGGGCCCTTCCCAGCAGGCTACCAGTCCGGAGCCGGAGGGGCCGCAATCCGGAATCAAGGGTCAAAACTCACGGCCGCAACCTCCCTTTTCTCACCGGGCCGGTTCCGTGGCTCAAGTAACCCTTTGACTGAATCGGTGTCTAATGTGACAGGGAGTAGAGATTCCAAGTGGCCTTATTTCGTTTTCCCCCCTGTGCGGGATTTTTTGCCCTGGTGTTGGCGGCGTTGTCGCCGGCTGTGATCGCTCAACCTTCCGTTCACGGCGGTGGCAGTTCGCCGTCGGGCCCGGAATCCGGCAATTTTGAAATCGCCCAGCACGGCCACGCCGTGGGCACAGCCAGTTTTCATTTCACGGCCACAAAGGGTGGTTACGACTCGACCTCGTTGGTCAAGGTATCCATGCAGGGCCTGGATTACGCGCTCTCGAAGACCGAGCAGCTTTCCTCTGCCAACCAGCTCGAGCACGTGCAGTTGAGCGCGATTGTGAACGGCGAAGCGGTGAACGTGGTGACGGCTCCCGACGCAGCTCAATTCCTGCTGAATATTTCCGCAAACGGAAAGAGCACCACCACGCGTCTGGCTGCGCATCCCGGCGCGGTGTTCCTGGCCGATTTCGATCCTGGCGCGCTGGAAACGCTTCTGGCGCTTGCCGCGACGCAAAACAACCGCGACCTGTGGGCAATTCTGCCCAAGAATGCAGGCACAATTGAGCCAGTGCAACTGGCCACCTACGCCGATCAGCAGGGAACCCTCGACGGCCAGCCCATCACCGTGCATCACCTTGTCGCCGCCATCGCCGGAGCCAATACCGACCTCTTTTCCGGTCCGGAGAATCAACTTCTGCAGGCGGAATTGCCGGAGGAGGGCTTTGCCCTCGTCCGCAAGGGCTTTGTCCTGACGCCGCCTGCCAAACCGGTCGCCCCGCTAGGTGGCCTGGACGCTCCTGCGCCAGGAATATAGAGGCTGCGGAGAAGCTCGTTGTTTTGAAAGGGCACGCCTTTCGCCGTGCTTCGACTGGTTACATAAATCGAGCTTCGAAAGGGCACGCCTTTCGCCGTGCCACGACTGGTTACATAAATCGAGCTTTGAAAAGGCACGGCTTTCGCCGTGCTACGACTGGTTACATAAATCGAGCTTTGAAAGGGCACGGCTTTAGCCGTGCCATAAAAGGCGCATAGACAGCGGGGTTTTAACCCCTGAGGGATGTTTTTCTACGGTCTCAAGCGATTAATGCGCCCAGTTCTAGACCGATTCCGGCGCCCGGACAACAACTAAGTGCACCGGGAAGCGTCTACTTATCAGACCAACCCGCATCCGCCAAGGCACTTTGTGGCGCACGCGAATCGACGTACACTGGAGAAGCTCTCGATTGTCCGCACTCTCCCTCATGTGCCGGAAGGCAACTCTTGCCATTGCGCTCGTGGTTCTCGCTGCAGGGGTCGCTCATGCCGCGCCGGCGAAGCTGCACCCCAAGACCACCGCCCCGGTAACACGCCATGCGGCGTCCGCGCCCAGCAGGCATCACGCCCCGCAGGCCCAGACGCGCACTCAAACCCGCACTCAAACCCAGGTCAGCACCACGCGGAAGCCCACGTCCCACGAGGTGGGGCGCACTGCGGGACTCGCGATCCGGCGCGAGCTTGCGCAAAAACAAGCTGCACGGCGCGACATCGCGCTCCACGCAGAGTCTTTTCCTGCCAGGTCCCGCCCCGAAAGCAAGCGCGCGCTCCATATCACTCGCGCTGCCCCGGCGATGGATGTCGCATCGGCGTCTCCCGTTTTCCTGTTGCGCTCCGCGCAAGCAGAAGAACCCGCGGCAGCAGAAGAATTGGAACAGCCTGAGGCCGAGACCCCAGACGCCAACACTCCAGACGCCAGGACCGAAGAAGCTTCGCTGCGGGTTCCGCGAGGTGGCGTCATGCCGGCGCCGCTGCGCGGCTCCCACGAATCATTGGAGCGGCAGAACACGCGCCTCGATGCCGACGGTTTGGAGCGGATTGAGAATGAATCCGACCTCGTCGATCGCATCGCGCGCAAACTGCTCGTGCCCATTCCGGCATCGAGCGCGCTCGCCGTAAATGCCGAATTGTCCGCGACCCACCGCTATTGCCGGCCGTGGACCGCGCTTTTTCTCGCCGACCTGTCGCGGGCGCACGCCGCGGCATTCCACCGGCCGCTCGAAGTGAGCTCCGCGGTGCGCACCATGGAATATCAGAAGCGGTTGATGGAGATCAACGGCAACGCCGCCCCGGCTGAAGGCGACATTGTGAGCCCGCACCTGACCGGCGCCACCATCGACATCGCGAAAGACGGCTTGAGCCGTAACGAGATCGCCTGGATGCGCACGCGCCTGCTGGCGCTCGAAGACGCAGGCAAGATCGACGTCGAAGAAGAGTTTCGCCAGGCCTGCTTCCACATCACCGTGTACAAAAGCTACGAACCGCCGCGCCCTGCCACCCAGGCCGGGAGCGGAAGCACCGGTACCAAACGCCACAAAGCTGCCGATCCCTCCATCGCAATTGCCGCGCAAGGGCTGTGACGCGATCGAGCGCTGGCGAAAGCGGCACCTGACAAACAAGTGAAAAAGTGAAAGAAGTGAAAAGGGTGAAAAGAGTGAAGGCGTGCTGAAGTGTTTTCGCTCCCTTCACTCCCTTCACTCATTTCACTCCTTCACTCACTTCACTCCTTCACTCCATTCACTCCTTCACTCCATTCACTCCTTCACTCCATTCACTCCTTCACTCCATTCACTCCTTTACTCCATTCACTCCTTTACTCCATTCACTTCCTCAGTGCGCCAAAAAGTTCTCGTTGGCGAGGATCCGGTAAAGCGTCGACCGGGAGATCTGGAGCTGCCGCGCCGTGCGGAGCTTGTTGCCGCGATTGAGGTCGAGCACGTACTGCACGTGGCGGTGGATGATGGCGTCGAGGGACAGGTCGGCGGCCAGGCGGGCGGCTTGCGGATCGAAGCCCACTTCAAAGCCGCTCGCTCCAAAGCCTGCTCCGGGCCCCATGGCAGGGCTGAGAGCAGAGTGCGCGCCGGATTGCAGATCGAAAAAGGGCTGCGGGCCATCGGGCAAAGCCAGGTCGACCGGGCGAATCACGCCGTTATTGGCTTCGAGCAGGGCGTTCTCGAGTGCGCCGAGCAGCTCACGCACGTTGCCGGGCCACGCGTGCTGCAGAAGGCGGGCGAGTGTGCCGGGCCCCAGCAACACGGGACGCTGCTCGTAGCGGACGCAGAGCCGGTCGAGGAGGAATTGGGCGAGCGGAGCGATGTCCTCTCGGCGCTGGCGCAGGGGCGGAATCGCGAAGCGGATGGCGGTAAGGCGGAAGGCCAGATCGGGAAGCAGAAGCCCCTGGCCGGCCATTTGCCGCAGCGGGGTTTGCGATGACGCAAGCAGAACGGCGCGGCCGGGCGGACGGTCCTGAAGAGTTTTGAGCACACCAAGGAGCAGCCCCTGTCCAGGAGGCGCCAGCAGGTCCACGCGATCGAGATAGGTGAAGCCGGCAAGCGTTGCAGGATCGGCGTCCGTGGCCAGCCACTCCCGCGCATCGCGGCGCTGGAAGCTGGTGGCGGCCAGTGGTGAGCGGCTGAACAGATAGCGGGCAAGCGTGTACTTGCCGCTTCCGTGCTCACCCTCGATGGCCGCGACTTGCAGATGCGGAGCTGCCATCTCCGCTTGCATCAGCAGCTTGCGCCACACCGCGCTCACGCCCACCACGTGGATCGCGGCATTGGACGCGTCCAACTCCACCAGCGTTATACCGGAGACGGAAGGCTGCGTGTGGAACTGAGCCGAGCTTTGCATGGATCTCAACGTGCCTCGCCTCTGAGCCAGGATTCTGTTCTAATCCGACACACGTTTCATCGGCGATCGGGGGGAAAACATGAACCGGGGTCATTGATTCCGGTGCAAAAGCAAGAAGTTAGAGATTTGGAGCAACTCAACAATAGCTATACCCATCGCATCCGTGCCCCATCCTCCTGAGCGAAGTCGAAGGATCGCGCTTTTTGCGAAATGGGTGGGAACTCAAAGGCTGGACACACTATCCTGCAACCGGCCGAATAGACAACGTGGGAGCACTGCCGAAAGGGGCCGCGCCCGCTCGGGTAGTGGGTCAGTTTGAAACCGTTTTGAAAAGGCACGAGTTCACTCGTGCCGCAAATACCGCAAAACAAACGTGGGCTTTAGCTAAAGCCCCGCGCTCATTTTGCGCAATATGCGGCGCGAGTAAACTCGCGCCCTGATACAAAACTCCTTGCCAAGCGAGTTTTCCCGCAGCCTGTCCAGAGCGGGGCGCCCAAGAATCGATCTGCGTTTCTTGGGGTGGAAGACCGGCTGTACTGTCGGCGTCCACGCCGCCAAGAGCAGTGTGTGGGCCACGAGGCCCACACGACAGCCGGCTTGGAAGCCGGCGCTACTGATTCGTGAGTTCTTATTCTTGGGCGGTCGTCAGACCCCGCAACCGTCTGGTGTCGTCGGCGCTGCGGCCGCCAAACGCGAAGAAAAAGCCAGGAACACGAACCACCGTCCACAATGTAGAGTGAATGCAGAACCGCCATGAAAGACTCCATCCACGTCAGCAAGGAAAACTACCTGAAGGCCATCCTTGAGGCGGAGGCCGAGGGCCGACAGGTCATCCCCGCCACGCTCGCGCACTGGCTTGAGGTCTCGGCGCCGGCCGTAACCATGGCGCTCAAGCGGCTGAAGCGCGACGGCTTCGTGCAGGTGGGCACTGACGGCATCGTGCGGCTCACCGCGGTGGGACGCGAGACGGCCTATCGCACCGCCCTGCGTCATCACCTCATCGAGCGCATGCTCAGCGAGGTCTTCGGCATGGAGTGGCACGAGATTCACGAGGAGGCGGAGCGCCTTGAGCACGCGGTCTCGCCGGCCTTTGAAGCCAAGCTAAAGGAAAAACTGGGCGAGGGCGGCGCGTGCCCGCATGGCAATGCCGTGCTACCCGTGAATCCGGCCGAGCGCAAGCGCAAGGGCGAGATTCAGCTGTCGCAGGCCACCGAGGGAAAACGCTATGCGGTCATTAGCCTGCAGGAGCGCGACCCCAGGCTGCTCGAATTTCTCTATGCCTCCGGCATCGGCCCCGGAAGAGCCCTCAAAGTTCTTCGGCAGAACTACGATCAAACCGTTTTGATTGAGCTGCCTAAGGGGAGCTCCATTCTCGGCCGGCCGGCCGCGGAAGCGGTTTGGCTGAAGGCGGAAAAGGCAGAAAAACAGGGAGCAGCCAATAGAGAGTGAGTTACCAGTAGGAATGAGGGACTCTGTGACCTTCCAGCTCACTCTTTCACTTTTTCACTCCCCCTAACCTCCGCTCTATTTTGCTCCCTCGCTGCCTGTTTTCTCGTTCCCTTGGTCCCTTGTTCCCTGTTTTTCAATACGCCCACCAAGGGGCGGTCGGCGCTCCTGAAGGCACTTTTTGCCCGTCGATGGAGCTGTAGACATTCACGCCATAGAAGAAGGGAAGTCCCCAGTCAAAGCCGTAGCCGACAGGGTTCGTGCCCGCCATGGTGGGTTGAACAGCGTCGGATGCGGTTCCTTCATTGAGCAAAAGATCGTCGGCATTCCCCACGCTGAAACTGGTCGCGTGCGATGCGCCATCCTCTCCCTCCATTGTGGCCGAAAGGGTCTCGGTTGTGGTTGGGCAATAGAACCCATCGAGTTCGCCCTCTGCGATGTTCGACGAGCACTCTGGAATGTTCGCGACATTCGGGAAGTACAGGCCATTGGAGCCGCTGTCAATAAAACTGTAGGGACCGGCGCAGGTGGCCGCGTCGGTGACGCCGAAAGTCTGGCCGTCGAAGACAGTCGTGAAAGCATCGCAAGCCAGTGTAAAGACGGTGGCGTTGGATGGAAGCTGGTTGTTCGATTCCGTACCGATGCCGAAGACCAAAGAGCCGGTCAAGGATGCCGCGCTGGTTGACGCTGATGGTAACTCCACGATGACGCCATTATTGTCCGTTGCGAATAGCACGACGGGATTTGCGACCTGATTCGCCGAGGCGATGAAGGCAGGGCTGCACTTGCTGCCGCTGCAGGTGTAATAAGCCGGAGAAGGTGGACTGCTTAACCCGGACGATGGATCACAGGCGCTGCCGCCGTTGAAGAAACAATCGCTGGGTTCATTACCGACACCGAGAATGCCATTCGCCCCCAGCAACTCTACCGAATTGTCGTTCTCCGTGCTGCCGTTGGAACAACTGGATGGAATGCCATTGTTTGCGCTGCTGATCACCTGAACGGGAAGACTCGACGCAGTTTCACCTCCCAGGGTGACGTCGGCGCGCTCCACCGGACCCCACAGAAAGGAGTTATCCACAAAGGAAATGCAGTCATAGGCCCCTGAACCATTCGTAGCGTTGATTGCGGGCAGATTCAAAGAAGCGACCGCGGAAGCGAATACGCGCAGGCCTGTTGAGCCGGTATCGACGAGCAGGTTGTCGATGGTGACACAATTCGAAGTGCTGCCCGGAGCGCAGATCGTCGCCGAGGCGAATGCGGCATTCTGGTAGACGAAGCCGGTCGACGCCTCCGGGCCGCCGTTCACCGCAAGCGCAAGAACATTGGAGCCGTTCCCCGATCCGGTTCCCGAACCACTCCCCGATCCGGTGGAAGTGGTGCCGCCGCTGCTGGCGGTGCTGGTTGCGACGGAACCGCCGCATCCCGCGGCGAATCCAAGAGCGATCAACAAAATAGATAGAAATACACCGCGCACAAATAACTCCTGATGATCCTTCACTGGATCTGCTTCACTGGATTTGATTGACGGCCAAACCTTGCGGAAGCAGGTTGGGGTCGTAGGCGCGGCCAAAGTGAGCCCGCATGTGACCGCCGGTCTGGACCACCAGCCCCTGCTCCTCGATATTCAGCGGACGATGCCCATACATTTTCGGCCGCGCCTGCAAGGCCGCGGAGTATTGCTGAAAGTACGTTCCTAAAATCTGCTGCATGGGAGGAGGAAACTGACCGTGCCAGGCGACGGCAAACACCGTGCCCGCCGGTGAGACATATTCGTCCACCACGGTGCCGCCGGGCGCCTGCATCTCATGAACTTCGTACGTGTCATGCGGCGTCACCCGGAGGCTGGCATTCATTTGGGCGCGATCGGTTTCGACGGAGCTGGCGTGGCCGCCGAGAGAAGCCGACGCGGGTACCGAAAATCCCAACAGCGCCAAGCCCGCCACGCCCACACCGAGCCATGGGAAGCGCGCTTGCTTCCATCGCGCGAACACGCCGGAGTATTTCCAGCGGCGCCATTTTGCGGGCCCACAAATCTTGACGCTGGGGGTCTGGAGGCTGGGGGTTTGGACAGATGGACTTGGTCCTTCTTGAGGAGACCAAGATTGAGGAGACCAAGAGAAGCGGCGCAACGGCCGCCGGGGGGAAGGCGACAACATCATGCTGTCTTAGACGTTGGCAGGCGAATTTCGCTTGATCATCACTTTCGGCACACAAAAATTGTTTGTAATGTAACATAAGTAAAAATATTAACTATGATTAATAATCTGTGGCATACTGAGATTGAGAGATCCTTGCGATCCCATCCCCAGGCGCATGTCCACTGAAGCCGTAACCAGAACCGTGCTCACCGAGCCCTCGCTGCCTGAGGTGCATGCCAGCGTGCGCATCTCCAGCTCGCCCATTTTTTGGCGGCGGTTGATGGGCTTTGTCGGCCCCGGCTTCCTCATTTCTGTCGGTTATATGGATCCGGGCAACTGGGCCACCGACATTGCCGGCGGCTCGCAGTTCGGTTACACCCTTCTCTTCGTCATCATGCTGTCAAACCTGATGGCGATCCTGCTGCAGAGCCTTTCGCTCAAGCTGGGCGTGGCCACTGAACGGGACCTGGCGCAGCTATGCCGCGAAAGCTACGGACCCAGGACGAGCTTTGGGCTGTGGGTGATGGCCGAGATCGCCATTGCGGCCTGCGACCTGGCCGAGGTGATCGGATCGGCCATCGCGCTCGAGCTGCTCTTCCACATTCCGCTCTTCTACGGCGTGCTGATTACCGGCTTCGACGTGCTGCTGATCCTGCTCCTGCAGCGCTGGGGATTCCGCTACGTGGAAGCGCTCGTGATCGCGCTCATCGGCACCATGATCGTGCTCTTCGGCGTGCAGATGTTTTTGTCCCGGCCGGAGTACTGGCTGGCCTTGCACGATCTTGTGGTTCCGTCGCCGTCCATCGTGACCAACCCGGCCATGCTCTACATCGGCATCGGCATCCTGGGCGCGACGGTGATGCCGCACAACCTCTATCTGCATTCATCGATTGTTCAGTCCCGCCGCTACGAGCGCACGCCCGAGGGCAAGCGCGAGGCCATCCACATGGCCAACATCGATTCGGCGCTGGCGCTGATGATTGCACTGTTTGTGAATGCGGCCATTCTCATCGTGGCCGCGGCGGTGTTTTTTCGCAGCGGGCATTTTGAAGTCGCCGCGATCCAGGACGCGTACAAACTGCTGAGCCCGCTGCTGGGCGTGACTGGAGCCAGCACCCTCTTCGCCATCGCGCTGCTCGCGAGCGGCCAGAACTCGTCGATAACTGGAACTCTCGCGGGTCAGGTGGTGATGGAGGGCTTCATTCATATCCGCCTGTCGCCGTGGCTGCGCCGCATGATCACCCGTTCGCTGGCCATCATTCCCACCATCATTGTCGTGGCCTTCATGGGCGAGCGGGGAACGGAGAAGCTGCTCATCCTGAGCCAGGTGATTCTCTCCTTCCAGTTGAGCTTCGCCGTCGTGCCGCTGGTCATCTTCACCGGCGACCGCAAGCGCATGGGCGAATTTGTCAACGCCCGCTGGTTGCAGGCGCTGGCCTGGACCACGGCCGTACTGATCGCCGGCCTCAACGTGTGGCTGCTGGTCGAGACGGCGCTCGGCCGCTGATTCTTTTTTCCTTTCCCCGACTTTCCCGGAGGTTCGAATGCGGCAGCGCAAGGCAACCAGGTGTTTCTTCCTCCTTTCTCTGTCGTTAATCGCAGTTAATTCGCGAGGGCTAGGCGCGCAGAGCGGCACATCCAGCGCAATCTCGGGGACGGTGCTGGACGCTTCCGGCGCGGTCATCGCCAACGCCTCGGTGACAGCGACGGAAGTGGACACCAAAGTGGAGCGAACAGGCCGGACCGACGCCGGCGGTCATTATCTTTTTTCCGAGGTGAATCCCGGCACGTACCGGGTCGCGGTGCGCCTTGCGGGCTTTGCCGATGCGGAGTCGGAACCGACTCCGGTGGGCGTGGGGCGCAACGTGGCGCTGAATTTCACGCTGCAGGTAAGTTCCACATCGCAAACCGTGGAAGTGACCGGGCAGCAGGGCCTGCTGACCCTCGATAATCCCAACACCACCACCACCATCGAAGCCAAGACCATCGAAAACCTGCCCAATCCCGGGCAGGATCTGACGTATGTGACGCAATTCGCGCAAGGCGCCTTGATGAACACAGCCGGCTCGTCGAGCGATGCCAAGGCCCCGGGCGGTTACGGCAACGTGGAGTTCAATGGCTTGCCTGCGACCTCCAACGGTTACATCCTCGATGGCTTCGACTCGAACGACCCTTGGCTGGGCCTGAACATCGGCCTCTCCACCAACCTCGTCATTGGGCTCGACGCCGTCCAGGAATCGACGGTGAACACCAATTCATTTTCCGTCAATCAGGGCCGTTACGCCGTGGCGCAGGTGAACTACTTCACCAAGTCGGGAACCAACGCGTTTCACGGCGACCTCTACGAAGTCTGGAACGGCTCGCTGTTCAACGCGCAGGACTATTTTCTCCACGCTAATGACACGCCGGGGAACATCGCGAAAAAGCCGCGTTCCGTTGTGAATGAATTCGGGGTCAGCGTGGGAGGGCCGATCGCCAGGGACAAGCTCTTTTTCTTTGCACACTATGAGGGCATTCGCATCGCTTTGCCAATCGTTTCATCGACAACCTTACCCACACCCGCCTATCAGCAGTATGTGCTGGGGCAGCTTGCCACGGGCGGATACGACCCAGTGACTGGAACCAACCTGCCTGCCCAGCCCGCGGAGATTTCTTTCTATAAAAACATGTTCTCGCTGCTGCCTGCTCCGGGTGGATCGCCGGTGGCGATTACAGCTTGCCCGCTGGACGCAACTGGCACGCAGTTGTCCGCGCCGCTGGCCGGTACGCTGCTCGATGGGAGCGGTTGTGCATCTCAGCAGCAGCGGACTCTGAACAACAGCGACCGCGAGAACCTGATCGTGGTGAAGATCGACCACACCATCGACGCCAACAACACCGTCTGGTACCGCTTTCAGCAGGACACGGGCCTGCAGGCGGAATGGACAGACCCCATCAACTCCATCTTCAACGCCTATTCGCCGCAGCCGCAGCGCACGCTGGTCATCGGCTACACGCACATCTTCAGCCCCGCGCTGGTGAATCAGTTCAATCCCGGCGCAAGCTGGTACTCGAGCATCTTTGAGCCGAACAACTACTCCCAGGCGCTTGAGACCTTTCCCATCGTGCTGGCCTCGGGCAGCGACAGCGTGCCCTTCACGACCATCGGTGGCCTGAACGATACGTTTCCGCAGGGACGCAAGGTTACGCAGTGGCAGATGAACGACAACTTGACCTGGAGTCGCGGACGGCACACGTTGCACTTCGGCGTCAATACGCGCCGCGTCGACACCAGCGACCACGACTTGGGAGAAGGCATTGTGCCGACGGTCGCCTACAACGACCTGGCGGAATTCACTTATGGGGCCGCATATACTGCCCAGCAGAACTTCCCCGTCTCTCTCAAAGAAAGGGTGGCCGTCGGCAATCTCGAATACTACGGGATGGACACGTACAAGCCGACTAAGAAAATGACACTCAACTACGGCATGCGCGTCACCTGGAACACCAACGTCACCAGCGCGCAGGCTCTCTTCTCCCGCATGGCTGGTTCCTTCCTGGATGCCCCGCATACAACCAATCAGCCGCTGAATCAGGTTGTCCTCGGCGATGTTCACAACCTGTTTGCGGCCACGCCGCTGTTTGTCTCGCAGCCACGCGCCTCGATTGCTTATCAGCTTCGTGCGAGCACGGCTGTTCATGCCGGATTCGGCGTCTTCAATGACATCATCCCGCAGCAGATTGCAGATAGCGGCCTGATGAACGCTCCCAACGATCCCTCCTTCACCGGCGGTATCGGGGGACAAGTGGGCGGCTTGGGTATTGCTCCCGGCGTTCCCGCGAGCGCAGTCGACGCGGGAGCCAGCGCCAATCGGTTGTTTCAGACAACCTTCACCTCCGGCGGCGTGCCCTGTGCGGGCGTCGGGCCCGGTGCCCCAACATGTCCGCTGGCCGTCAGCCTGAACACCTTCCCTACGGGAACGCTCAAGACTCCGTATTACTACCAGTACAATCTCGGCGTCGAGCAGCAGATCGGCTCGCGCGGCAACCTGCGCGCCGACTTCGTGGGCACGCGCGGATTACACGAACCCTACCAGGTACAGCTGAACGGCTATCAGAACGTCTGCAATGGATGCTTTGCGCCATTCCCCTACCTGCAGCCGCTCGATCAGCGTTTTGCAAATGTTACCGAGTTCCAGACCGGCGCGAACAGCATCTACAGCGGATTGCAGACCGTCTACACGCAACAATGGGGCGGCTTGACCGTGCGCGGCAATTACACCTTCAGTCACTGCCTCGACGAGGTGTCGAATGGTGGTTTGCTCGCGTTCTCAACGCAGGGATTGGAATCGCCGTTGCCGGGAGAGTTAAGCCGGCAGCGTGCCAGTTGCGATTACGATGTGCGACAGAACATTTCCGCGTTCGGGGTGTACCAGGTGCCGTTCCACTCCGGCAATCCGATCTTGCGTCAGGTCTTCGGAGGTTGGTCCTTTTCTGAGACGGGATTCCTTCACTCCGGACTGCCCTTCAGCGTGCTGAGCCAGCAATATAGTGCGAACGGCGATGGCGTCCTTCAGGCATCGAACCCCGCGCAGACCGTCCAATTCGCCGTGCCGAATTATGCCAACCGGGTTCCCGGCGTGCCGCTCTATCGCAAGACTCCCTATCCCGGCGTCACCATCAACGGAACCAGGCAGTGGCTCAACCCCGATGCGTTTGTCTCGGTGGTCGATCCCACGACCGGCGCATGTTATACCGGCGCTCTCGGCGTAGAGAACGATAACCCAGCGATCTGCCAATTCGGCAACTCCGGCCGCAACACGGTGCGCGGACCGCACTTCACGTATTCGGATATGTACATTACGAAGACTTTTCCGATTCGGGAAGGGATCAAACTGCGCATCGACGGCCAGTTGTTCAATGCATTCAATCATCCCAACTTTGCGTTGCCCAGCACGGTCGAGGCCGGCGCGCCCGGCTCGGTTCCAGCAAGATTCGGAACGCTGCAAAGCTTGACGATGCCGCCCACCGGACTGCTCGGTGTCGGCCTTGGAGGTGACAGCTCGCCGCGCATGATCGCCTTTCAAGGGAGAATCGAGTTCTGACGGGCGAGACGGCGGTGGGCCGCAGCTGATCCCGGTTCAGGAAGCTAACTGAAGTTGCACCTTATCCCACTCCCCCTGCACCAGGGCAAACGCATCTTAATTCCCCAGCAAATGGAGGAGGTAGTCATTGTCCCACCCTGCTTTGAGGCGTTTCCCGTGGACACCTCGTTTTGAGGTCTTGTCCTGCTTGAGCAAGTTGAGG
>JBEKGH010000022.1:0-47993 GCA_050012895.1 Occallatibacter sp.
CTTTGGGGGCTCAACGTCAACGGCGGCATCTGGGTCTGGCAGATCACGGCCAACGGCACCTACCAATTTCACAGCGAGGCCACGGATGGCACGCTGCCGAATAACGGGACATTTGCCGCGAGCAACGGAAAGTACACGGACCACTCCATCATGATGCAGTGGGATGACCAAGGAACCTACACGATGCAGGGCACGACGGCGATGGTGATGACAGGGAAGAGCGGTACGGGCACGTGGTATCGCATTGCGTCGGACCCGGTGTACGGAGGGTCAGGTTCAGCGCCAGCTTCAGGGATAACTATCAGGCGCTAGCTTCCAGCTCGTAGCCCGGTCGCCCGCAGCCGGTAGATCCTGGCTTTGGTCCGATCTCTTGCTCCCTCGCGCCTCGGTGATCGGGCCCTCAAAAACATCGGCTACCGATCGGACCGCCGGTCGTCGTGTAGCGCCGGTCTCCTGACCGGCTGTCGCGCGGGTCTCCTGACCCGCGCGCGAAGATGCCAACCTCGCAACGTTCTTGGGGCAAAGTTGGAGTTCCGGTACGCTAACTCGCCAGGTCGAAGCGATCCAGGTTCATCACCTTCGTCCACGCTGCCGCAAAATCCTCGACGAACTTCTTCTCGGCATCGCTGCTGGCGTAGACCTCGGCCAGCGCGCGCAGTTGCGAATTCGAACCGAAGACGAGATCGACCACCGTGCCGGTCCACTTCAACTCGCCCGTCTTTCGGTCGCGCCCTTCCAGCACATTTTCAGTCGCCGACTTTTGCCACTTCGTGCCCATATCCAGCAGGTTCGCGAAGAAGTCATTGGTCAGCATCTCTGGCCGCTTGGTGAAGACACCATGCTGCGTGTGCCCGAAATTTGCGCCCAGAACGCGCAGGCCGCCGACGAGCACCGTCATCTCGGGCGCGGTCAGAGTCAGCAACTGCGCCTTGTCCAGCAGCAATTCGGCCTGGCATCCCTCCAGTCCCTTGCTTACGTAGTTGCGGAACCCGTCTGCCTTCGGCTCGAGCGACTCGAACGACGCCACATCGGTCTGCTCCTGCGAGGTGTCCATGCGGCCCGGAGCAAATCCGACCTTCACTTCGTAGCCGGCCTTTTTCGCCGCTTCGTCCACGGCCGAGGTTCCGGCGAGCACGATGAGGTCGGCGAGCGAGATTTTCTTGCCGTCCTTTTGCGCAGCGTTGAATTCCTTCTGGATCCCCTCCAGCTTCGCCAGCACTTCTTTCAATTCCGCCGGCTGGTTTACCTCCCAGTCCTTCTGCGGAGCGAGGCGAATGCGCGCGCCATTGGCGCCGCCGCGCTTGTCGCTGCCGCGGAAGCTCGACGCCGCGGCCCACGCGGTGGTGACGAGCTGGCTGATGGAAAGGCCCGAAGCCAGCACCTTGGCTTTCAGAGCCGCCATGTCCTTCGCGTCGACCAGTTTGTGGTCGGCGGTTGGAATCGGATCCTGCCAAATCAGTTCTTCCTTTGGCACCAGCGGTCCCAGGTACCGCGCCAGCGGACCCATGTCGCGATGCGTCAGCTTGAACCATGCTCGCGCAAAAGCATCCGCAAACTCCTTCGGATTCTCAAAATAGCGCCGCGAAATCTTCTCGTACGCCGGGTCAAATCGCAGCGAGAGGTCGGTGGTCAGCAGCGTCGGCGCGTGGCTCTTCGTCGGATCGTGCGCATCCGGAATCAGTCCCGCACCCGCATCGCCCTTCGGCTTCCACTGGTGGCAGCCCGCCGGGCTCTTGGTCAGCTCCCATTCGTATCCAAATAAATGCTCGAAAAAGTCGTTGCTCCATTTCGTCGGAGTCTTGGTCCAAGTCACTTCGAGGCCTGAGCCGATCGAGTCTCCGCCCGCGCCCGTGCCGAAGCTGCTCTTCCAGCCCAGTCCCTGCTCCTCAATGGATGCGGCCTCGGGCTCTGCGCCCACGTGGCTCGCCGGCGCGGCGCCGTGCGTCTTGCCAAAACTATGTCCGCCGGCAATCAGCGCCACCGTCTCTTCGTCGTTCATCGCCATGCGCGCAAAGGTCTCGCGGATGTCGCGCGCCGCGGCGATCGGGTCGGGATTGCCGTTGGGGCCTTCCGGGTTCACGTAGATCAGCCCCATCTGCACCGCGGCCAAGGGATTGGCCAGCTCGTGATCGCCGCTGTAGCGTTGGTCGCCGAGCCACGTAGCCTCCGGACCCCAATCCGTGTCGAGCTCCGGCTCCCAGATGTCTTCGCGCCCGCCGCCGAAGCCAAACGTCTTGAAGCCCATCGACTCCAGCGCCACGTTCCCGGTCAGGACGATCAAATCCGCCCACGAAATCTTGCGTCCATACTTCTGTTTGATCGGCCACAGCAGCCGCCGCGCCTTATCCAGGTTCACGTTGTCCGGCCAACTGTTCAGCGGCGCAAAACGTTGCGACCCGCGGCCCGCGCCGCCGCGTCCATCGTGTATCCGGTAGGTGCCGGCGGAGTGCCAGGCCATGCGGATAAACAGCCCTCCGTAGTGTCCGAAGTCGGCGGGCCACCACTCCTGGGAATCCGTCATCAATGCGCGCAGATCCTTGATCACGGCATCGAGATCCAGAGTCTTGAATTCCTTGGCGTAGTCAAACGCTTCGCCCATGGGATTGGATAAAGAGGATTGCTGATGCAGGATGGCGAGGTTCAACTGGTTGGGCCACCAGTCCCCATTGCCTTTGGCTCCTGCCGTCGTGTGCTGCAACAGACCGCCCGTAAACGGGCATTTCGCTTCGCTTGACATAACTTTCTCCCGTGGCCGCGAGCAAGCGGCCAACTCCTCCAGTATAGAAGCGCCACGCGGATCGACCCGCGCAAGCGGCGAGCGAAAAACCCGGGCGACGGTTTGCAGAGAATTTCGCACAAGCGCGTCAGGAAGGGCGTGGGGACGTGTTTTTGCGCGTTCTTGCATGCGTTTTTTTGCGAATTTGGGGGTAAAAACGGGCCTGTGGCCGGTGGCTTGTAGCCGAAAGATGCCGGCGGTCGTAGTTCCCGGCTTGTGCCAATCCTGTGAGTTATCTTTGTAGCGAGCCCAATTCCGAATCAACTCATTAGGGAACAGCTCGAATCCATCCACCAACGAAAGCTCACCGCGTTGGAGGCATTGAAAAGGTCGCTGTTGCACCAAGCCTTTACCGGACAACTATAGGATCGCTCATGACAAACCTGCCAGCCCAGTTTGAAGAACACGCCATCCGCCGGGTCTATGACGAGCCGACCGAAACATGGTGGTTTTCGGTGGTGGACATCGTTCAAGTGCTGACCCAACACGCGAATGCGACGACTGCCCGAAAATACTGGAACAAGCTGAAAGAGCGGCTGAAAAAGGAAGGCAGTCAACTGGTGACAAATTGTCACCAGTTGAAGATGGCTGCGGCCGACGGCAAGCAGCGGCTCACCGATGCGGCGACGGCCGAGATGCTGCTGCGCTTGGTGCAGTCCGTCCCCAGCCCCAAGGCCGAGCCGATCAAACTGTGGCTGGCCAAAGTGGGCTATGAACGGATGCAGGAGATGGCCGATCCGGCGCTGTCGCTCGACCGGGCGCGCGAGACATGGCAGAAGCACGGACGTAGCGAGAAATGGATTCAGCAACGTATGACCGGCCAGGAGACGCGCAACAAACTGACCGATTATTGGTCCGGACATGAGATCAAGAAAGGCGAGGAGTTCGCGATCCTTACCAATATCGTTCATCAGGAATGGTCAGGAGTGAGCGTAAAGACGCACAAGGAGATCAAGGGGCTGAAGAGCCAGAACCTGCGCGATCACATGAGCGAAGCGGAATTGATCTTTACGGCGCTGGCAGAGCTCTCGACCCGTCAACTGGCTGAAAGCGTGGAGGCCACCGGGATGGCGGAGAACAAGGGGGCGGCGCGTAAGGGTGGGCGCATCGCCAAGCGGGCGCGTCTCGATTTGGAAAGCAACACGGGGAAATCGGTGGTTACCGGCGCGAACTTTCTGCCGCCGCCGGATGGCGCATTGGGGAGAAAGACGAGCAAGAAAGAGAGATGAATGAAGCCGAGACCAGAGCCGAGCACGTCGATCCCACGTTGAAGGCGGCAGGCTGGGGCGTTGTGGGGGGCAGCCGCATCCGGCGCGAGTATCCAATCACGCCCGGCCGGATCACTCCCGATGAGCGCCGTAGCCGCCATGAATCTCCCGTCCGATTTTCTCCGCAAACTATTGAGAACAATCCGCAAGATTCGCCCGCCGATTTGCAGAGAATTTCCCGCACCACAGCCAGTAACCGGTAGCCAGCAGCTGGAGGCTGGCCGCCAAGCGGCAACCGCCGTCGCCCGCTGCGACCGGTCCCAGGCGCCTTGGCTCTATCCGCAGAAGAGAAAGGATTCGGAACAGCACGCTGGTCCGAATCCCTTCCTGCTTGCGAATTGTTGCATCGGTTTGCTGCTCAACTTTGTGTCTTGTTGCGTTGGCTTGCTATTGAATCGTGATCGAAAGGTTCAATGGGACTGTTGTCGAGCCACTGGTTACAGTGATGGGTATGCTGTAGGTTCCGGCCGGCGTGGATGAACTGTTGCCGCCGCACCCGGCCGTCCCGAGCAGACCTGCGGCTGCAAGGCATGTTCCTGCCAGCAGCAACAACCCAAGCCACTGACTTCCGGCCTTTCTGGTGCGAAGGACGCGCCGCATGAAGCCCAGAGGCAGCAGAATCAGGGCCACAAGCAGCGGGGGAAGGACGGGCCCTGCCGGTCGATTGCCGAGGGACGCCATGGCGGTTCCGGTGGTCCCGATAGTGAGCGTGGTGGTAAGCGCCGTGGAGGAAGTGACCGTGAGGCTGGCCGGCGCGAAGAGGCACGTCACATCGGACGGCAGCGTTCCGCAGGTGAAGTTGACGGTGCCTGTGAATCCGCCTGTCGGCGTCAGCGTGATGACCGTACTGGCCGACGAGCCGCTCTTGATGGTGAGGGACGACGGGTTCGCGCTGAGCGTGTAACTGGGCGCCGGCGCCGGGCCGGTGGAGACGACCAGGTTGACCGCCGAGCCGGGGCCGGCGCTGGTGCCCGCGCTTGGGTTCTCGCTGATCACGTTGCCGGATGCGACGCTGGGGCTACTCGCTGTGCTGACCGTGCCAACCGCGAGTCCAGCAGCGATGATGGCTGACGTCGCGGCTGCCTGGGTGTCGCCAACCACGTTGGGTACGGTGACCGGCGCCGGGCCGGTGGAGACGACCAGGTTGACCGCCGAGCTGGAGTTTACGGTGGTGCCCGCGCTTGGGCTTTCGCTGATCACGTTGCCGGATGCGACGGTGGGGCTGCTCGCCATGGTGACCGTGCCCACCACGAGTCCAGCTCCGTCGATGGCCGTGGTCGCGGCTGCCTGGGTTTCACCAACCACGTTGGGCACGACGACCTGCGCCGGGCCGGTGGAGATGAGCAGGTTGACCGCCGAGCCGGTGTTGACGCTGGTGCCCGCGCTCGGGTTCTCGCTGATCACGTCGCCGGATGGGACGTTGGAGCTGTTCGCTGTGGTGATTGTGCCCACCACGAGTCCAGCTGCGGCGATGGCTGTCGATGCAACTGCCTGGGTGTCGCCAACCACGTTGGGCACGACGACCTGCGCCGCCCCGGTTGAGACGACCAGGTTGACCGCCGAGCCGGTGTTGACGCTGGTGCCCGCGCCTGGGCTCTCGCTGATCACGTCGCCGGATGCGACGGTGGGGCTGCTCGCTGTGGTGACCGTACCAACCACGAGTCCAGCTGTGGCAATGGCTGTTTCTGCGGCTGCCTGGGTTTCTCCAACCACGTTGGGCACGGCGACCTGCGCCGCGCCGGTCACGGTCAAATTGACCTGGGTCGTTGGCGTAAGGGTTCCGCCCGTACCGGTGACGGTGATGGGGTACATGCCGGTCGCGGTGGTCAAGGCCACGGTCAGGGTCAGGATCGAGGTGCCGGAACCCGGCGCCGCGATCGGGTTGGGACTGAAGGTTGCGGTTACGCCCGTGGGCTGGCCGGTTGCGGACAATGCGATGGAGGAATTGAAGCCGCCCGAAACGGTCGTAGTGATCGTCGATGTGCCACTCGCGCCCTGCGCCACCGAGACCGGAGTGGGCGAGGCGGAAATGGTGAAGTTGGGAATAGCCGATCCGGCAAGTGCGTTGATCAGGGCGCTCCCGTTTGGACTGCCCCAGCCGGTCGACAAGTCATAGCCGACGGTTGTCCCGAGGGTATTGCCGCCGCTGGTGATGTCGTGGAAATCGGTGCCATAGTCCGCGCCCAAACCAATCGTATAAAGCGCCGGATTAATGAAGCCGAGCACGGGGTGGCCGTTCAGGAGCGCCTGTTCATTCACCAGAGCCATGTAGCCGGCCCACATGGGCGTGGCGAAACTGGGTCCACCGTAAAGGTTTGCGGAGCACGGCGTATATTGGTCGGCGCAGACGTAGAAGCTGAAATCCGCATTGGCGGAAACGTCAGGGCCGTTGCGGTAGGTTTGGGAACATGCGGCGCAGCCAGCCGCCGTAGCCACCTGCCACGATGGAATCGCATAGTCGTCCGGCGAAATGCCGCCGCCGCCGTCAGCCCAACCTGTTTCCGAGGCCCACTGGCCGCCAGCGCCGGTTGTCGTCAAGACAGTTCCGCCGACGGTGGTGACGTAAACGCTTTCCGCCGGCCAATAATAACCGACACCCGACCTCCATATACCGTCGTCGCTGGCGTCGGCAAAAAAGTTCTGGCCTTGCGCCGCAAATTCTTCGAAATAGGGGTCGTCGGTGGTGGGGTCCGCAGGGGTCCAGTCCCACGAGGCGCTCAGTTGAGCGTTCAGCGGGCTGGCCGTGGCCATGGCGTTAAGAATCGCGGAATCGTCGATTGTTTGCCCCGTTAGTGCGCCCGTTCCGATGTACACCACAAGGCTGGACAGCCCCGGCGCCATGCCGAGCACCTGGGTCATGTCCAGGGTTTGTTCCGTATCGTCGCAAGCCGGCGGGCCGGCAAAGGTGCATGTCGTGCTTTGGGTGTCGACGGACTTGAGCGTGATGGGTACGTTATTGGTCTGGCCTGCGTTCGTATAGTACGTCGTCAGGTCGGCCAGATCGACACCGGCGAACTCGAGCACCCCTACCGATTGGCCGGTGCCGGTGAGATTGTTTGCGGCATTCCCGTTGACGTAGTATGCCGCCCTCATGTCGCTGCCAAGGTACGAGGCGGAAGGGCCGGTGCCGGTGGTGGCATAGGGCTGGACTTTGGCATCGGGCTGCGCTTCCGCTGCGATCGCATCGCTACGCACGAGAGCGGGTAGCGCCGTGCCCGCATCGCGGCGCACAAGAGCGGGCTTTGGGGTCGAATAATCGTCGAGACCGCCGATGTGCCATAACTGGACCGCCAGATTCGGTGTGGGCTCGCGGTCCGGCGCAAAGAAAGTGCGGTTTTCGGTGGGATGCTGGTAGGTGCCCATGGTCAGATGAAAGGCTGCCTCAACGTTCGCCGCCGGACCCGACACATCCAGGTTCATGCGATTGCGAGAGGTGCCGACCACGGTCAAACCGTTCGCTTCCGCGAAGCGAGTCACCGCGTCATAATCTTCCTGGCTGGGGCCAAACCTTGCGGTGAACTCTTCGACCGTAAGGAATTTGCGATAAGACGGGCTGGAAGGATCGTAGAGATCCTTCAGGAAAGCAATTAACTCTGCCTCGTTGCGGTGCGGCAGAACAAGAACCAGGCGCATCGACTGCGTTGCGGGCACACGCCCCACCAGAGGCGCCTGTCCGTTGAGAGTCACGTCACGCACATGGCGCGTCAACAAGGCCTGCGACTGGGCTTGGGGAACGATGGCTGCGCCCAGGATGAGTGCGGAAACAAGCAGAATCCGGAATGCGGGGAACCCAACACCTTGGAACATAAGTGTCTCCTATCGGTTCCGCCCAGTTGTATCGGGGAAGCTCGCGGACGGGGCTAATTGCCTGAATTGTACGCGCCGCGCATGGAAGAATTGAATCAGGTATTTAGATTATTTTTTCTGAGGGGCTCACTCAGATAGGGACTAAGGGACCAGGGACTGAGGGGCCGGGGGGCAGAGCGAGTGTGAGTGGTCAGTGATCAGTGCACGCGGTCCACGGTTCACGGTTTTCTAGTCCCGTAGCCCCTTAGTCCCGAGTCCCTGCGTTTGCGAAGAAGGCTTCGACATCTGCGATGTTCTGCGTGACGCGGTACGGCGGCAGCGACTGCAGAAAAGTTTGCCCGTAGCGCTGCGTGCGCACGCGCGGGTCCAGCAGCACCAGTACGCCGCGATCTTCAAGCGAGCGGATCAGCCGCCCGAAGCCCTGTTTGAGCGTGAGCACGGCCTCGGGAACCTGGTACTCGGTGAAGGCGCGCCCGCCCGCCTCCTCAATGGCCTTCATGCGCGCCTGCACCACGGGATCGGAGGGCACGGCAAAGGGCAGCCGGTCGATGATCACGCAGCTCAACGCCTCACCCTGCACGTCAACCCCCTGCCAGAAACTGGCCGTGCCGAAGAGCACGGCATTGGGCGTGACGCGGAATTCCTCGAGCAGCGCTTTGCGCGGAGCCGTGCCGTGCAAAAGAATCGGATAGTCGAGCACCGGCAACAGCCGCTCGTAGAGCGCGCGCATTTGCGCGTAACTGGTGAAGAGGCAGAAGGCTCTGCCGCGCGTGATGCGCAGAATGCGCTCGATGGTTTTGGCAGCGGCCTCAGGAAATTCGGCGTCGCGCGGATCGGGCATCTGCGGCGGCAAATAAAGCAGCGCCTGCTTTTCGTAGCGGAAGTGCGAGGGCACCACGAGTTCGCGCGCCCCGTGACCCGCATCGCCCAGGCCGAGCCGCTTGCGCAAGTGCTCGAAGCCGCCCTGCACTGTGAGCGTGGCCGAAGTGAGCACGGCCGTGGGCACCTGGTCCCACACCAGGTCGCGCAGGATCTCGGAGACGTCGATCGGTGTGGCCTGCATGAACGTGGTGCGGGCGCCGCCGCGCGGGGCAGAACTCCGGGCGAGGTCTCGCGAAAGACTTCCCTCAGGGGCTGAAGCCCCGCTGAATTTGGCGGGGTTGTCGGCACGACTGAAGTCGTGCCCTTTCAAAACGCCGGCGCGAGCAGAATACTCCGAGTTGGATCCGAAGTTGCCTCCGCGCCGCTCCAGCCAGAACACAATGTTGGCGGCCTTGGCTTCCAGCATGTAGGTAAGGTCGGCGCGCAACGCGGCGGCGCGAGCCTCGAGCCCCGGCGCTTCGTCCGCGTCACTGAGCCGGTCGAGCTCCGCTTCGAGCAGCTTGAGCGAGGTCGTAACTGCAAGATAAAGGTCGCCGCAGGATTCCAGGAACTCCTCGCGATTGCCGAAGGGATGGCGGCCTTCGCCCTCGTGCGGCAGCGCGGCAAAGAAGAGGCGCGCCCGCTCGCGCAGTTGCTGCGCGAGCAAGTGAACCTGCGTAGAGCCCTCCTTGCCGCGCAGCAACACATCGGCGTCGCGCGCAAAGTCTTCGAAGCGCACATTCGACAGCGAGCGCCCGAAATATTGCGAGGCCACTTCTTCAAGTTCGTGCGCCTCGTCAAAGATCACGGCTGCGGCCTCCGGCAGAATGCCCGCATCCGGCGCGGCAGCGGCCATCTGGCGCACCGCGGCGTCGGCAAAAAAGAGGTGGTGGTTCACGATGATCAGGTCCGACTCCATGGCGCGGCGTCGCATCTCGGTAATGAAGCAGTGGCGATAGTCGGGACATGTGCTGCCCAGGCAGGCCTCTGACCTCGCGTCGAGCTTGTGCCACAGGGCGCTCGACTCGGGCAGCGCGGACAGCTCGGCGCGGTCGCCGGTTTCGGTGGTGCGTTCCCATTCGGCAATCTGCTGGTACTCGTCGATCTCGGCCAGACCCGAGAGCACCGGCTGATCGCGCAAGGCGTAGAGCTTGCGGCGGCACAGATAGTTGCCGCGGCCTTTCATGTAGCAGACGCGCAGCTCGCCAAGCAAAGCCTCGAGAAACGGCACGTCGCGAAAGAAAAGCTGATCCTGCAGGGCCTTCGTTCCAGTAGAAACAATCACGCGCTGCCCGGTGCGCAACGCGGGCAGGAGGTAGGCCAGGGTTTTGCCGGTGCCCGTGCCGGCCTCGACGATCAGATGCCGGCGCTCCGCGAGGGCGCGCTCTACAGCCTTGGCCATCTCATACTGGCCCGATCTGTATTCATAGGGCAGCGGTGAGTTGGCCAGAATGCCGCCCGGCGAGAAGAACTCGTGGAGCGTGGGCAGGGCGCGGACTGGGGCGTCGGAGGAGGGCATGGAGGGCGCTGCTTCCATGATAGAGACAGGAAAAGGGCAGGGAGTAGGGAGTAGCCAATAGGGAGTAGAAAAACAAAGGCAAGACAGAGAAGGAGGGACTGCGGGAGCAAGGGAGCAAGCCATCCCGGCGAGGGAGCGAGGGTGCAAATAGGCGCGGGTATCTAGCCCAGGTCGGGGTCTTTGCCTTCGGCGGCGGCGTGGTATTCGTCGCCGGGCAGCACCTGGCTGTGGCGGGAGTCGAGCCACTGGCCGATCAACAGCGTGGCGTCGGGATCCGAGTTGACCTCCGTGTCGCCGGTTTGCCCCGCTTTCAACAGCTTTTTGCGCGCTTCGGCGGCGCGCGCATTCGCGGCGCGTTCGTTCGCCAGCGCATACGAATTGATGGCGTCCAGTCCGACGGCGGCAGGGTGAATGTGCATGGCAACCTCCAGCCGCTGACAGGGCACGCTGAATGCCAAACTGACGATTTAAGTATTTGAAAATCTTAAACTTTGGAGCCCGAGGGCAAACCTGTGAACGCAGCCTTGTGACCATTTACGATTGACTTTCGAAAGTGGACTAAGCATACTTAGTCCATGGCGTACACCGTGCACCAAGCGAAGACCAACTTCTCCCGGATCCTCAAGGAAGTCGAGGCCGGGCAGGAAGTTGTGGTGATGCGCGGGAAAAAACCGGTTGCGAAGATTACTGCGGTCGAGCCCCCGGCAAAGCCGAATGTTCCTTTCCGTCTTATGGGCGCGTACCCCGGGATCAGTTGGACTCCGGACGCGTTTGACCCGCTTACGGACGAAGAGCTTATTGAAATCGGATGGGGGTATATGGTCGACGCGCCCTTGGTATCTATACCTCAAAAACCGGCCGGGGAGAAATGAAGTTTGTCGAATAATGAAGTTTCTTCTGGACACGCATACGTTCTTGTGGGCGATTCGATCACCGGGAGAAATCCCCGATCGCGCAAGGTCGATTCTCACCGATCCCGCTTCGGAGTTGCTGATCTCGATCGTGATTCCATGGGAAATTGCAATCAAGTCCGGCGTTGGAAAACTGAAAAATACTTTGGATCTCCTCGATGATTTCGAGGGCCGGGTGTCCGCAGGAGGTTTCCGGATTCTTGAAACCTCCATCAGGCAGGTGATCCGGAGCGGGACATTGCCTCCGCACCACAAAGACCCCTTTGACCGGCTGCTCATTTCCCAGGCGCTCGATCTAGGTGTGCCGATCATCGGTTGCGACGATATGTTTGACCGATACGGCGTGACGCGGGTTTGGCTCTGAGCGGGCGGCCTGTGAAGATCAACAGAGGCAGTTGAACGATGATCTGACTCTCTGCCGGGAGGCTAACTTGCCGACATATCGCAGATCGGTTGTGCCCGCACGCGCGGGAGCCGCGCATTTGCCGTTGGTGGCAATTGTGGGCCGCCCCAATGTGGGCAAAAGCACGCTCTTCAACCGCCTCACCGGCAGCCGGCGCTCCATTGTGGGCGACGAGCCCGGCATCACGCGCGACCGCATCTATGGCGAGTACGAGTGGGCGGGGCGGAACTACCGGGTCGTGGATATGGGCGGCATTGTGCCCGACGATCCGGAGCTGATTGCGACGGAGATCTTTACGCAGGCGAAGGTGGCGCTTGAAGAAGCGGACGCTCTGGTGATGGTGGTGGACGTGCGCACCGAACTGGCGCGGCCCGACTACGACCTGGCGCGCCTGCTCCAGCGCGGAGGCAAGCCACTGTTTCTCGCGGTCAACAAGGTGGAGACCGAGGCACTGGCCAACGAAGCGGAGAATCTTCGCCGGCTCGGCATCGGCAACGTGTTCCCGGTGAGTTCGGAACATGGGCAAGGCGTCGGCGAGCTGCTGGATGCGATTGCGGAGGCGGTGCCGGAAAAGCAGGGACCAAGAGAACAAGGGACCAAGGGAACAAGGGAGAGAGCCAGCGAGATAGCGAGTCAGCAAGCCGGCGATGAAGCTGATAGCGCGCGGGTCGAAGAGGCGATCGAAGACGAGATGGAAGAAGGCGGACCTCTCGTTCCTGGTGAAGAGCCGGTCCAAGACCAGAAAAAAATCCGCACCCACGGCGAATTTGAGCAGCGCGAAACGTCGGTGGCCATCATCGGGCGGCCGAACGTGGGCAAATCGACGCTGCTCAACGCGCTCACCGGGACTTCACGCGCCATCGTGTCGCCGATCGCGGGCACCACGCGCGATGCGGTCGACGAGGTGGTGGAGTTCGAGGGGAACGCGCTGCGCTTTGTCGATACGGCAGGAATCCGCCGCAAGGGCAAGACGAAATTGATGGCGGAAAAGATGAGCGTGGTGATGGCGCGGCGGCATCTTGAGGCCGCGGACGTGGCCTTGCTGATCGTCGACGCGACCGAAGGCGTTACCGGGGCCGACGCCACCATCGGAGGCTACGCGCACGAGAGCGGGCGCAGCGTGATCATCGTTGTGAACAAGTGGGATTTGGTCACGACGGGCCGCACCGATGGCAAGCCGCCCGCAGATCGCGATATCTTCGAGCAGCAGGTGCGCAAGGCGCTCAAGTATCTGGATTACGCGCCGGTGATTTTTCTTTCCGCGCTCGAAGCCATCGGTCCGGAACGCAAAGGCATGGCGCGTGTGCTGCACGAGGTTGTCTCCGTAGCCCAGGAACGGCGCAAGCGCGTGTCGACCGGGCAGATGAATCGTTTTCTGGAGCGGATCGATTTTCAGCGCGCCCCGGTGCCGATGGCGAAGCGCATTCGCATCTTTTATATGACGCAGGCAGCCGTGGCTCCGCCCACGTTTGTGCTCTTTACCGATCGCGACATCAAGCTGCACTTTGCCTTCGAGCGGTTCTTGGAGAACCAGATTCGCGAGGCGTTTGGATTCAAGGGCACACCCATCTGGTTCAAGGTGCGGGCGCGGGGCGCAGGGAGTAGTAAGTAGGGAGTGGCCAATAACAGAGTGGCCGCCCGTTCTGGTCTCTTTTTGCTTGGGAAGTGTAAACTTTAGTCCCTTTTTTTGTTGCCCTATAGACTAACCAGTAGCGAATTGGGAAACTTTCATACACGAAGAAGAGACATACGATCTGTCTCATCTGCACCCTTGCGAGATTATTTACGAAGTCGCGGCAAAGGACGACAAACCCGCCCTACATTTCACCGTGGATGTGACCTATAGCAAGCATTGCTTCTCAAGTGAGCTGCCACAGAGCGGAATTTACGACCCTGCTCTCTTCTATCGCTCACGTTTTGACCCGCATAATCGAGACCCGCGCCTCTTTAACTTACGACGCCACTTGCTGTCGAAGCAACTTCCAGGGGTTATAGCAACACTCGTCAGGCGCAAATGCATGCATACCGGGCATGGAAACTTCTTCACCGTGGAACTTACTGAAGAGGACGGCCAGAGTGTGGACTATGACATCTTTTTCACCGTTTCGCGTTCATCGACTAAGGGGAGACTTAACCTTTACGTACAGAGTGCCTTCGTCCGTGAGAGGGAGAAACTACCCGCAGGAAAGCGCATCCGCTTTGAGATCATTCTGTACAATATTTTGGCTGGGAAAAAAATAAGGGACTAAATGGCAAAGGAGGTCCAAGTTGGACCTCCTTTTGTAAACTTACGAATCAGGGCCTCTTTCAACCTCCACACTTGGGTGAAGACCATTGCCGGTGGGCGTCAACTCACGGTTTGCCAAACCGCCCCGTTCGAAGATGACATCCGTTATTATGCGGGAACATACCCAGTATGTCAATAGTACGCTGGTTGGCCGTATAACCAATTGCAAAACAGACACTTACCCAGCGTCGTAGCGCGCGGCGCGACTATTGCTGCACAGCGCCCGTCGAGCCAGATGACGAATCACTTTCTGCATTCGGGAGATCGCGGATATGCACGCTGGCCTCGGTTTCGGGAACCGTGCCGTCGTTGGCTTGAACCTCCGTGGGCCGGCCCTGGATGAGAATGCGCTGCGTGGCTTTACCGCGCGCGGGAACCAGAACGCGCTGCGTCACTGAAGTGTCAGGGTTGCGTACGGTGACGGGAATTTCCGCGGCGGCGTAGCCGGAGTTCGCGAGGTCGACGGTGACGATCCATCCGTTGGCCTCAGGCCCCGCGCTGGAATCGGACGAGTTCGGCGTGTGCGATGCCGTCTCCGCAGAAGTATAAAAAACTTTGTCGATGGTGATGTCCGGCAGTCCCTTATCGGCATCGATCCAATCGGCAAAAAACCAGCTGAGGTCGCGGCGCGGGCCTGCCTGTTCCAGCAGTTTTTCAAACGAGCCTGATCCTGCATTCGGGCCCAGTCCGCGCGCCGCATCCTGTGCAGGGTCGTACGCGCGCAAAGCCGCGGAGAGCGCGGGATCGCCGACCAGGTCGCGCAGCATCCAGAACACGTAAGTCGCTTTGGTGCGGTAGTACACGGGTGAGATAGCCTGGGCCAGCGGCTGGCCCGAGCTTTCCCCGGGACTCGGAGGCTCGATCAACGCCAGCGCGTTGCGGCCGGACTCAAGGACTTCGAGCGCTTTCTGGCGGCCCGACTGTTTTTCCAGCCACAAGGTTCCCATAAAGTGCGCGACGCCCTCGCTCAGCCATGCGCGCGGCGACGACATCGACGCGTGCGTGAGCGCGTGGGCCATCACGCCGGTGAGTTGATCCGGCGTGCCAGGTCGAATGGCGGTCACGAGCAGCGGACCGGTTTCAAAGGGCGCGTCCTCGGGATCGGGAAGATCGAGAATGGTGAGCTGCGAGCGCGGCGCCTGGCCCAACCAGCTTTGCAGGAAGGGCGTGACCGTGGAAGCAGCGCTGGCCCACTCTGCAACAGCTGCGTCGGCATTGGGCAGCGTCCAAAGTGTCGTATTCGTGACGTGGTGCTCGACGCGGACAGCCACAAAAAGGCTGGGAGCCTCGAAGCCGAGTGTCGCGCTGTCGAGAGTGGCCGTGGCCACGCCGGAGATTTCGTCGCTTCCGTTCTGCGGCTCCGTCACCGAAAGCGGCACGGAGTGGCCGTCGATGAGAGCGACCGTGGGCGCGTGGCCGTGCGGAAACTCGACCGTGAGGCGCAGGAAGAAATGCGCGCCGGCCATGCGCAGCTTGTGCTCGCCGATCTCGTCAAAAACCCGCGCGCCGTCGCCGAGAATCACGGGCGGCGCGGAGGCCGGGTACCACACCACGTTGCCGAAGCCGCGCAAGCCGGTGAAGTCGGCGTCGATCGCGTCCCAATCGGAATGCAGTGCCACGTCCTCCGGAGTTCCGATAGCAAGAAGGCGCTGCGCCGATTGCGGAATCGCGCCGGAGTAGTTGACGTCGAGCTGCAAGGTCGCTCCCGGCGCGAGCGGGGTGGCGAGTTTGACGGCGGCCTCGTGCAGCTGGCCGGTGTGATCGGTGTCGGAGTTGAGCGTGGCGATCGTATACAGGGCGTCAGTCGCGGCGACGCGGATGCGCTCCCAGTGCAGCGCAGAAGAAATCTGGAGCGGGACGTGGGCCAGCGGCGATTTGCCGTCGTTGCGCACGGTGATGAGGGCGCGCACTGCAATTTCATGTTCCGCGGTGCGCAGATGCACATCCATGTTGAATTCGGTGAAGGTGATGGACTCGCGCTCGGCGTCGCTGGCGGTTGGCGCGTCCACAGATTGCCCGGTGGGCGCTGCCGTTTGCGTGGCTCCGGGACCCATCGTGGTCGTGGTCTGGCCGCTTTCGTCCGTCGAGCTCGAGAAGATGACCTGGCCGTGATGCGGCTCGTCCTGTTGCGGCGGATTTTGCGGAGCCGCGGGAGTGGTTTGTGACAAGGCCGGGAGCGCGGCGAGAAAAAAGGCGCTCGCGAGAAAGAGTTGTGCGGCGCGCGGGGGCTCCCACCCTTTCAACAAAAAACCGGCGAAAGGATGGGGCAACCCACGCGAGACGCCGACAAAACTAATCTTCATGAACCGAGACCTTTCTGTTTTTGCGGCTTGGATCTCGCGGTTTCCGCACTGCGTGCAGCACCACTGCGTGGGGCAGCCTCTTGGATGAGTGTCGTGGAAGTTTGGGCAGCGCGCCGCTGGCGGGCGGCTTCGTAGAGCACAACCGCTCCCGCGGCGGAGACGTTGAGCGAGCTGACGCCGCCGGCCATGGGAATGCGCAGCAGGTGATCGCAGGTGCGGCGCACCAGGTCGTGAAGCCCGGCGCCCTCGCGGCCCAGCACAATGACGAGATTGCCGGTGAAGTCGAATCGGTCGTAGTCGGTTTCGCCGCGCTCGTCGAGGCCCACAATCCACAGGTTCTGGCGCTTGAGTTCTTCGAGCGCGCGCACCAGGTTGACGACGCGCGCGATGCGCAGGTGCTCGGCTGCGCCGGCGCTGGCCTTTACGGCAGCGGGACTCAACGGCGCGGAGCGGCGCTCGGTGAGGACAACACCGTCCACGCCGGCGCCATCGGCCACGCGCAGCAGCGCGCCCAGATTCTGCGGATCTTCCACGCCGTCGAGAGCCAGGACGAGACGCGATGCGGCGGGCTTGCCGGCGGGCGGCGCGAAGAGATCTTCGAGCGCAAGAAACTCCTGCGGGTGCACCAGCGCGACCACGCCTTGATGCGCCGGGGTCTTAGCGGCCACAGTGAGTTGCTCGCGCGGCTGCTCGAGAACGCGGACGCTAGCCTGGCGGCACTGGACGACCAGCCGCTCAAGGCGCGCGTCATGCCGTTCGCGAGCCACGAGCACGTGGTCAAAGCGCCGCTTTCCGGCTTTCAGAGCCTCTTCCACCGGGTGCAGGCCGTAGAGAACTTCCATGTGGTTAGTTTAAGGCGCGGGCGAGGCCTTAGATTTCACGATCTCGCGGGAACTTGCTCGTTCACGGGTTCCAGGTCGCACACGACTGCTGTGACCAAGCGTCGAATTCCTGCCAATGCTTCATCCCGGTTCGCTGCCAGCCAGGAAAGCGATGGCAATTGTTCACAAAGTCCGACGTATTCGCCATCCTCATGCGACCAAATAACGCGACAGGTGTAATTCTCAGCATTCATGGTTCAGCCAGTTTGGCAAGTCTACAGGTTGGCGAAGAAAGCTTGCAATCGCGCATGCGGTTTGCTGGGGCTCTCTCTGAATGAGTAAGTGCGGCCCCTTCATCGAAATGGAGGTCGCATCCGGCTTGATGCTTAGAATCTCCTCCATGCACCGCGCGGGGATAAGCTTGTCTTCCGTCGCGCGGAGATAGAGAATCGGTACTCTGACCTGAGCTAGTTCTTTCCGAACATCGCAGGCAAGCATCGCTCGAACGCGCGCAGCAAGCACCCGAGGCCGCACAGAAGAAACAGGCTCTCGCACGGCACCCAAGAGCATCTCAGGCGCATTTCGTCCGATCAAAAACGACCTTACTGCGAAAGCGGGCAGCTTGAAACGCAAAACAATCGGCGCAAGGAGCGAAATGAAAGGGTGCAACCAGCCACGCGGGGGGCTTGTTGAGAAACCCGCGCAAAGGATCAGCGCCTTCAGATTTCCGGGGTTCTCAGCCGCGCACTGTATGGCAAGAGGGCTTGAGAAAGACTCCGCGAGAAGTGCAAATGAATCAGACTTGGGAAGCAGGGAAAGAACGAATTCCTTCAACTCGCTATAAGAGAGGCAGGCGTCGGTTGGATAACTCGCAACCGTTATTTCGAATTCGCCCGTAAGAGCCTTCACGAATTCGGCGAAGAGCTTACCCGTCCCGTCCATTCCAGGCAGAAGCACGAGTTTCCGAACCGGCGAGGGCACAGAACGATTTTAATGGAGCCAAATGTCGATGTGCGGGCGTGGACGCCCGCACGACAGCCGGTCTGGAGACCGGCGCTAAACGAATTGCGGAGCGCTGCCGCCAGCGAGAAGATCCTTGAACTGATTCTCGCGTTCGAGGGCGCCGCGGTGCTTTGAATCCACCTGGAGCGTGATGGTCTGCTGCTTCTTGTCGCGCAGAATGGTCACCTGCACGGGCTTGCCCTGGTTGGAACGAAGGGCGCGGTCCCAGTCGGCCAACGTCGCGATGGAGTCGGAACCGACTTTGAGAATGACGTCGAATGCCTTGAAGCCCGCGGCGGCAGCCTCGGATTTCTTGCTCACCTGCTTGATCATCAGGCCACCCGGGACAGCGAAATATTCGGCCATCTGCGAGGTAAGCGGCTCAACCATGGCGCCCACATTCAGAGTGCTGGTAAAGAGCGACATGTGGAAGCCGCTGGGCGGTATGGGCGCGTCGCCGCCGGCCATAACGCCCATGGCGGGCGCCTGCGTCATGGGTCCAACGCCGGCGACATCGTTGCCGATCCGGCTCCAGATATCGTGGTCGAGAGCCTTGCGGTCGACCAACTGCACGGCCAGCGTTTGAATGTTACCGTCGCGGCTGATCTCGAGCGAGATCTTGCGGCCCGGCGGAATTTCGTGCAGCATGCGGCCAAACTGCTCGGCGCCTTCAACATTTTGGCCGTTGACGGCCAGAACCACGTCATTCACCTTGAGGCCGATCTGGCCTGCGGGTGCATCGTGATCGATGAGCGTAATCACAGCGCCGCGTACTTCCTTGAGCTTGAGGGCCTGCGCTTTGTCGGCGTCAACGTCGGTGATTTCCACGCCCAGGTAGCCCGAGGGACTGGCATGCACCAACAGAGGATCGGGATCGACAAAGACGGAAGTGAGTGCTCCCGCCTGGGCATGCGTCCTCTTCGGCGTGAGGAGCAAGCAGGCTGCCGCGGCCAGCACGGCGCAACCAAGGACTAATTCAGAAGTACGGTACGGCCTCAAAAGGTGCTTCATGGCTGTGTCTCTCCTTGCAGTTCGTCAACCGGTCTGCGCTCATCATGACGGCGCAGTGGCCGGAAGGGTAAGCGAGTTTATTGAATCTCCGAAACCCGGCGCAATACCTGCCGGGAAACATTCCGGATCTGGGGGCTGTCGTCAGAGTTGGAGACAGAATAGAGCACCTGGCGAACGCTGGTATCGGCGTCCACAGGCTCCAGCAAACCGATGGCGGCCGTGCGGATCGCGGGATCATTGTCATTCAGCACGGCTTCCAGCACGGCGTCGCGCACGCGCACGTCGTCCACCACGTAAGGCTCCAGGCCCTCCAGCGCCTTCTGGCGCACCTTGGGGCTGCGATCGTAGCGTAGCGCCACCATGAGCGCCTCGCGAATGCCGGCGGGCTGGCAACTGTGGCCGGCGCGGCACTCGGCCGCCAGCAGCGCCACGGAATCATCGTGCACGCCCGGCGCAGAGTTATTCTCTGTAGCCAGCATGAGCAATTGGCGGATCTGGGGATCGTCGAGCGAGCCCTCCACCTGGCGCGGCACCAACTGGTTGTAACTTACGTCCACAATCTCGCTGTTAGGCTGGCGCGCAATGCCCGAGATATTGGCCACGTTCGAAAACGCCGGGAGGGGCGCCTCGGGTTGCACTTTAATGCCGGCCGGCGCATCGACTTGCGCGTCGGGCGCGTGGGCTGCGCGGTTCTGCGCGTACTCGTAGCCGCCCAGAAGCCCGGCTCCGGCGCCGGCCACCAGCAGCAGCAGCGCCGCCACCGGCGCGGCCTGCAGGCTCGCGAAATTGTTCAGGATGCGTTCGCCGAAGCGCTCGTACCAGCGTTTGGGCGGCAATGCGTCCAGAGCTTCGTCAAGGCGCAGGCGCGCGCGGGCCACCAGATTCGCGCCGGGCTCCACAACCGGATGCGCGTCGGCGAGAACTTTGAGCGCCCGCACCTGCTCGCGCTCCTTCCGGCACTCCGCACAGCCGGTTACATGCCCCTCCAGCTCGTGCGCCAGTTCGTCGGGCAGCTCGCCGTAGGCTGCCGTGACCATCCGTTCGTGTGCTAATTCGCAATTCATGTCTACGCCTCAAAAAACAGCTGCTAGCTTCTAGCTTCTAGCAATATCTTGCTCAATCCGTCTGCTTTGCTTCATCCCATGCGTCTTGGCGGATCGAAGCTAGCGGCTAGAAGCTAGAAGCTTGCACTTATCTCAACTCCGCCAGTTGCGCGCGCAACTTCTTGGTGGCGCGGAAGAGGGTATTCTTGGCGGTCTCTTCCGTGGTGTTCAACATCTCGCCGATGGTGCGCAGCCTGAGCCCCTGGTAGTGCTTCAGCTCGAACACCATGCGCTCGCGCGGCGTCAGTTTGCCCAGCGCCGCCAGAATCTTTTCGCCCAGCAGCTTGCGGTCCAACTCGCGGGCGGGGTTTGAATACGACCGGTCATCGGAAACCGAGGCCAGCAGATCGATCTCGTCGCCGGTGCGGTCCACCACCACGGCGCGATCCTCGCGGCGGGTCTTGCGCCGGCGCAACTGGTCCAGGCACAGATTGGTGACGATCCGGTAAATCCACGTATAAAACGAGCACTCGAAGCGGAAGTTGCCGATGTACCGGTAGGCCTTCAGGAAAGCCTCCTGGTAAATGTCCTCGGCATCATGCTCCGATCCGGTCAGATGCAGGGCCAGCCGCAACACCTGGTGCTCGTACTGGCGCACCAGCACATCGAAGGCCACGCGGGAACCCGCCTGCGCCTCGCGGATCAGGTCCATTTCGAGCGCACGGCTATGCGCGCGCTCCAGATCCCGGCTCGCTTCGGTCCGACTCTCGTTATTAGGGCTCGAGCTTCCCCGGTTCGCCCCGTCCATTGCTCTCGTCGCAGCCATGCCTGGAGTGGATTGTACCCTCCGCCCGGCTGGCCGAGCCAAAGTGGCTGTCGTCTGAAGCGGGGCGAGTGGAATACTTACCGCTTCTGCTTCCATTGGTTCGCTCCCGGAAGGTAAAGCCTGTGCGCTATGGAATGGACGTCGAATCGTCCATTTGGTCAACCGGCGAAAGGTAGGGACTACGGGACTAAGGGACTAAGGGACTGCGGGACTGAGGGACTGAGGGACTAAGGGACTGAGGGACTAAGGGACTAAGGGACTAAGGGCTGAGAACATAGCCTGGAAAGTAGCGCCGGCCTCCCGGCCGGCTGTAGCGCGGGCGTCCTCGCCCGCGCTCGCCGGGAAAGCACCACTAAACCACAAGGCAAACCGGCGATCGGGCGGGTAAACTGGGAAGCGATGACTGGAAATCTCTTTGAAAACACGCCGGATGGCGGCGCGGCAGCCACCGGCGGCTGGTTTACGGCCCACTGCGACGGTGGATCGCGCGGAAATCCGGGTCCGTCGGGCTATGGTGCCGTCCTGGAAGACCCCCAGGGCCAGGTGGTGGCGCAGCTCAGCGAGTTTCTCGGCCGCCAGACTAATAATTACGCCGAATACAAGGGTTTGCTGGCTGTGCTGGCGTGGGCGCTTGCGAACGGCGTCCGGCGCCTGCGGGTTTTCTCGGACTCCGAGCTGATGGTCCGGCAGATGAAGGGCATCTACAAGGTGAAAAACCCCGGATTGCGGCCGCTGTGGGAAGAATCGCAACGCCAGGTGCGGCAACTCGACGCTTTCGACATGCGGCACACCCTCCGCGGCGGCAATAAGGAAGCCGACAAGCTGGCGAATGCGGCGATGGATCGAGGGCAGAGGGGGCCGCAGAGCTAGTGTGGTGAGTCTGAAGTTCGCTGAAGGAAAAATGCAGGTCCTTCGACTCCGTTTGCCGCAAAAAGCGCGGCAAACTTCGCTCAGGATGACAGATCATTGTGATGCGAACTTCAGACTCGGGACGCTAGTTGGCCTCGGGAGACGCGTCCCCTGCGCGCACAGCGATGGGGCGAACGTCCGTGATGAGGTGGTACAGGAAGCGGCCGGGCTCTTCCTGCATGGGCATATGAGCAGCGTTCTCGAACCATACGATCTTTTTCCGCGGCGCCTGGATGCCCGCCAACCAGGACGCGGCCAGTTCGGACGAGACCGTGTAATCGTGACGGCCTTCAAAGAGAAAGATGGGGCACTTGAAGCGGGTGACGGAATCGAAGTCAATGGATGCCATTGCGCCGAGCAGGTTGGTCACGCTCAAAAGGCTGCCGTCGTCAACGCTGTCAAGATCATGATCGGTGTAGTCGGGTGAAAGGGTCCAGGCATTGGCTTCATAAGCGAAGTTCTTGCGGCCGTAGGTGAGCCCGCCGTAATACATGCTCCATTTGCGTTCCACCGTGACGCGTTCGACGGTCGGCTGGCCGGGATAGGGCGCAAGAGCCTCAAGTTCGCGGACGGCGTCGGCGTTATGATCTGCGCGCGCCGTCGCCAGGACCCAGTCGTAATCCATCTTCTCGCCCCCGAGTGCGTTCACGATCTGGCCCACGCCGATGTAGGCGTAGAACCACTCCGGATGGCGCTGCGCGAGCTGGACGCCGAGCGCCGATCCCCAGGAGTGTCCAAGAAGAAAGATCTTCTTTTTGTTATAACGGCTCATCAGATAACGCACCAACTCTTCAGCGTCGCTGGTCATCTGCGTCATCGACAGGGTGGAAGCGGTAAGCGCGGGATCGTTGGCGGCGTAGGTTTTTCCTGTGCCGCGCTGGTCCCATTGCACCACTGTGAAGTAATCTTCCCACGGCGCCTGAAAAGTGTAGTCGGCCGGCATCGTGGGCGACCCGGGACCACCGTGAAGAAAGAGCAGGACGGGGTTGCGGCGGTCTTTGCCGCGAACGGAGATCCACTGCGTGATGCCGTTGATCTGGACGGGAAGAAGCACTTCAACGCCGTTTGGCGTAACAATCTTGCGGGAATCGGCAATGATGGCGGTGGCCTCAGCCCGTGTGAGCGACTGGGACGGAGCCGCTTGGGATGGCTGCGACGACGATTGCGGAAGGGTCGAGGCAGAGGCAAGGAACAGCGCCAGAGACGCACGAACAACAATTGCTGTGAGGCGCAAGGAAGCTCCTTTCGGGGCATGGAAGTAATCCGGGATCGACGGGCATTTGCCGCGCTGGTAAGTCCGCCAGCAGATTATAAGGTTGAAAGGGACGGGCAAGTTCCAGGCCGATTCGACCACTCCCGCGGCACACACAACGACGTGGCGTCTGGAGAGCCCCTCTTTCTCTGTTCCCTGCTCGCCGCTTTCACGCTTTGCGCCCCAAATCATTCCGCCACGTACAGCCACCCTTCTCCAGCAAATGTTCGGCGCACTCGGGGCCCCAGGAGCCGGCGAAGTAATTGGGAAAGACCTCGGCCTTTTTCGCCGCCCAGGCTTCGAGAACGGGCGTGTAGAGCGCCCAGTTGGTCTCTACGCCTTCGCGGTCCGAGAAGAGGGTCTGGTCGCCGAGCATGGCGTCGAGCAGCAGGCGCTCGTAGCCGTTGGCGCTCGATTTGCCGAAGGCGGCCTCGTAATCGAAGTCCATGTTGACCGGGCACACGGCCATTTGCGAGCTGGTGGGCACCTTGGCGCCGAAGCGCAGCGCAATGCCCTCGTCGGGCTGGATGCGGATGGTCAACAGGTTGGGCTGTATCTCGGGACAGGGGCCCGCAGAAGCCATGCGATTGAAGATCAAGAGCGGCGGCTGCTTGAACTGGATCGAAATCTCTGTAGCCCGCTTCTTCATGCGCTTTCCGGCGCGCAGAAAGAACGGAACTCCGGCCCAGCGCCAATTCTCGATGGTGAGGCGGAGCGCCGCGTAGGTCTCCGTGCCCGACTCGGGATTCACGCGTTCCTCGTCGCGATAGCCGATCACGTGCTCCCCGTTCACAATGCCGGGGCCGTATTGCCCGCGCACCGCGTTGAGAATCGGAATCGACGGAATCGCCTGCCACACCTTGAGCTTTTCGCGGCGCACTGCCTCCGCTTCGAAGCTCGACGGCGGTTCGAGAGCGACGAGGGCGAGCAGCTCCATCATGTGGTTCTGAACAACATCGCGCAGGGCTCCGGCCTTCTCATAGAACGGGCCGCGTCCCTCCACGCCCAGGGTTTCCGCCACGGTGATCTGCACGTGGTCAATGTAGTTGCGTTTCCAGATGGGCTCGAAGATGCCGTTGGCGAAGCGGAAGACCAGCAAATTCTGCACCGTCTCCTTGCCCAGGTAGTGGTCGATGCGGAAGACCTGGCGCTCCTGGAACACGGCGTTGACCTGGTGATTGAGCTGGCGGGCCGAATTGAGATCGTGGCCGAAAGGCTTTTCGATGACGACGGCCACGCGGCCTTTTCCCGGCTGCGCCATGCCTTGCGCGCCCAGGTTCTCCACGATGCCGGCAAAAAACTCGGGCGCGGTGGCCAGGTAAAAGAGCCGGTCGGGCCCGATTCCCTTCTCCGTGGCGATGCGGTCGAGTTCGGTCTTCAGCTTCGCGTAATGGGTCGGATCGTCGAAGTTGAGCGGGAAATAGCTGATGTGGCTGACGAAGCTATCGATCTTGGGATCGGACGCATCGACCCCGCCGGATTCCACTAGCCCCGAGCGCATGTCGGCCGCGAACTCGTCGCCCAACGGACGGCGCGCCACACCCACGATGGCAAACTGCTTCGGCAAAAGATTCGCCTGGTAAAGATGAAACAGAGCCGGAAGCAGCTTGCGCTTGGTCAGGTCGCCCGAGGCGCCGAAGATCACCAGCACTCCCGGGTCGGGAATGCGCTCGGCGCCCTTCGACAGTTGCGAAAGATCCTCGGGGCGCACGCTCATTTGCATGGTGGCCATGGTTTCCTTAACCTCCGGCGGCGGGAAAAGAAAGCTTCTAGCTGCTAGCTTCTAGCCTCTAGCTCATTGTGCGAGAGCGCAGGCTATCAACTCGCTACAAATCATTGAATCCTTCGAACGAAATGTCCTTGCATCGTCCCTACGGGACTCCTGGGCGAATCGAATGGGGCAGCATTCCCCACGCTGAAGCGCGGGGCTAACAAACGCTGCGCCTACGGCGCGAACGCCGGGACATTACTTGTGCAGTCGCCGATAGCCAGGAGCGAAGTAGCTAGAAGCTAGTGGCTAGGAGCTAGAAGCTGTTCTTAGCCTTTCGCTTTGGCAAAACGCTTGTTGACCTCGGCCCAGTTCACCACGTTCCACCACGCGGCCAGGTAGTCGGGGCGCTTGTTCTGGTACTTGAGGTAGTACGCGTGCTCCCACACGTCGTTGCCGAGAATGGGATAGAGCCCCTGCGAAAGCGGCGAATCCTGATTGGCGGACGTGATGATCTTGAGCTTGCCGCCCGTGAACACCAGCCAGCCCCAGCCGGAGCCGAATTGCTTGGCAGTGGTTTCGTTGAAGGTCTTCTTGAAGGCGTCGAAGTCGCCGAAGTCGGCCGTGATCTGCTTGGCGATCTCGCCCGAAGGGTGGCCGCCGATGCCGGACGAATTCGCCGGGCCCATGATGGTCCAGAACATGCTGTGGTTGGAGTGGCCGCCCCCGTTGTTGCGCACCGCGGCGCGAATGTCTTCGGGGACCGCATTGAGGTCGCTGATGAGGTCGTCGACGCTTTTGGCGGCGAGGTCAGGGTGGTTGGCCAGGGCTGTGTTCACGTTGGTGATGTAGGCCTGGTGGTGCTTGTCGTGATGCAGGTGCATGGTTTCGGTGTCGATGAACGGTTCAAGCGCGTTGTAGTCGTAGGGAAGCGCTGGTAATTCGTATGCCATTGGGGAATTTCTCCTTCGTTCGGATTGTACTGTGTGGGGCCTGACCTTAATGTTCGCAACGAGACACTCTGTCATCCTGAGCGACGTTTGGCGCATTTTTTGCGCCAAACGGAGTCGAAGGACCTGCATTTCGGGCTTCGACTTATGTTACGAACCTCTGGGAAAACACCCAAACTCGGCTCCACATGTACTGATGGATGCTCAAACCAGTGGTCTGGGTGCGGAGAAAGTTCACAGATTGAGATGAATACAGGATGAAACGCGGTGCAGGAAGCCGATCAGGCGTCGCGACCGCTGCCTTTGGTTACTGAAACAGAAAACCAGGCCGGAGAGTCCAACGCCAGGCGTGTCGGAAGCCCGAGTGGCGGGCGCACCTCAAACACCTCGGGAGGCCCGACGGCTGCCGCCTCCACAGCCAGCGCAATGCGGTGCCCGGCATGGTCGAACCGGCAAAACCGCCAGCGTCCGAGATCGTCATCGACCCCCGGGGACAGCCAGTAGCCAGTAGCCAATAGGGAGTAGAGCGCTACTGGCTATTGGCTGCACCCTATTCTGGCGGCGGATAAAACGGCAGCTTCTCGTTCTTCGCGTTGGCGCGCCGCACTGTTGCGTCGTCAAAAAGCAGTGCCGGAGCCATCACCGTCGTGGGCACGTCTGCGTAGTAATTCGCGACGAAGAGATCTTTGCCGGCGGCTTCGATGCTCGAGCGCAGGGCGCGCTCGTCAACGTCGTCGAGCACGGCGCCACGCACCAACTGGCGCTTGCCGTCGGGGCTCATGCGATAAAGCAGGCGCGGCGTGCGCGGGCCGCCCATGGTTTCAACAAAATACACGCTCGCCAGGCCGCGGTCCTTCGCCATGGCGAGCAACTTCTGGTTGAGTTCGCCGTCTCCAAGGCCGTTGTCCGCGCTGATCTTGAGCACCCCGATCGTGGGATGCGCCGGGCCGGCCACGCCCGCGCGGCCGTGGCCATTCGACTGCGGAAAGTCGCGCACCGGCTGGCGGCCGATGAGATAGTTGTCGAGCCGCCCGGCATCGACCAGCTTTACCGCCTGCGCCGGCACGCCTTCGTCGTCCACATCGTAGGCTCCGATCAGGCCTTTGCCCTCGAACGTCTTCAGTCCCGGATCGTCGATCACATTCATGAAATCGGGAAGAACGCGCGCGTGATAGCTCGAAGCAAAAGATCCATTGGTGCGTGCCTCCGTGCCCAGCGCGGGCCGCGTAGCCGTGACCGCCGCGCCCAGCAGCGCGCGTAGCGTGTCGGTTGCCGCGTCGGCGCTCATCAGCAGCGGGCCGTGATACTCCTCATCGACCAGCGGCGCCTTGCGCAGCTCGGCCAGCGATGCAATCTCATCCACGGCATGCTTGTTGAAGGCGGCTTCCGGGTCGAGGTCCGCGGGCGAGGCTCCGGTCGATGAGTAGGAGCGGTCGATACTCATGCCGTCGGCGGCCTGGGTACCCGCGGCAAACGACTCCTCGTATTGCGCCTCCGATTTGCGGACGATGGTTCCTTCGCTGGTCGCGATCCATGTGGTGGTGGCGCGGGCGCGAAAGCTTCCTTCCGCGTACTCCACGTCGTGCTCGGTCGCGCTCACCGCGGGATCGGTCTGGTAAAGGCCGCTCAGACGCGCCACGCGCGCTGTCCACGCGCTCTCATCGAGCTGCAACGCGACCGCGGCCCCGAGCGAGACCACGGGTTTCTCCTGGCTGAAATCGTCGGCCTGCGGCGACGACTGCACCTGTTTCAGCTCGGCCTGCTTTTGCGCGTAGGCCGACAGCGCATTCTTGTAGGCCTGGTCCGTCGCCTGCCACAGTGCAGAGCGGAGCGCAATGGGATCGTCGTCCTGGGCCACCAATTCGACCGAGCCGTCGCCACGGCCGCCGGAGCTGTCGGTCTTGTAGTCGCCTACGCGCACCGTCACCCGCGCCACGCGCTGCCGCATGCGTCCGGCGCCTTCGCTCGCCCCGAACTCCGCTTTGGTTTGGAAATCGTCTACTTGCTCGATGCGGTACTGGATGAAAAACGGCTTGGCGAAGCCCGGCAACTGGAGCTGGCTCATGCTGCGGTCAAGTTCGGTCAGCATGGCGGCGAGCACGGGGTCTTTCTCGGCGTCGGAGCGGGTGGGCTGGGCTTGGGCGATGCTCGTAGAGGTGAGAAGAACGGCGAAGAACAGATGCATCAACAGTCGTGGTCTCCCACCCTTCCGGCAGATTTTCAAGAGAAAATCTACCGGAAGGATGGGGCACGGGGCTGATTGTGAATTCCCAAGCTCGCAACCCAAAGGCAACCGCAGATCCTTCGACTGCGCGATCTCTTCACTCCGTGAAGGGATCGCTCCGCTCAGGATGACAAGTTGTGTGGGGCGAGAGGCTGTGAGGCGAGAGGCTGGCGGTTGTGTGGGGCGAGAGATTAACGACGAACGAAGCGAGTTCATTTCGCCTCCTTCGTCGCGTCTGCTCCCGGTATCGGCAGAATCGGCGGCCTTGCCGTGCCCTGGGCCTGGCGCTGGGTCTCGATCTCGCTCAGCAACATCGCGGGAGCCACAGCGCTCACGGGGATCGATCCCGACTCCGCGCCGCACACGCCGTCGAAGACCTCGCTCTTGTCGCCGGTCACAAGAATCTTTTTCATCGCCGCCAGCGGAGTGCCCACGATGCTCACGCCGCGCACCAGTTCGTCGGGCCGGCCATCGACATACACGCGCCACACCACCAGTGGAATCACCTGAAACGCCTGTGGCGAGCTGCGCTGCGTGACCGCAAAGCCGGAAGAGATGTCTTCAAAAAAGAGCCCGTAGGGCTTGCCCTGCTTCTTCGCCTCTTCAATCAGTTCCTTGCGCAGCTCGGCGTCGGAGACGGCCTTGGTCGAAGTTACAATCAGGTTGCCCTGGCGGCCGGTGGGCACAAATCCCTCTTGCGCGCGGCCGTGACCGTTGGACGCGCCAAAACTCGTGATCGGCAGGCGCGACATGAGGAAGTTTTTGAGCACGCCGTCCTGGATCAGCTCCACGCGCTCCGCCTTCTCGCCCTCGCTGTCATATTGGTAGTAACCGCCGAGAGAAATGCCGTCGAAGCTCGCCAGCGTGGGATCGTCGGCCACGGAAAGAAAGGTCGGCAGCACCTCTTTACCGAGATCTTTCGTGAAGGTCTGGCCCTCCTCGTCTCCGCGCTGGCGCTGGCCCTCGAGCCGGTGGCCCAGCACCTCGTGGAAGAACACGGCGGCGGCGCGGCCGGAGAGAATTGCCGGCCCGTCGAACGGTTCGGTCACCGGCGCTTTGCGCAGAGCTTCAAGTTGCGCGCCTATCTCGCGCACCGCTTTTTCCAGGTCGGCCTGCGCGGGCAGGCCTTCCGGCGTATCGGCCTCAAAGGTCCGGGCGAGGAATAGATCCATGCCGTCGTCGGCGCGCGTTACGGCTACCAACACCAGTCCCGACGACATGTAGGGCGTCACAATCTCCGCGCCTTCCGACGAAACAAAGTAGCGCGTCGAGCTTTGCGCCGCGAATCCTACTTCGTTCTGGTACACATCGGGATATTCGCGAAAGATGCGCGAGAGCGCCCGCACGCGCTGCTCCCATTCCGCTTTGTGCACCGCCAGTTGCGGCGCGGGTTTCTCCAGATGCACCTGCGGCGCCTCCTGGCTGAAATCCGGCGAAGTGTCTTCCTCCCTGGCGCGCACCTGGGCTTCGGTCTTCACGCGCAGGTAGTTGTCCAGCGCGCTTCCGTAGCCCGTGTTGGTGGCCAGCCACAGCGTGCGTGCGATCGCCTCGCGGTCGTCACCCAGCGGCAGCGCCATGCTGTTCACCGCCGAGCTGCGGTGCTCGCCGTGCGTGTTATCGAGCCCGGGGCTGCCCACGCGCACCTGCACGTCGGCCACGCGTTCCTGCGACCCGCCGCTCGAGGTCAGCGCCCCGTACTGCGCGCCGATTGTGAGCATGTTCGTGTCGTGCACCGAGTAGCTGATGAAATACAGCGGCGGCTGTTTGTCGTCGGGCGCGGCCGAGGAACTCGCGCTCCCACCCTTGGGGTCTGCCGGCGCAGACCCCAGGGATGGGGCAACGGACTTGGCCAACGACGTGAAGGCGCGATGCAACTCGGCCTTCATGGCGTCGAGAAGCAGCGGCGTGTCTACCGGCGCATGAGCTGGAGCCGCCTGCTGAGTTCGACCCGCCTGCTGGGTGCGACCCGCCGACGGCATGGCCAGCAGGGTAAGCACTGCGACTGCGGATGCGAGGAGGGGGAGACGGGCCGGCCGGCGCTGCGCGGAGGCTGAAGATTTGTGTGGCGTAGGGGTGAGGGTTTCGGGTAAAAGCATCTGTATGCTTGATTGTCGCAGAGTCACCGGAAGGAAGGAGACCTCTAATGACATCTTGCCATCGTTTGCTTTGGGTGTTTTGCCTGGCGGTATTGCTTGCCGGCATGGTTTCTGTTCCCCTTGCCGCACAGAATCCCGCATCCCCGGCTGCTCCCGCCCTAACCGCGTCCGCCGCTCCTGCGCAAGCCGCGCCCGAGCAGGCGTATACGCTGCCGCCCGATAAGCTGGCCAGGGCCATCGCACTCAGCCGCATCCGCAGCATTTTGGATATTGCCGGGACGCTTTGGGGCATGGTGTTTCTGTGGCTGCTGCTTGTCTTCCGTGCGTGGCACAGCATCGAGAAATGGGCGCAGCGGATCGCCAGCCGGCGCTGGGTGCAGGGAATGGCTTTTTTCGCCGCGTACGTTGTTATCACCGCACTGGCTGGTGCGGTGGTCGACGCGATTGGCAATCATTATGAGCGCGCCTACGGCATCAGCGTGCAGGGTTGGGGTAGTTGGCTGGGCGACCAGGCCAAGGCGCTGGGATTGACGCTCCTGTTCGCCGTACCAGTTCTGCTGCTCTTCAACTGGATGGTGCGCCGCTGGCGGCGCTACTGGCTGGGCATCTGGGTGGTCACTCTGCCGATCCTGGTTTTTTTCCTGCTGATTCTTCCGCTGCTGGTGCCTCTCTTCTACCAACAGGAGCCGCTCCAAAAGAATCATGCCGCTCTGGTCGAGAAAATCGAGACCGTCGTGGCGCGCACCGGCATCGACATTCCGCCCAGTCGCATGTACCTGATCAAGGCCAGCGAGAAATCGACCGGGATCAACGCATTTGTGGCCGGTCTCGGACCGACCAAGCGGTACGTCATGTGGGATACGGCCACGGATCAGATGCCCGACGACGAGGTGTTATTCGTCTTCGGCCATGAAAGCGGGCATTACGTGCTGCACCACATTCCCAAGGAACTTGCAGGTGATGCCGCCGGGCTGTTCTTTGTGTATTGGGCGTGCGCGGGTTTTGCTGCATGGCTGGTAAGGCGCCATGGAGACCGATGGGGCGCCGTGGATCTCGCGTCGCGCACAGGCTTCGTGGTACTGCTCTTCGCCATTTCCGTTGCCGGCTTCCTCACCGAGCCTGCGGGCAGCGCTTTCAGCCGGTATTTCGAGCATCAGGCCGATGTCTATGGGCAGGAGGCGATTCACGGCATCGTGGCCGATCCCGAAAAAACCGCGGTCGCCGCGTTCAATAAGCTGGGCGAATCCTGGCTCGAAGATCCCGATCCGAGCCCGCTGATCGAGTTCTGGCTCTACGACCACCCCAGCACGCAGCACCGCGCCGAATTCGCCGAGCACTACGATCCATGGGCAAACGGAGGGCACGGCGAGTTCTTCAAGAACTAGGGGTCAGGTTTCAGGGGTCAAGCCGCCGGTCAAAGCCGCTCGAAGAAGAACCTCCCGTGCCCCATCCTTTCGCGCATTTTGCGAAAGGGTGGGATACTACGCCGTCAGTCAATCCCGTTCGAAGATGCCCGCTGCGCCCATGCCGCCGCCCACGCACATGGTCACCATGCCGTAGCGCGCGCTCCGCACTTTCATCTCCTGGAGAAGCGTTGCGGTCAACTTAGCTCCGGTGCAACCCAGCGGATGCCCGAGCGCGATGGCTCCGCCGTTGACATTCACGCGCGCCGGGTCCAGATCGAGCGCGCGGATGATGGCCAGCACCTGTGCCGCGAAGGCCTCGTTCAATTCGATGAGTTCGATATCGTTGAGCGTGAGGCCGGCCAGCTTGAGGGCTTTGGGAATCGCCGTGATGGGGCCGATGCCCATCTCCTCAGGCAGGCAGCCTGTGACGGCGTACGACACAAAACGCGCCAGAGGGTGAATACCGAGTTCGCGCGCGCGGCTCACTTCCATCAGCACCGCAGCCGCCGCGCCGTCGGAAGTTTGCGAGGAGTTGCCTGCGGTGACCGTGCCCTGCGCGTGAAACACCGGTTTGAGCTGTGCCAGTGCAGCGGCGGAAGTGTCGGCGCGGGGACCTTCGTCGACGGAAAACTCCTTTTCTCTGCTCTCAGGCTTTCCCGGCTTCGCTCCGGGCGCGGTCCCCGGCACACTCATCGTCACGCGCACTGGAACCATCTCTTCCGCGAAGCGTCCCGCTACCTGCGCGGCCACTGCCTTCTGGTGGCTCGCGAGAGCAAAGGCGTCCTGATCGTCGCGCGAGATTCCGTAGTGGCGGGCGACGCGCTCGGCTGTCAACCCCATGGTGAGCAGCGATGCGGGATAGTTGGCGGCGAGCCATGGATTGGGGCTGGGCTTGTTGCCGCCCATGGGAATCAGGCTCATGGATTCGGCTCCGCCGGCAACAATTACCTGTGCGGCGCCCGAGCGGATGCGCTGATTTGCGAGCGCAATGGCCTCGAGCCCCGAGGCGCAAAGCCGGTTCACGGTGACGCCGGGAATTTCCACGGGCAACCCGGCGCGCAACGCGGCCATGCGTGCGATGTTCCAGCCCTGCTCGCCTTCGGGCTGCGCGCAGCCGAGGATCACGTCGTCGATTTCAGCCTTGTCGAGGTTCGGAATCCGGTCCAACGCTCCTCTCAATGCAGTTGCGGCGAGGTCGTCGGGGCGGGTGGTCGAAAGTGCGCCTTTGGGGGCACGCCCCACGGGCGTGCGAACCGCGGCGACGAGGACGGCTTTCGGCATGAGTGGCTCCTAATACAGTAGACAGCAAACAGTAGACAGCTCGCAGCGGCGCTGCTGGCTCATTGTTAGATGCCCGGACGCATGGAGGTCAAGCGGCTCAGCCGTCAATCCCGCGTATCGATCACAGTCCAGTTGCCTTTCGCGAACACGCGATAAATCGTCCGCCGTTCGATGACGGAATCGGCAAGGGCGTCGTGGTCGAGGCGCGGCGGGGGATGGTTCATGCCGAATTGCGCCTCATGAATCACCTCCGGCGGCGCGGGATCGATGCCCCAGTTGAAGCCCAGCACATTGCTCGCCCCGTGCGCCTGCAGGCAGTCGGTCTCCGGCGCCGAGGCCAGCACCGCCGGGTCGCCGCCGCTCGAAAAGAAGACCAGCAGCGAGACCCTGCCGTCAACCGAACAAAGCACCGCCCAGTCAGAAGAGCCATGGCGCTCAAAGCTGGCATGGATCACGTTTTCCGGTTGGTGCGCCTCGTAGGTTTGCGGAATCAGGCACCTACGGCGGAAGAGCGCATCCTCGACGGCTGCCGGTAATTGGGGAAAAGCGTTGATGGGAAGATGACGGATAAGGTAGGCGGTGGGGCGGCCGTCAACGGTCACCTGGCCGGAGGCGTTGAGCGGGTCAGTGACCGCGTCCTGTGACCGAATCCATGAGAGGCAGCAAAAAAGAAGCAGCGCAGTGAGCGCAAGCTCTGATTTAAAACGCGCGCAAATCATCGAAAACTCTCATGAGCACTCTATGCCGAGTATCGCAGAACCGCAACTGCGCAGCGCACGGTTGATCAGTTGCGCAGCGGCTTTCCCGTTTTGAGCGTGAACGCAATCCGCTCCTGCGTCTTGCGCTCGCCGCAGAGTGAGAGGAAAGCCTCGCGCTCGAGGTCCAGCAAATATTGTTCGCTGACCAGCGTGCCGGGCGTCACGCGCCCACCTGCGAGGATGTACGCCGCCCACCGGGCGACTTTCTGGTCGTGCTCCGATGCGTAACCGGCCTCGCCCATCAGATAGATGCCAGTCTCAAGCATCGCAAGTGCAGCCGTGCCGGGCGCGGGAATCTGCGTGCGCGGTTGCGGAGGTGTGTAGCCCGTTTCGGCCAGCACCGCGGCCTGCGCTTTGGCGTCGAGCAACAGGCGCTCGCGGTTCATGGTGATGCGATCGGCTTGCGCCAGCATGCCGAGCGAGCGGGCTTCCGCGGCCGAAGTAGAAGCCTTGGCCATAGCGATGGTTTCGAGCGCGCGCTTGAGCGCCGTGGCGAACTCGGCGGATTGCGCGAAGCGCGAAGGCGGGTCTTTTGGATCCGGCGGCGCCAGCGCCGCTGCCGCATCGAATGCGCGCAGCAACATCTCTTTGGTCCCGCCGCCGGCCGGAATCAATCCCACGCCGGCTTCGACCAACCCCATATAAAGCTCCGCGTGCGGTTGGCGGCGCGTGGCGTGCAGGCAAATCTCCGCGCCGCCGCCGAGCGTGAGGCCGAAGGGCGCGGCAACCACCGGCCGCGGACAGAATTTGATGGCCGCGGTCATCTGCTGGAAGCCGTGAATCACCTGGGCCAGCTCGTCCCACTCGCCTTCCTGCGCCGCCAGAAGGAGCTGCATCAGATTTGCACCCACCGAGAAATTATCGCGGTCGCCCGTGATCACGAAGCCGGCAAAATCGCGCACCGCATCTGAAGCGGGATTGAGAACCGCGGCAATCAACGAGAGCACGTCGCCGCCAATGGCGTTCTTGAGCGAATGCAGCTCGATGCACCCGATGCCGTCGCCCAGATCGACCAGCGATGCGCCGGAATTCGAGCGCACCACCGCGTGCGCGCGTCGAAAATCGGCCACGCGCGCGTGACCGGGAATCGCGGGGAGGTCAACAGTCTGCCCCGTCGACGGCTGGAAGCAGGCATCTTTGCCGGGGGCGTACCAGCTTGTGCGCGAAGCCGCCAGCAGCGTTTGTGCGGCAGCGCTCACAGGCAGACCCAGCGCCTTCATGCGGCTCACGGCTTCCGCCACGCCCGCCGCATCCCACATCTCAAAGGGGCCCATTTCCCAATTGAAGCCGGCGCGCATCGCGGCGTCGATCGCGGGCGCGTCGTCTGCAACTTCGCCAATGCGCTCGGCGGCAAAGTTCCACAGCGACGCCAGAAACGGCCACAGAAACGCCGCGGCCTTATCTTTGGCAGGATCGTTCTTGAGCAGTAATTGCAGCCGCTCGGGCAGCGTTGCGGCGTTTTTCGCCATTTCGAGCGCGGGCAGCGCCGCTTTCACCAGAGGGCGGTACTCGAAGCTCGCAAGATCCAGAACCATGCGCTCGTCTTTGCCGTCTGCGCCGCGCACTTTTCTGTAGAATCCCTGTCCCGACTTGTCGCCAAGCCAGCCGCGATTCAGTAGTTCTTGAAGCACAGCCGAGAACTTTCCTCCGCTCACGCCGTCGGGAAAGTTGGCGGCGACGTGCGCCAGGATATCGATGCCCACAAGGTCGGCAAGGCGAAAGGTTCCAGTGCGCGGCCAGCCGACGGCGGGGCCGGTGAGCGCGTCAATTTCTTCAATCGCCAATCCCTGCTCCAGCATCAGGTTCGCGGCGTTGAACATCACCGCGATGCCGATGCGGTTGGCAATGAAGTTCGGCGTGTCGTGCGCAAAGACAACCTCTTTGCCGAGCATGCGGTCGGCAAAAGCGGAAAAAGCGGCGACTAGCTCGGGATCGCTTTCCTGCGTGGGAATCACTTCGACGAGGCGCATGTAGCGCGGCGGATTGAAAAAGTGCGTTCCGAAAAATCTTTTGCCAAGGCCGGGAACGGAGGCAGCGATGCGCGCGATGGGCAGGCCGGAAGTGTTGGTCGTCAGGATGGCGTGAGCGCCGAGGTGCGGCAGAACGCGCGTCAGCAACGCGGTCTTGATTTCGAGGTTCTCGGCGACGGCTTCGACCACCCAGTCACACTCGGCTATCCTGGGCAGGTCGTCGTCGAAGGTGCCGGGAGTGATCAGGCGCCCAAGCGATGCCTCGAAGAAAGCGGCGGGCTTCGATTTCGCAAGCGCTTCGAGAGAGGCGACGGCAGGAGCCCGCTCCGCGGTTTGATTTTTTGGAGGGAGATCCAGTAGAAGCGTGGGGATTCCGGCGTTGGCCAGATGCGCGGCGATGCGCGAGCCCATGGTTCCTGCGCCCAGCACGGCGGCGCGGCGCACCAGCAGCGGCTTCGCGCCCATCTTCGGTGCGACGGTTACGGCCATGGCAGCAGTGCTCATGTGGGCTCTCCCTTTGCGGCGTCAAATTCGATGCGGCCGACCCGTGTCCCGAGTCTGAAATTCGCACCTCAATACCGCTGTCATCCTGAGCGAAGTTTGCCGCGCCTTTTGCGGCAAACGGAGTCGAAGGACCTGCATTTGTCTTTCCTTGGACTCCAGATCCGCCATACTAGTACGCGACCTTGTTCGGTGACGCGATCCACGCCGCAAAGCTCGTCCACGCCTCGTCGCCCAACAACTGCGTTGCCCGGAGCTTGCGGTCGGCCGTGTCTTTGCGCAGTTCCGCGTAGAGAAACGCGTCGTCAAATCCGGCGCGGGCTGCATCGGCGGCGCTGGCGCCGTAGTAGACGGCGTCGACCCGCGCCCAATACGCGGCCGCCAGGCACATGGGGCAGGGCTCGCAACTGGTATAGAGCTCGCAGCCGGCAAGCATGAAGCTTCCCAGCGCTTTGGCGGCGGAGCGGATGGCATTTACCTCGGCATGTGCCGTCGGGTCGTTGGTCGCCGTCACGGAGTTCGCGCCCTCGCCTACAATCCTGCCCTCGCGCACGATCACTGCCGCGAACGGCCCTCCCTTGCCCGTGGCCACGTTCTCGGTAGCCAGCGCAATGGCGCGGCGCAAAAACTCCGGGTTGGGTTTGGCGGACACTTTCGTGGTTCCCCATTTCGCGCGAGAAATGCAAAGACAGATTCAGTATGGCACACGGTCGCGTTCGTTTTGCGTTCGACTTTGCGCGCGGTTGCCGGCTGTGCGAAGCCGTGTTCACTGAGCACGCGTATACTGCAAAGAAATTCATGGAGAACTGCAAGTGAGCCTGGGAACGCTGTGGATCGGGTTGTATTGGACGTGGTTCGCGCTTGAAGTTGCGATCGCCGTGGGGACGCGGGCGAGGCGAGGCAACGCCAATGTCCAGGACCAGGGAACCCAGGTTATGTTGTGGGCCGCCATCATCCTTTCGCTTACGGCAAGTGGCTGGATGCGCCACCTGCAGCTTGCGGACATGCACATCAGCGAGCGCTGGCTGCGCCCCGCGACTGTTGCCTTACTGGCAGCCGGGCTCGTGGTGCGTATCACTGCGATCTTTACGCTGGGCAAGTGGTTCACCGCCAACGTCGCTACGCACGCCGCGCAGACCATTCAGCGTGCGGGCCTCTATCGTATAGTGCGCCATCCATCGTATCTGGGCATGGAGATCATCTTCCTGGCGATTGGACTGCATACGCATGACTGGACCTGCCTGGCGGCCGCTTTCATTCCTCCTACGCTTGCGGTCGTGTATCGCATCCACGTGGAAGAAGCCGCGCTGCTGGGAGCCTTCGGCGAAGAATACGCGGATTACATGCGCACCACCAAGCGCCTGATTCCCGGAGTCTACTGACGACCGCGCGGAAGTAAAATGCCCTCATGGCCGGCCCCGCAACCCTTCAGGCGTTGAATGCGCGCATTGTCGCGTGCAGTCTGTGTCCGCGGCTGCGCGCCCATTGCACTGAAGTGGCGCGGATACGCCGTCGCGCCTACGCCGATTGGGAATACTGGGGCCAGCCCGTGCCCTCATTTGGCGACCCCAATGCCCGCGTGCTGGCGCTGGGCCTCGCGCCCGGAGCGCACGGCTCAAATCGCACCGGAAGGCCTTTCACCGGCGACGGCTCGGGCGGCTTTTTGTTTCCGGTTCTGCACGCAGCCGGTTTTGCCTCGCAACTCGCCGCAACCTCACGCGACGACGGCATGAAGCTCAGCGGCCTTTGGATCACCTCCGTAGCGCGCTGCGCCCCGCCGGGCAACAAACCCACGCCGGAAGAGCTGCGCAATTGCGCGCCGTGGCTCGACCTTGAGATGAAGCTTCTTACGGAATTGCGCGTGGTGGTGTGCCTCGGCCGCATCGCCTTCGATGGCCTGCTGGCGCACGAGTCGCGCCTTGGCCGCTTGCCAAAACGTGCGGGATTCGTCTTCGCGCACGGAGCCGAATACGAACTTCCCGGTGGACTGATGGCCATCGCCAGCTATCATCCTTCGCTGCAAAATACCAACACCGGCAAGCTCACGCGGCCCATGCTGCTCAACGTGTTCAAGCGGGCGCGCAAGCTGGCGAATCTCTAATGGATGCGCAGGAGTGTGGCCGCACCAAATGAAAGGAAGCACGATGGAGCGAATCGCAAAGGAAATCCTGAAGGACATCAATCTGGACGAGGTGGCTCCAAAGCCGCGCGGGCCAAGGAACCCGGTGGACCACTGGTCATTGCCGCTTCTGCTCGAGCGCGCCGCGTATCTTCGCAAGTTGGCGAGGCACGGCGACGGCTCCGCGTCGGAAACGCTCAAGGAGTATCCTCAGCACTTTGCCATGCTCTCGTTCCGCAGCCGCAGCGGCGAGGTGGAGGTGCACGAACGCTTCGCGGATCTATTCGTCGTGCTTGCCGGAGCGGCCACACTGATCACGGGCGGCACGGTCACAGGCGCGCGCATCGTTGCCGCCGGAGAGACGCGCGGCGAGTCCATCGCAGGCGGCACGCCCCAAAATCTGCGGCCGGGTGACGTGGCGCATGTGCCCGCAGGCACGCCGCATCAGATGCTGCTCAAGGGCGATGAAACCATCACCAGCCTCGTAATGAAAGTGCAGGAAGCTGTCTAGGCGACGCGTTGCGAAGGAACGCACCTGGAACTGGCAATCATAAATTAACCATGCCCCCCAGCAGCAGCAGGTTCTCTTCTGATCGGTCTAAGCAAGCATGATACTGCCCCGCAAGCGAATGTCGATGCTCGATGAGCCAATCAGCAATTCCACATCGCCTGTGTCGTACTCGTACCCATTCTTTGCTTCGTCCCAATAGCGCAGAGCGATGTGATCGTGCGGAAGAGAGAACGCAACGGTCTGCGATTCTCCGGGCCGTAAAGGCACTCGGCGAAATCCTGCCAACTGCAGTTTTGGCCGCTGTATTTTGCCGTCGGCCTTAACGTAGAACTGAACCACTTCATCACCTGGCACAGTTCCGGTATTAGTGATTTCTGCCGTTACTTGGATTGTGTGTTCCGGCACCAGCCGGTCGGCATCGACATGTAAGTTCTTATATGCAAAGTTTGTGTAACTGAGGCCGTGACCGAATGCATAAAGAGGTTCACCTTCGAAATACATATATGTTCTTCCGTGCTTGATATCGTAGTCGTGAAAATTAGGCAGCTGGCTAACGTCTCGATACCAGGTCGAGCAGAGCTTTCCACCTGGGTTGTAGTCTCCAAAGATGGCGTCAGCAATTGCGTCGCCCTGTCGCTCGCCCGCAAATAAGGAGCACAAAATCGCCGCAGCCTTCTGGCTTTCCAATTCGAATGAAACCGGGCAGGTGGTATTTATGACCACGACAGTGCGCTGATTGGCCGCGAGGATTGCCTCAGCCAACTCATGCTGCACATCCGGAAGATCCAGGCTCCAACGATCGTGACCTTCGTCGGAAAGCAGCCGGTTCACCCCCAAGAAGAGGATTACAACGTCTGAACTCGTGGCCTCTTTGACCGCCGTATCAAGAAGAGCTTGATTCCTTGGGCCTACAATCGTGCAACCGGGCGCAAATACGACGCGAGTTGCCGATTCTGTTGGAGGCCCGGACGGGGTCAGTTGGAACGAAGTCAAGTTGAAGAAAGGCTGGCGATTCGCGGAACGAAATCTGAGAAAGACAATGTGGCTACCAGTGGTCGCGGGTATCGGGCATGAGACCGTCTGCCAGTCGAACATGCTGCGCGAAGCCGTTATCTCAAGACTCACCAGCGGCGCGTTGCTGCGATCGTCCAGGTGAACGTCGATTCCGCCTTCGCTCTCAGCTGCATATTGGAATTCGATCGCCGTCTTACCCATGAAATCGATTGGGCCGTATTGTGCCCAACTGTTGTTGACAATGCTTGTCAGGTATTCGGTTCCATCGTGCGTATAGGCGGCAATCGGTCCACGATAATTGGAAGTGCTCAGGTACTGTCCGGCCATGATCTTGCCGTGAAACGGCGACTCCCCGAGCGCAACTGAAATGCCGGCATAGGGCGAGACGAGGTAGGTCGGCCGGCCACTGTAACCGCCCAGATGGCAAGCGCCCGCCATGGGGCCGATGACCGCAATGCGCTTCAAGTTCCCTTTATCCAGCGGGAGAAGGTGGTCCTTGTTTTTGAGCAGCACAAGAGACTGGCAAGCCGCCTCGCGCGCCAGGTTACGATGCCCCTTCCCTTCGAGAATCTCCGCAGTCAAACCGCTCCACGGCACTGCATCGGGAGCATCGAATTCTCCAAGCAGGACACGTCCCGTAAGGACTCGCGCGAGCGCATTCCGTATGGCCTCTTCGGTAACGAGCTTCTCCTGGACGGCCTTCATCAGAGATTCCGAGTAGGTCTTGCCACAGTTCAGATCTGAACCGGCTTTGATCGCCAGTGCCGCGGCTTCATGGGGCGTTTCTACATAGTGATGCGTCTGATAGATGTCTCGGATTGCGTCGCAATCGGAAACGACGTAGCCTTTGAAGCCCCAGCGATTGCGAAGGATATCTGTCAGCAGAAATGGGCTGGCAGAGCATGGGATTCCCCACAAAGAGTTGTAGGCGGACATCACGCTGAAGACTTGGCCTTCGCGAACACAGGCCTCAAACCCGCGCACGTAATATTCCCAGAATGAGCGCCGATCAGGCGCCGCATCGGCATAGTCGCGGTCGCTGTCGGTTTCGTTACAAATGAAATGTTTGGCGCATGCGATTGTCTTCAGATACTGGGGATGATCGCCCTGCATCGCGCGAGTGACGTGTACGCCAAAAGTCTGGACGAGCAAAGGGTCTTCGCTGAAGTTCTCCCACACCCGCCCCCATCGCGGATCGCGAAGCCCCATGTTGACGGTAGCCGGCGAGAAAAATGTCAGTCCGTAACCCTTCTGGTTATGACACGCCCTCGCTTCATCCGACACGGCGCTATAGACTCTATCGACGAGTTCAGGATTCCACGAGCATCCTAAGGCAATCGGCTGCGGAAAGGACGTGATCGGTCCGTCAACGGCCATGCCGTGAAGGGCTTCTGTCCAATATTGGTATTTCTGTAATCCTAACCTTGGCAGCGCAGGGGCGCTGTTCACAAGCTGTCCGGCGACTTCATCCAGAGTCATCTGATTCACGATAGCCGAAGCACGTTCTCGCGCATTCTCAAATGCGCCGCTGGAGACTTGACCAACGTCATTTGCAACTGCCTTCGCCGGCGCGGTCCGGTCAAAAACGACCGCCGCGATAACCGCTGCCGAACCAGAGATGAATTCGCGGCGAGAAATTGAATCGTGAGTACACCCAGCCGTGGCTTCTTTGGCACCTTCACTAAATTGGCCCAAGCTATTCTCCTTTGATCATTTCAGCTCTCGAACTGATCGGCCAATCTGAAAGCTTCCTACTGAAGCGGGATCGAGTGGACATACACGGGTTTCAAAGTAACTGGTCCTAACATGCCCGACGTTAGAAGTGGGGACGAAGCAGAAAATTTCTTGATATTCGTCCATGTATAGCGATGCGTGACGCCAGGCTGCGCGTCTCCGATAAGCCGGTTTGGCCAGAGATTGGTGAGTTCCACTTTGAGCGCGTTGTCACCGGGATGCAGGTAAGTATCGATGCGCGCCGCATAAGGACGCTTCCAGAGAGGAGTAAGCGGTGTGCCATTGATACGAATGCGAGCCACTTCGTAGACTTCGCCGAGGTCGAGCCAGAGCTCGCGATTGGGAACAAGTTGATCGGCGTCGACGTGAACGGTAGTTTGATACGTCGCCGTGCCGGAGAAATAGCGAATCCCTGGATCGGAAAATTCAGTCCACGATTTCAGCGTTGGCACGTCGGCGTGAGTCGGAGCGCCCCAATTCGGCGGAAAGTCGAGGGTCCAGCCCGACGCGATGGGTTGTGGCGATGCGGGGAGGAGATTCAGCTCCGCTGCACGGCCGCTGGAAAGTGTCGCCGTGTAATTGCCCGGAATCGACGTTCGCAATTCCAATTGGCCATTCTCTTCGGCGGCCATCGTATCGTCGGAGAGTGAGACCGCATGACCATCCCTTTGCAATCGGGTCACGTGCAACTTTGCAGGACGCCGGAAAACAATAAAGAACGCTTCGTAAGGCGCAAGGGAAACCGACATATTTGTGCGGCCATCGCTGGTTCTTTCGTAGAGCGCCGCGCGTGTTACGTTGCCCGTTACCGGATCGAAGATCTCCGGCTGCAGATTGGCAACGCGAAACGTGATTGCGGAGGTGACTGCTTCCGGCTTGCCGTTCCGAATGAAATAGATGTCGGCCGCGGCCGTGCGGCGATGAATGTAATCGATGTCCGGGGACTCTGCCTCGAAGTCAGGAAGAATATGTAATGCGGTGAGAGCGCCGCGTGCCTTGGCCTCGCAAAAGAGTGTGCCACGGCCGACCCGCACGCCATCATCGGGAGTCGCAGCCGAACAACCGCCCCAAATCTTGCTGGCCAGTTGTTGGTAACGCAACTCCTCCGCGGCCGGCACAATTCCTTGCGGACGCAGCGGGCGCTCGCCGACGACGGCGCCGCCGGCCTGAAGATAATGTTCGACTAGTTCGAGCACCGAGAGCGGGACAACCCGCCATGGAGGCAAAACGAGCATTCGATAATGGATCCCCTCAGGCGTGTGCAGGCCACTTGCATCGACTACCATGCGATGCAGCAGCGCTTCCGTGTCAGTGACATCGTAGTCGTACCCCGGCAGAACTCCCGCGGGGTCGTCGCGTTTGAGGCGGACGTAGTTAGGAACCTGATCGCCGTAATAGTAGAGGACGTCGGCGACTGGTTCGCCTTGCTGCATCATGAACTGGCCCCGGTTTAGATAGGCTGTGAACGCGCCCGCCTCTTGCCACCATGTAACTTTCGTATTGAGATACGTGCCCGCGAAATACTCCTGACCGGGAAGGCCCATTTCGACGGGCGAGCTCGCGAACTGATGCCACACAAGCCGGTTGAGTCCCTCGGTCAGCGCCATGTCGAATGAGGGTTTCAGGTTCATTCCGATTGATTCTGTCCAGTGATTGCCCATGCTGGTTTCGCCTTCGTCGGCGACAATGGGCCTGCCATAGATGTGGGAGGCGCTGGCGGCTTCTTTCACAAAGTAACGGTCGGTATCGGCGCTGCGATGGACCTTCGACATGGCCCAGAATTCCGTTTGCGGAACCGCGGAGTGGCGGAACGTTTCAAGCGCGTCGACGGGCTCGCCGTGAGGCCCGCCCGATTCGCACTCGACGCCAAGATGGAACTGCGCTGCGCGCCTGGCCATGGTGTCGAAGTGCAGATTGATGAGATCGCCCACGGTGCGTCGAAGGTCGGCAAGGAATCGATCGCTTGTTTCTCTGCTGGCCAGGATGCGGCCGGCAACGATGGGCAGATAAGGCACTGGATCGTATCCGCGGCGTTTGATGAACTCGTCGCGGAAGTTCTGCGTCCAGTTCATCCCACCCATCTCCCAGCTATCGGTGGTCACGTATTTGAGGGTGTTGCCGAGATACGGTTTGGCGCTGTTCAGCAGCGGCGTGAGTTCTTTGTCCCAATACATGTCGAGCGTCGCAGGCGATAGCGTGTCGAGCGAAAGCCCCTGCCATGCGCCGCTGCCCGGAGACAGGCGAACGCCGGAGTTAGTGTAGCCGACGGTCAGCACTTCCCACGGTCCCGGTGTTGGCGGATTCCAATGCAGCGTGTCATTGGCGTCGACGTATTGCGTGACATCGCGAACGTCAGCCACGTTGGCGTCCTCATCTCCAGGCTGGCCTGCTGTATCAAAGAGCAGATAGGCGCTGGGAGGAGTCGATCCGCCGTTCTCCGCGGCGGCCGATTTCTGCGCTAGATTGGCACGGGGCGCACGCGAATCACCGTCCTTTCCAGCAAGCATCGGCCCATGCCGCAACGGATAAGCAAGAACGGCGATGCGTTCGTAGAACGCATTCATTGGCTTGGGCTGCGGCAAATGCGTTTCGCTCTTTTCGGCCAGCGTGCGCGACCAAGTGAGGATCTTTATCCCGTCTTTCGGTTGGATGAACGGCGCCCCGAGATCCCAGCCGCTTGTGATTGTCAAAATGATTTCCAGGCCAAGCTTGTGCGCGGTTTGGACGGCGTGGACAAAAAGGGCCGTCCACGCCGGGCTGCCAAAGGTTGGGCCGGCCGGAATAGGATCATTACCCTCCGCGTCGGCACCGTTGGCATCGACGAGAAGCACACCGCCGTAGCCCTTGGCCTTCATCTCCGTAAGATCGTGATCGATGCTCTCGATGGTGACGTGCCCATTAAGCCACCACCAGTAGCAGCGCAGCCGTGCGGACGACGGAGGATTCAAGAAGCCGCTGCGGAGCGCATCTTGCGATGTCGAAGCAGGGGCAGCGGCCGCCGAATGCCGGACTTCAGCGGGGCGTTGCGTGCCCTGCCCTTGTGCGCAGATTGTACCCGCCGCAAGTCCGGCGCAGAAGAGAACAAGCAGGCGCAGCGATGAGCGAAATTGCAGAAACCATGAAGTGCGATTCATCGAAAGAGTTCACTCCTAACGAAACAAGGCCAGCTTGCCGCAGGGCAACTCGCCTTTCGATGACCCCTTCGTACAAGCTGCTCGTTGAAAATGGATAAAAGGAAAATGGTGCTGCGAGCCCCAGGAGCGAGGCTCGCAGCACGATGAATGGAGGCTAGAAGCTTATTACTCCCCTCAGCCGCATAAAGCGGGGATCGTTGTATTGAGAGTCGTTGGTCATTTGGCCAAAGCCGCCTGAAGTAAGGGTGCCATTAAGACTGCCCTGAAGGATCGTGTAGTTGAGCGGATTGAATATATCGGCGCGGAACTCAAACGCTAGCTTCTCGTGAATCGGGAAGGTCTTGCCGATCCCCGTGTTGTAGTACGGACCGATCGTGTACCGGATGCCGTTGCTCATTTCTTCTGAGCTATTGATGGTATTCATGGACACAAGAGGCATCTGCTTGTAAGCGGGCAGCTCGCCGGGGTTGCACGGCGGAGTCGGGTTGCCGGTGATGGCTGGCCCCTGCGCCGGACCCCAGTTCGGCGGGGTGTAGACTCCGCCAGTACTAAGGGTCGCTCCCGAAACGCCAGGAAGCAGAGGAATGTAGCAAGTGTTCCACCAGTGGCTGTTTGCCTGGCTTACTGTAGAAGGGGTTCCATGATGGTTTTGGACACTCAGCGTCTGATGCGCCGCTTTCGGACTGTTGCCGGTTGGCCATTCGCTGCCGATCCAGCTGATTCCGGTGCCATTTTGCCAGTTAAGGGAGTTATTCCAGTTCCAGGTGCCAATCGCCTCTCTTACAAGGCGAGGCATGGACGAGAGAGCGGGAGTAGTATAAACCGCGTCGAACTCGAGGAAACGATTGGGCTGCGTATCCAGGTAATGCGCGGGTACGGTGTCCTGGGGGTTGTTCCAGGCCTGCGTGTCCATGGGCTTGGCGAAGGTCGCGGCTACATGGAATGTAAGCCCATGGTTTGTGCGCTCGGTTACTTCGCCATAGAGCGCTTGATAGTTGAAATTGCCAATGCGGCGCCCGCCTATCTGGGACTGATTGATGGTGACGGACCCAAACTCTGGATACGGCAGGGTCAGATTCGCTAGCGTGGTGGTGGCGGCATTCAAGCCCGAAGAAGTGGGCATGTAGCCAGCCATCGGGTTAGGGACCGGTGTTTGGTTGAGTTGAAAATTGAGGCCAGCATTCGGGCATGAGCCCCCGAGGTAATAGCATGCTGGCATGACATTGATATTCCTCGATATCCCAATTCCGGCTGTATTTGCGCCGTGATAAGTGACGTCGACCAATATCTGGCCTCGGAATTGATGCTGAACGTCCACCGAATACATCATTGTCCTGGGAAGTAAGCGGTGACGATCTGTGAAGCTGAGGGCGCCCCCGAGACCTGTGCTAAGCCCGAGCATGTTTCCCGTCGGCACGGTAACTCCATTCGGGAAGGGATTGGTGAGAGTGCAGTACCCGTAGGCGTCGCCGCCCTGCGCCGGGGTGCAACTGGGCGGGGTGTAGTTGCCGTTGATCGACTGGTTGAACCCGGTGGTGGCGGAGAAGCCGGTAGTGGGCTGGGTCGCGGGATTGTTGTCCATTTCAACGCCAAAGCCACCCCTGATCACATCTTTGCTGGTGAGGCGGAAAGCGGCGCCAATGCGCGGCTGCCAGCGATCCCAAAGATCTCTGGTAAAAGGCAGGCTATAGTTACTGCTCTTATAGACCAAGCCCCCTAGATACCCTTGCGGAACTGCCGTGCTGAACGGGGGCGGGGTGCAGGAAGCAATGGCGGTTCCGGCGGTATTGGGAATGCAGAATGGGTTGGGATCGGTGAAATCAAAGCCCAGAGCCGTCTTGTGATTTCTTTCGGCGTCCGGGCTCTCATAGTCCCAGCGCAGGCCGAGGTTCATGGTCAGACGGCTTGTGGCGCGCCAATCGTCCTGCACAAAAGCGGCCCAATAGTTATACACGTAGGAAGGATCGGGCACGATGGTGGTGCTGTTGCTGTTTCCGGCCGGATATCCCAGCAAAGCGGAAGCGACGCCATCGCCATAGCCGGTAGTCGGTTTGGCTGTCGCGCCGGCATTTTCCTGCGTAAATACAATGCTTGAGCTGAAGGTACCCAAAGTCGAGGTGTTACCTGTTCCGTCGCTCACGTTATGCAGCAATTGGAAACCGGCCTTGAGATTGTGCCTGGCGAGGGCCTTGCTGAAGAGCGCGGTCCCCTCAATATAGCTGGTGTAGTTGTTACTGCCAACGCCGTTCTGCAGAGTCGTGTAACTGGGGCCATTGCTGGAAAACGACATGCCGGGGAAGTTTTGCAGAGTTACGGGCAGCGCGCCGGTAATGCCGAAGGCCGTCGTGTCGACGAACTCTCCGCCGCGAATCAGGTGAAAGGGGTGGTACGAGCCGCCGATGTGGAGGTCCAGCACTTCGGTAGGGTTGATGATCCGGGTATAGTCGATGATGCCCACGCTCCAGGCTTGGAGTTGGGGAACCCATGCGCTGCCGAGTTCATCGTCTGGAAAGCCCGCATCGGCATTGGCAACGTTATTGACAGCGCTCCTGTTAAAACTGATGTGCATCTTGTTGTTGTCGTTAAACTCGTGGTCGACGCGCGCAGTCAGCGCATGGTAGTGAATGGCGGTCGTTGTACTTGCCACGTTCGGCAGGGGCCAAATGCTCTGTTTATAGACGGAAGGCGAAGCTGCGCCGATAAAAATTGCGCCCGCGGGGTTCCACCTGGACTGTGGAATGCAGTTGGTATCGCCGTTGCAGAGCGAAGGATTCCCGGGACCTTCGGTATACTCTTGCGTGAACGATTCGCGCTCTCCGGGGAAACATCCGGCAGGCTGGCCGTTTGCAGCGGGATTGCCGGCGCACCATGACGCGTAATTTACCGGCGCACCCGCCGGAACTGTCGTGGTGGGATCGAAGATGGCATTGCCGCCGTTCGCTGTGCCGCTCACGCCGGCCAACTCTGAGAAATCGCCGTTTCTTTCTTTCACCGTCGGCACGCTGAAAAAGGAGGCAGCGCCGTTACCACCTATCCGGTAATCGTAGGAGTGTTGGTAAGCAACCATGAAGAACGTCCGATGGTTACTGTGCATCAAGAAGGGAATTTGGACCGGACCCGTAACTGAAAAACCTTGCTGGGTGAAATTGACGGGAGCTCGCGGCAATGGCGTGCCCGTCGGCGAACCGTGATTTCTTTGCCAGTAATTGGCATTGAAATCTGTATTGCCATTGACCATGTACGCCTGGGCGTGGAGTTGTTGCGTGCCGCTCTTGATGACAGCATCGATATCGCCGCCGTTACCGCGCCCCTGCTGCGCATCGTAAGAGCTGGAAGTCACGGTCAGCTCCTGCAAGGAGCCTTCCGGTGGATTGAATCCGGAGCCTCCGCCGCCGAGATTGGTGGTACCGTCGATGCTGACCTCCGAACGCCCAAATCCATTGAACTGTCCCGCGAACGCGTTCGAGATGGGAAGCCAGGTTGCCATCTCAGACCCCTGGGTTTGGTTGCTATAGTCGCCGGGTACGCGTGTGGCCAAAAGGTATGGGTTGTCGCCGATATTTGGGGAGTTTTCGATGATCGTCGACA
>JBEKGH010000023.1:0-41789 GCA_050012895.1 Occallatibacter sp.
CTTTCTTAGTTGCCATTTGCCTATTCTCCCTTTTCGATGGGTTGCATCGATTCTGCAATTAGAAACTGCAGTTGAAGAATGTATAGATTCATCAATCATCGATGTCAAGAAAAAAACGACATACGAGTGAAAAAAAGATCAACACCGTCGGGCCGAAAACTTTTGCTCGAAGAGGAAATCGGAGACGAAATTAGGTGCGCGAGAGGAAATTTTTGCGCGATCGCGTCGCGCTCGATCGATGCGCGCATCAATTTTTTTGCAATTTGCATCGGCGCTCTCCTTCACAAATTGTGCGAGCGTTTCGCCGCATCGCGTTCAGCACTCGATCACGTTCAGCGCGAGGCCCGCGAGGCTGGTCTCCTTGTAGCGCGATTGCATGTCGAGGCCGGTCAGGTACATGGTGCGAATCACCTGGTCAAGCGAGACCTTGTGCGCTTCCGGCTCGTTCATAGCCAGGCGTGCGGCCTGCACGGCTTTGGCAGCGCCCATGGCATTGCGCTCGATGCAGGGAATCTGCACCAGACCGCCGATGGGATCGCATGTCATGCCCAGGTTGTGCTCCATAGCGATTTCAGCGGCGTGCTCGATTTGGCCGTCGTTGCCGCCCAGAGCCGACGTCAATCCCCCCGCAGCCATGGAGCAGGCCACGCCCACTTCGCCCTGGCACCCAACCTCGGCGCCGCTGATGGACGCATTCTCTTTGTAGAGAATGCCGATCGCCGCCGAAGCCAGAAAGAAACGCACCATGCCTTCGCCGCTGGCTCCGCCGACGAAGCGCTGATAGTAGAGCCCGACCGCAGGAACCACCCCGGCAGCACCATTGGTGGGCGCAGTCACCACGCGGCCGCCGGCGGCATTCTCCTCATTCACCGCCATGGCGTACACCGTCACCCAGTCGAGCGGCGCCAGTGGATCGCCTTGCTGCCCGCTCGTTTCGCGAGCGCGCAGGCGCTCGGCCAGGCGTCGCGCGCGGCGGCGCACCTGCAATCCTCCGGGCAGGATCCCTTCGGCGGCCATGCCGCGCTCTGCACACTCCTGCATGGTTTGCCAGATGTGCTCGATGCCGGTGCGTACGCGCAGTTCGAGAGCTTCCTGACTCGCGCTGGGATCGAGTGCCCGCAGGCGCTCGCATTCGTTGGCCAGCATCACGCGGTCGAAAGAGAGCGAGTGCGCGTGGGCGATCTCAAGCAGCTCTGCGGCGCTGTGAAATGGGAACGGCAGCCGTGCCTGCGGTTCACGCGACGGCTGATCGGCTTCTCCATCCTCGGCAATGAATCCGCCGCCGATGGAGAAGAAGGTGCGCTGTGCGACGATTGCGCCATCCGCGCCGAGAGCCGTGAACCGCATACCATTGGGGTGTTTCGTGCTGGCGCCGGGAGGGAACATCTGGTCGCGATGGAAGAGGAGATCGCGGTCCTCGTCGAAGCCAATCGAGCGCTTTCCCGCAACATCGATGCGCTGGGAAGCGCGTATCGCGGCCACCGCGGATTCAATGGCGGCGGGATCGATGCCCGCGGGCTCGTTTCCTGCAAGGCCGAGGAGAATGGCGCGATCCGTGGCATGACCCATGCCCGTGAGAGCCAGCGAACCGTAGAGATCGGTTTGAATGCGCGCTGCACGATCGAGCAGGCCGTTGCGATCCAGGTCCTGCGCAAAGCGGCAGGCCGCGCGCATCGGCCCCATAGTGTGCGAACTGGAGGGACCCACGCCGATCTTGAAGAGATCGAAGAGGCTCGTCACAGATCAGATTGTAGTCAGAAACGAGGACCGGAGATAGCGACCAGGATTATGAGCTACTCCAGAAACTCGCGGACGAAGGCATTTGTAGAGTGAAGCAGATCGTGAAGAGAGCCGTCGAAGATCAGATGCCCTTCCTCGAGCATGAGGAAGGTGGTGTTGCGGTTGGTCTGGCCCTCGGGAAGCGGGACCATGCGTCCCTGCTCGCTGTCGTAACGATGGGTGCAGAGCGTGAAGGCGTCCTGAAGCCGGTGCGTCACCAGCAGCGATGGGGTCGCGCGCACGTCGCGCTGCTTCACGATGAGTTCATTGATGGTCTCGCAGGTGACAGGATCCAGGCCGCCCGTGGGCGAGTCGTAGAGGATGAGTTCCGGTTGGTTGATCAAGGCGCGGGCAATGGCGACACGCCGCCTCATGCCGCCGGAAAGGCTTGAAGGATAGAGATCGAAAGTCTGCTCGAGGCCCACGAATCGCAGCGCATCGTGCACTCGTGAGTCGATTTGCTCGTCGGGTACACGATCCTGGACTAACTGGTAGGCGACATTGTCGCGCACCGTCAGCGAATCGAAGAGTGCGCCCTCCTGGAAGACCATGCCGGCCCGTGCCCGCAAAGCAAAGAGCTTTTCCTCGGGCATGTGGGAAATGTCTTCGCCGAATAATTCCACGCTGCCCTCGAGCGGAGGCAACAGTCCGAGAATGAGTTTGAGCAGGACGCTTTTGCCCACGCCGGCAGGCCCCAGAAGAATGCGCGTCTCTCCAGGCGCCACCGAGAAACTGATGTTCTCAATCACCGGCGGTCCATCGAAGCCCACGGCGACGTTGTGCAACGCGACAACCGGGACTCCCTCCGGTGCCGGGAGTGGAAGTTCGGGAACGGGAACGGTGGCCTGGCTCATGAGGGCAACAACGAGAGCAGGATGTGGGTGATGAGGAAATCGACAAAAATGATGAGTACGGAGGAGTTCACAACGGCCGAAATCGTGGAGCGGCCTACGCCCTCCGTGCCGCCCGTGGTTCTCATGCCGTAGAAACATCCGACGGAAGCAATGATGTAGCCGAAAAAGAGCGGCTTCACGAGCCCCTGGATGATATCGGGATAGGCGAGGTGCTCGTAGGCGTTATTAAAGTATTGGGTACCGTTCTGGTGGTTCAAAAAGACGGTGACCGCGGCGCCGCCCATGATGCCGAAGGCGTCGGAGACGATCGTGAGGAGCAGGAGCATCGTAATGGTGGCAAAGATGCGTGGCGTTACCAGTTTGCGTATGGGATCGACACCCAGTGCGCGCATGGCGTCAATCTGTTCCGTCACAACCATGGAGCCGAGTTCGCTGGCCATCGAGGAGGCGTTGCGGCCCGAGACCATGATGCCGGTGAGCACGGCGCCCAGTTCGCGAATCATCGTGAGACTGACGAACTGACCGGTAACGGCCGTGGCCCCGAATTCCGAAAGTGTGGCTGAAGACTGGAGCGAAAGCACGCCTCCGGTAAAAAATCCCGAGAGGATGACGATGGGCAGCGAGCCGAACCCGATGATGTCCGACTGAATCAGAAAATCCGTCCAGTAAATGGGCGGACGGAAGATATTCATCAGGGCCCGCCCGGCAAACAGGGAATATTCCTGGACGATCAGCACGACTTGTTTGGCGGTACGTTCGATTGTCTGGATCGCCATAAATTGCCGGCCTTCAGATCGAGAGAATTGCAGCGCTTCCCAGCACAGGATAGCGCATGGCGGGGGACGGCCATGACAATCGGCGTCGCCGATTACACCTCCCAGCAGCCGGGCTGGAATGCGTCTCCTGCCGGAACGCGGTGTAACGGGCGTCATTGCCGGAACGGGGAGGCAGCCGATACCATGCGGAGAGACCGGTACCCGCGCAGCGCAGGGACCCCGCTCGTACACACGGCCGGCTGGAGAGATCGCAATGCAAGAGGTCAGAGGATCGAGCAGGAGGAGTTTCCTGAAGATGGCGGGCGGTGCCGCCGCGCTGGTTTCCACCCTGGACCCGGCGGCCGCGGCTGCGGAGACTGCTCCACCGCCATCCAGGCGCGGTGAGCATTCCGGCCGCGCTGCAGAAGGTGGAGGCGGCCCGCAATCGGCCGCTGCCGCCACGGCGCTCGTGGAATTGGCGAATCCTCTGCAGGGTACGGACTCGACCTCCCTCTTTTCGCGCGGCAATACGCTGCCCATCGTTGCGGTTCCATTCGCGATGGCGCATTGGGCGCTGCAATCGAGTGACAAGAACGCCTGGTTTTTTCAACCCCGCGACGAGCGCCTGCAGGGCATTCGCTGCACGCACCAGCTCAGTCCCTGGCTCGAAGATTACGGTTACGCCACCTTTCTGCCGTTCAAAACCGGCACTTCGGGCGATCCATCTCCCGAGGCCACGGCGCGCGCTTCAAGTTATCGCTCCGCAGAGCTGGAGATTGCGCCGCACGCGCTGAAAGTGCGACTCATGCGCTACCGCTGCGTGCTGGAGCTTGCGCCCACGGAGCGCGGCTCCGTCATGCGCTTCACGTTTGAGGAATCGGGTCCGGCGGGCGTCTTCATCGATCTCCCCGGCAACGATGCCGCGGCGTCTTGCGATTCAGCCAACGGATTAGTCAATGCCTCGACAACGTACAACCACGGCGGCGTTCCCAAAGGATTTGCCACTCGTTATGCGGTGCGCTGCGATGCCAAAATCACCAGCTTCGAGGTAAAGCCCGTCAGCGGCCGGCGTGTGGCCGTGATTCGCTTCATGGCGGAGTCCGGAAAGCCGATCACACTGCGCGTCGGCACATCGTTCATCTCTGCCGATCAAGCCGCCTTGAATCTCAAGAGCGAGGTAGGCGATAAATCCTTCGATCAGGTGAAGAGCGAAGCTGCCGCAACATGGGAGGCGGCGCTGGGCCGCGTGCACATTCAGGGCGCATCGGAAACGCAGCGCAAAGTTTTCTACTCCTGTCTCTATCGCGCGCTGCTCTTTCCCCGCATCTGGCACGAGCGCGATGCCGGCGGAAACATCGTGCACATGAGCCCATACAGCAGCAAAGTGGAACCCGGCCCGATGTACGCCGACCACGGCTACTGGGACGTGTATCGCGCTTGGTATCCGATGATGGCGCTGATTTATCCCGAGCGATTGACCGAGATTCTTCAGGCGTGGGTGAACGCGTACAAGGAGGGTGGTTGGTTTCCGCAATTTCCCTGTCCCGGCTATCGCAATTGCATGACAGGCAGCCCCACCGACTTCGTTTTTGGCGACGCGGTGGCAAGGGGCATCACGGGATTCGATGTTCAGGCCGCTTTCGAAGGCTTGAAGAAGCACGCCACGCAGCCGGTTGCGCCAAAGCTTGGATACGGCCGCCCGGCGGTCGCGGAATATCTGAAGCTCGGCTATATTCCCCTCGAAGCCGTGGCCGGCGCGGCAGCCGAGACGCTGGACTCGGCCTACGGAGATTTCTGCATCGCCCAGGTGGCCCGCGCCGCCGGCAAACCGGGCGAAGCGGCCGTGTTTGAGCAGCGCTCGCGCAACTGGCGCAATATCTTCGACCCCGCCACGCGCTTCTTGCGCGGCAAGATGGCCGATGGATCGTGGCAGTCGCCCTTCGACCCGCACACCTGGGGTGGCGCCTATGTCGAGGGCGGTGCCTGGCAGTACCGCTTTGCCGTGCCCTGGGATCCGCAAGGCCTGATGGATGCCATGGGCGGCAAAGATGCCTTCGTCGCCGCGCTCGAAGACATGATCACGCAGGCGCCGGTCTTTCATGTCGGCGCCTATGGAGCCGAAATTCACGAGATGTCGGAGATGGCTGCGGTCGACTTCGGGCAATATGCGCATTCCAACCAGCCGGTGCATGCATTTCTCTATATGTTCGCGATGGCCGGACGGCGCGATCGCACGCAGTACTGGGCGCACCGGGTGATGAACGAGTTGTACACCCCTGACAACTTCCCCGGCGACGAAGATACCGGCTCCATGAGCGCGTGGTACATCCTGAGTGCGCTGGGAATTTATTCGCTCTGTCCCGGCAAGCCGGAGTGGGCACTGGGAGCGCCGCTCTTTGAAGAAGCCGAGATCCGCTTTCCGGACGGGCATGCAATTCACATCGAGGCGCAAAGCAGCAAGCCGGGAGCGTTCCTCAACCACGTCACTCTCAACGGCGCTGAAGTGCGCGAACCCATGGTGCCGCATGAGGCGTTCCTCAAAGACGCACGGCTCGTATTTTCCGCGGTGTAGTGTCCTGACTTTGTAATCGCGTGATCGATCGTCAGGATGTGTGGGCCAGGAGGCCCACACGACAGCCGGCCAGGAGGCCGGCGCTACATTCAAAAGCGCGCCGTCGGACGCTGACCGCATTTACAATGAAATCTATATGATCCGTTTCTCCACCGCAGGGGAATCCCACGGCGAGGCTCTGATTGCTCTGGTTTCCGGCCTTCCCGCCGGCGTCCCCGTCGATCTTGAATTTGTGAACCGCGAGTTGTGGCGCCGGCAGCAGGGCTTCGGCCGCGGCGGTCGCATGAAGATCGAAACCGATCAGGCGCATGTGCTTTCCGGTGTGCGCCATGGACGGACCATTGGTTCCCCCATCGCCATCGAGCTCATTAATCGCGACTGGAAGAACTGGCAGGAGAAGCTGCCGGTAGAAACCGGCGATCCCGCGAAGCATCGCGCGGTGACTTCGCCCCGGCCCGGCCACGCCGACCTTGCCGGAGCGCTCAAATACAACTTCCCCGATGCGCGCTACGTGCTGGAACGCGCCTCGGCGCGTGAGTCCGCGGCCCGCGTAGCCGCCGGCGCTTTCGCCAAGCTCATGCTCCGCCAACTCGGCATCGAAGTCGCGAGCCACGTCGTCCGCGTGGGCCGCGTGGACCTTGAACGCGATGCGACGTGGGAAGAGATTGCCGCGCTTGCCGGCAAAGAGGAAGTCATCCTGTCGTGCGTCGATGCCGCCACCGAAGCGCGCATGAAAGAGGAAGTGGAAGCTGCAACCCGCGCCGACGACACCGTGAACGGCATCTTCGAGGTGATTGCGCACGGTGTTCCTGCGGGCCTCGGCTCCTACGCCAACTGGGACGATCGCCTCGACGGCCAGCTTGCCTGGGCCGTCATGAGCTTGCAGGCCGTGAAGGCCGTTGAGATCGGGCGCGGCGTGGAAGCCGCGACGTCGTTTGGCTCGCGGGTTCACGATCCCATTCATTACGCCGCCGAGAATTCTCCCGGCCGGCCCACGCGTTTTACGCGCCCCCACAACAATGCCGGAGGCGTCGAGGGTGGCGTCTCGAACGGCGAAGACATTGTGGTGCGGGGCTACCTGAAGCCGATCTCGACCCTGCGCCAGCCGCTCGAATCGGTGCGCTTCGACACCCGCGAGCCCACCAGCGCAAGTTACGAGCGCAGCGATATTTGCGTGGTCCCTGCCGCAGGCGTGGCCGCTGAAGCCATGGTGGCCCTGGTCTTGGCCAACCTTGCCCACGAAAAGTTCGGCGGCGATTCACTGACGGAATTGAAACGAAATTTTGACGGATACATCGACCAGATACGGCGATTCTGACACGGAGATTCTGACAGTCCGATGATTCTGAAGATTGTGAAATATCCCGAGCCGGTGCTGGAGCAGCCCGGCGAACCGGTTACGGAGTTCGACGCCGAACTGCGCAAGCTCGTGGCCGATATGTACGAGACAACCTATGCCTCGCAGGGCATCGGGCTGGCTGCGCCGCAGGTAGGCGTGTCCAAGCGCGTCACCGTCATCGACCTGAGCATGGGCAAGGACCGCGAACAGAAACTTGTGCTCATCAATCCTGAGATTATTGTGAGCGAGGGCAGGCAATACGAAGAAGAGGGCTGCCTGAGCTTTCCTGACATTCGCGAGAAGGTGGTGCGCGCCGCAAAGGTCCGCATACGCGCACAGGATGAAAACGGCAAGTGGTTCGAGATGGATGGCGACGAGCTGCTGGCGCGCGCCTTCCAGCATGAGATCGACCATCTTGACGGCGTTCTGTTCATCTTCCGCATGAGCGCGCTCAAGCGCAGTCTCAATCTCCGCAGGATTCGCAAGATGCAGAGCGAAGGCAACTGGTAGGCTGCATGAATCGACACACGTATCCCCGTGCCCCATCCTTTTGATCCGCCACAGCAGATCAAAAGGGTGGGAAACTACAGAACCCAACGTTCGTCTGGTAGGCGCGCCGTGAAGCTCATCTTCTGTGGAACCCCTCAGTTCGCCGTTCCAACATTCGAAGCGCTCGTCGCCGCTGGACACGAAATCGCTCTCGTAGTTTCGCAGCCGGACCGCCCCGTGGGCCGCGATCGGCAAATTGCCCCAACCCCGGCAAAGCAGACCGCTTTGGCCGCCGGCCTCGCCGTCACGCAACCCGAAAAAATCCGCAACAACGCGGAGTTTCGCGCACAGCTTGAGGTCATCGCGCCCGACGCCATTGTCGTGGTCGCCTACGGGCGCATCATTCCTCCCTGGATGCTTGCCCTGCCCCGGTTTGGCTGCATCAATCTCCACGCGTCTCTTTTACCTAAATACCGCGGCGCCGCTCCCATCCAATGGGCCATCGCCATGGGCGACGCCTTTACCGGCAACACCACCATGCTTCTTGAAGAGGGCCTCGACACCGGCCCGATTCTGCTGCAGCGGACCCTCGAGATCGCACCCAATCAAACCGCAGCCGATCTGTTTCCCGTGCTGGCAAACGCGGGAGCGCCGCTGGTCGTCGAGACTCTGGCCGGACTGGCCGATGGAACCCTGCAGCCGCAACCGCAAAATCACGAAGGCGCAACGTATGCGCCATTGCTCGACCGCGAAGACGGCCGCATGGATTTTGCCGCGCGCTCGGCGACCGAGCTTTACAATCGCTGGCGCGGATTTCAGCCCTGGCCGGGCGCTTTCACTGCTCTCCATGGCAAAAAGTTGATCGTGCATCGCATGGCGGTTGTGCACGAGAGTTTCGCTGCGCAACTGGGCATCGCCGCTCCGGGCTCGGTGCGCATCGAGAGCCACCGCGTTTTCGCCTGTTGCGCCGACAACACCTGGTTGGAGTTACTTGAGGTGCAACTCGAAGGCAAGAAGCGCCTCGATGCCGCCGAGTTTCTGCATGGAAACCCGCTCGCGGCGGATACGCGTCTCAGTTGAGCGCCATGCCTGCCATTTCTCCCGCGCGCCAAGCCGCCTTCCGCATTCTACTTGCTGTCGAACGTGGCCAAGCGCATTCCCATGCCGATGACCTGTTGCGCGAAAAAGAGGTCAGCGCGCTCGCACCCGCGGACCGCCATTTGGCCACGGCTTTGGTGCTGGGCGTGCTTCGCTGGCAGATCTGGCTTGATCGGCAAATTCGTCCGCTCCTCAAGCGTCCCAACGCGCGGCTCGATCCTGAAGTCATCATCGCTCTTCGCCTCGGCGCATTCCAACTCCGGTTTCTCGACCGCATTCCCGACCATGCCGCCATCGATGAGAGCGTAGAACTCACAAAACAGTCGGGCCATCGCTTTGCCTCGGGGATGGTCAACGCGGTTCTCCGTAATGCCGCGCGTAGCAGTGCTGCGCCCGGCACCACTGCGTGGGGCGGACTTTTGGAGGAGGACAGCGGCAAGTTGGCGGCGGTTCAGGCGCATCCCGCGTGGATAGTTGAGCGCTGGAGGGAGTTCTATGGCGTGGAAGCGATGCAGGCAATCTGTCGCCACGACCAGAACCAGCCGCGAATGTCCGTGCGCATGGAGAGTTCCGCTGTTCAAGACGAATTGAGCGAAGCTGGAATCGCGCTTGCATCCGGCGAGCTCCTCACCGCCGCGCGCACCGTGGTTTCCGGCGACGTGACGGCCCAGGGCGCCTTTCGCGAAGGCCGTATGCGCGTGCAGGACGAGGGATCGCAGTTGATTGGTGAGCTCGCCGCAAGTATAGCCACGGATCTCGTCCAAGGCCAGGAAAAGAACCAACGCCAGGAAACAATCCAAAACCAGGAAAACATTCTCGATGCTTGCGCGGCGCCCGGCGGCAAAACACTCATCCTTGCTGAACGAAACCCCCACGCGCACGTCGTCGCTTGCGAATCGAGCCCGCGGCGGCTTGCCGAATTACGCAAGCGCCTCGCCGCATGCGCCGATCGCGTGGAATGCCGGCTTGCCGGTGCAGCCGAACTTGAAGAAGAAGCTGCATTCGATTTCGCGCTGGTCGACGTACCCTGCAGCGGCACCGGCACGCTGGGCCGCAACCCTGAGATCCGTCATCGTCTGCAGTTGGAAGATCTGCCGCGACTTGCCGAACGCCAACGCGGCATTTTGCGCGGTGCTTTGCGCGCCGTTCGTCCCGGCGGCCGCGTAGTCTACTCCACATGCTCGCTGGAGCTGGAGGAAAACGAGCAGGTCGTGGCCGCGGTCCTCGCTGAAAATCCGAATGTGCGGCAGATTCCGCTCGCGCCGGCAATCGAGACGCTGCAACGCAATGGCATTCTCCGCTCTGAAGCAGCCGACCCGTTGCGAAGGTGCCTCACACCCGACGGCGCATTGCGATTATTGCCGGGCACATTGCCGACCGATGGCTTCTATGTGGCTCTGCTTGAAAAGTCTGCATGAGGCACATACGCCGGGTGCCCCACGTCCCTCGCAATTGGGGACGTGGGACAGCACAGGCTTCAATATTCCGCCTTTGAGCCCGGCCTAAATCCTCCGTGCCCCATCCTTTTCACGCTCTTCGTGAAAAGGGTGGGAAAGCAAGAAACCCGAGTACACCAATCCCCGCGCTGGCTCAGGCGCTCTCCGGTCCCAAACGCAGCGCTGCAAAATCCTTCCCCAGCAACGCACACAACGCTTCCACAACCAGGTTGTGATCGTCGCGCTGCGGCAGTCCGGACACAGTCACGCTGCCCACGATGCCCGCGTTCTCGATAATCAGCGGAAAGGAGCCGCCGTCGGCCGCATAATCCGCAACCGGCAGACCATAGCGCTCGAGCAGTGTCGTCCCTTTCACTTTGAGCGTCATTCCGACCGAGTAGGAACTGCGATGGAAACGCGCCACCACATTGCTTTTGCGGCGCACCCACTCCGCATTGTCGGCAGTGGTGCCATCGAGCGCTGAATAAAACAGCGGCTGCCCGAAACGCCGCACATCAATGACCAGGCTGAGGCCGCGCTCGGTCGCCAGGCTGCGAATGCGTGTGCCCAGATCCCATGCAACCTGCGCGTCCAATCGCGGCAGGCGCAGCTCATGCTCCTGGCTGGCAATTTTTCCCAAATCCTCGCTCAGTCCCATCCGGTTTTTCTCCTGTCTGCTTCTACTTCACCACCGTGAAATGAACCATCGTGCTCTGGTCGATGCGTGAGCCGGCGGCAGGCGACTGCGACAGCACGGATCCAGGCTTAGCCGGCGGACGAAGCGGAGCAGTCCCGCTGCCCATCGGCGCCACCGGCACATCCACAAGGTCGGGCGGTCCGGTGCGAATGCCGACCTTCGCCAAAGCCGCGTTGGCGCTCGAGATCGGCCATCCGGCAAAGTCCGGCATCACGTATCCATCCGGCGTTTCGTCGTCCGGTGCAGCCACCAGCAGGTTCACGCTCGGTTGCTCAATGCCCTGCGCGTGCGCGGGTGGATCCTGCGCCAGCACCGTTCCCTCGGTGGCAGCTTTGTATGGAAGGCGCGCAATCTCGCCCACCTCGAGACCCGCGCGCCGCAGCTCCAGCGACGCTACGCGCTCATCCACGCCCACCGTGTCGGGGACGTCAACCTTCTGCGGCCCCAGGCTCTCCGCCACACGCACATACCACTCGCGACGCACCACAGTGCCCGCAGCGGGCGACTGCGTCAGGATATGACCGGCAGCCACGTCGCCCGAATAGTAGCGGTTGTCGACGGTCAGATTCAGACCCATGCCGGCGGTTTCGCTCAGCGCGTCGGCCACCGTCATGCCGATCAGCGCGGGCACCTGCACCTCGGCGCCGTGAATGGCAAATTGCATGGTCGCAATGGCGGCCAGCAGCGCCACGGCCACGAGCAGCAGCAGCAGCGAAGCCACTCGGAAGAAACCGGCGATGGAGCGGGAGTTCATAGGTGGTCACCGCGCGCTAAATGCCAACTCCGCAAGTTGGAGGATGCAGAGGTACGCGATCATCAATGCCACACCGAAAATGCTGCTAAAGCGCGCTGCGAGGTCCGAGGCTATTTTTCCCTGTGCGACCCATCGCTTTGCCTGCAGTCGAAAAAGTGACAGAAAAAATACCGGGACCGCGATAAAGACCGGAAGGGTATACCGATTCCATCCGTAGTCATGCGGCGCTTCCTTGAACCACAGCCCTCGAATTACATTCGCTTCGCACAGGATCACTTGGACAACAATCACGACTAGAAATATTTTCGCAGTTAACCGATTGTCTCCTTCATTTCTTTCGACAATTGAATCCTCTGCCGGCATGGAAATCCTCCATATGATTCTTCGCGCCAGTAAACGTCGCACTACCGGGTATTATCCGTCACCGGCTCGGGATGGATGGTGACGCGGTACACCTCGGGACACTCCAGCTTGAAGCGGTCTTCAAGCTCCGTGATGGCTTCGTGGACGCGTTGCATAGGCAGATCGTCGGGCAAGGTGCAATGACAGCATTTTCGATCGCGTGCGCCCGCGTGGCCGTGTACAACCCCGCAATGCCGAAGGTGTAGGGCTGCCAGGCACAGTCCACATAACCCGCTCGCCGCAGCATCTCCAGCATCTCGCCGGGCGCCGGAAAGGCGCCGACCGAATTCGGAAGGTAGTTATAGGGACCGTCTTTGCCGCAAATCAACCTCCCGATGGCCGGTAGGACGCGCCGGAAGTAGAGCGCATAGGCCTTGCCCATCAGTCCGCCCGGCTCGCTGAACTCCAGAATCCCCAACTGTCCGCCCGGCTTGAGCACGCGATGAAATTCCTTGAGACCGGCTGCGTAGTTGGCGAGATTGCGGAAGCCAAAGGCTGTGACAATCAGATCCAGCGACTCGGCACGCAGCGGGAGATGGAGCGCATCGGCCTCGATGGCGATCGCGTAAGGTTTTGCGGCTGATTGTTTGCCGTTGCTGGACGTCTGGAGGGTCGGGCCGCCAAACTTTTGCGCTCCGCGGCGCAGCATGGCGCGAGCAAAGTCGCCGGCCAGAACCGGCCGCGCTCCCTGCGGACGCAACTTCAGCAAAGCCATGGTCAGGTCGCCGGTGCCGCAGCAGATATCCAGAATCTTCGCGTCGGGCCGGCCCAGAACATCGCGAAACCGCCGTGCCGCCCTGCGCCACCAAAGGCGGTCAACGTTCGCCGAGAGCACGTGATTCAGCAGGTCGTACTTTGGCGCAATCGAGTCGAACATCTGCCGCACCGCTTGTGCCGCGCCTGCTTCGTCTTCTGTGCCAATCGGTCTGGCTCCCGTTGCCGTCATGTTTCCTGGTTCCCTCGCTTGGTTCTCGATGCCGCAATCGCGATCGCGGCACCTTTGCTCTTTGTATGCTATCGCCTCGATCGACCTGCACGAACGCTCGTCGCTCCTGTCTCGCTCTTCAAGGGGCTCCAAAAAGGGTATAGGCTTAAGTAGCCGATGGCCGTCCCTTCCCTATCCGTCGCTTCCACCCTGGCGTCATACCCGTCGCTAACCGACAGCCACGGGCGCGTGATCCATGACCTCCGCGTCTCCATCACCGACCGCTGCAACTACAAGTGCGTGTACTGCCGTACCGGCGAAGTAGGCGCCCAATATCCGGAATTGGCCGCCGAAGAATATCTGCGCCTGATCAGGCTTTTTGTCAGCCTGGGAATTACCAAGGTCCGATTGACTGGTGGCGAGCCGCTTTTGCGGCGCGGCGTCGTTGAGCTGGTCGGGGAGTTGGCGCGCATGCGCACGCCGGCAGGCGAGGCGCTGGACCTTGCTCTGACCACCAACGGCCATCTGCTGGAGTCGCTCGCCGGCCCACTCAAAGCCGCCGGGCTCAACCGGGTGACGGTGAGCATGGACGCCGTGGATGCGGCGACCTTCGAGCAGATCACCCGTGTCCCGGGAAGCTTTCCGGTGGTTCTCAAGGGCATTCGCGCCGCGCGCGCCGCGGGGCTTACGCCGCTCAAGATCAATTGCGTGCTGTTGCGCGGCTTCAATGACGATCAAGTCGAGGGCTTCGCCCGCTTCGCCCGCGAAGAAGACGTTGTCGTGCGTTTTATCGAGTTCATGCCTCTCGAAGAGGGCCGGTTGTGGACGCCGGAGATCGTTGTGACGCTCAAGGAAATTGTCGACCGCATCGGACGGACGATGCCCCTGACCGAATTGCCTCCTCGCGAGGCCAGCGAAACGGCGCGGCGCTATACCTTTGCGGACGGCGTGGGCGAGATCGGCATCATCGCCCCGGTCAGCCAGGCATTTTGCGGTGCGTGCAGCCGTGTTCGGCTCACTTCGGACGGCAAGATTCGCACCTGCCTGTTTTCGCAAGTGGAGCACGATCTTTACGGGCGATTGCGGGCCGGAGCCGGCGACGAGGAACTTCGCGCCTACATTGTGCGTATTATTCAGGGAAAAGAAGCACGGCATCACATCGGCGAACCGGAATTCCTGAAGCCGTCGCGCTCGATGGTACACATCGGCGGCTAAGCGGGAGTTTTGCAACGATTTTTAACTGGCACGCAAGTAACGTGAAGTTAACAAACCACCAGTTGCGTGCACTCACTTGCACGACAAGATGATGGAAAGACATTCCCCAGGGCCAAGACATGCCGAACGAGACGGAAGGACGTATCCCGCTCGCCGATCTGCTGGTATTTCATCAACTGGCGCGATCGCTCACTTCAAGCTTCGATCTGGACACGATTCTGCGCACCATCCTGGAACACATGGAGCGGATGGTAGAAGCGGAGTTGTGGACGCTGCTCATGCTCGACGAATCCAGCCAGGAACTCTATTACGCGATTGCCGGAGGCGATGAGCAGGAGGCTTTGAAGGGCCTGCGGGTGAAAGTGGGCGAGGGTCTGGCCGGATGGGTGCTCGAGCACGGCGAGACCGTCATCGTTCCTGAGGCGGAAGAGGATTTCCGCTTACAACAACAGGGCGCCGGCGCCGTGCTTGCCGTGCGCGCCGCCATTGCCATGCCGTTGCGCGGACGCAAAGGCACGCAGGGCGTCATTGAGATCCTTAATCCTCGCGCCGAGATGTCGGATTACACCATTGCCTTTCTGCATATTCTGGCCGATCACGCGGCCATCGCCATCGAAAATGCGCACGACATGGCCCGTATTCAGCAATTGACCATCACCGACGACACCACCGGCCTCTACAACGTGCGCCACTTATACAACGTGCTGGACCGCGAATTGAAACGCTGCAAAAAATCGCAAGTTCCCGTGAGCCTGGCATTTCTTGACCTGGACCGATTCAAGCTGGTGAACGACGCGCACGGGCATCTCGTCGGCAGCGAACTGCTGGCGATGACAGGTCAGAGGCTGCAGGAGCTGAGCCGCAAACAAGATGTGTGCTTCCGCTACGGCGGCGACGAGTTCGTGACCCTGATGCCGGAGACCGATGCGGAGACCGCGCTGCAGCTGACGAAGATCATGCATCGCGCCCTGATGGAAACCGAGTTCCGCATGAAGAACGGGCTGAAGCTGAATGTGAGCGCCAGCGTAGGCCTGGCCTCCGCACCCGGCGACGGCACCCAGGTGCATGCCATCATCGGTACGGCGGACGCGCGCATGTATGCCGTGAAGAGCCACGGGCGCGGAAATGTGCGCGGGGCGTAATCGGCAGGCGTATGAAAGTGCCGCCACTCCTCAGGATCGACAAGGCTCGAGTTCTTGTTGTGGCCGCCGCCGCGGCGACCTTTTTCTGGACGACCGTCTTTTCTTCTGCCGCAAAAGAGCGGAGCAGGTCGCTTGCACCATCGATGCACTGGTTTCGGGCGCGGCCGGGGTCTGCGCAAAAAGAGGGAAGCCCCAAAATCCTGCAAGCGACAAACACGCGACGCAGGATTTGAGCAGGTCGAACATCGTGCCTCGGTTATTTCCTGGTGTCTCCGCCAATCTGTATGACGACGTACCTGGCGGGACCGGCCCCCACATTTTTTACGGCGTGCAGGGTCCCGAAAGCTACATAAATGATGCTGCCCGCTGCGGCGCGCTCGGCCTTGCCGTCGTGCTCGAACTCGAGAGTGCCTTCCTCAACAACGATCACTTCCGAGTGCCGGATGCGGTGCGCGGGGTTGGGGGCCGTCCCGGCGGCCTGCATGGTCTCATGCACGGCCACGGCTTCGCCGGTGGCCAGCGTGCCGTTGAAGACATTGCGCCCCACTGAGCCGTTGGGTGCGGTCTTCGCGGTCATCTCGTCGAAGGAGAATACCCGCGCTGTGGCGAGCGGGTTCGCGCCGGTGGTTTGCGCGCATAGGACAGCGCAGCCAAATCCAGCAACCGCCAGGGCAAGCAGGATGCCTTTCATTCCCTGTCCTCCGTTTCCGTCGGAAGTGGGGAGAACGTGCTTCCCCGGTTACAGCGATTTCGATTCTGCTCCTCACATTATGCATAATGCCAAGTGGCTTTTTCCGATCCGGGGCCCCCACAGACAGGTCTTCGTCTGTGGGGTGGAAGTAAAGGCCACCTTGCACGATGTCAGCAGCGTCATCAAGTGAATCGAAAACGCTCTGAGTGCGCCGGGCGCTTGCCGAATTAGATGTCCAGATTCTTTACGTCCAGCGCGTTGTCTTCGATGAATTTGCGGCGGGCTTCCACGTTTTCGCCCATGAGGGTGGTGAAGATGGCCTCAGTTTCGGCAATGTCCTCGAGCTTCACTGAAAGCAAGGTGCGGTGCTCGGGGTCCATGGTGGTTTCCCAAAGCTGCGTGGCCGTCATCTCGCCCAGGCCCTTGTAGCGCTGCACCTGGTAGTCCTTCTTGCCTTGCTCCACGATGTAGGCGAAGAGCTCGCGGGCGGTTTGCTTTTCCACCGGCTCGCGCAGGTTGCGCGCGGCTCGAGCGGAAGCCTTGGTGTCCGTCTTGGCCTCGGCGCCTTCTGCTTCTTCCTCTTCGTCCGATGCGGCCGCGGCAGATTTGGCGGCATACTCCACCAGGAAAGGCGGCTCGAGAAACTCCTTGATGAGCGAGTACTTCGCCATCATCTGGCGGAACTCGGGGCTCGAAGCCAGTGTCCAGTCGATGCAACGCGTGGCGCCCTGGGAATCGGTATAGCAGACGGACCAGGTGTGGTGTTCCTCGTCCTCCACCGGCTTGCCCACCTTGAACTGGAACTCATCCGCAAGCTCGACAAGCTTCGAGTGCAAATCGGCAATCTTGTCCGGAACTCCCTTGCCGTCCTTCGAAGAAAAATCGGCGCGATGCTTCAGTTCGGCGCGGGCCAGCATCTCGGTCAGTCTTTCGTTGCGAATGCGCTTGTCCACCTTCTCCACAAAGCCGAGATACTCATTGAGCGTGGCCATGAAGCGGGTGAGCTCGGCGCCTTCGATGCGGCTCGCCGTCTCTCCGTGGCGCACCACCATGCCTTCCGACGCGCGCTTCACCATCACCTTCACAAACTCGCGGTCGTCCTTGATGTACTGCTCGAAGCGTCCTTTCTTGATCTTGTAAAGCGGCGGCTGCGCGATATACACATGATCGCGCTTGATGAGCTCGGTCATGTGGCGGAAGAAGAACGTGAGCAGCAACGTGCGAATGTGGGAGCCGTCCACGTCGGCGTCGGTCATCAGGATGATCTTGCCGTATCGGACCTTGGCCGGATCGAAATCGTCCTTGCCGATGCCGCACCCGAGCGCCGTGATCATGGCGCGAATTTCCTCGTGCCCGAGCATTTTGTCGTAGCGCGCCTTCTCCACATTAAGAATCTTGCCCTTGAGCGGCAGGATGGCCTGGAATTTGCGATCGCGTCCCTGCTTGGCAGTGCCGCCGGCCGATTCGCCCTCCACCAGGTAGAGTTCGCAGCGCTCGGGATTGCGCTCGCTGCAGTCGGCCAGTTTGCCGGGCAGTCCGCCGCCATCGAGCGCGCCTTTGCGCCGCGTCAGGTCGCGCGCCTTGCGCGCCGCCTCGCGCGCGCGGGCCGCTTCAATCGCCTTGTTGATGATGCGGCGCGCCACAGGAGGATTCTGCTCGAGATACATTCCCAGGCGCTCGTTGACGAAGGCCTGCACGGTGCCGGCGATATCGGAGTTGAGCTTGCCCTTGGTCTGGCCCTCGAACTGCGGCTGCGATAGCTTCACGCTCACCACGGCCACCAGGCCCTCGCGCACGTCGTCGCCGCTCAGGCTTTCTTTTAGATCTTTGAAGAGGCCCATCTGCTGGCCGATGAAGTTGATGGTGCGCGTCAGCGCCGCGCGAAAACCGGAAAGATGCGTGCCGCCGTCCACGGTGTTGATGTTGTTGGCGAAGCTGAACACCGTCTCGGAATAACTGTCGTTGTATTGCAGCGCGATGTCGATCTCGACGTTGTCGCGGGACGCCTCCATGACGATGGGCTTGTCGTGCAGCACACTCTTGCCGCGATTGAGATGCTTGACGAACTCGGCGATGCCGCCGGCGTACCGGAATTCGGCGCGGCGCGCTTCCCCGGTCTTCGGATCGGCGGTGCGCTCGTCGGTCAGCGTGATCTCCAGACCCTTGTTCAGGAAGGCCATCTCGCGCAACCGCTGCGCCAGCGTGTCGTAGTTGAATTCGGCGGTGACGAAGATGCTTTTGTCGGGAAGGAAGTGCACTTTAGTGCCGCGGCGCTTGCTGGTGCCGGTCTTCAGCAGCTTGGAAGTGGGAATGCCCTTCGAATAGCTCTGCTCGTAGGTGTGGCTGGCCTCGCCCGGCCTTTCCGGACGCCAGATCTCCACCTCGAACTCCTCACTCAACGCGTTCACAACGCTGACGCCAACGCCGTGCAGGCCGCCGGAAACTTTGTACGTTGAAGCGTCGAATTTGCCGCCCGCGTGCAGCTTGGTCAGCACCACTTGCGCGGCGGGCATCTGTTCGCCGCCTGGCAGGTCCATCATGTCCACGGGAATACCGCGGCCGTCGTCCACAACGGTGATGGAGTTGTCCACATGGATGACAACGTCGATCTTTTTGGCGTAGCCCGCCAGCGCTTCATCCACAGAGTTATCTACAACTTCGTAGACCAGGTGATGCAACCCCATTTCGCCGGTCGAGCCGATGTACATGGCGGGGCGCAGGCGTACCGCTTCCAGTCCTTCGAGAACCTTGATGTTCTCGCCGGTATAGCTATCGTTGTCGCCGTGCATGGAGGTGCTGCTCATAACATCAGTCGCCATAGAATTCCGTTCGCAAGGTGTGCCAAATCGAGGGTCACCGGAGAAGCTTTCCGGACGCTGGAGAGCGACTACCGCGTTTCCAGAGTTGCTGAACACAGGAACCGGGTTGCCAAGTGACGTTTTCCGAACCGGGCCCCCACAGACAGGTCTTCGTCTGTGGGGTGGAAGTAAACACCACCATTCGCTGCAGGGCGCGTCAGCTCTGGAACCGCTCTAACCGCTTGAAAAACCGAGGTGATCAAGCCCGTTTGTCTAGAGTTATTTTACCACGCGGCGCCCGTGCAAAAAGGGTCGGGATAAAGGCATGCACGTGGTTACCAAGGGCATATACACACTCTACGTAGATGACGTTAGTACTCACACCTCGTTATATATCACTAACATCATTAAAAAGATATACTTACGCAGAATTTTAGGATACGATTCTTGCTTGAGAAGAGATGAATCTTTTCTAATTACAATTCCATGAGGTTACCAAAGATGACAACTGCCATTCGCATGTTCGCCCTGCTCGTCGCTATCGCTGGCTTGGCCGCGGCCTCCTTTGCCCCCGCCGCCACGCAGACACCCTCCGGGAACGCCTCGATGTCCGAGAGCGGCCCCGGGCCCCTCGACCTTCCCGGCCCTCTGCCCTGCCAGTCCGACGGAACCTGCTTAGTGCAGACGGCATCCAATCGCTGATTTCCCTGGGCGCGTTGCTGAACCAGCTTCCTAGCACGAAAGTGCCAGCAGCGCGTTACTCTTTTGTGTTTGGGTCTTAAGGCTGATTGGCGCTATTCTGAGTGCGACCTTGGAACTGCACCATAGCCTGATGTCACTCAACTTCGCAATGTCGGCGATGAATGCGAGCGAATTTCTCCTGTGGGCGGTGCTCGCCTATTTTTTCTGGAGCAAGGGGCTGCATCGCCGCTTCCCAGCGATGGGCTGTTACCTGACCCTCCGCGCAGTCTCCACGCCAATCCTGATGCTTGTCCTCCACGAAGAATCGCAGCCCTGGGGCCAGGCCAGTCAAATCATCCTCGGCAAAATCTACTACTTCGGCTTTTTTGCGACCTATCTCGCAGCCGTCGTGCTGCTGTTCTTCATCTGCATTGAGGTCTTTCGCTCCGCGCTGGCGGCGTTCCCCGGCATTACCAAGCTCGCCATCGTGATCTTCCGCTGGGCCGCCGTGGTTTCTGTGATCGTGAGCCTGTCGTCAATCTCCTACACGAACAGAGGCATTCACCTCATCGCGGACGTCTCCTATGGCCTCATGCACTCCGTCAGCGTGCTCGAGCTGTGCCTGCTGGCTTTCCTCTGCTTGAGCATGAACGCCCTGCGCCTGACGGTGCGCGATCTGTCCTTTGGCATCGCACTCGGTTTTGGCGTGTTGTCTTCGGGTGACTTCATCCTTGCGTCGTGGATCTCCCGCGTCGTTTCGTTCAACGATCCGGTCCAGTTCATCTACGAGTCGCTCATTCTGGCCACCCTGTCCATCTGGATGGTTTACTGCATCCTGCCGGAGCCCGTCCGCAAGCCGATCCTCATGCCGGCGAACTCGACGATCTATCGCTGGAACGAAATCGCATCCGCGCTGGGCCACACCGGAACCAGGGTCGCCGTGCAGCAACCCGCCAACAGCTTCTTCCTTTCCGATGTGGAGCGCGTGGTTGAAAGAGTGCTGGCGAGGAACATGAAGGGACGCGAGTCCGAGACCTAAAAACGGGGAATAGGGAGTAGGCAGTAGGGAGTAGAAAATCAAAGGCCTCGGCGATTGCCGAGGCCTTTGGTATTTGGAATCTTCCCGGCTACAGCATCCTTATTCCGATGCCGCCGGCTCGATCGAGGCGAAGCGTCCGCGGCGTCCGCGATCGGTGAACACCACGCGGCCGGTCACCTTGGCAAAAAGCGTGTCGTCGGAGCCAATGCCTACATTGGGGCCCGGCTTGATGCGCGTGCCGCGCTGCCGCGAGATGATGGAACCGCCCGTCACCAACTCGCCGGCAAAAGCCTTTACGCCAAGCCGCTGCGCGTTTGAATCCCGTCCATTTGTGGAGCTGCCTCCACCTTTTTTGTGTGCCATTGCCGAATCCCCTTTTCAAAAACAGCTAGCAGCTTTCAACCGCCAGCTATCAGATAGTTCATTTCAAGAATCGACTGCTCGGGCCCCCCGCAACGAAAAAACTGAAAGCTGAAGGCTGAGAGCTATTTCGCTGCGTAGGTCACGCCGTCGGCCTCAATGGCCTGGATGCGCACCTCGGTAAAGTTCTGCCGGTGTCCCTGCAGCTTCTTGTATTGCTTCTTGCGCTTGAAGTGGAAGACCAGGATCTTGTCGCCGCGGCCCTCGCTAACAATCTCCGCCGTCACCTTGGCGGTACCCGGCTTGACCAGCGTTCCCGGCTCGCCAGAAACCGCCAGCACGTCGCTGAACTCAACGGTCGGACCGCCGGTCACGCTTTCGATCTTCAACAAGTCTCCCGGAGCCACGCGATATTGCTTGCCCCCGGTGCGAATGACTGCGTACATAACAAACCCTCCCGCGCGGACTTTTCAGCCAGGCGCAATGCCAAACCTTGACTCATTTGGGGCGGATACAGACGGCTGACTGCATCGGGTGCCGGGTCGAACTCACGCCGTTTGCGGCGGAAAACCCGGTTCCATCCCGCGCACCCTTCAACGTGGGTGCATCGCCAAACTCTTTGATTTTATCGTTAATACGGGGCCGGGGTCAATTTCGCCGAGGGCAGAATGGAAACGAGGTCGGCCGCCGCGCGGCAAAGGCGGGTCTGGAGGTGGCTCGCTATACTGCCTCCATGCAGCCTGTCAGTGTCGTGGTCACGGAACTCAACGAGATTGAGGACATTAGCAGGGTAGTGTCGAGCTTGCTTGCGCAGGTTCCTCCAGCGGCGGAAGTGATCATAGTGGACGGCGGCTCGACCGACGGCACCTGGGAGTGGCTTGAAGCCGCTGCAGCAAGGGATAGGCGCCTGGTGGCGATCCGCGACGAAACCTGCAACCTGAAATTCTCGGCCGGGCCGGTTTCGCGCGGGCGCAATGTTGCCATCCAGGCGGCCAAATCCGACCTCATCGCCTGTGCCGACGCCGGCTGCACCTATGCGCCCGATTGGCTCCGGAATTTGACCGCGCCCTTGCTTGCAGGCGAGGCAGAGTATGCCCTGGGCGGGTCCTGTCTTGACGCGACCGGATGCACGGTGTGGGACGCGGCCTCGGCGCCGTTCTTCAGCATTCGCCTTTCGCCCACGGAGCCCACCAAGTCGTGCACCGCGCGGTCGATGGCGTTTAGCAAAGCGCTGTGGCAGCTCAGCGGAGGTTTCCCCGAGCAGGTGCTCGTCGGCGAAGATACATTGTTCGATCTCGAGGCGCGGCGACTGACAAAGCCTGCCTTCATTGCCAACGCCAAGGCGCACTACCGGCCGGGAAACACCTTCCGCTCGGCCTGCCGCCAGATGGCCCGTTACGCGCTAAGCGACGGCCAGGCGGGCGTGCGCTGGAGCCGTCTCTTTCGCAACGCCGCGCGCTGCGTGCTGGAGGTCTTGGCCCTCGCCAGCTTGCGCTGGACCGTTATTCCCCTGGTTGTGATTCTCGCCCTGGAATCGTGGTTTGCCTTTCACCGCGATTGGCGGCAGCTGGGCCGTTTTGGCGTCAAGGCCGTGCTGGCCCGGTTCGCCTTTTCCGTCGCCGTACCCTGGGTGGTGACCGTGAACCAGATACGCGGACGCTTTACGAAGCAGCCGCTCACCAACCGGCAAAACGCAGGGACTAAGGGACTCGGGACTAGGGACTAGAGAGTTGAGATCGACGCCTCTCACGCGCGCGCCGGCACCACGTAAAACAGAATCGCGATGTAGTGGGCGATGCTGCCGGCGAGCACGAAGATGTGCCACGTAGCGTGAAAGTAGCGGATCCGGTCGAGAGCGAAAAAGACCACGCCCAGCGTATACGCCAGGCCGCCTGCGGCCAGCCAGAGCATGGCGTGCCAGCCGATGGCATGGATGAGCGACCGCCCCACAAAGATCACAAGCCAGCCTTGAATCAGATAGATTGCCGTGGAGATGAACGCGAGAGGACCTCGCGTGAAGTGATCCATGGCCACGCTTTTCGCAACCACACCTGCCACGGCCAGGGCCCAGACCACGCCGAAGAGAGTCCATCCCATTGGACCGCGCAGACAGACGAGCGTGAACGGCGTGTAGGTGCCGGCGATGAGCACGTAGATGGCTGAGTGATCGAGAACGTGAAAGACGTAGCGGGCGCGGGTGCGCACCAGCGAGTGATAGAGCGTGGAGCAGAGATAGACCAGCACCAGCGAGCCCGAAAAGATGGAGCAACAGACAATCAGCCGCGCCGAGCCGCGCGTGGAAGCCACAATGAGATACACCGCTCCGGCAATGGCGAGCCCAGCGCCGATGCCGTGGGTGATGGCGTTGGCCAGAATGTCGCCCAGATTCGAGTGGGGGTGCACAAAACGATCCACGAAACGATCATAGCCCGGCGCTCGGAAGGGGTTACGCCGCGCGCCGTCTCTTCGTTCCGAATCAGAACGCGCGCAAACGATGGGAATTTCCGTCCTGACTCGTTTGTGCGCAGCGCGCATCGTCCTTGAGGTCCGATCCTCGCGGAACTAATGTTCAATGCATGTCAGGCGCTTGGGACAATTCGCCGGCGGAGAGGTGGATCCGATAAATGGCAGTCCCGGTAGAGATCCCGCGGCGCGAGGGTAAATGCATGCGAGCGTCGAATCAGCAGCCATTGGGCCGGGAGCAGTCGAGCCGGCAGCCATCGTCTGATTTCACAGGCCGCTTGACCGAAATTGCGCGCGGCTACCAGCGCGTGCTGAAGCAAAACCCCACGCAACCCGTGGCGCTGGTGGGCATGTGTCTGGTGGCGCTGGCCAGCCGCCAGACCGAGGCCGCCGTAAAAATGGCCTCTGCCGCGGTAGCTTCCGCGCCGGAGATGGTCGCGGCATGGGTCGCTTTGGGTCAGGCGTTGACGGCCGCTGCGCGGCATGAGGAGGCAGCGAAAGCCTATGAGCACACAATCCGGATCGATGGCATGGATGCGCTGGCGCGCCTGGGTCTGGGCGAGCTGAAGATCGCGGCGGGCCGGCCGGAAGAAGCTGTCGCCGAGTTCGAGCTCGCGCTCAAGCGCCGTCCGGCGCTGATTGCAGCGCATCTCGGGCTGGGCAATGCGCTCGCGTGCATGGGGCGGAATGAAGAGGCGCTCGAGCGGTACGAGGCCGCACTAGCGTTGCGCCCGCGCCTGGCGGAGGGCGAATTCGCCGCGGGATTGGCGCTGGCCCGGCTGGGACGCACAAGGGAAGCAGAGACGCGCTACCGGCGCGCTGTGGCCGCGCGGCCCGACTTTGCCGCGGCCTGGATCAACCTTGGGAGTCTGCTGCGGGAGCAGGGAAAGGACGTGTTTGCCGAAGCCGCGCTGCGCCGCGCCATCGAGCTGCGGCCAGACCTGGTTTCTGCGTGGCTCAATCTTGCCGCCCTGGAGCGGGAGCGATGCCGTCCTGAAGTTGCCGAGACTTATCTGCACAAGGCCTTCGCGCTGAACCCATCGCAAATTGAGACCCTGGTGGCGTGGTGCCAACAGCGCGTCGCGGAGCGCGATCTTGCCGGCGCGTGGGGATGGTTGCGCTGGGCGCTCACGTGCAATCCCGACTTCGACGAGGCCGTGAACTTGCACGGGATTCTCTTGCATTTGGAAGAGAGATTTGCCGAGGCGGTCGCACAGTTCGAGCGGGCCGAGACGCTGGGCAATCGTGCGGCGGCATCGAATCGCGGCAATTCCCTGCTCGATCTGGGTCGCATGCGGGAAGCGCTCGCGGCGCATCAGGCCGCGGTCGAGCGCGACCCCTCGAGCGCCGGCGCCAAATACAACCTGGCGCTGACCCAGTTGCGCCTGGGCGATTGGGAGCGTGGCTGGACCGGCTACGAGGCGCGCTGGCAATTCTCCGAGGTGCATCGACGGCCCCGCTTCTTCAAACAGCCGCGCTGGTGCGGCCAGAACTTGCATGGAGACCGCGTGCTGCTCCACGCCGAGCAGGGACTCGGCGACACCATTCAATTCTGTCGCTACGCCGCGCTGGTGGCGGCGCGCGGCGGCGTGCCCATTTTGCAGGTGCAACCCGCTGCAGAACGATTAACGCGGTCGCTGGCCGTGGTGCGCGCCGGGTCGGCGCAGACAGCGGTGTTGGGCGCTGATCCGGAGTTCGATTTGGAGTGCCCGCTGCTGAGTCTGCCCGCAGTGTTTCGCGCGTCCATTGAAACGGTTCCGTGGGAGGGCGCGTATCTCGGTGCGGACGCCGAACTCGCCGCGGATAAATTGGCGCAGTTTCCCGGCGCCCTGTTGCCCAGTCGAAAAGGCGGATTGCGCATCGGCTTGGCGTGGGCGGGCAACCCGCGCTACAAGGCCGACCGCGCGCGGTCCGTGCGATTGTCGACGCTGCTGCCGCTGCTCCGCGCTGTGAATGCGGCGATGAATGCCAATTGGATCTCGCTGCAGAAGGGCGAGGCGGCGGAACAACTGGCGGCGCTGCCCGACAACGTTCGCGTTTGGGATGGATCGAGCCACGAGCAGGACCTGGCCGAGACCGCCGCGCTGGTTGCGGGCCTCGATCTTGTGATCACCACTGACACGTGCATCGCGCACCTCGCCGGCGCCATGGACAAGCCGGTGTGGATTTTGCTGCCCCACCTGGCGGACTGGCGCTGGATGCAGGAATTGGAGACCACCCCCTGGTACCCCTCGGCACGGCTGTTTCGGCAAAAGGTGCCCGGCGACTGGCCTGAGGTTCTGGAGCGCGTTATTGCGGCGCTTGAGAGCCAATTCGCCTGCCACATCCACCCAGCAGCGCTCAACCCCTGACGCAATTCTGGCAGCTTCTTCCTGATTCCAAATGACTTCAATCAATCTCAAGATTTCTCTTGACATTTAATACTCTATTTTATAGAGTTCTCTGTGTAAGAGACATCTCTAAACCAATTCGACAAGAAAAGGAGCTTGCAAATGGCGGATGAAATGGATGGAAAGGACCTTGCCGAGCGGGTGAGGCTGATTGAAAGCATGATGGCCGAGGGCCGGCAGAGGACCGCACGCTGGGGCTGGACGTTTGTATTGTGGGGCGTGGCATATCTGGCGGCGACGGCTTGGTCTTCAGGGTTGGTTGGCGGGCCGGTCTGGGCGCAGCAACTTCTAGCCTGGCCAGTAACCATGATCGCGGCCAGCATCGCGACTGGAGTAGCGATTTCCCGGATGAAGAAGGGTCAGCCGGCGAACACATTGGGAAGGGCCATTGGGGCGGCATGGGCGTCAATGGGGATCTCGCTTTTCGCCGTTCTCATGTCGCTGGGGCTGAGCGGAAGATACAACCTGCACGTGTTCGTGGCCATCATCGGCGGAATGCTGGGCATGGCGAATATGTCTTCGGCCATCCTTCTCAAGTGGAAGATGCAGTTCGCGTGCGCGGTAGTGTGGCTCGGGTCGGCCGCGGCGGCGTGTTTTGGCACGGTGGAGCAGGCCGGGATTGCGTTTCTCGCCGCTACATTCTTCTGCCAGATTGTTTTCGGCATCTACGCCATGATCCTGGAATCGCAGCGGCGCAAACAGAACGGAGTCGTCCATGCCTGAGCTGCCGGAGCTGAATCCCGTGATTCACGGGAAGCTGCGCCTGGCGTTGCTCTCGCTGCTCTCGGGGGTTGACGAGGCGGAGTTCACCTGGCTGCGCTCCAAGACCGGTTCGACCGATGGCAACCTGGGCGCGCAGTTGATGAAGCTCGAAGAGGCCGGCTACGTGACGGTGGAAAAGAAATTTGTCATGCGCAAGCCGCAAACTCTCTACCGCATGACCGAGGCCGGCCACGCGGCGCTCACTGAGTACGTCGCCGCACTGAAGCAGTTGCTGGGAGCAGCTATTTGAGCCCTTCTGCCTCCTCCGCGCGTCTATACCTGTAAAGCACTTGTTACGAGGGCACGACGTGGAGGCGGGATGGGCGTCACGGTGAAACTTCGCAAAGGCATCGCGCGTTTTCTCATCCTGTCGGCCGCGTTGCATCTTGTGATCTCGGCATGCGTATTCATGGTGGAACACCGGCGAAAGGCGCAGGTTGCCAAGGTGGATCTGGAGGAGAAGCCGGTCACCATCTACCCGGCCATGCTGTTGTACGCGGGCGGGACCAGGGCCCCGCGAACGGATGCGCCCGACGGCCGCAGAAAGCATCCCCAGGAGACAAAGCAGGCCACTGACCTCACCATGAACCCGAACCTCGCGCCCGCGCAGGGGCAACCGGTGGCCGCCCCCGACAGCAGAGCAGCAGGCAGTGGCGCCGATCAGCAAAATGCCGACCCCGCCTTCCCGGTCTTCTCGCCGCATCCATCGGTTTCGGACCGCTCCCTGCTTCCCCGTTCGAACCAGGAAGTCGTGGTGGACGTGAAGGTGAGCGCCACAGGCGATGTGCTCGAAGTCACTCTGGTCAAAGGCATCGGCAACGGGCTCGATCGAATTGTTCTGGACACGGTGAAATCGTGGCGCTTCCATCCCGCGACGATCGACGGAAATCCCGTGGCCACCGAAGCGGAGCTGGTCTTCCCGTTCAACCTGAACTATCCCACGACGCCGGGGTAAAGCAGTGGTCAGTGATCAGCTCTCAGCTTTGAGGGCTTGAGTTGTCGAGCGGGGATGCGAGCGAGTCGCGGACGCGGCGCATGATGCCGAGATAAAACGCAAGATTGTGAATGGAATTCAGCGTTCCCGAGAGCGCTTCGCCGGCGTGCATCAGGTGGCGCAGGTAGGCGCGTGAGTAGCGGCGGCACACCGCGCAATCGCATGCGGGATCGGGCGGGTTCTGGTCTTCGGCGTACTGTTTGTTTTTGATGTTGAGGCGTCCTTCGCTGGTAAACAGCAGTCCGTGGCGCGCGGCGCGCGTGGGCAGCACGCAATCCATCATGTCCACGCCCATGCGCGCGTACTGCTCGATCTCGTCGGGGTAGCCGACGCCCATCACGTAGCGCGGTTTGTCCCTGGGCAGCAGCGGCAAGGTCTCGGAAATCATCTCCAGAGTGAGTTCGCGCGGCTCGCCCACACTCAAGCCCCCGATGGCGTAGCCGTCGAAATCCATTTCGACGAGGCGCTCGGCGCACTGGCGGCGCAGATCCGTGTACATGCCGCCCTGGACGATGCCGAAGAGGGATTGCGTGCGGCCGGCGGAGGGGTAGTCAGTTGAGGTGCGTGGTCTCCCCGGTCCCCAAATGCGAGGGACCGGGGGCACCTCACCATTTTTTGGGAGAAATTTCTGCTCGTACCAGGGAACTTCGTGCCGGTGGGCGCGAAAATGATCGAGCGAGCGGCGCGCCCACGCCATGGTCAGGCGCAGGCTTTCTTCGGCGCGAGAGCGCGAAGCGGGATACTCCGTGCACTCGTCAAAAGCCATGCAGATGTCCGCGCCCAACGCGATCTGCACATCGATGGAATGCTCGGGAGTAAAGAAGTGCGAACTCCCGTCGAGGTGCGAGCGAAAGCGCACGCCATCATCGGTCACCTTGCGCAGCTCGTTGAGCGAGAACACCTGAAAGCCGCCGGAGTCAGTGAGCAGGGCGTGCGGCCAGCTGATGAATTTGTGCAGGCCGCCCATGCGGCGGATGGCATCGTGTCCCGGACGCAGGTAAAGGTGATACGTATTGCCGAGAATGATCTGTGCGCCCAACGATTCCAGCGTGTCCTGCGGGACGGCTTTGACCGTTCCCTGCGTGCCGACCGGCATGAAGACCGGCGTTTCCACGGTTTGATGCGGAAGGTCGAGACGTCCGCAACGGCCGCCGGCGGCAGTTTCGGCCAGGAGCTGGAAAGGTTGAGTCACTGATTGATTTTAGCGGACAGTCGTATCAGTCCAGACGCCGCATTCGATCTTCGCAACGGCGTCCGGTTCCGTATGGCCGGTGAGAGCCTGCAAGAGTTGCACCACGGTTTCTCCTGAGCGGGGATCGCGGAGATCGGCCGCGATTTCGTGGAGCGGCACGAGCACGAAGGCGCGCTCGGCAAGGCGTGGGTGTGGGATTTCAACACCGTACTCGCTAAGAACCAGATCGCCATAGAACAGGATGTCCAGATCGAGCGTGCGTGGGCCGTTGGGCGGGCTCGCGGCGCGATCACGGCCGAATTCGAGCTCGATCGAGAGAAGGTCGTCCAGCAGATCGCGCGGTGATCGTTGCGTTTCCAGCGCGACCACGGCGTTCGCGAAGCGGGGTTGATCTGCGAATCCGACGGGCGCGGTGGAGTAGAGCGAGGAACGCGCGGTAATGCGGCCAAGAGCGGCCAGGCGTTCGGCGGCTGCGGCGAGCGTGGCCTCAGGAGGGCCGGCAGAGCTGAGAAGGTTGGCGCCGAGCGCAATGTAGGCGAGGGACATCCTGATAAGAGATTAGCGGAGTGGGCCGGGTGCGCGGGTGACGCGATGCCGGGAAGGATGGTTCGCAAGGCAACGATTGGCGCTTGATCTGGTAGCATCGGACTTCGGAGAATTTGCTTATGGACACACTGACGAGCGCGGGGCTTGGGGCCCGGCGCAATGAAGACATCGCGCTTGACCTGATGAAGTTTGTGGCGGGCACGGCGGGCGTCGGCAAATTGGCAACGCCTTCCACGGGCTTCAGCGGCGCCAGCGCCACTAAGCCCGAGGAGCACGTGAACCAGCTGCTCGAGCTCTACAGCCGCTGCCTGAAGGCCGTGGAAGGAAACGGCTAGAGCTTGTTTCATGTTGGGATGAGGGGCGCTGCAAGGCATTCCCTCAGGGGCTAAAGCCCGCGGTTTTTCTGCTCCATAGCGGCACGGCTGAAGCCGTGCCCTTTCAAAACCGGGTTGTGAAACGCCTACCGAGAGAAAGAGGCGGCGAAATCTCAGGCGAAACCCAATTGCGCGTGGCCGTGGCTGGCGCGGGAGCCTTTGGGCGCAATCATCTGCGTGTGCTGCGCGAGCTCGAGGGCGCGGGTGCCGCGCTGGTCGCGGCGGTCGATCCCGATGCAGCGCGTGCGGATGAAGCGGCAAAGCAATACGGCATCCCCGTGTTCGCAAGCGTCGACGCGCTGCTCAAGGCGGACCTGAAGCTCGATGCGGCATGCGTGGCTGTGCCCACGGTCAAGCATCACGAGGTGGCGCGGGAGTTGCTGGAGGCGGGCCTCGATCTCCTCATCGAGAAGCCGCTCGCGGCCAGCCTTGCTGAAGTCGACGATCTGATCCAGATCCAGGAAAAAAAAGGCCGCATCGTGCAGCCGGGACACCTGGAGCGCTTCAACCCGGCGGTGTTGGCCGTGGAGCCGAGTCTGACGCGGCCCATGTTCTTCGAAGCGCACCGGCTGAGCGTATTCACGCCGCGCGCACTCGACGTCGACGTGATTCTCGACCTGATGATCCACGATCTTGACATCGTGCTCACCTTTGCCAAATCCCCGGTGCGTGAGGTGCGCGCGGTAGGGCTGCCGATTCTCTCGCCCAAAGTGGACATTGCAAACGCGCGCGTGGAATTTGAGTCGGGCTGCGTGGCCAACTTTACGGCGTCGCGCGTTTCCACCGAGCGCGTGCGGAAATTGCGTTTCTTCGAGCCGCGCCAGTACGTGTCGATCGACTACGCGCGGCGCGATGTGCTCGTGATTCGCATCGAAGATCAGCAAGCCGAGAGCCCCAACCCCCAACTGGCCCGAGCCGCCGCCGAATTCCTCACTACGGGAAAGCTCGATGCTTCGGTGATTCAGACGCTTGTCGCATCCGGCAAAATTCCGGCCGGCCTCATGATGAAAGTCCTCGCCGCGAAGAACAATCCGGAAAAGCTGAAGGAGATTGCCAAGGGCCTGGCTGGGGCGCACGCCGAATCCCCCGCCGAGATGCAGAATGGACCGGCGCCAGGCCTGAGCCCCACTCCTGGATTGAGTTTCGTCAAGCCGGAAGTAACTCCGGGCGAGCCACTGAAGCTCGAAATTCTCTCCTTCCTTGATTCCGTGCGAACGCGCCGCGAGCCGCAGGTCACGGCGCGCCAGGGACGCGCGGCACTCGAACTCGCGCTCACCATTCAGGCGCAGATGGCGGCCCACGCGGAGCGTGCCGGGCTGGGAGATTTTTTCAAGAGCTAGCACGAGACGCACACGGCGCGAGAAAACGCCCATATAAACCGATTTTCCACGGCCTGACTCAGTTGACAGAGAAGGAAAACGCCAATTAAAGTGGGGGACTCTGCGCGCACAAGGCGTGCGCCCAGACGAAAGCGCTGCGGTGCGGGAGACGATGACGATGCTTGGAATGCGGTTGGTGGCTGGAGCTTTGTTGGGACTGAGCGCGGCGGGCGCGCTATGGGCGCAGGATGCCCCAAAGCCCGCATATCTGAACCCGAATTTGCCGGCGGAGCAACGCGCGGCCGACCTGGTGAAGCGCATGACACTCGAAGAAAAGGCCAGCCAGCTGGTGAACCAGGCGCGCGCCATTCCGCGGCTGGGCGTGCCTGCCTACGACTGGTGGAGCGAGGCGCTGCACGGCGTGGCAACCAACGGAACCACGGAATTTCCCGAGCCCATCGCATTGGCCGCGACCTTCGATCCCAGGGGCATTCACCAGATGGCCACCGACATCGGCACCGAGGCGCGCGTGGTGCACTCTCAATCCGTAGACGCGAACGGCGACAGCCAAATCTTTCACGGGCTCGATTTCTGGGCGCCCAACATCAACATCTTCCGCGACCCGCGCTGGGGGCGCGGCCAGGAGACGTATGGCGAGGACCCGTTCCTCACCGCGCGCATGGGCGTGGCGTTTGTCACCGGGATGCAGGGCGACGATCCGCATTACTATCGCGTGATCTCGACGCCCAAGCACTACGCCGTGCACTCGGGGCCGGAGCCCACGCGCCACTCGGCCGACGTGCAGGTGAGCAAACACGATGAGCTCGACACCTATCTCGCGGCATTTCGCGCCACGGTGACTGAGGCCAAGGCCGATAGTGTGATGTGCGCCTACAACAGCATCAACGGGCAGCCTGCCTGCGCCAACGAGTTTTTGCTTGAAGATCAGCTTCGCGGCAAGTGGGATTTCAAAGGCTACGTGGTGTCGGATTGCGGAGCCGTGCACGACATTGCCAACGGCCACCACTTTCAGCCAGGCGTGGAGCAGGCGGTGGCCGTCAGCCTCACGCGCGGCATGGACAACGAGTGCATCGATTTCCGCGCCAAGGTGACGGATGACCACGATTACAAGCCGTATCTCGATGCCGTGAAAGACGGCTACCTGAAGGAAAGCGCCATTGATACCGCACTCGTCCGGCTGTTTACGGCGCGCATGAAGCTCGGGCTTTTCGATCCGCCACAGATGGTTCCGTATACGAAAATTGACGCGAGTGAGCTGGACAGCGCCGAGCATCGCGCATTGGCGCTCAAGCTGGCCAACGAGTCGATGGTGCTGCTCAAGAACGACGGCGTCCTGCCGTTGAAGACAGACGGAGCGAAGATTCTTGTGGTGGGCCCGCTCGCGGAGCAGACGCGCGTGCTGCTCGGCAATTACAACGGGATTCCGACGCACACCGTGTCGATTCTGGAAGGCCTGAAGCAGGAATTCGCCGGAGACACCATCCAATTCATGCAGGGCACCGGCTTCCTGAGCAAGCAAACCCAGCCGGTACCCAACGCGCTGCTCACTACAGATGGACAACTAGGAGCCAAAGCGACCTATCTCAAGCAAGACATCGTCAGTTTCTCCAACGAGAAGTCGAGCGGAACGGCCGCGCTGGCCACGCGTATCGAGCCAGGGATCGATATTACGGCGCAACCGCTTCCGGCCGCGGCAGCCAATGCCGATCCGCTCACCGTGCGCTGGGAAACCACGCTCACACCCACGGAAACCGGCGACTACAACCTTGGCGTCGGGACCGATGGATTCTTCAGGGTGTTTCTCGACGGCAAGCTTGTGACGATCGCGAACTATCCGCACGGCGTGGAGACGCTCACCGGAAAAGCGCATTTCGAAGCCGGCAAGGCGTACAAGCTTGAGGTGGAATACCAGAGGACAGCAAATGCGGCTCCGCACCTCAAGCTGATGTGGGGCAAGATGGATCGCGGCATCGATCCGGCGGTGGTCGCGGCAGCGCAAAATGCCGATGTCGTGCTGGCCGTGGTGGGAATCACCAGTGAACTCGAGGGCGAGGAGATGAATGTGAACGAGCCCGGGTTCAAGGGCGGCGACCGCACCAGCCTCGACCTGCCCGAGCCGGAAGAAAAACTGCTGGAAGCTCTGTCGGCCGCGGGTAAGCCACTGGTAGTGGTGCTCACCAACGGCAGTGCGCTCGGCGTGAACTGGGCCAACGCTCATGCCAACGCGATTCTCGACGCGTGGTACCCCGGCGAGGAAGGTGGAACGGCGGTGGCGCAAACCCTCTCCGGAAAGAACAACCCAGCCGGGCGCTTGCCGGTCACGTTTTACAAGGACGTGAACCAGTTGCCGCCCTTCGAGGACTACGCCATGAAGGGGCGCACCTACCGCTACTTCGCGGGGACACCGCTCTATCCCTTCGGCTATGGCCTCAGCTACACGAAGTTCTCGTACAGCAAACTGACGCTTCCCTCAGCCGCAGTCGAGGCAGGCAAGCCGGTGGCCGTGGAAGCCACCGTGACCAACACCGGCGCCCGCGCGGGCGATGAGGTGGCGCAACTCTATCTCGAATTTCCGGCCGTTCCCGGTGCGCCATTGCGGGCGCTGCGTGGATTCGAACGCGTGCATCTCGAGCCGGGCGCATCGCAGATCGTGCGGTTTGAACTGAAGTCGCGCGACCTGAGCATGGTGACGGAAGCGGGCGAGCCAATTGTGGCCAAAGGCGCCTACACGGTCTCCGTCGGCGGCGGCCAGCCAAACACGGAAGCGCCGGCCGTTGCGGGCAGTTTCACGATCAAAGGCACGCTCACGCTACCGGAATAAATGATTCAGAAAGGGGGCTTTTGCCCGCGGAAGCACCCCTTTTCGTGAAAAACGTGTCAAGACCCTCCCCGGCGACGGTCCCAAAAACCATGAAGGAATGCCATCTGGCTTGCAATTAATTGAAAATAAATGACATATAGGACATTTCATGCAACCCGAACCCTTTAGAGCCTCGGCAGAAAGTGCGCAATCTTCCACATCCCCCTGGTTGCCGGGCTTAAACTTGACTGTAACCCGGCTGTAACCTCCTCGTTGCCGGGTAAACAATCGTGATGGTTAGCGGTTGTTGAGGTTTTATGAATGTCATTGTCTCCGGCTCGTTGTTCTCCAGCAGCAATCCATCTCTATTTCATTTGAAAATGCACACCGTTGTTGAGTTTCCATCGAGGAGGCCCAGGCGGATCCGGAATTTCTCCGGTCGCCGTGGTGATTTCTGATGGCCGATCTCGCGACGGCAGTTCATGTCATTCCCCGGTCTCCGTCCCTGGCCCGCTCCCAACTTGAGCGGAGGCTCAAAAGCCATCCGAGCCGCACAGGCGCATGGATTTTTGTGCTGGCCTTGCTGGCCGGCCTCGGCTATATCAGCGTCCACATCGCCAAAGACCTCGACAACGTGACTGTGACCAGCGCGTGGCCCTATCTGCTGCTGGGTCTGGCGCTGTTCATCGCGCTCGGGTTCGAATTCGTGAACGGATTTCACGACACCGCCAACGCCGTGGCCACAGTAATCTACACCAACTCGCTGCCGCCGCATATCGCCGTGGTGTGGTCGGGGATCTGCAACCTGACGGGAGTTCTGTTGTCGTCGGGAACGGTAGCGTTTGCCGTCATCACGCTCCTGCCCGTGGAACTGATTATCAAGGTGAGTTCAGGCACCGGCTTCGCCATGGTCTTCGCGCTGCTTATCGCCGCGATTCTATGGAACCTGGGCACGTGGTGGTTCGGCCTTCCCGCGTCCAGTTCGCACACCATGGTGGGTTCCATCATCGGCGTGGGGCTGGCCAGCCAACTCATGAATTTGCACGACAAAACTTCCGGCCTTGACTGGAGCCAGGTCATCAAGGTTCTCGAAGCTCTCCTGATCTCACCGCTGCTGGGGTTTGCGCTGGCCGGTATCCTGCTGCTCTTGTCGAAGCGTCTCTTCCGTTACCCGGCGTTCTACGAAGCGCCCAAAGGCAACGAGCCGCCGCCGTGGCCGATTCGCGCGCTCATGGTGGGCACTTGCACCGGCGTCAGCTACTTTCATGGTTCGAACGACGGGCAGAAGGGCATGGGCCTCATCATGCTCATCCTCATCGGCACGGTGCCCGCGGCTTACGCGTTGAACCACGACACAAGCCCGGCGGAGGTGCAGAGCTTCATCGCTGCATCCGTACAGGCGGGGCAGATCCTCGACCGGCATGTACAGCCCGGCACGCCCGATCCCCCCGATCCCGATGCCCGCATCGAAATCACCAGCTACATTCAGTCCAAACAACTGCAGCCGGGCACTCTTCTGGCCTTGAGCCAACTGGTAGACGAACTGAACCGCGAAGTCTCCGCGTACAACTCCATTAGCTCCATTCCGGCGCAGCAACAAACCACCATCCGCAACGACATGTACCTGACCGGGCGGGCGTTGAAGATCATGGACCCGTCCCACAATCCCGCCTTCACCGCCCAGGAAAGCGATGCGCTGAAAATTTACCAGGGCAAGCTCGACAAGGCCACCAGGTTCATCCCCATTTGGGTCAAAGTGGCTGTTGCGCTGGCCCTGGGACTTGGCACCATGGTGGGCTGGAAACGCATCGTGGTCACGGTCGGCGAGAGGATTGGCAAGGAGAAGATGACCTACGCCCAGGGCGCCAGCGCTGGTTTGGTGACCATGGCGACCATCTTCGCCGCTGATACCTGGAGCCTGCCGGTTTCCACCACGCACATTCTCAGCTCGGGCGTCGCGGGCACCATGGCCGCCAACGGAAGCGGTCTGCGCTGGTCGACGGTGCGCGCCATTGCAGCCGGGTGGGCCTTCACGCTGCCGGCCGCAGCGCTGCTCTCCGGTCTGCTGTACCTGCTCTTCCACACCATTTTCTAGACAGGGTCGCGGCATCGCAGAAAGGCGTTCCGCTTCGGCCGGAGCTTCTTGTGTGGAAAACGACGTGCCTCCGTAAACGCGCGAAAGAATAGCCGATTCCGTTACCATACAGAATGGTGCTGAACAAAAAATGAGTCTGAAAGCCAAACTGGAAGCCGTAATTTATGCCGCAGAAGAGCCGGTAACGCTGGCCCAACTGGCCGGTCTGTTTGCCGATGAAGCCCTGGAGTGGAAGGCGGAGCAAGAGGCGGCGGCGCAAGCGCAAGCCGAAGAGCCGGCTGCGGAGGAGAATGAGAATTCGCCGCTGCTGCAGGATACGCTGCCCGATCTGACGGTTGCGCCGGACGCGGTTGAGGAAGCGGAAGCTGCGGAAGCGTTGGAAGAGAGCGCGGGCGAGGACGCCCGCGCTACAGCCGGTCAGGAGACCGGCGCTACAAATTCCGAGCCCGATGCCGAAGCAGCGAGCGAAGAAGCCGCCTCGCCCGATGCCGACCAGGCGGAGGCGGAGGCAAAGCGCGCGGCGCGGACGCGCGACCGCGAGGCCCGCGGCATCATCAAACAATTGCTCGACGAGTTGATCGCCGAGTATGCCATCGATGGCCGCGGTGTCGAGATCCGCGAGATCGCCGGCGGCTACCGCATGGCGACCAAGCCGGAGTGTCACGACGCGGTGCGTTCGTTCATCAAGGGGCTCAAGCCGCCGCTCAAGCTTTCGCTGCCCGCGCTGGAGACTCTGGCGGTGATCGCATACAAGCAGCCGGTGACTGCACCGGAGGTCAACGAGATTCGCGGCGTGGATTCGTCGGCGGTCTTCGGATCGCTGCTGGCTCGCAAGCTCATCGTAACCGCGGGGCGCAAGCCCGTCATCGGCCGGCCGATTCTCTATAAAACCACGCGCGAGTTCCTGCTGCGCTTTGGACTGAAAGATGTCTCCGAGCTGCCGTCGATGGAAGAGTTCGAGAAGATGGCGGCGAGCGAACTAGAAGAACCGGAAGTTGCAGAGCCGGAACCGTCGGGCGGTGAAGCAGCAGCCGAAGCCGCTGCCGAGTTCAACCCGGATCTGAGCACCGAAACGAACATCGAGACGAATGGAACCGGCGCGAACTACGAGGCCGAAACCGCGGCGCAATCTCCACAAGCCGCTTCCGATGCGTCAGCCAGCGACGCGGAGTGAGCAGAAGGTCACAGGTTTCCCCATGACAGTGAAGAAGAAAACGAAGTCGGCCGCACCCGCGGCCAAACCCGCGCCCAAAACCCAAAAGGCGGATGCCGCTAGCAAGAAACCTTCGGCTAAGAGCAAGACGGCCAGCCCGCAATCTGCAAAATCAGCGGCGAAATCGCCTGCGCCTGCAAAGAAGCGCGCAACGCCAGCGAAGAAGGCTCCCGCCGAGGCCAAAGCGGCCACAGCGAAGAGCAAAACGCGCACCGCGAAAGTAAAGCAGGAATCCGCGCCTCGCATCGACGAGCCGGCGCTCGACCCCATTGGCGACGTGACCAGCGGCGAGGCCCATCGGTACCTCGGCGTTGAGGATTCGAGGCATACCGAAGCCGAAGTTGCGGGTGTGAAGACTGCGGCTCTCGAAGCCGGACCAGGAATGACCGCAGCTGCCCAGGCATCGCAGGCAGAAGACGCCGCGGCCCCAAGCGACGCATCCGATGACGATGCGGACGAAGAGGAAGCCGCGACGCACGCGCAGCCGCGTCCCGCCGCCAAACTTGAGCGGCTGCAAAAGATTCTCTCCCAGGCAGGCATTGCCAGCCGCCGTCACGCTGAAGAAATGATTGTCGCCGGGCGCGTGATCGTGAACGGCCAGGTGGTGACGCAACTGGGCAGCAAGGCCGATCTCGGGCGCGATCACATTCGCGTCGACGGCAAGTTGCTGCACGGCGTCGAGCGGCATCGCTACTTTATGCTCAACAAGCCGCGGGGCTACGTCACCACGGTGAGCGATCCCGAGCACCGGCCTACCGTGATGGAATTCTTCGCCAAGTCGAAGGAGCGCGTTTATCCGGTCGGACGGCTCGATTACCTCAGTGAAGGCTTGCTGCTGATGACCAACGACGGCGAACTGGCCAACCTGCTCAGCAAAGCCGGTTCTGGCGTGGAGAAGACATACCTCGTCAAGGTCGCCGGGCAGCCGAGCGCGGAAGAACTCGAGCGGTTGCGCGGCGGCGTGACGATTGAAAAGGGTGAGCCAGGTTCGGCGCGAGTGCGCACAGCCCCGGCGCGCGTCCGCGAGTTCCGCGAGGGCGACAATCCCTGGTTTGAAGTGGTGCTGATCGAGGGGCGCAACCGCGAATTGAGAAAGATGTTTGCGGCCATCGGACACTTTGCCGAAAAGATTCGCCGTGTGGGCTACGGTCCCCTGGTGCTCGATGTCGAGCCGGGAAACATGCGCGAGCTCTCAGAGGATGAAGTGAACGCGCTGCGACTGACCGCCGAGGGCAAGATGAAGCCGCGCCGCATCAAAGTCGCGAAGATGTTGCCGAAGGAAGCCGGCGTTGCGGCGGAGAAGCGCGATCAGCCCAGAGACCGGAAGTTCGATCGGCGGCCCAGCGCGGGACATGAACGCGGCGGGAAGTCCTTCGGCAGCGCACCACGCGCACCCTTCAAGCCCCGCAGCGACCGGCCGGATTTTCGCCCGGCTCCGCGGCAGGAACGCAGCGACAAGCCCTTCCGCAGCGCACCACGCGCACCCTTCACACCTCGCGGTGACCGGCCGGAATTTCGCTCCGGCCCTCGGCCTGATCGCGGCGGGAAGTCCTTCAGCAACGCACCACGCGCACCTTTCAAGCCCCGCAGCGACCGCCCTGAATTCCGTTCTGCGCCGCGGCAGGAACGCAGCGACAAGCCCTTCCGCAGCGCACCACGCGCACCCTTCAAACCCCGCAGCGACCGTCCTGAGTTTCGCCCCAGCCCACGCCAGGATCGCGGCGAGAATCGCACCAGCAGCGCGCCACGCCCGCCCTTCAAGCCCCGTGCCGATCGGCCGCAATTTCGTCCCACTCCACAGCGGGATCGTGGAGAGAATCGTTTCGGCAGCGCACCGCGCGTACCGTTCAAGCCCCGCAATGATCGGCCGGAATTTCGCCCCGGTCCGCGGCCTGAACGCGACGCCGCCAAGCCCCGCATTGAGATCGAGCGAGTCACAGGGTCCCAGAATGAACCCCGATTTGGCGGCGGCAACCCGAAGCCGTCGTTCGGCAGCAAGCCGGGCTTCAGTGGTAAGCCAGGCGGAGCCGGCAAATACCGCGGAAACACTCATGGCGGCCCGAAGCGTGGTCCTTCGCGGCCCGGCGCACCGCGCGGTGGACGGAAACGCGGCTAAATTCACGAAGCTCCCTTTCCTCTCGGCGCAGTTCAAGATGAGGTCTTATGGCAAACACCTTTGGCGCCGACATTCTGATTCAGGCGCCTGACCCGAAGGCCGCCGCGTCGTTCTACGTGAATCAACTCGGCTTCACAATTACCGGCGAGCATGGCAAGTGGATCGATCTCCACGGAAATCACATCAACCTCTTCATCGAGGAAGGACCCGCGCTCGGGCCTGTGCTCGAAGTGACCGTGGACAACGTGGAAGAAGCGAAGCAGCGAATTGTGGACGCCGGCGGCAGGATCTTGAAGGACGAGCCCGAATTCCCGCGCTGCTACGTCCAGGATCCTTTCGGATTGATCTACAACCTCACCGCATAGTCTGCATTTCTCACAGACAGCAGGACCGCCCGGAATTCGAGGTCTAACGAAATCTCTGAGGGCCGGGAGGCCCTCAGTACAGCCGGCCAGGAGACCGGCGGTACGCCGTCTATTCTCCGCGCGCACGGAAGCGCCGCATGCGTCCCACAAGGGATGCCGGTCCGCTCACGCTGAGGCGCACAACATTGCCCTCGTATTCGCGTGAGTGAATGACCATGCCGGCTTCAATCGCCGCCAGAATCGCCCCTTCATGCTGCGGAACGCGCAGCTCCGCTTCCACGATGGGATCGGAGTGAAGCGCCGCATCGATAGCCGCGAACAAATCCTCCACACCTTCGCCGGTCATTGCGGAAAGCGCAACCACCGCGGCGCCGGTGGCGCCGCGGGCGCTCTTACCTTTTGGACCGGCTCCGGTACGAGAAACCAGAGCCGCGCGCTCCTCTTCAGGTAGCAGGTCGATCTTGTTCAGCACTTCAATGCGCGGCTTCGACAGGCTTTCGAGCTCGCCGAGCACCTTCTCGACCTGTGCCTTCTGCTCCTCGCCGTAACTGGAAGCAGCGTCGCGCACATGAATCAACACTTCGGCCTGTCCCACCTCCTCGAGTGTGGCGCGGAAGCTGGTGACAAGCGTGTGCGGCAGGTTGCGGATGAAACCGACCGTGTCAGACAACAGAACGCGGCGGCGGCTGGGCAGTTCGATGGCGCGCAACTTGGGATCGAGCGTCGCAAACATGCGCGCCGACTCGAGCACCTGCGCGCCGGTGACAGTGTTGAAGAGCGTGCTTTTGCCCGCGTTCGTGTAGCCAACCAGGGCGACCGTGGGCACGGGAACGGCCTCGCGGCGCTGGCGCTGCTGGCGGCGCACGCGGCGCACGGCTTCCAGATCGCGCTTGAGCTGATCGATGCGCCTCTGGATGCGACGGCGGTCGGTTTCGAGCTGCGTCTCGCCGGGTCCGCGGGTGCCGATGCCGCCGCCCAGTTGCGACATGGCTTTGCCGCGCCCCGTCAGCCGTGGCAGCATGTATTCGAGCTGCGCCAGCTCCACTTGCAACTGCCCTTCGCGCGTGCGCGCGTGCCGGGCAAAAATGTCCAGGATTAGTTGGGTACGATCGAGAACGCGGCACGGCAACGCGGCCTCAAGGTTGCGCAGTTGCGTGGCTGAAAGGTCGTGATCGAAGAGAACCAGGTCCGCGTTCGTGGAAGCAACAACCGCGGCAATCTCCTCCACCTTGCCGGAACCAACGAGCGTTGCGGGATCAGGGCGCGGGCGGCGCTGCAGCAGCTCGGCGGCAACCTGCCCGCCTGCGCTCAGCAGCAGCTCGCGAAACTCGGCGAGAGATGCTTCGGCATCGAGACCTTGCGCCTCGTGCGCGGCATCAATCGCACGCTGAGGGCGCGTGGATTGTCCAGTAGTCGCGAGTCGAGGAGTCGCGGCTTGCGGCGCACACTCGTCCGCAGGCGCAGAGTCAAGACGCAAACTCTGCGCACGCGCCGCTTTCACGCTTGCGCGGTTGTCACGCGAGCGGACCCCAAGGTCCACTCCAACCAGAACGGCGCGCTCAACCCGGCCGCTACCCTGGGTTGCGGTGCTGCCGTTCCTGTACGTCGCGCTTGCCAGGCGAGATCGCTCCACCGGGGACGCTCCGGCGCTATCACTGTTCCGCAGTCGCCTGAGGCGTCGACGGTACCGGCACGGGAGCCGGACCGATGCCCGACGACACAGCAGCCGGACGGTGTTCGCTGTGAATCACACTCCGGTTGCTGACCACAGTTGAAATCGCGTGTTTGAAAATCAATTGTTCCTGGCTGTTGTTTTCCAGGAGCACGGAATACTTGTCGAAGGACCGAATTTTCCCCGTCAGCTTAACGCCACTAACCAGATAGATCGTAATGGGGGATTTGTCCTTTCGAACCGTGTTCAGAAAGGTGTCCTGAATATTTTGTGCCGGCTTGTTCTCCATGTGCCGATCTCCTGCTTTCTTGATGAAGGTTGTTGGTGCCACTTTCCTTACTGCATACTTCAGATGCACGGGACGGCTCCGGAACCCCCGGAATCGGCTAACCCCGCAATGTGACAAGATTATAGAGGTTTTTCCTCCCTTTCGACACTGCG
>JBEKGH010000024.1:0-90569 GCA_050012895.1 Occallatibacter sp.
TACGCTTCGGGTAACACTTCACAGTGGCGCCCGCAAGACTCGAGGTCAGGATGGATTCGCTACTTCCTTTCCTGCAGGGACTTGCACCCCTACAACATGCCGGTTTAGCCCGGCGCTCTCCGATTTGCCGGTCGCTCACTCACAACGTAATCACAATTGTCATCCTGAGGCGCAGCCGAAGGATCTGCGGTTGCTTTTAGGGATGCTCGTAGGTAGGAAATTCGTAGCTTCCGGTTTGGCGGTGACCCAACCGTAACGGGCCATTACTGCATCTCGCTCCCGCAGGGAAGCGCGGTCGGTGCTACATGATGCTTGATGCCTTCGGTTTCAGAGTTTGTGCTCGAACGCGGCGGCAGCGAACATTACGGTATAGAGAATGGTCAAAATTATCCAATAGCCATACTTGCCCAAAGATACGCGTTGCCACACATCTGCTTTGAATCCGCCCGTGACGGTTATATCTTTTGTCCTATTACCCACACCGCCGAACTTCCATATATAGAACGCCAAACAAGGCGGAAACAGGATCAGCAACCAGATTATAGGGTGCATCGCAGTCCCTCGTGATAATCATATAACGGAAGTCGAATTACGGCCATGATTTGACCTTCAGCCCGGTGCCAGGCCAAGGTCAAAGCCGGGATTCTGCCCGTGTCGTCGTCAATCCGGAACTTACCTCGTAACTCGCCCAACAAGGCAAAAGTTCTCTCTCGGCCGCCGGATTTTTCCGAATGCGCTTCTTAAACTCAGGGCGCAGAATCCTCGCTCGCGTCCCCATCCGCCGCGAGCGCCAGTTCCGACTCCTCGCCCGCCGATGCATCCAGCAGATTGCGCGGCAGCGATTTGGTGGTGCGGATTCCTAGCTGCTTCAGCATCTCCACCTGGCGCAGAAGATTCCCGCGGCCCTCGCTCAGTTTTTTCATCGCGGTGTTGTAACTCAAGTCCGCTGCGCGCAGGCTCTTGCCCACCGCCTCGAGATCGCTCACGAAGTTCACGAATTTGTCGTAGAGCTCTGCCCCGCGATTCATCACGTCCCGCACGCTGCGCGCCTGCACTTCCTGCTGCCACAGCACATTCACAATGCGGATGATGTAGAGCAAAGTTGTCGGCCCGACGAGCAGAATTCCCTGCTGGTACGCGTCAGCCCACAACTCTGCGTCGTTTTGAAGCGCCAACAGAAAAGCCGGCTCGACGGGCACGAACATGACTACGAAATCCGGCGATTCCAGGCCCGGCAGCTTCTGGTAACCGGCTCTCGATAATCCGGTTACGTGGCCGCGCACGCTTGCCAAATGCAGCTTGAGCGCGGCGCTGCGCTCGGCGTCGGCCGCCGCATTCGCATAATCGGTATACGCCGTGAGAGAAACCTTGGAATCGATCACCAGATTGCGGCCGCCGGGCAGCAAAATGATCACGTCAGTGCGCGCCGATCTTGTCTTGCCGCCGTCCTCGCTCTCGAGGCCGGTAAAACTCTGCTGAAAGCTGTACTGCTCGCCCTCGCGCAGCCCGGCTTTCTCCAGCAGATCGCGCAAAATGAACTCGCCCCAATCGCCCTGCGCTTTCGCTGAGCCGCGCAGCGCGCTGCTCAGGCTCTTTGCTTCTTCGGCAAGCTGCTGGTTCACGCTGCCCAGGTTTCCGATCAGGCCTTCGAGCCTGGCCACACCGGTTTTCGAATCGCTCTGCGCCTCTTCTACTTTTTTTCTGAAATCTTCAATCTGCGTTTTCAGCGGACCAAGAAGGTTTCCAATCTCTTTCTGGCTGCCTTCGGAAAAGCTCTTCGATTTTTGGTCCAGGATCTCACCGGCCAGCGTTTGAAACTGATCCGACAGCGCCTTCTTCGCCGTCTCCAGCAGCGCCACTTTCTCAGCCATGTTCTTCTGCTCGTTTTCGAGCTTCGCATTCAACTCGGCCACGGTCGCTGCCGAGCGGCTGGCCTCGTCGGTCTTGGCGGCAACACTGGCGCGAAGCGCGTCGATTTCTCCAGTCAATTGACCGGCTCTCTTCTCGCGCTCGCCAGCCAGCGCTTCAAATGCGGCGCTTTGCCCCTTGGCCGATGCGTTGTGCAGCCAAAATCCCAACAGGATTCCCGCAACCCCCGCTACCACTCCGACAACCCAGATCGGCATCGTGCTTCCCCTCGTCCTCTTCGCCAAATATACGCCCTAACCCTGTGCAATTCCCGCCTCTCGGCCTATTCCCTATTCCCTAATCCCTGTTCTTTGCTCCCTTGCTCCCTGTTTTCTATTCCCTACTGCCTGCTCCCTATGCCCTGTCTTTACACCCCCCGGCTCGCCCGGTAGACTTGAAATTTCGGGGCCATGCGCATTTTTTCTTTGCGCGGTGGTTGTCATTCCCTGCCGCGGGCCGGTATCGTAGGCACGCGGGGCGTAGCGGGGTTGCGAGTCCCGAAGAGTTTTCTTGAGTTTCTAATCCCACGAGGAGAAGCACGCATGGCCGTTGAAGAAAAAGTAAAGCAGATCATTGTCGAGCAGTTACAGGTGGATGAAGCCGAAGTCACCCCCGGAGCCAGCTTTCAGGAAGACCTGGGCGCCGACTCGCTGGACGTGGTCGAACTGGTGATGCAGTTCGAAGAGGCGTTTGACATGGAGATTCCCGATGAGGACGCCGAGAAGATCAAGACGGTGAAGGACGCCATCGACTACATCGAGAAGAACGCGAAAGGCGGCAAGTAGCCATTGAGTCTTCGAGCGTCCCAGGTATCGGAACGCAGAGTCGTCATCACCGGAGTGGGATTGCTTTGCGGTGTGGGCAATACCGCACCTGAGGTGTGGCGGCAGATCCTGGCCGGGGCCAGCGGCGCGGCGCCCATCGTGGGTTTCGACGCCACCGGCTTCCCGGTCACCTTTGCCGCCGAAGTCAAGAACTTCGACCCCCTGCAATTTGTGGAGAAGAAGGAAGCGCGCAAGATGGGGCGCTTCACCCACTTTGCCTTTGCCGCGGTCGCGGAGGCGATGGCGCAGTCGGGCCTTCAGATCACCGAGGACATCGCCGACCGCGTGGGCGTCTTCATCGGCTCCGGCATCGGCGGATTCGAAATCATCGAGCGCGAGCACAACAACCTGCTGCAGGGCGGACCGCGCAAGATGTCGCCCTTCTTTATTCCCGCGGCCATCGTCAATATGGCCGCCGGCAACATCAGCATCCGCTACGGCGCGCGCGGTCCCATCTCCGCGACGGCCACCGCCTGTGCCACCAGCGCCAACTCTATCGGCGACTCGGTGCGCATGATCCTGCACGGCGACGCCGACGTGATGATCGCCGGCGGTAGTGAAGCCGCGGTCACGTCCATGGCCGTGGGCGGTTTCGCCGCCATGCGCGCGCTTTCTACGCGCAACGACGAGCCTACCCGCGCCAGCCGTCCCTTCGACAGGGACCGCGATGGTTTCGTGATCGGCGAGGGCGCCGGCATCCTCATTCTTGAGGAGCTCAAATTTGCCCAGGCGCGCGGAGCCAAAATTCTCGCCGAGGTGATCGGCTACGGCATGAGCGCCGACGCTTATCACATGACCGGCATCGCCCCGGAAGGCGCGGGGGCGCAGCGCAGCATGCGGGCCGCGCTCAAAGACGCGGGCATTCAGCCGGAAGAGGTGGGCTACGTGAACGCCCACGCTACGTCTACTCCGGCAGGCGATGGCAACGAGTCACTTGCAATTGAAAAGGTCTTCGGCGAGCACGCCCTCAGCCACAGGCTCAAGATCAGCGGCACCAAGTCCATGACCGGCCATCTGCTCGGCGGCGCGGGCGGACTTGAAGCCGGCATCACCGTGCTGGCGCTCGTCAACCAGCAGCTTCCGCCCACCATCAATCTGGACAACCCCGACCCCGAGTGCCGCCTCGACTACGTCCCCAACAAAGCCATCGCGCACACGTTCGACATCGGCCTCTCAAATTCATTTGGATTTGGCGGCATCAACGCCACGCTCATCATGCGCCGCTGGCAATAAAGCGCTTTGTAGCGCCGGCTTCCCAGCCGGCTGTAGCGTGGGTCTCCCGACCCACGCTTTGCAATCTGTAGCTGATACAACCCCGCTAACTCCGCCGTCCTTGTGCCTCCAGTCACAGGACGTTCATACTCCACGTGTGATAGCATCCGTTTCTTGACGAAGCGCCCGGCGGAAATCCCTCTATTTTTCGCCCCGCGCCGCCTGAGACCTCCGTATGGATGAGGAAGACGGCAGACCGGGAGCCCGATCCCGGCAACTCGGCCCCTCAGGCGCCCCAGCCGGCGTCGCCCCGCAGTCCCTGTTCCAACATTTCCGTGCCCCATCCTTTCGCGCTTTTTGCGAAAGGGTGGGAGACGCACCCTATTTAAGGAGCAACACACCATGAAAACCTACCAGGGAAGTGAGATCCGCAACGTAGCTGTAGTGGGGCATGCACACTGCGGCAAAACCACTCTTATTGCCGCTCTGCTGCATGCCGCGAAAATGACTCCCACCCAGGGCCGCGTGGAAGACGGCTCGGCCGCCACCGCCTACGACGAAGAGGAAGTAGCCCGCGGCATCACCATGCAAAACGCCGTCGCCTTTGCCGAGTGGCAGGGCGTCAAGATCAACTTCGTCGACACGCCCGGCTTCCACATGTTCACCCACGAAGCCCGCGCCGCGCTCTTTCCCGTCGAATCCGCCATCGTAGTCGTCAACGCCCAGTCCGGCATCGAGCCCATTACCGAGCGCGTGTGGAAATTCGCTGAAGAAGCCAATGTGCCCCGCATCGTTCTCGTCAATCAGATGGACCACCCCAAGGCCGGTGGCGGCGGCGGCTTGAGCGCCCTCCTTGACGATCTCACCGAGCGCTGGGGCCGCAACTGTGTTCCCGTCCAGTTGCCCATCGTCGACGCCCAGGGCTTTCACGGCGTAGTCGATCTCGTCACCATGCAGGCCTACACCTACACCGTTGGCGGCGATGGCCGCGGCAAAGCCTCCGCGGAAATTCCCGCTCCCCTCGTGGCCGATGCCAAGGCCCGCCACGAAGCTCTCGTCGAACTCGTCGCCGAAGGCAAAGACGAGCTGATGGAAGAGTATTTCGAAAAGGGCACCATCCCTGAAGATCACTTGATCGCCGCGCTCCACGAAGCCATCCGCGAAGACCGCATCTTCCCCGTGCTCTTTTCCAGCGGCTTGGCCAACATGGCCCTCGATCATCTCCTCGATTTTCTCAAGGTCTACACGCCCGCTGCTTCTGAGCGCACCCCCATCGTCGGCGTCACGTCCGAGCCCGATGCCGACGCGCCCACGCGCAAGGTCGACGACGCTGAGCCCGTCACCGCCATGGTCTTCAAGACCATGGCCGATCCATTTGCCGGCCGCATTACCTTCTTCAAGGTGATTGGCGGCGTGGTCAAGAACGACGCCACGCTGGAAAACTACGCCCGCCGTTCGTCAGAACGGTTAGCCCATCTCAGTATCATGCAGGGCCGCAAGGCCATCGAAGTGCCTGAGCTCCACGCCGGCGACCTCGGCGCCGTGGCCAAGCTCCGCGACACGCTCACCGGCGACACTCTTGGGGCAAAGGGCGCAGACTTCCAGGTCGCGCTGCCCGTGCCGCCTGAGCCTGCCATGACCTACGCCATCGAGCCCAAGTCCCGCGCCGACGAGGACAAGCTCGCGCCCGCCATCCACAAGCTCATGGAAGAGGATCTGCTCATCCGCTTCTTCCGCGACCCGCAGACCAACGAATTTCTCATCGGCGGCGCGGGCCAGCCGCACATCGAGGCCATCGTCAGCCGCCTCAAAAAGCGCTATCACGCCGAAGTCACGCTCAAGGCACCCAAGGTCCCCTATCGCGAAACCATCCGTAGCAAGGCTGAAGCCCAGGGCCGGCACAAGAAGCAGTCCGGCGGCCACGGCCAGTTCGGCGACTGCAAAATTCGCATGGAGCCAATGCCCCGAGGCGGAGGTTTCGTGTTCGAGAATGACGTCTTCGGCGGAGCCATTCCCCGCAACTTCATCCCCGCGGTGGAAAAAGGCATCGTCGAGTCCGCCGTGCGCGGTTTCCTCGCCGGCTATCCCGTCGTCGACTTCAAAGTCACCGTCTTCGACGGCTCTTACCACGACGTCGACTCCAACGAGCTTTCCTTCAAAAAGGCTGGCCGCCTCGCCTTCCGCAAGGCCATGGAGCTCTGCAAACCCTGTCTTCTTGAACCCGTCATGAAGGTCGCCATCGAGGCTCCCGACGAGTTTGCCGGCACCCTCATGGGCGATCTCAACGGCCGCCGCGGCCGCGTGCAGGGTATGGAGAGTAAGGGCCGCACCACCGTCATCAACGCCGAGGTGCCCATGGCCGAAATGCTCACCTACGGCACTCTGCTCACCTCCATGACCCAGGGCAAAGGCAGCTACCGCATGGAAGTGAACCACTACGACATCGTTCCGCAGCTCGTCGCCGAAAAAATCCTGGCCAACGCGAAGAAACCGATCGACGAAGAGGAAGAATAACGTCAACTGTCAGCTCTCAGCAATTCCGGCCTCCCGACGTAGCGCCGGCCTCCCGGCCGGCTGTAACGCGGACGTCCCCGTCCGCGTTCGCGCAACAGGAGTAAAATCCCGCCATGGCGCGCGAATATTCTTCCGCACAACTCCACGGCGCCATCCAGCCACGTTACGGCGAAGTCCACATTCGCAATCGCGGTCGCCTTCCTCATTGGGAAAAAGAAGAAGGCCTTTACTTCATCACCTTTCATCTTGCTGATTCGCTCCCCCAGTCCGTGCTTGAGAAAATCGCTGAACGCCACCTCATCCTCTCATCCGCCAAACAGAAAAATGCTAATTTGCTTCCCGAGCAGAAGGCATTGCTCGCCGCTTATAGCCACACGCGCATGGAAGAGTACTTCGACCTTGGCGCTGGCTCGTGCCCGTTCCTCGACATGCGCATCGCCGGCGCCATGGCCGCCGCCTTGCGGTTCAGGGAGGGAACGCACTACAGGCTTCTCGCCTGGTGTGTCATGCCCAATCACGTTCATGTTGTGGCGAAACTCTTCCCAGGCCGGGAGCTTGCCACGGTTGTCAAAGCCTGGAAGAACTTTTCAGCAAAAGCCGCAAACCAGGCACTCGGACGTAAGGGTCGATTTTGGCAGCGCGAGTATTACGACCGCATGATCCGCAATGAAGACGAACTCGACCGCGCCATCAGGTATATCCTCGAAAACCCCGCCAAAGCGGGATTGAAGAACTGGACCTGGGTTTGGAGCGCGGGCTGGGAAGCCCGCGCCACAGCCGGCCAGGAGGCCGGCGCTACAAGTTCGTAGCCCTTTGGGAAAAATTCTGGCGAATGCCAAGCGCCCCATCGACGAAGAGGAAGAATAACGATTGCACCGAGCAGAGGAGGCCGATGTAGCGCCGGCCTCCCGGCCCGGGGCCGCCACGGACAGGTCTTCGTCCGATTTTCCTCCGCACAACTCCCGACGTAGCGCCGGCCTCCCGGCCGGCTGTAACGCGGACGTCCCGTCCGCGTTCGCGCGCCGGACGTCCGCTTCTCGTCCCGTATCAGTACCAGTGCCCCATCCTTTTCACAGCCTCACCGCGAAAAGGGTGGGAACATCGGGCGCATGCGCCCACAAAGCCAGCATTACACTCGAAGGCGCATGAATACTGGCGCTGGACCGGCCACGCAATCGCTTATGCCGGCTTCAATAAGTGGCGATGTGGTTCAGAATCCCGATGAGCTGCTCGCGTCGAACTCTAATGCGTGCAAGGTGCACACGTCTCGACCCTCCTGGTAGAGCTGCTCGACTCCATTATCAAAAACCAGCTTGAAATCCATGGAGCAGGAAGTCTGCCAACCCGGCGGGAAGATGATCAGCGTTCCCACTCCGGTGGGCAGAGTCGCTTTGCCCAGTACATCCGCGCCCCAGACTTTGCTTTCGTGCGGCGAGACATACACGTTATGGACATCCTTACCGGTATTGTTCAAGAACCAGAAGTTCCTGTTCGCTGCTTGCTGCGAACCGATCTGGTGCGGAAGCACGCACACCATCAGGATCGCGCACAGACTGACACGCACAAATGCTTTCATCTTCTCTCCAGGGGCCCAGTTTTTCGGATTGCGTCTGATCTTAGCACCTTTACGATCAAGCCCTTGATTAAGTTCAGCGCCCCCCATGGGCGCCTTGGTTTTGCCCCGGGGAGGGAGCAGGGGCTTTCAGGCCCTGAACATCGCATGAAGAAAATGCAGGGTTTCAGCCCCGGAGGTGCTCCATCCAGGCTCCGTCAAGGAGTCCCTGTTCCCTGACCACTGACCACTGATCACTGCTCACTGTCCACTGCTCACTGTCCACTCAGGCATCCGAGTGGTATTCTGGCGCGTCGTCTCAGATACATGAGGAGGATGACGTGAGAAATGGCATCATCATATTGATCGGGGCATTGGCATTCCTGGCGGGATGCGGCGACCAGGGCCCCCAGATTCACATTCCGCCCAAGTGGCAGGGCGCTGCCTACCATCTTTCATTTGGGGCGGCGCCGGCCAAGCCCAACCCCGCGGGACTCACCATTCCGCCCATCAAGTACTCGGCCAATCCCGACGCCGTGGAGACCCGAGCCGACCTCGTCATCAAAATCGACACCTCGACCTTGAAAGTCAAGGGAACGATGATGGACGAGATGGCGTTGGGGGCGGTCGACATCTCGGGTGCCGACGGCCAGTTGCCCACGGACTACGTGAACAAGGCCAGCACGGACCTCGCGAACCTGCTCGCGGCCTACTGCGTAAAGGGCAAGGTCAAGATCTCGGTTGCCCTCACCCGCTCGTCCATTCCCTCGAACCCGACCGACGACCAGATCAACGCCAAGCGCCTGTCCGACTGGACGCCGATCGAGCTCGACTTCAAGAACCCGCATCCGAAGTGCTGAGCCGAGTTGTCAGTGGTTAGTGATCAGTGGTCAGTGGACAGCTGTCAGCGCGGGTGCCCCGCCCTTGCGCCTTCGTTCTGGAGCGGGCGGAAACCCGCGATATTTGGCACTATATGGGTGTTGATCTCTCGGAACTTTGTAAACTGCAAACTCTTACTTGACAACTTTGCATTTTGCAAAGTATATTGAGAATGCACGGCGTTCCCGGGGCGATTCCACGGCGTCTTTTTTAAAGAACTCCATGCACGTTGTCACACGGAAGCACTTGGCGCAGGCTGAAGAACAGTATCCGGACGCTGCCAAAGAAATCGGTGCCTGGTTCAGGATCGCTACCGGGGCTCGATGGCGGAATTTCCTGGACGTGCGCCAGGTCTTCAAGGATGCCGACGATGTGGACGGCTACGTGATCTTCAATATCCGTCAGAACCGTTACCGGCTGGTCACCATCATCCACTACGCGCGAGAGAAAGAAGGCCGCGTCACGATGGGTCATATCTATATCCGGTCTTTCTTGACGCATCGTCAATACGACAACCGGGCGAATTGGGATAAGGGGGTGAAACGATGAGCACGACGCTGGCAAATCCGACGGAGATGATCCGGCAGGGCGCGCCTCGCCTCATTCACACCCACGAAGAGCTTGAGGAATACACGCAGGCTCTCTTCGCGCTAACGGCCAAGCCCGATCCCACACCTGAAGAAGAAGAGGCCATCGAGCTCATGACCCTGCTGGTCGAGCGCTACGAGCAGCAGCGCTACCCCATCCCGGCCGCCGATCCCGCCAACGTGCTGCGCTTTCTCCTCGAGCACAACGGGCTCTCGCAGCGCGACATCGCCCCGGAACTCGGCAGCGAAAGCACCGTCTCGCTGGTCCTCTCCGGCAAACGCAAGCTGAACCGCGACCACATCGCGCGCCTCAGCCGCCGCTTCAACGTCTCGCCCGCGGTGTTCTTCGGGGCAGCCTCGGAATAATTTCTCGCCAACGGCAAACGGCCCATCGAAGAAGAGGAAGAATAACGATTGCATCGAAGAGAGGAGGCCGTCGTAGCGCCGGCCTCCCGGCCGGCTGTAACGCGGACGTCCCCGTCCGCGTTCGAGTAACCGGAGTAAAATCACGCCATGGGCGGGTGGCCCCGATCCCGGTAGGCTCTCTAAGCCAAGACGAGGGTGCCCCCGGTCCCTCGCTTTTGGGGACCGGGGTGAGAAACTCACGTCCCCCAGCCCATCGCGGAGGGGAGTATTCTCAACGTGCATGAAAGGCGGGCGCACCCGTTATCGGCAAACGGGGGAGTTTCACTTCCTTACCTTCAGCTGTTATCGCCGTCGAGCTTACCTGACGGCCGCTGCAGCCATGGATCTGTTTGAAGATGCGCTGGAGCGCGTCCGCTGTCGCCATCTCTTTGCGGCTGCCGGTTATGTCGTCATGCCGGAGCACGTGCATCTGCTGGTCAACGAGCCCAAGCGTGCTCTGCTATCGAAAGCGATTCAAGCCCTCAAGCTGTCGGTCTCGATGCGAAGCCGGGAACGGCCCTTCTGGCTGGCGCATACCTACGATTTCAACGTTTCGGCGCACGAGAAGTTTGTGGAGAAGCTGCGCTACATCCATCGCAACCCAGGGTCCCCGGCGCGCGAACTTTGTGCGCTGGGGTGGAAGCCGGTCCGTCGAGGGCTGGTCGCGCAACCGGAGGATTGGCAGTGGTCGAGCTTTCGCCACCATCAAACGGGCGTGTGCGGAACTGTGGAGATCGAATCGGATTGGACGGCCCGACAAAGAGGTTGGGAGCTGCCCGAGTGGATGCGCGATGTCTCCTTGACCTCCCCGGTCGCCCCGGGTGAACGAAAGTCCGCTTCCCCGGTCCCCAAGAGCGAGGACCGGGGGCACCCTCGACTGAATAAAATTCCTCTTGAGATTAGGGGCACCCGCCCGGGGTGATTCGCGGCGTCAAGCCACTTCCAGCCCCTCCAAATACTCCCCCGGCGCAACCACGGTCACTCCGCGCCGCGCGGTTTTCGGGAAGTGCTTGAGGTTTCCCGTGACGAGCCACGCGCCGGATGCGCGCGAGAGAGCAAGAAATATCGCGTCCTTCGGGTCGGGCAGCGCATGCGGCCACGGCGCGGGATCGGGCAGTTCTGCACTCATGCCGATCAGGTACTCCAGCCAGTCCGGCGGGAAATTGTTGCGCGCAAACTTCTGCCGCGAAGTGACTTCGATGTATTCGGCGATGACAGACGGGCAGGTCACCAGGTTGACCTTCTCCGCGAGGACCCATTCGTATACCAGCCTCGCAGGCGCACCGGCCCGGTTTAATCCGGCAGAGACGATCACATTCGTATCGAAAACGGCAAGCCGCATCAGGCGATCTTCTTCTTGCGTTCTTCGCCCCGTTCGGCGCGAATCGCTTGCCCGGTGCGGGCGTCCCGTTCCGCGCGCGCTGCGGCGATCTCCTGCTCGATCTCCTCTTCGGTGATGGGATACTTCTCCGAGAGCCGCCAGCTCTCCCGCAAACTCGCCCTCGCCATCGCCCGGCGCAAGTCCATGTCCTGCTCGGCAAGGTCTCCAACGGCCGGGATCAGAAAGTACGCCGGCCCTTTTTGGCCGGATAGCAACACCGTCTCTCCGCGCGGCACCTTCTCAAGGGCCTTCGCCCCGCGTGTCCGGAACTCTCGCAATGAAACCTGGCGCATAAATCCTCTCCTCTATCCAGTGTAGCCATTTTGGCTACGAGAGGCAACGGTACGTCCACGCAGGCAGGTTAGCTGGCAGGCTGGACGCGGCGCGCCACAGCCTGGACTTTCAGACCCCGGAAACCACGAACCTCGACCCTCCGCCTCCCTCCTCCCAACCGCAGTATGCCCAACATTGAACAGTATGCGGAATTGCACAAGGTGAAACTAAGAGGTGATGCTCGAGGAAAACCCATGAAATTGATCAGCGCCGTGATTGCGACCGTGTTGACCGCTCCTCTCATATTGCCCCTACATGCTGACGCTCAAGCGCCAAAAAACGGCTCCACATTCACCATCGCAGGACACGCAGGCGAAACTCAGCTTCTTCAGGTCAATGGAAAGTCCTACATTGACCTTGAGACTCTCGCGCGTTTGACACAAGGAACCCTTTCCTTCAAAGCCAACCGGACGATCCTCACGCTTCCCCCCTCGGATGCAACGGAGCCGGCGTCCACGCCCCCTGCCAAACCAGGGTTCTCAAGAGCTTTCACTGAGGCGGGCATCGAAGAGATGGGCGTGATCCGCGAATGGCGAATTGCCATCGTGAACGCGGTCCTGAATAACGCTCCAGTGTCGGAAGATTGGGTATCCACGCAGCATCGGCTGGCGGAGAAGAACCTTGCTCTTGCCTCCGCCGCCGCTTCGACCGACGACGACCACAGCGCGTACCCTCTGCTCTCAGCCGAATTCAACAACATGCAAACCCTGAGCGATCTCTACATCGCAACCCGCAAGCAAGCCGCCTTCATATCGCCGGACACCTTCCACAGCAGCCCCCTTGAAGATCAGATTCTGAGTTGCGCGCGAAACTTTGTATCCATGACGGAAAGCCACGCGTTCCAGGATCAGCCTTCCTGTCACTAGGAGCTTGGGAAATTCAGCTAGCAAGCGCCTCCACCACCGCCTCCGGATGCCGCGCAATCAACGCCAGATAAGCTCGCGCCGGCTGCGCAGCTACGGCGCGCTCAGATGAACGGAGGCGGTTGGGCAATGGACGTTGAGCTTTTGCTGCAACATCGGCAAGTCGGTGATATGGCCATCGGGAATGAGAATCCGCTGGGTGATTTCAGTTGACGAAGATCCGTTGAACGATTCAAAAATCAACGTCACTCGCGGGGGCGGATCGATCGCCGCGGTCGCCTTCAGCAAGTACCTGCCCGAGAGGATCCACGGTGTATAAGCTCCGTTCGAAAACAAGCCCTCGTCGCCAAACCATGTTTCTGGCTGCGCCGCCAGCAGCCGGCGATAACGGCGGTCAAAGTTGGTGCGTTTGAAGAAGTAGGCCACAAGCGCGAGAAAGAGGACAAGACCCGTCAAACCGCTCACGATGATCACGTTCTCCTTGAGGCTTGCGCCGGTAAACAGAGCGCCTAACGCAAACAGCCCAACGCAAAACAAAATAAACAGCGATGCGCCCTTCCAACTCCACGGGCCCTCCTGGGCTATTTCCCACTCGCGTTGGTTCTCTGCCCATTGCGCCCAACCCGCCTGCGTGTATTGCCAGTGTGCCCATGGATTGGCGATCACCGCCGACATGCCGCGGTCGTTTCGCCGCGCCATCATGTAAGCGATGGAAAGCATGGGGCCGCACAAAAACAGCACCGACCCGCCCAGCGCCGCAGGCAGCACTTTCCAGGCTGATGGAAGCACCAGGCATGCGACTGTATTAATGAGTAAAAAGACCGTGAGACGCCACATCCATCGGTAGATCTTGTGCCGATTGAAGCTCACCAGCCTGGCCGATGCAGGCAGCTGGGCAACATGCTTGTCGGTGATGCGGACGATAAAGATGCTAGATCCGCACGCCAGCGCCAGCAACGCCACGAAGCCTGCGATGCCTTCGGCAACCGGCGACCGGCTCAGGGAACCATTCACGATGGCATACGTTGTACCGGCAACAACCCCGACAATCAGCAGAAACCCGCCAGCGAGCTTGAATGTGGTCTTGAGGGAATAAAGCGGACTTCTCCGCCAGGCGGTGAATGCGCCGGTGATGGTGAGAAAGCAGAAAATCAGCAGAGCAATTTGCATTGTGTGCGCGAACTGGCATGCGCGGCGATCAGGCTTCCTGGATTGCCAGTCCCGTACGCTCTGCAATCAGGCGCAGGACGTGCTTGGGACGGAAAAACGTGTACGACGAGAATCTGGCTTCGCTTCCGTCTTTTCCTATCACCCAGTATTGTCGCGCGTTGCCCACGCGTTTGTGCCTGATGGCTGCGATTTGATCCCAGGCAAGAAACAGATCTGAGGGCTGCTTCTTTGTGCCCAGATTGAACATCGCACCCCTACTATCGAGCGTCACTCTGTAATTAGCCATGGCGCGGGACAGTTTCCAAAACCGCCGGCAGCTATATCCGAAAGCCAATGCACCGGCGCCCCACCAGAAGGCGTTGTATAAATTCCCGCCGCTGGCGCCACCGCCCGAAGAAAAAACGGAAAACACCATGAGCGCCATGCAGACCGCAAAAAAAGCAAAGATGATGCTGCAGATCATCATCACTCCTATGAGGAACCGGCTATTGACCAACACCACCGGCGTGGCGCGATACATTTCCATCTGGGAAGTGATGCCTGCCCCCGACCCTGGGGCCGGGAATCCTGTTGTACTCATGACGCAACCTCTTTCTCGATTCGTTTCAGCCACCAGAGACCTGATGGCTGAAAGCTAGTTTTTGTCGGGCCGCACGCGGCGCGCCAAAGCCCATTTGAGCTCGTCGATGCCTTCGCCTGTAACCGCAGAGACGGCGTGGAACTCGAGCTTGCGGCGCTTGGCGTAGGCGGCGAGTTTCTTGAGCTTGACGGGGTTGACGGCATCGATCTTTGTCGCCACGACGATCGTGGGCTTCTCAGCCAGCGGATGCTCGTCTTCGCGCCCGGGCGAAGTGAAGCTGGCAAGCTCGTTGTTGATGACGCGGAAGTCTTCCACGGGGTCTGGCCTTCCCGACGCGTCTGACACGTCGACCAGATGGGCCAGCACGCTGGTGCGCTCGATGTGGCGCAGGAACTGGACGCCGAGGCCAGCGCCGAGATGCGCACCCTCAATGAGTCCGGGCATGTCGGCGATGACAAAGGATTGCTGGTCGGGCTCCTCGCCGACCGTGACTACGCCGAGATTGGGCTGGAGGGTAGTGAAGGGATAGTCGGCGATTTTGGGGCGCGCGGCTGAGATGCGCGAGATGAGCGTAGACTTGCCGGCGTTGGGATAGCCGACGAGGCCCACGTCGGCGAGCAGCTTGAGTTCGAGACGGTAAGCGCGCTCCTCGCCGGCGCGGCCCAACTCGTGCTCGCGCGGCGCCTGGTGGGTGCTGGTGGCGAAGTGCTGGTTGCCGCGGCCGCCGCGGCCGCCCTTGGCGACGACGATGCTCTCGTCGGGATCCTTGAAGTCGTGGACCAGCTCGCCGGTCTCGGCGTCGAAGAGCGAGGTGCCGACGGGAACCTGCAGGGTGATGGAGCGGCCGTCCAGGCCGGTGCAGTTCGAGCCCATACCGTGCTCGCCGCGTTGCGCCTTGTGCTCGGGGTTATACCGAAAATGAATGAGCGTGTTGTGGCGCTGGCTGGACGCCATCAGGACGTCGCCGCCGCGTCCGCCGTCGCCGCCCGAGGGCCCGCCGCGGGGCACGAACTTCTCGCGGCGGAAGGCCATGCAGCCGTTGCCGCCGTCGCCGGCCTTGACGCGAATTTTGGCTTCATCGATAAACACAGGGGTCAGGGAGCCGAAGATCAGTCACAAGTTTGCCGAGGATCGGAGACTGAAGGCACGAATCGTAGGTGCCGGTATTCAGTGTATCGGACGGAAGGGGTTGGGGGCCGGCGGGACCGAGAAGCGGACTGGCGCGGATGGAGCAAAATATTGATTCGGCGGTTCATTAATGGCACAAGTTCCTACACTTTTCCGCAAAATGCGGAATAGGATGGGGCACGGATGCAGTTATTTGTTGCCACATCAAAAGAATTGTGACGCAGGCTACTATGCAGCCGCGGCCTGCAAGGGATAGAATCGCTGCCAACTTCTTCTGAGACCCCCGGAGGGCGGCGAAAAGGTTTGAATTCGCGCGTCCTGTGCCGGACCCACCGCAAGAGCGGGCCGGTGAAGCGGTTGCTGCATTCTCCGCTGTTTTCTCCCCTGATCTGCCGCGGCAGAGTTGGCAATGGCCGAAGCAGGTAACTGGAGAACGTGGTTTGCGGCTGGGGCGCTTTGGCTTGGCGCCTGCGGGGGCGTGTGCGCGCAAACCGTGCTCGCGGACCCCGCTCCATTACAAGGCATTCGGATACAGGCGCCGCCGTCGGGCTCGCTCGCCGGGCGGCTTACCAATCTGCAGTCGGCTCCGCTGGCTGGGGCTTCGGTTATTTTGCACAACCAGGCCACGGGCGCCGAAGTGCGCGTGGTTACAGGCAAAAACGGCGGCTTCCGGATTGCCGAGCTCGAAGCGGGCGAGTACACGCTTGAGGCCGATGAGCCGCGGTTGGGCCGCGGCCGGCTTGAGGGAATTTTGGTGACCGGTGGCATGGAGGCGCGGGTGCAAGCTGCGATGCGCCTTGACCCTGCCGCGCCGGAATTCCACCCCAAGGAATTGGTTGAAGCTGCCGCGGCGCCGAGTGAGATTTCGGTGCCGCTGCGCACGGCAGTGACGATGCCATTGATGGCGCACGCGACGCCGGGAGCAGCCAGGCCGCCGGCGGCAGCGCCGGCCGCGCCGAGTTCAGCGGCAGTGGTGCCTGCTGCGATGCGCTCGGAGATCGCGGCGCCTGGAACGCTTCAAAGTGCGCTTGTTTCGCGCGTACCTGAGCCGCGCATGCCTGAATCGCGGGTTTCGGGGCCGGCTTCTGACTCACCACCGGCCACGGTTTCGCGTGCGACGCTCAGCACGGCGAGACTCAACACATCGGCGCTCAGCACGGCGAGACCGGAAATGATTGCGTTGGTTGGCACGGAGCCAATGCGGAGGTTGACGCCCGTACCGCGCGCGACAGAGGCGGTTCATCCGCCGGGCGCCCTTGCGGCATCGCAGCCTGTCACGCCGAAGTCTGTCGCGCCGCAGCCTCAAGCACCGCCGCCTGTGACACCACACCCGGCGGCGGTTCGCGCCGAGGGATTGACTGCGCCGACCGCTCTGCCTTCGCCGCAATTGAGGGCCTCGCTCGAAACAGAATCCGTTACGGTTGAACCCGCGCTTGCGGTCACGCTTCCGCGCGGGCTCCCGCTCACGCACAGCGTGGCGTCAGCCCTCCTGCCCTTGAACGTGGCAGTTGCGAGCGGCATGAAGGCGGTTCTGATGCTGGGGCAGACGGCTCTTACGCCCGTTGCAGCCGCCGCGCAACGGGCCGATCCGGCCACGGCGGTTGTTACCACCACGGTGACCGCGACGCAACTCGAATCGCTGCCTGCGGGCGGACGCCGCTGGCAGGAGTTTCTGCTGGACACTCCGGCAGCGAGCAGCAGCCCCGACGCGACGCAGGCGTCCTACCGCGGTTCGCAGGAATCGGCGGAGATCATGATCGACGGCGCGAGCACGACGCTCAAGTTTGGAATGGCCGCGGGCTCCGGCTCGGGGTCGAATTCCCAGGATCCCGCCGGCCAGGGTGCAGGCCAACCGAGCGCGATGAGCCACGCTTGGACCGGTGGACGCGGACTCGGCGTGAGCGAGTCTGCGATCCATGACGTGACGGCGGTCTCGGGAAACGTGGAGGCCGAGGGCGTACGCTCGGCCGGCGGCCGCACCAGCATCGAGACGGAGCGCGGCGGCGATGCACTGCACGGACAGGGCTTTTTCTACGATCGCCAAAACAACTGGGGCGCGCGCAACCCCTTCACGCAGTGGGTCACGGAGACCGCGCCGGCCACGCTTACCTATAATCCCTCCGGACCCCCGCTGTCTGTCCCGGTCTTCGATAATGGCCCGACCGGAGCGCCGCAGCCGTATACGCCGCCGGACCACGAGATCGTGTGGGGACTCGGCATGGGCGGCCGTATCCGCCGCGACAAGCTCTTCTGGTTTGGCGCCATCGACAGCTACCACCGTAACGATCCGGGCCTCGCGATGGTGAAACATCCCTATCTCGAGCAGACTCCGACCGGATGCGGAACTTCGTCGGGATGTACCCCCACAACCACCGGTTTTTTTGCCACGCCCTCCGACGCCCAGTTGACGTTGCTCAGCGCCCAACTCGATCTCCCCAGCGCCAATCCGGAGGTCGAAGGGCTGACGGCGTATTCGCAGATGCTGGAGACGCTGGCCAGCCTCCTTGGCCCGGCGCCGCGCACCGCCGCGCAGTGGACTGGCTTTGCCCGCATCGACTGGCAAGCCGCCGAGCGCCACCGCTTCACCCTCGAAGGCATCGGCGCCGATTGGAGCGCGCCCGGTGGCGGACTGACACAGGTTTCTGAAACCTACGGGAGCCACAGCTTCGGCTCCAGCCAGGCCAGCGAAGAGTGGGTGCTGGCGCGCTGGGAGGCGTATCTGACGCCGAACCTGCTGGCTGTGACGCAGGGCTCCGCGGGACGAACGATCCTGAGCGCGCGGCCCGACACGCCGTCGGAATTCGAGAAGACATTGCTCACCGTCAATTCCTATGGCCAGTTGCCGCAAATCGTTGTCGATTCGCGTTACGGCTTCACCATCGGCAATCCATCGCGGTTTGGCCAGGGCAGCTATCCCGACGAAAAGCTCTACCACGCCCAGGAGATGCTGGACTGGGTGCACAACAAGGTGCTCATCAAGGCGGGATTCGAGCTCGATCACAACAACGACGCGACCAGCTTCCTGCGCAACGAGACGGGCACGTATACCTATTCCAAGGTTCAAAATTTTATCTCCGATGCGCTTGTCTTTGAGAAATTCGGGATTGGCGATGCGCTCGATGCGGCGAATCCCCACAACTGCGGCGCGTCGAATACAAGCTTCGGAAGCCAGCCTTGCTACTCCTCCTATTCACAGATGATGGGCCCCACCAACTGGCACTTGAGCACGAATGATTGGGCCGGCTACACAACCGCGCAGTGGCAGGCAGCAAAATTTGCGGTATTCTCTGCTGGTCTGCGCTGGGAGCTTGAACAAATGCCGCCGCCCATCGCCGCGCTCGCCAATAGCGAACTTCCACTGACCGAAAAACTCCCAGGCCTGGGCAGTAACTGGGGTCCGCGCGTGAGTGTTGCCCTTGGCGGCGGAAAGCGCTGGCCAGTGCTGCGGCTGGGCTATGGCATGTACTACGGCCGCACGGAAAACGCCACCATCGAGACCGCGCTCACGCAAACCGGCTCGCTCAAGGGCGACTTGAGCTTCTTCATGCGACCTTCCGACGACTGCCAATTCTGTTCCGGCGGCTCGCCGCCATTCCCCTACGTGTTTGCGGGCCAGCCCTCGAGCGTGGTCAAGCCGGGAGTGGTCGGCTTCGCGCCCAACTTCCGCAATCCCGAGGTGCACCAGGCCGTCGCCGCCATTGAGCAACCGCTGCCGGGGCAGGTAGAGCTTACCGCAAGCGCCATGCTCAGCCTGGGTCGCCGGCTGCCTGTCTTCATCGATACCAACTTCGACCCCGCCATCAATCCGGGAACGATCACAACGGCCAATCCAGGGATCACCTACACCGTGTGTGACGAAGCTCCTTCGGGCGCCAATAGTGGCGCGTGCGGCAACCTCGGCCTGGGCCCCATCAAGGCCTCGACCATCACGGTTCCCTTCTACGCGTCCTGGCCCTCAAATCCCGATCCCTCGCCGAATTGTCCGGGCGACTCGCCAGTCAACAACGCGCTCGGCCCGCATGGATGGTGCAACCCGAACTATCAGGAGATCGACCAGATCACGAGCAAAGCGAATTCGACCTATGAGGCAGCCATGGTGAGGCTCACGCGCTATGGACGGCGCGGCCTGAGCCTGCACGCACATTACACCTACGCGCATGCCATGGATTGGAATCCGAATGCGAGCCCGCTGGACCCGAACCCGGCCAGCTTCAATCTCGAATACGGAACCAGCAACCAGGACGTGCGCCACTCAGCCGCCGTGATGCTGATCTACGAAGCACCCTGGAAGCTGCACAATTTCGCCGGCCGCATTGCCAACGGCTGGATGCTTTCCGGCATCGGGCAATTCCACAGCGGCCTGCCCTACACCATGCGCGTCAGTGGCTCGCTGCCAGAGGAGTTCGATCGGACGACCGGCGCAGCAATTGCCGGCCTGCGGCCAGGCATCAACGGCTCCGGCGGCGACAGCCGCGTCTTCGGCTTCGAAAACGGCAGCCTCGCCTACAACATCGGCCGCAACACTTTCCGCTACCCGAATACGTGGAAGGCCGATATGCGCCTGGGCAAGAAATTCGACCTGGGCGAGATGCGGCAGTTGGAAATTCTGGCTGAGAGTTTCAACCTCTTCAATCACCAGAACGTCACTGAAATTGAAACCACTGGCTATACCATCGATTCCGGCAGCTCCAGTTCGCCTCCCACGCTGAACTTTCTTACCGGCCTTAAAACCAGTGCCACGACCGGCCCCATTCCGGGTTTCGGCCAGCCGCTCAACATCAATGGCGCCGACTTCTACCGCGAGCGGCAAATCCAGATTGGGCTGAGGATGCGGTTTTAGCGCTTTTCCGCGCGTTCTGCAAATGACCGCCGTGGGCCTGCCGTCGAAAAAGTGTGGGCGCGAATGCTGACACCCGTGTATGCCGATGGGCGGCTGGGCTCGATTCAACCGGTGGGCGCGGCGCCGGGAGCGTTCACGGAGACATCGAACTACGTGCACGGGGTGGGCACGTATCTGCTGGCGGGGTCGGAGATTTATCGCACGGCGAAGTGAGTCTCTAAAACGGCCCGTTGAGAGTGGCAGTTTCCCAGGTCTCAAAGTCGAGACCCGGGACACCCACATTCGGCAAGTTTTCTTGTTCCCTTGTTCCCTCGGTCCCTTGGCCCCTGTTTCATCGCACCACCGGCGATGCGTCGTTCAGAAACGCCGGATCCATCTGGGCGATATCTGCGCGATAGCTTACGGTGTTTGCCGTGGGAAATGTCGCGGGTACTTTCTGCGTCACGCGGCCGGTGGCTGCCCACTCCGTGCCACGTTGGAACGTGGTGATGAAGCCAACGCAACTAAGCGCAAATACATCGTGGCCGAGCGTGGTGTGAAAGATTCTCCCTTTGCCGTAGCGGAGAACCATGAGCATGGCCTCGTCGTGGCCGTTGCCCTGGTTTTTAGGGTCCGATTGCGCGGTGGCGAGCACGGTCATGTTTTTGCCGGGCCCGCGCAGTCGGCCGTAGAGTTCGTCGTTGGCGTGCATCCATATTGGAGGCAAGCCTTTCAGAATCGGATGCTCCGGCTCTTGCGCCGTCACCTGGAATGGCAGCCGCGCTCCGTGATGGCCGGCCGGCCCCGGCGAGGAATCCGAAACCAGCTTGCCGTCCTGGAAATACCAGTACGGTCCGGCCTGCTCATTACGATTGCGCCAGCCGCCGATGCCGATCATTTCGTTATAAGCGGGCCAATCGGGAAAGGCATTGTCGGCGGCATGCACAATCACCAGGCCTCCGCCGCCGGCCACGTACTGCTCAAATTGTGCGCGCAGCTCCGCGGGCCAGGTGGGCCCGTCGTAATTCATCACGATGACGCGGTAGCGGCTGAGCTCCGGCTTGAAGTTGCTGAAGTCGCCGTCCGACGGCGGCGCGGTGAGGACCGAAACCTCAAAGAGCCCGGCTTCTTCGAGCTCCTTTTTGAGCACCGGCGTTGTCAGCCGCCAGTTGTGGTAAGCACCGCCGCTCTGTCCGTCAATAATGGCGACGCGGATGGGAGTCGCCGCAGAAATGGGTTGCGCCGTCGTGCGAAACACCGGAGCGCAGCAGAAGCAGACCGCCAGGAACATCCCGCCAACGGGTTTCATCATTCACCTCAATCGCCAATAAAAAGGCCTGAACGAGAAGGATACCGGATTCGCTCAGTTAGGAAATCGCTCGCGCACCAGTTGCAGCGCTTCTTCCGCCGTCGCAATGCTTCCTTCCAACTGCGCATCCTCAGCCGCGCGCAACATTTCGCGAAATCCCGCGCCCGGCGTGTATCCCGCGGCAATCAGTTCCCGGCCTGTGATGAGCGGCTGCGGCCGCACTGCTTCCTCGGGCATCGAGGAAAACCGCTCGCGCACAAACTCCCAGTTCTCCAGGTTGCCGCTCGCGGCCAGGCAATCCATGCGATGCAGGGCGAGGTGCTCTTCGAAGCGATCCAGCCGGAAGAAGCGCTTGAGTGTGGAAGCTTTCATGCGCTGCGCATCCATGAATCGCATGTGGTTCTCGACAAGCGCCAGCACCTGCCGTGTTTCTTCGTTGGAAAAACGGAAGCCCCGGCAGATTTCCGCGGCCATGGCGACGCCGATTTCCACGTGGCCGTCGAAACGGATGCGGTCGGGAGCGCGGCGAAAGGTCGGCGGCTTACCCACGTCGTGCAGCAGAGCGCCCCATGCGAGCGTCATGCTGCATCCCGGCGGCAATTGCTCGAGCAGCATCAGGGTGTGAATCCACACGTCGCCCTCGGGGTGGAATTGCGGCGGCTGCTCCACGCCCTTCATGCTCGCGATCTGCGGCAGCACTTCGGCGAGCAGTCCGGTTTCGTCGAGCAACTCAAAGGCGCGGCGCGCATGGCCCTCGGTGAGCATTCTTGTGAGCTCGTCGCGCACGCGCTCGCGGCTCACGGCATGAATGCGCGGAGCAAGAGAGCGGATGGCGCGTTGCGTTTCAGGCTCCAGCTCGAACCCGAATCGCGCCGCGAACCGCACTCCACGCAACATGCGCAGATGGTCTTCTGCAAAGCGCAGTGCGGGACGCCCGATGGCGCGTACCACTCCCGCATCGAGGTCGGCGAGGCCGCCGACGCAGTCGATTACTGCGGAGCGGAGGAGTTTCGGATCACGAACACACTCGTCCAAAAGGCTGCCCCCGCGCAGTGGGCGCAGCGGGTCCAACAGCAGCCCGTTGATCGTGAAATCGCGGCGCTGCACATCCTCCTGGGCGCTCGCGGTGTAACGCACCGCATCGGGATGGCGGCCGTCGGAATAGGCCAGGTCCGAGCGGAACGTTGCAACTTCGGTCGTGAAGCCGGCATCTTCCGTCTCCGGCGCAACCAGAACCACTCCGAAGTGCGCGCCCACGGCAAAGGTCCGCGGAAACAAGTCCAGCACAACATCCGGCGTCGCGTTGGTCGCCACGTCGTAGTCGGCCGGCTCGCGCCCCAGCAGCAGATCGCGCACACACCCGCCGGCGAGATACGCCTCGTACTTGCGAGCGCGAAGCGTCTCCACAATCCGCAAAGCCGCTTCGAACTGGAGTGTCCCGGCCATCGTCGCTGTTTCTATTGTCACCCCGAGTGGCGGCGCGAGCGAAGTGGCGATCTGACCTCGCGATTTCGCGGCGATCTTCGCGCGAGTGCGGGTCCGGAGACCGGCGCTACACAATACACTGAGATTATGCCCGGCTCCGGCCTGATTCTCGGCATTGAAAGCTCCTGCGACGAAACTGCAGCGGCGATCGTGGAGCGCGGCGCGCGCACAGTATCCTCCGTGGTCGCTTCGCAGATCGCGACCCACGCCCGATACGGCGGCGTGGTACCGGAGTTGGCCAGCCGCGAGCATCTTCGCGCCATTGTTCCCGTGGTCCGCGCCGCGTTGGCCGAGGCGCACCTTACGCTCGCCGATCTCGATGCCATTGCTGTGACCTCCGGCCCGGGCCTTGCCGGAGCGCTTCTGGTTGGCATCACATACGCCAAGGCACTCGCCTTTGCGAATCATCTTCCGTTGATTGCCGTGAATCATCTCGAGGGTCACATTCACGCGGTGTTGCTGAACGAACGCGAGGAGCGCCGGGCGAAATCAGCGACGGAGGAAGCAGTTTCCCCGCGCGCGAAGGATGCGGGGGGATTCGCTACGCAAAAGAGCAACCGCAGATCCTTCGACTCGTCCGCCGCTGGCGGACTCGCTCTGGATGACAACCGTGATCCGGAGAACGATGCGGCGCTGGCGCTCGTTGTTTCCGGCGGGCACACGCACCTTTATCTGGCTCACCCTGCGCAAGGGACGTGGAATTACACGCTGGTGGGCCGCACCGTGGACGACGCCGCGGGCGAGGCCTTCGACAAGGTCGCGAAATTGCTCGGCCTCGGCTATCCCGGCGGTCCGTGGATCGACGCGCTGGCCAAATTCGGCAATCCCCACGCCGTGCCTTTTTCCTTCGCGCAAATCAAGACAAAAGTCCACCTGGCCGGCAAGCCTCCGCGCACCAAAGCGGCGAAGACCTCGCCCATTGCGCGCCTCGACCCCCACTTTCTATTCTCGTTTTCAGGAATCAAGACGGCTGTGCTGCGCTACGTGGAGCTGCACGGGTTGCGCGCCGAGGCAAGGGCGCGTGTGAGCCGCGTGCTCAATAATTTTCGCCCGCCGCAAACGCGCGAAGAGGCTCTCGCTCTCTGCCCGCAGCCGACGTTGGACCTGATCGCGAGTGTTCAGCACGCGGTGATCGGCGATTTGATGAAAAAGACCTTTGCCGCTGCAGAGTCGCTTGGCACGCGGCGCATTCTGGTCACCGGCGGTGTGGCCGCCAATCGCGAGCTGCGCGAGCGCTTCACGCGAGAAGCTGCGGCGCGCGGCGTGCGGATTGCCTTCCCTACTCTCGCTCTCTCCACCGACAACGCCGCCATGATCGCAGCCGCCGCGTGGCCGCGCCTGCTGGCCGAGGATTTCGCCCCTCCGGAACTCAGCGCCGACCCCTCACTGACGCTGCGCTGAGTCAAAATCCGCCACAGCATTCCGGTCGTTACAGGATCACGCGCGGCGCGTGCCGGCGTGTGCCGGAGACAACATGAATCATCAACAGCAACGTGGTAGACTCGTGGGGTTTGGAGGTGTGCATGAGGAATTTCTTGCGCATTGTTGGGCTGGTTGCTTTCCTGGCAGTGCTGCCGGCGGCGAACGCGACGGACGCGAGTGGAACCTGGAAGGGAGCCTTCGATTTTCAGGGCTCGAACGTGCCGTTGGCGTTTCATTTCACGATTGCGAACGGCGCGATGACGGGAACTGTCGAGGGATTGCCGACCACACCCGCCGAGTTGCACGACGGCAAAGTGGATGGCGGCGCGGTAACGTTCTGGGTGAACAGCGATTACCAGGGACAGACTTACAAGCTGGTGTTCAAGGGAACGATTTCCGCGACCGGGGATCAGATTGCATTCACCTTCGGGACGGAGGATGGAAGCTGGGGCGCGCAGATGACAGCGGCCAGGAGCGCGGAGACGGCGCTCGCGCCTGCCGGGCCGGATATCACCGGGACATGGAAAGGAAGCTTCGATTTTCAGGGCACGAGCATGCCGCTGACCATCCATTTAACGAGCTCGGCAGGCGTCGTGACGGGAACGGTGGAGGGGCTGCAGACGGCCCCGGCGGAGATTCACGAAGGCAAGCTGGATGGCGACACGGTGACGTTTTGGTTAAACACCGATTACCAGGGACAGACGTACAAGCTGGTCTACAAGGGCAAAATCTCGGCCGGACAGATCGCGTTCACCTTCGGGACTGACGATGGAAGCTGGGGCGCGGACATGACGGCGACGAAGGCGATGTGAGGGCAAGCAATTCGCATCAACCATCAGAAATCATGGGATGCTGGGCCGCGCACTGTTAGTCTCTAGCTAGCTGGTTCCCCACGGTGCGGCTCAGGAGGTCGTCCATGCTCGACACCGGCGATGTGCGTGGTGTGTACGTGTCGAGTAATGCGCTGGCGCGTGCGGAGGACGAAGCAATCGGGCGGAGTGCGCAGCGCAAAGCTGCAGTGCACCTTCTGCCGCTGCTCGCCGTTGGCTACGGCCTGGCCTACATGGACCGCATCAATATCAGCTTTGCCTCCTTGCAGATGAACCGCGATCTGCACTTCAGCGCATCGGTCTACGGATTTGGCGCGGGACTTTTCTTTATCGGATACGCGCTGTGCGAGGTGCCGTCGAATCTGCTGTTGCTTCGCTTCGGCGCCCGGCGCTGGCTGGCGCGAATCATGTTCACCTGGGGATTGCTTGCGGCAGCGACGATGTTCGTGCGCACACCGCTGGAATTCAACGTGCTGCGGTTCCTGCTGGGTATGGCGGAGGCTGGGTTCTATCCCGGGGTTATCTTTTATCTGACGTTGTGGTTTCCGGCGCGCATGAGAGCGCGGGCGGTGAGCCGGTTTTACGTTTCGCTGCCGCTGAGCTCGGTGGTGATGGGCTCGCTGGCCGGATGGCTGCTGGGACTGGGCGGCAAACTGGGGCTCGCGGGATGGCAGTGGCTATTCGTGGTGGAGGGTTTGCCAACTGCGGTTTTCAGTCTCGTGATTCTGAAGATGCTGCCGGACGGGCCGGCGAAAGCGACATGGCTGACTGCGGAAGAAAAGGCGTGGCTCGAAGGCCAGTTAAAGGCCGACGGCGAAAAGGCGCACCTCGGACATAGCGCGGGCATAGCGCGGGCGCTGCTTGAGCCGAAGGTGTGGATGATTGGCGCTTACTTCTTTTTCGCGCTCCTCACCAGTTACGCATTCGGCTTTTCCGCGCCGGCGATTCTGCAGGGAGCGACGGGATGGAGCGTAAAGAATGTCGGGTACCTGGTGGCGTGCTTTGGATTGGCGGGCGCGGTCGGGATGCTCGTGAACAGCGCGCACTCCGATCGCAGAGGCGAGCGGGCACTGCATTGCATTGTTCCCTGCATGGTAATGGCGGCCGGCTATTTGACGGCGAGTTATGCGAAGGATCCGTGGCTGGTGGTGGCCGCGCTGGCCGCGAGTTTCGTCGCGTTCATGTCGATGCTGGGTCCGGCCAACGCGCTCCCCATGCAGTTTCTGGCCGGCCGAGCCGCAGCGGCAGGCATTGCGGCCATGAACACGATCACCATGTTCGCCGGATTCGCCGGACCTTACTGGATGGGCGTGATGAAGGACGCCACAGGGAGTTATAACGCGGGATTGAGAGGGCTGGCACTGCCTTGCCTGCTTGCGGCGGGAACGATGTTTGCACTGACGCGAAGCCTGGCGCGCCGGCCGGCGGTTGGACCCGCGAACCTGGCGGAAGAATCGGCGTAAAGCTTAATTCGAGCGATCTTCTGCCAAGGAGGTGACCGGGACCGATGCCGCAGTAAATGGCTAGCCCACGAGGGCTTCGACCGGAACAAACGCGGCCCACGAGCCGAGTGAGGATCTCTTGCTGGAGCGTTTTGGGCTGATCACCGTAGGAAAATCGTTGTACGTCCTTCCATCTAACACCCTGCCGGCTACTGCCTTCCGAGTACCGCCCCATTGCTTGAAAAAGAACGGGACCTTTTGGCGGCCGCATTGCTTCTTGATTGACCTCACCCATTCCGCGCGCATCGGACGTGCACCCGGACCGCTTTCTCCGCCAACAATTGCCCACGCAATCCCGGTCAGGTCGATTTCCCCAAGATCTTCGAGCAGAGGTTCAATCGACAAGAAGCGCACCGCGATGGGCGTGTTCTGCAACTTCCGTAGTCTTGGAAGACCGTTTTTTTTGTTCTCGACGCTAACGCCCCACCAAATGTGCGACTCCTTGGCAAATTCGCACAGCGGCCCGGAGAGCAAACGGCACATGCGGTCGTGGCGCTTTGTCAGTATCTGAAAGATGTGCCAATTTGCTTCTCGCATGACTTGGGCGACCTGAAGAATGTAGTTGTCGGGAATTGATTCGTGAAAAAGATCGCTCATGGAATTGACGAAAATCTTCTTTGGACTCTTCCAGCGGAGGGGATCCGGAATCTTTTCCGGGACCAAACGGACATCAAAGCCCTGCTCAAAGGGATGGCCCGGAACGCCCCGGAAACGCTCTGCAAATCGCTCCGCGTAGCAATTCTTGCAGCCCGGGCTAATCTTTGAGCAGCCGCGGACCGGATTCCATGTAGCGTCAGTCCATTCAATTGATGTGCCAAGCGACATGTTGACCTCCTCCTAGAACGGTAAGGGGCGCTGTGGGGATGATGAGGTCAGAGCCTTCTTCCATAGGTCGTAGGCTCTGAGATGCTTTGAAAACATTGCGATGTAATACAGCGGAACATTCTTGTCGTGAGTCCTGACCTCCTTCATCTGGTGCAATGGGGTTTCCAAATAGCCGACCTCGGACATACTCCTTGCGAATTCCATCGCGAGGAACTTCGCAAAATCCTCGTGAATATCTGTCCTGCTGTTCCATCGCTCGCGCCACGTTGTATTCCCGATCATTCTGTCGATCTTGCTGTCAGGCTGAAGATAGCGTTCTACATTGCGTTTTGCATCCATCTGTAGGGCTAGTAGACAGAGAAAATCAACTCCATGTGCGGACTTGGATATGGTCTTAAGATCATCAATGTTAAAGTCGCAATCAAAAGGGTCGACAAAACATAGGGCCAAGGATTTTGCTGGAATGCGCGAACAAATCTCATCGATGTGCTCTTCAAACTTCCCGGGGATCAATTCTGTGTTGAGGTGCGAATAACTCTTCCCAACACGGGCCTTTAATGCAGAGAAGCGGTTGGGGTCGCTTTCGCAGAATATATAGCTATCGAAGGGAGCGTCAACGGATAACGCAATGAGCGGCGATCCTAATAGGACTTGCCTACGGCCTTCGATTCGGCACAGTCCGGAACCAGCGTAGAGATCCACATAAACCCTCGTCCATTTGTTCTTCATTGCGGATGAAAAAATCTGGCAATAATTGCGAATGAGATCAGATTTGTCTTCAGTCCATGGGCCTAAATCATCTGGGATCAACAGCCCGTCGTCCTCACCCAATAACGTCTTGTTCTCCATGGGCGCAATGATACTCCACTAAAAAGCAAATAAAAAGCGAAAATATAGTGGGGTCGCCGAGCCAGTACCGGCTTTGTGCTTGCAGGAGAATCTTTGGTTATCCCCTTTATTGTCAAATGGTTACGGCAGCAGGCAGAATGTCTTCCACGTCGACCCATTGCGTGGGATAGTTGCCGGTGTAGCAGGCCGTGCAGTAACCGACATTGTTTTCGTCGCGCACGCTCTGGAGCATACCGTCCAACGACAGATACGCCAGGGAGTCCGCCTCGATATAGTGGCGAATTTCCTCGACGGAGTTATTGGCCGCGATGAGCTCCTTTTTGCTGGGCGTGTCGACCCCGTAGAAACACGGCGAAATGGTGGCCGGGCAGCTGATGCGAAGATGCACTTCAGTGGCGCCGGCGCCGCGCACCATGCGCACAATTTTACGGCTCGTTGTCCCGCGGATGATGGAGTCGTCAATGAGGATGACGCGCTTGCCTTCAAGGAGATTGTGCACGGGGTTAAGCTTGAGTCGCACGCCGAAGTCTCTGACGCGTTGTTCAGGTTCGATAAATGTGCGGCCTACGTAGTGGTTGCGAATGAGGCCGAAGCGGAAAGGGATGCCGGCCTCTTCCGCGTAGCCGAGCGCGGCAGTGACGCCGGAATCGGGCACGGGCACGACCACATCGGCGGGCACGCCGGACTCGCGCGCCAGTTGGCGGCCCATCTGGTCGCGCGACTCCTGCACCCAGCGGCCGAAGATGCGCGAGTCGGGGCGCGCGAAGTAGACGTGCTCGAAAATGCAGCTGGATTGCGGAATGCCGCTCGCGTACTGGCGGCTGGTGACACCGTCTTCAGAAACCATGACCAGCTCGCCGGGAACAATGTCGCGGACGAACTCGGCGCGGAGCAGATCGAAAGCGCAGGATTCCGATGCGAAGACGACAGTGTCGGGTCCGCCGGGATTCTTCATGCGGCCCATGGAGAGCGGGCGGAAGCCGCGCGGATCGCGCGCGGCAAAGATGCGATCGCGCGTCATCATGACAATCGAAAACGCGCCTTCGACCTGCGAGAGCGAATCGGCGATGGAGTCGACCAGCGAACCGGCGCCGGAGTGTGCGATGAGTTGCACGATGATTTCGGAGTCCGAGGTGGTTTGGAAATATGCGCCGTCGCGTTCCAGGCGGGAGCGCACGTTGCCCAGGTTCACCAGGTTGCCGTTGTGCGCGATGGCGATGAGGCCCTTGGTGGAGTCGACGCGAATGGGCTGAGCGTTGAGCAGCGCGGAATCGCCGGTCGTGGAATAACGTGTATGGCCGATGGCCATGTGGCCGGGAAGCTTGGCCAGCACATCGTCAGTGAAGATCTCCGAAACCAGGCCCATGCCTTTGATGTTGGCAAGACGATGGCCGTCGGCGGTGGCAATGCCGGCAGACTCCTGGCCGCGATGTTGCAGCGCATAGAGGCCGAGATAAGTTTCGCGCGCGGCGTGGGGATGGCCGTAGACGGCGACGACACCGCATTCTTCGTGAAGCTTGTCTCCTTCGGAGACAGTGGACAGTGAACAGTGATCGGTGGTCAGTGACTTGACGCGCAGCGATTCAGAAATGTCGGCGACGCCGGGGACGCCTTGATAGAGGCGGCGCGTCATGCAGGAACCTCGTCATGCAGATTGGCTTCAAGCGCGGAGGCCCAGAGTGTGCGTAGCTCCGTGAGCGGCGCGGAGATGAAGGTCTCACCGTCGACCAGAATTTCAAGCCGATTGCCACCCGTAGTTCCAATGCGTGCGGAGAGGAAGTTGTACTGGCTTGCCATGGCGTCGATCTCGGCGAGATCGCCATGATCAGCGGTGACGAGGATGGTGGAAGCGGGCTCTGCGAAGAGGCCGAAGAGCGGGTGAGCCAAAAGCGATGGATCCTGCTCGACGGTGGCGCCGATGCCTTTGGTGAATGCGGCCTGCGCCAGCGCAACGGCAATGCCGCCATCGGAGATGTCGCGCGCGGAACGGATGAGCTTGCGCCACGCGAGCACGGCCAGCATATTGTGCAGGCCGGCTTCGGCATCGAGATCGAGTGCGGGCGGAGTGCCCCACAAGCTGCCGAGAACGGCCTTGGCGAATTCGGAGGAGCCGAATGCGGTGAGATTCTTTTCCGCTTCGGCGTCTGATGCGTCCGCCTCTTCACGCGTTCTGGGTTCGCGCTCCAGCGCAGGAAGCGGGTATTGGCTGATAGGCGGAGGATTGAGGGGAACCTTGAGCTTTGGATCCGGCTCCTGGCCGCGCGGAATCGGCCAAAGCAGCACGATGGCGTCTTTCTCGCGCTGGAAGCTTGCGGGCACGGCCTTCGTCGCGTCTTCCAGAATGCCGACAATGCCGAGCACCGGCGTGGGATAGATGCCTTCGCCGCGCGTTTCGTTATAAAGAGACACGTTGCCGCCGGTAATCGGCGTGCCCAGCGCGGTGCAGGCTTCGGCAATGCCGTCGATGGCGGCGGAAAGCTGCGCCATAATTTCAGGCTTCTCGGGGTTGCCGAAATTGAGACAGTTGGTAGCTGCGACGGGCGTTGCGCCGGTGCACGCGACTTTGCGCGCGGCTTCTGCCACGGCGTGCATGGCGCCGAGTTTGGGATCGAGATACGCCCAGCGGCCATTTCCGTCGAGCGCCATGGCGAGACCGCGCTCGTGGCCCGGAGTTCCCGTGCCCTTGATGCGCATCACACCGGCTTCGCCGCCGGGCCCCTGCACGGTATTCGTTTGCACCATGCTGTCGTATTGCTCGTGGACCCACCGCTTGGAGCAAATGTTCGAGGAGACAAGAAGTTTTTTGAGATCCGCCAGATAATCGCGGTCTTTGGCGAGCTCGGCGAGCGCCTCGGCTGGAGGGTCAAGCGGAACGGGCGCCTTCCATGTGCCGACGGGCCGATGGTAGAGCGGCGCATCGTCGGTGAGCGATTGATTGGGAATGTCGGCAACCAGCACGCCGTGATGGCGGATGCGCAAGCGCGGCTCGGGCTGCACGGTGCCGACGATCACGGCGTCGAGACCCCACTTCGCGAAGACGCACAGCACTTCATCTTCGCGGCCTTTTTCGGCCACCAGCAGCATGCGCTCCTGGCTTTCCGAAAGCATGATCTCGTAGGCGCTCATGCCGGTTTCGCGCTGCGGAACCAGATCGAGCTCGACGTCGAGTCCCACGCCGCCGCGCGCGCCCATTTCGCAGGTGGAACAGGTGAGGCCGGCAGCGCCCATATCCTGAATGCCCACGATCGCTCCGGTCTGCATGGCTTCAAGACATGCTTCGAGCAGCAGCTTCTCCATGAACGGGTCGCCGACCTGGACGTTGGGGCGCTTCTGTTCTGAGCCTTCCTTGAATTCTTCGCTGGCCATCGTCGCGCCGTGGATCCCGTCGCGACCGGTCTTGGCTCCAACATAGATCACGGGATTGCCCGTGCCGCTGGCCTTGCCGTAGAAGATTTCGTCCTTGCGGACAAGGCCGAGCGCAAAGGCGTTGACGAGCGGGTTGCCGCTGTAACACGCCTCGAACTTGGTTTCGCCGCCGAGGTTGGGCACGCCAAAGCAGTTGCCGTAGCCGGCGACGCCGCTCACTACGCCTTCGACGATGGAGTGATTCCTGTGGATGGTTTCGGGGGCGGCTCCCACCTTAGCCGCGGAATCGCTGCCCGATTCCGCGCCGAAGGTGGGGCGCCCCTGTTTGGAGATCGGCCCGAATCGCAACGAATCCATTACGGCCAGCGGCCGCGCGCCCATGGTGAAAATGTCGCGCAGAATGCCGCCCACTCCGGTGGCCGCGCCCTGGTAGGGCTCAATGTAGCTGGGGTGGTTGTGGCTTTCAATCTTGAAGGCGCAGGCCCATCCGTCGCCCACGTCGATAATGCCGGCATTTTCGCCCGGGCCCTGCACCACGCGCTCGCTTTTCGTCGGCAGGCGTTTCAGATGCACGCGACTCGACTTATAGGAACAGTGCTCGCTCCACATCACGCTGTAAATGCCTAGTTCGGTGAGCGAGGGCGTGCGGCCGAGGGCCGCAAGAATGCGGTCGTATTCCTCCGCAGTGATGCCGTGCTGGGCCAGCAACTGCGGGGTTACGATGGTTGGCTCGGGAACGACGGCAGAGGAGTTGCTGGTCATCGTTTATGCCTCCATTGTCGCATGGGAGTCGCGGACACGAACCGGAATGCGGATGTGGAAAGCCGGTCCGCGAAGGAGCAGTCGCTTGTCGCGCGGTCGTCGCTCGAAGTGGAGTGGTTAGCCGCCGCAGGGCGGCCATTTGCGGATGAGCCGTACCCGTTAAGGATGTTGCGCGGACTTTTCGGATTGTTCGCGCGCCAAGGACCCAGGGGCGAGCCAATCTGTGGCCGATAAGACAAAGCCTATGCGATACTTGGGAAGCAGAACCCCTCCCAGGCCGGGATGGCGGAACTGGCAGACGCAGCAGACTCAAAATCTGCCGGCCCTTGTGGTCATGGGGGTTCGACCCCCCCTCCCGGCACCACTTCATGTTCCATATCCTCATTGTTTTTAGGTGCTTACCGCGTTCGATAATGCGATTTGTTTTGGGCCCTCCGTTTGGCTGGCGAAGCGAGGTCCGATTTCAGGTACAGTGCGCATCCACTTTCGTTTCAAAATTTTGCATTCGTTCGCGGCGGGCTCAACTTCGGCCAATTCACCCTATTTACGCCAGACTGCGGGATGCGCGGCGGACTTGCTATCCGATCAAGTTCTTCGGTGGCGCCAGTGTGTGGGTTTGCAATACTGATTCGAGGTTACGGTTCGCCGCCCAAGTTCGATGCGCTCTTAGGATTTGGCACCGTTGTGTCCTCGCGTCAAGGCAACTGCGCGGGAGCCAGGGCAAGCATAAAGTTGGTTCGTTGCGACGCTATGCTCCTACCGGCATGGTCCTGGGGTTGCCCCGCTGCATCATAGCGCGAATAGGTTTTCGTTCCGTCGGCGCTCACCACTACAAACTCCACGATTTGAAATCTCTGTGGGATGCGTCCTCCAAACCAGTGCGGGGCGTCGCGCTGGGCCCAGGTGACCAAGGCTAGCACTGCGCCGCCCCCGTAGGGCCGCTCACCTGCCACGATCGGCTTTGAATGCAGAGACTGCATGGTGTTCATAGCAATGTCGTTTCCATAAAGCGTTGCCGTCGTGCGCGTCTTTGGATCGACATATATGGTGATCGCACTCCAGCCGAGAGCCTGATACGGAAGGTTAAACGGAAGCGCAGCCGCTGCATTGTTGACGATCTCGTCTCCATTGACATTCGCTGTTGTGATCGGAAGCGTATAGACATAGTCGTTCCCGCGCACCGGCAGGTGGCAACTCGTGCATTCGCCTACGAAGCGAGCGTCTTCACCATATGGCTTTAAATCCAGCCCTTTCCAACGGCCCCAGCCCCAACCCTCCGTGTCCTTGTACGTCCGGGCATCCTTGAGCATGAGTTCGACCTGCACGAACTTGCCTGGATGAATCAATCCGTCGGCTCCAAGTTCCTGTTGCCAGGCAATCTTTGCAAATCGCGCTCCATCTGGCCAGGGAGTGATGTTCCCAGACCGCACAGCGCTCACGGCGATTTCATTGCCGAGAATAAATCGGAAAGTGTTGTTGTCGCCGCGATCTGTCGTACTGATTGGCTTCCACGACGCGAATGTGGCGTCGAATGGGAATCCGTTGAACTCTGGCTGCACCGTATTCAATGAAATCGGCATGGCAGCTTCAGGAGAACTGGGTTGGCCCGGTGCAGTGGTCCATGGCGCGAGATATGCCTTCAGGATCGTCAGTTCTTCAGGCGTCACGTTTGCATCTGGATGCAGCTTCTTGAAGCTGGGCAGTGGCATGGCCCCGAGCTGAATCATATTGACGGCCTCATAGAGCGCAGCTCTTTGCACAGCGAGCGGCTTGGAACCAATCGTGGAAAAGTTCAGATGCTCACGAGCGGTCAGAATGTCATGTCGCACCAGCCAATAGCCCGGCACAACCTCGTCGAACCATGCAAGGCGTCTCTGATCTGAGTGACAGCTATAGCAGTCTTTCTCCAGGATGCGCCGAACTTCAGGAGGAGCCTGCAGTTCCGCGGTCGCGCGCCTTGTTGGAATGCCGGGGCGCGCGAATTGCAGCAATCCAAATGCCAGGATCGCGCCTAAAGCAAGAATGGCGAGCTTTCTCATTGTGTTTTCGTTCTCCAGACTAGCGCGCCAAGCGATCAGCCCATGTGTTCAGAATGACGGTTACGCCGCTACACGCAGGGGAAATGCCGGCATCTGTTGTGCGATCTCTTCTGGCGAAAGAAAGCGAAGACCATGCTTCATGAAGATCTTCATCGTTTCTTCAAGATCAGCTGTTGCATAAGTCACCATGTCTGAGGGTATTTCCATCTTCTGAGCAGGCGAAGCCATGGGCGCGACGGCTTTCATGAACCCGCCGGGAGTGATGAGAGTCAGCACGCGAATCTCAGATGACCCGATGATGAAAGCATGCGGTCTGCCCAGAGGCAGAAATGCACATTATCCTGGCCCAATCTGGAATACGTCATCATCGACGTATGCATCGAGGTTTCCATCGAGAACAAAAAAGAGCTCATGTTCTCGCGAGTGAACATGAGGAGGCGGCTCGGTCCCGCATTTCATATGGGCGAACACTAAATCAAAGGCTCCGCCTGTGTTTTCGTCCGTTGCCAGCAGGGTACTCAGGATGCCCTTATACCAGGTTGAGATCTCTATGGACGGTGCATGCTTGAATGGCTTGAGACTTAGACTTTCGTTATTCATACTTCTCCTGGGGGGTATCGGTGAAGTTGTGAATCAGGTGCCAGCCGAACATGAAAGCGCGAGGGAAGAATGCTGGAGTCGGAAACTCAGCGATCACACCGGATTAGAGGGGCAGCGTGTCACAGTTGGGCCTTGCTCGACCTTGAGTATCTTCTTCATGGGAAATAAAGGCTGAGCCAGACTGCTCAGCACGCCTGCACACTCCATCGTTGTAAATCTTCACCTGAGCCACTCCACAACATGAATGTGTGGGGTACAGTTTCGGGTACAGACATCAGTTTGGCTTGATGACGGATAATTAAGCTAAGTTGCTGATGGACAGTCACTTGTGGATATCCGACATTACACTCAATTTCGCTTATTTATCATAGACTTACGGTATTCTTAAGAGACTCAAAATCCGCCGATCGCAAGGTCATGGGGATTCGACCCCCTCCCGGCACCAATCTAATTCATTTTTTTACTTTTCACTTGCGTAGAATTGCGTACTGGAAAAGTACCATGCTCACCCCTATCGCAGGTATCGTGCCGATTGCAAGCATGTTCCACCGCGACCAATTAAATGGACATCCGGATGTATGTTTGCCTCCACATCTCGTCCGACGAAATGGGTCAATTCATCCGCAGAAATGCGGCATGAAAAGAAAGGTCCCGGTGATGAGCCGGGGCTTTCGCTAGACTGGAACTGCAGGAGGGAGGAAGTTATGGATAAGGAAGTGGCTGACGCGATCGCGGAATTGAAGGCACAGGGAATCCCAGTGGCAGTTGATCCGTCTGGCCGTAATGCCAATGTCTATATTGCGACTGCTCCGAATGGAGAAAAGTACGAGTTCATGGCCGCCGGCATTTTGGATCTCAAGGCGAAGGGAAAATTACACCTCGAAGGGCTACAAGAGGCACATTTCGCAAAGAAGAACCCACCGAATTTTCACAACCCAAGCGGCAGTTAGAAACTGTGTGTTTAATACGTGTGTGGAAACGGCGTTTTGTGCGTTTTTGCGGTTTTGAGCGTCTTCAATTTTCAACGACTTACTTAGAGTCAACGCGGACCGGCAATCCGACCCCATCTCGGAACTAAGTTGTTCGTGATTTGGTGCATTTGGCTTTTCAGACCGGTTCCGATGCTATTCCTCGATGATCGCCAAATCCCAAGGCGCGAGTGGGAGAACATCCCCATTGGCCACCCGCTTCCCGTCAAATAGATTGGTCCCGGCCGCATAGGTATAGGGCACTTTGACTTCAGCACCTGAATAGTTGAAGTAGTAATGCACCCGCTCGCCCAGGCGATTGACACCGTGTTGTACGTGGACGGCTGCGGGTAACTGCTGGTCGAGGCCGGTCAAATTGCATTTCTGGATCTCCCGGCGCAGCGCTGCAGTTTGCAGCTCATCAGACAGATACGTTCCTTCGTAGAGCAGGCTTCCGGCGCCGAACTCATTTTCAGTGATGGCAGGCCACTTCCCGAAGAAGGGGTGATCGTAGAACGCAATAGGTTTGGCGTTTTCGAGCACGAGGAACTCAGCCCAATACTGGACCTGATTGCCGGCGCCTGCATGAAACGGATCGCCCTTCAAGGAGAGAGGGTGTTCCAGGCTGGAGAACTCCTGATAGCTGAAGCCGGCGGCCTCGCGAAGCGGACCAGGAGCCCGGACCCAGCGCACGGCGGAGTTCTCATTTGCGAATCCGCTCTTGAAGGTCATCACCACGTGGCCGCCGTTCTTGACGTAATCCGATATTTTCTTGAGCAGTGCGTCGTCCGAAATGTAGAGCGCCGGCACAATGAGCAGCTTGTAAGAAGAGAAATCCGTAGTGTTGGGAAAAACGAAATCCGTTCCCACATTCAGTTCGTACAGGGAGCGGTGGATTTGCCGAACCAGCGAAGCGTAGTCAGCCGTCGGTCCGGCGTTGCTCCATTCTTCGCCCGCTGAGGTAAAAGGCATGAAACCGATGGCGTTGGCTGAGTCGCGGCTGTAGAGGATTGCCACCTGGTTGTGAATCTGCAAGCCCACGAGATGCGGGCCGATCCTCTGCAGCTCGTGTGCCGTGCGACTCACCTCGGCATACACCCGGTTCGGTTCGAGGTCGTGCGATAAGACGCCCTTCCAATAGGTTTCCTGGTTGGCGACGATCGAGGCCCAGTGCCAGTACTCAACCATGTCAGCGCCGTTGGAGAGATGGGTATAAACGTCCTCGCGTATTTGGCCGTCGTAGGGCGGGAACTGGAAGGCCGAGCTCCATCCCGTAGTCTGCGCGTTGGTCTCGGTGACCAGGTAGTTCGCGTGCTTGAGCGAGCGCGTGAAATCGCCCGCGAGAGATTGCGATGCACCGTCGAAGTGGTCCTGTGTGCCGTGGTAATTGTTCATGGCTGGGACGTCAAGAAATGAAGCGATGGCATTTTCGTCCACGTCACGTCGCATGGTGCCGCCGAAATCGGTGGTGACGAATTGCCGCGGTGAAGCGCAGGTGCGTACGAGCCGCGCTTGCCAACTGAGAAAATCCGTCACCCGCATCTGGCTCCAGCGCGTCCATTCCAGCTTGTAGCCGGTGCTTTGCGCACCCTCGCGTCGCGGCAGATCCTCCCAGGAGTGGATGTTCTCGCCCCAGTAATTCAGAAACCACGCCTTGCTGAGCGCCTCGGGTGTGACAAATTTCTTCTCGAGGTATTGCCGGAAGCCGGCAAAGACATCGGGATTATCGGCATCGTAGCTGGAGGTCTCGTTATCGAGCTGCCAGCCGATCACGTTGGGATTATCTTTGTAATGCGCAACGATATGGCGGATGAGCCGCTCGGCATAGAAGCGGTAAACGGGCGAGTCGGTGTCCATGTTCTGGCGCATGCCGTAGGTGTTCTGCAGCGGCGGACCGCCATACATGCTTTCGTTCAGCCGCTGGGCAAGAATCTCCGGGTGTTTGCGCGCCATCCATGCGGGGATCGAGTAAGTAGGCGTCCCCAGGATGACCTTGATTCCAGCCTTGCCCATTGCATCCACAACGCGGTCCATCCACGCGTATTCGAATCGCCCGTCCTCGGGTTCCCACAAACTCCAGGTCGACTCGCCCATGCGCACCACATTGAGACCGGCCGCTTTCATCAGCGCAACGTCCTTGTCGAGCCGTGCCGCCTGATCGCCGGGCATGTATTCGCTGTAATAGGCGGCCCCATAGAGAACGTTCTGCAACGGAGGAATTTCGGATGGACTTACGATCTTCTGCGCCGCAGCTTGCCCGTTTGGATCAACAACCTGTGCCGATGCTCGAGGGCATAGGGTTGGGGTGAGCACGACGATGCAACCCGCGAGTATGTATCCCGGCTTCAACATTTCCACCTGCCTTTCCAACATCGCATACGCCGCACCGAATGCCCTGAAACTCAATTGGGGCGATGCCATGATGCCAAATCTCAGGTCTTCTCTTGTGTACGAATTAAGGTCGAAATCCCTTGTACACGAAATGCAACAGATCGTCCAGAAATTGGCCGGCCATCAAGCCTTGAAAGCGATGACGCTCAAATACATCCATTGGACCGATGCGGACTCGTTGGACTAGTATTGCTGTCCAGCAAGCGCATCGCAGGAGAGTAGTATCGATGGACGCCCAGAGCGCACGCGAAGAGACGATTCGGGCCTACCAGTTGCATGCCGGCGTGCTTCTTGCGTATGCCCATCGCCTCACGCGAGACGATGCACTGGCGCAGGATGCACTGCAAGAGACATACCTCAGGTTCTTCCTGGCGTTGGTGCAGGGGGAAAATATCCAGAGTGCACGGGCGTGGCTGCATCGTGTGGCGCATAACTATGTTTGCGACTTCCTGAAGACGGCGGCGATCCGAACGGCCGTGCCACTCGAGGACGCCGGCGAAGACCGGCTTCGAGACGAGCGGGGCATGCCCGGCGCAGACCGCGCGGCCGATTGGATTGAGGCAGCACGACAGTTGCTTGCTCCACGTGAATGGCAGTGCGTGCAATTGCGCGCTGAAGGTTTTGACTATACTGAGATTGCTACGGAACTAGCGATCCGTCCCGGCACGGTCGGAAGTTTGTTGCACCGGGCTGCCAAGAAACTGCGCATCCGGATGCGAAAGAAAGAGAGACCAGCATGAAACTGCTTGGCAGATGGCATCCACGGTCATGGAGGCGCAAGCCTGCGGCCGCTCCCGGCAGCGACATGTATTTCGAGGCTGCCGCCAGCTCCAGACTTGATGACTTGCAGGCGCGGTTGAATCACTGGAGTGATCTTTGGACCAAGGGTAGCGACTCCGCAATGCGCTCCGAGGCACAAAGACTGGTGGCGGAGCGGCTCGCCAACTGGATGGAGCGTTGTCTTGGCCAGCATGCGCTGAGTTCGCTGCGCGGCGGGGGCAGCCCGATTTCTCTGGCTTCTTCCACACCGATCTTCACAGCATTTCTTGGCCGCCGCGCCACTCGGGAGCTCTCCCGGCGCGTTTTGCAGGATCTCTGACGAAAACTCATGCCTCGAACGGTACGGTTGATCTGGATTCTGTTCGCGTTGCATCTCGCTCTGGGCATGGCTGCCTATGCGCATTTTCTCGTTACCGGCCGGTATGTCGTGCTCGGCTGGTATTTTTCCACGTTAGGCACATTGTTCTTTCTGGTGATGACAACCACTGAGTGTTGCCTGGCCATTATCTGCCGCTCGTGGTTCGATCCTGACGAGCCGATGCGATTGGCGTGGGGGATGATCGCCTGCGCTGCGCTGGCGCGGCTTGGAGGCGTGCTGTTGCGCGCTGTTTCCGATGGCCATTTGCCCGGGGGGCATTGGCTTCAGTTCGGCCTGCTTCCGGGGGGGCTGTTTAACAATCTCAGCCAAATGGGACTCGTGGTGGGCGGTCCGTTATCGATGGCCTTTCTGGCCATCGGACTGGGGCGCGTACTGGGCATTCAACGCAAATTCCATCTCCTGGGGTCGCTCACCCGCGCCGACAAGGCGCTGCTGGTTCTCGTCGTGGCTTTCTCCCTCAGCCAGCTTGCCATCAATCTCCCTTTATTAGGGAGCCATCAATCACTGGGAACCATGCTGTTATGGCTGAGCGATCCGCTCCTGTCTCTCTTGCTCGTTGAAGCGATTCTGGTGCGCCGGTCCGTGATCCGAATGGGCCAGGGCCTGGTGGCGAAGTGCTGGGGAATGTTCGTGCTGGCAATTGTCGTCACCTCGGCAGGCGACGCCGCCATCTGGGCCAGCAGCCATAACCTGCTGTCAGAGCCCATGACGGCACTTAGCTGGTACATATGGTTTGTAGCTGCCGCGGCATTTGCCAGCGCCCCCGCTTACCAGCTTGCGGCCATCTCGCTCACCCGGGAAGGCAGTATGCACTTAGTGGAAAAGTGACGGAGAATTTCCTGCACAGTCAATTCCTGCTCTAGTACTACAGTTGGAGTTAAGGATTTCGGAGGGAGCAGGGGCCTTCAGGCCCCTGAAAACAGGTCAAAAGGAAACGGCCTTTAGGCCCGGGCCTCTATCGTCCGGCCAAATACAACTGGAAACGGCCTTTAGGCCCGGGCCTCTATCGTCCGGCCAAATACAACTGTAGTACTAGACAGTGTTTGGTGAATGCCTGATCGACCGGCTTTGTAACAAGGCACGACTCCGGTCGTGCCGAAAATGCATCAAAACCCACTCGGGCTTTCGCTCCTGCGGACTTATTTTTTCCGCTTGCTCCATGCTTCATCGATTCACCAAACACTACCTGGCTCCTGAAGCATCGTTCTCCTCAAACTGAGACATGCAATTTCCCGCACGTTTAATTCCTGCCTCTAAGCCACGGAAATTCCTGTAGCATGACCGGCCGGGAGTTTGCATTTAAGAGTGAGAATCTTCACATTATTCCTCCGCCTGTAAAGAAAGCACCATCCTGATTCGTCCTATGGGCACTTGTTGGGAAAGAGAGACCCTGCGCAGAGAGGACAGTTTGGCGCTTTTCTTTAGGCCAATCGGGTAAACGATTACCCGACTGGCTAAGAAATCGCTCCTGGCTGTTTTCGCCATGAACAGCCGTCTTTCCTAACATGGCCCTGGATGGGAAATCTATGCGGCGCCCAGCACGGAGCGCCTCTGATTTTATCCCCGAAACGGATTCAGCGAGGAGTGTTCAAAGGTGATGAGAAAACTGAGTGTGAGGCTGCTGTTCGTGGTGGTCTTGGCCGGGGGCGCGACGGCCTGGTCACAGGCAACAACAGGTTCCATCTCCGGCCACGTCTCCGACCCTGCCGGCAAGGTCGTACCAGGTGCACAGGTCGCGGTCCACGACGTCGACACCGGCATCGAGACCACGGCCGCGACCGATCAGTCCGGGGAATTTGACCTGACTGCACTACCGCCAGGTCACTACACCATCGCGGTCGAAGCGTCTGGATTCGCTACCGCAATCGTTCCGGCATTTGACCTCGACATCGATCAGAAGGCGCGCTTCGACATTTCCATGAAGGTCGGCGCTGTCACATCGAATGTCGAAGTCACCGGCTCCGCTCCCATTCTGCAGACCGAAGGCGCTGAAACCGGCCAGGTGATTGACGGCCGCGAGCTCACGGATCTGCCGCTGGAGGGCCGAAACTTCACGGACCTGATGCGTCTCGTGCCGGGCGTGGGAAGCGGCGGGGGCGGCAACAATCTGAACCTTTCCGTCGATGGACAGCGCGAATTCTCGAACTCAGTTGAAATCAACGGCACCGAAGTGACCGGCAATCGCAACAACGACACCAATATGGTTCCCAGCCCGGACGCGCTGCAGGAATTCAAAATGGTCACCTCAACCTACGCGCCGGAGTTTGGGCGCGCCTCCGGCGGCTCGGTCCTGATCCAGACCAAATCCGGCACCAATAACTACCACGGCAGCGCCTATTTCTTCTATCGCCCCACGGCCACGGCAGCGAACAATACGTTTACCGCTGCCGGCACGACCCCAACCTTGCAACAGAAGATTTATGGAGCAACAATCGGCGGCCCCATCATGAAGGACAAGGCATTTTTGTTTCTCGCGTTCGAGGGCAACCGATTAAACAATACATTCTCGTACTTAGGGAATACACCTCCGGTGAACCAGGTAAAGTTCGATGCTGCCGGCGACGCAGACCTGTCGGGATTGACCGATCCTTACACGGGAAATCAAGTGCCTATCTTCAATCCTTTCTTCTTCGAGGCAAACTACTATACTTACCAGTTTCCGGGGAATATCATTCCAAAAAACATGGTGAGTCCGGCTGGAAAACTGATACTTCAGAACCTGTTCCCTCAGCCCGCAAACAACTCCTTCTTTACTAATTTTGCTGTGAATCAGGCCTACACAGACAACAACAATGTCGCCAATCTGCGCCTGGATTACACGTTCTCGCAGAAAGACCGCGCTTACCTGACATACGACGTTGAACAGGGTGACACAGTTACCGGCGACCCCTACGCCGGCGCCATTCCTGTCAAAAACGGCGGCAGCGCCGACAGCGGCGACTTGACCAGCTTCGAGAATAACGTGATCTCGGTCCGGTACGATCATGTCTTCTCGCCGACGCTATTGAATGAAGCAGGCGGAAGCTACTTTGTCTCACCTGTCACCCAAAACAGCCCGCTGGCGGGTTCCAAGCTGGCGTCCACCTGGGGCATCCAGAATGTAATCATTCCGGGTTTTCCGGCCACCAACAATCTGCCCCAGATCCAATTTCAGAGCGGACCCACCGTGGGAGGCTCAACCTACAAGCCGCTCACGTTCCGCGACAAGAACCTCACCTTCCTGGAGGGGCTTACTTGGACCAAAGGCCGGCACGATGCCAAGTTCGGCTATGAGTACCGGCACCTCAACTCCCATCCGAACTTCTCGCTGTTCCCCACTCCATACGAGTACATCGGCGGGGCGTACGATGCCATGACCAGCGATTCGACTTACTGTTATTACACTTATAGCCCTTGTAATAATGCATACGGATTCTACGACCCGTCGGCATACTACGGCACGGGTGGAAGCGAGATAGCAGACCTGCTGCTCGGGCTTCCCTATGTTGTCGACCAAGGCCTGCAACTGACAAATGCGAGCACTTCAGCCAACGAAAATACGTTCTATCTGCAGGATTACTGGCAGATCAACCCGAAGTTAAATGTTACCTACGGACTTCGCTACGAATATCAGCAGCCCTATGTCGAAGCCAACAACGATGAGTCGAACTTCAGTACCTCGACACTGTTGTTGTCTCTTGCCGGCCGCGGCGGAAACTCAAGATCGCTTGTCAATTCGAACAAGGCCGACTTGATGCCACGTTTCGGTATCAGCTATAAGTTGAAGCCGACCTGGGTACTTCGCGGCGGCATGGGGGTCTTCTACTCGCCCGAAAACGACGCTCGTGAAGATATCCTCACAAAGAACTATCCGTTCTTCACCCAGCAGGAGTTCGTCAACTCCGACTATTACCTCGGATATATACTCGATTCGGGATCTCCGCGCTCTACAACCGTTGCCCTTCCCTCCAGCGGCGGCACAATCAACCTGGCGAGCGTCTCCGGCGGCAGCACGCAGACGGTTTATTCCGAGCCCACCAACTTCCCCACCGCGCACTCCATCAACTACAACTTCACCGTGGAGAAACAGCTGGGCAGCGCCACTTCGGCGGAGGTGGGTTTTGTCGGCGCAAATACACGCAACCTCTCCTACGCGGTGGGAAACTACAACGTAAACAACCATCTCTCTGCTTCGATTGGGAAAGTGGATGCTCTCTTTCCGATTGGCCTGAGCAATTACAGCTCCCTGCAAGCCAAGATCAATCGCAGTTTCCATAACAGCTACAGCATTCTGGCTTCCTATACGTATGCCCACGGGCTCGATAACGGGCCTGCGCCATTCGATCTGGGTAAGGGCGGTAATTATCCGCAAAGTCCGTTTAACATCGGCAGCGAATACGCAAGCTCCGATACCGATCTTCGCCATCACTTTGTGGCCAGCCAGATCATCGAGCTTCCCGTCGGGCACGGCAAGCGCTTCCTTTCCCATGCCAATGGGCTGGAGGAGAATCTTCTTGGCGGCTGGCAGTTGAACAGCATCACCACTCTGCAAACCGGCAAGCCGGTCAACGTGGTGAGCAATGGCAGCAATCCGGATTACCCGGGCTTGCGTCCCAATCTTGTTGGCAGCACCGGTGTGTCGCACCGGACAATCAGTGAGTGGTTCAACACGGCGGCCTTCTCCGTTCCTTCCAAGCAGGCTGCGTCCACCAAGGCGGGACAGACCCTCATCACCGGCAATGCCGGGCGCAACATCATCTACGGCCCCGGGTACACTAACGAAGATATGTCGCTTTTCAAGGTGCTTACTCTTCCGCGCGAGATGAAGTTCCAGATTCGCATTGAGGCCTTTAATCTGCTGAATACAGCTCACTACGATAACCCAATCGGCAATATAGCGGCCGGTAAGCAGTTTGGTGAGATCACGGGCGGATACTCTCCTCGCGTGATGCAGTTCGCTGGACGCCTCACCTTCTGAAGCAGGACCGCCATCAGGCTTTTCATGAGCCGCATGTTCCGTCCGCTCCATCATTGCCGCCGCGCCAATCCAGGCTGGCGGCAGCGGTCTGATAATCGAGGAATGCACCGCTCGCACACTGAACACAACTCCGCATCGGCCCCGAAGGAGGCGCCAAAATGAGGGTGTGCTTTCGACTCTTCCTGCTCTGTGCGCTGGCAACGGAAACATGTGCTTTCGGCCAGTCGATCCATTATCTGGATTGCAAAGACGGAAGTGATGCGGCGGACTCCCTGACGCCACAGACCGCCTGGCGCACGGTGGCAAAGGCGAATTCCTATATCTATCAACCGGGGGACGCTCTCCTGTTACGGCGAGACGCACGCTGCGACGGCATGTTGTGGCCGAAAGGATCCGGAACCGAGCAGGCGCCCATTCACCTGGGCGCATACGGGCAGGGTGCTTTGCCCATCATCGTGGGTGGATCTGAATCCGCCGGCCTCAGGCTCAGCGACCAGCAGTATTGGGAAATCGAAAATCTGGAAGTGGTTGGCGGCTCTCCCTATGGCATCCACATTGGCGGCAGTGCGCCGGCCATGCGCCACTTCAGGATCACCAATGTCGTGGTGCATGACGTGCCCGGTACACCACTCACCAAGGACTCCGGCCTGGTGGTGATTACTCCGGATAACCGCGCAAAAAGCCGCATCGACGACGTCGTCGTGGATGGCGTCACCGCCTACCGGACCTCCGAATGGGCGGGAATCATTGTCAACGGCGCGGGTTTTGACGCGGACGGCGCGGACGATCACGGCGAGCATATCGTGGTCCGCAATTCCATGGTCCATGACGTGGCGGGCGATGGCATTCTGCTCGCTCGTGTCTCCGACGGCGTGCTCGAACACAATGTGGCATGGAACACAGGAATGCAGGAGACACAAACTATTGGAACGCCCAATGCCATCTGGGAGTGGCGCTGCCGGGACTGCCGCGTGCAATACAACGAAGGCTACTTCACCGACTCTCCTGGCGTGGATGGCGGCGTGTTCGACATTGACTATGGCGATGAGAACAACCTGCTCCAGCACAATTTTGGTCATGACTCGCAGGGCTATTGTGTTTCGGCTTTCGGCGCCGATGGTCCGGGCGGAAACTCGATTCACAGCGAGATTAGGGAGAATACCTGCATTCACAACGGGCGTAGTCCTCGCCTTTCGGAAAGGCAGGGAGCCATCTTTCTTTATACGTGGAACGGAGGCAAGCTCGACGGGGTCGAGATTGTGGACAACACGGTGATCTGGGATCCGCCGGTCCGTGTCCCGGCATTTCAATCGACCGCGGAGTTCACGGGGAATCGGCCCAATCGTTTTGTGGGCAACACAATCGTTGCCGTATCTCGATCGTTCGTTTCATCCGAATCGGGCATGCAGTTTTCAGGCAACCGCTATTGTGCGCCGAAGAGAACTCTTCCGCAGCAACCGTTTCAGGAAGAGTCGAGCCTCAATTCCGCTGCGTCGCCTGCGGCCGACTCATCTTCTCTTGTAGAGGCAGACCCGGCTGCCAACAAACCAGATGAGCTGTGCGGCTGCCTGGAGCAACTGCTTCGAAAAACTGCGGGAACTGGCGCGCGCCCATCGGCCCCAGAGCCGGCGATAGAGCAGGCCGCGTCAAAGACCGCGCCGGGTGGCGTGCACCCACTCGCCGGCAGTTGGGTACTCGGTGCTGTGCTCGCACCTCCGCCAGATCCGCAAGCAGACCAATCGCGGGGTCAATTGGTGCTGATCGAAAGCATGATGCACCAGTTTGCAGACCTCGGCCTGGTAAGCATCGCAGTGCCTACTCGTTCGATGACCCGGGACGAACTCCAGCAATGGCGTACGGATTGGAACTTCGAACCGGGAGTCGAGATCGATGCGGCGAATGCATCGGGGTTGCGCAAAGCTGATAACCCCAATACAGCGACGCTGCGGCTAATTTCTCCGTCAGGCCAGGTCGCCGCGAGTTGGCAATATCCAGTTTCCCCAGCGGATGTGTGGCTCCAGATTCAAAGCCACCTGGGTACCCCGGCGGGAACACAACAGATGCCCGCCTGCCAGAGCCCAGGCATCCGATAGCGCGACAAGGCGAGAGGTTACAGGCAAAGCAGCGCGTGCCAAGCGATTTCATTTTTAGCCTGCTAAGCAGTTTCATTCTCAGATCGATTCTGGAGGCCCCATGATACGGCGGCGCTTGTTGACACGGAAGCCCTTGTTGATTGCGTTGCTGGCTTTGCTGGTGATGAGCGCGCCGCGAAGTCATAGCCAACAACTTGCACTGCATGAAGGCGACCGAGTGGTTTTTTACGGCGACAGCATCACCGCCCAAAGGCTGTACACCCGTTTTGTTGAAGACTTCGTCCTCACCCGCTATCCGCAGATGCAGATTACCTTCTGGAATGCCGGCATCCCCGGAGACACGGTGTACGGCGGTTATACCGGCGATATGCCTGCGCGGCTGAAGCGGGACGTACTTCCGCATCAGCCCACAGTGATCACAATCATGCTGGGCATGAACGACGGCTATTACATGGCGTTCAACCAGAAGTATCTCGATATCTATAAGGAGGGTTATAGCAAACTCCTGGATGCTCTTCAAAGCGAAATACCGGCGGCCAGAGTTACTCTCATTTCTCCTACTCCGTACGATGAAGTCACGCATGGTACCGAGTTTGCCGGTTACAACGAGGTCATAAGTCGCCATGCCGCCTTCGTGAAGGAATTGGCAGCATCGTCCCACCGCGGTTTCAGCGACTTTAACCAGGTTGAGACCGACCTGCTGAACGGAGGGACACAAAAAAATAGCTCTTTAGCAGCGTTGCTGATCCCGGATCGCATTCATCCTGCGGAAGCATCGCATTGGGTACTGGCCGCGGCGCTCGCGCGTTCATGGGGGCTGTCGCCGATTGTGAGCAGCGTGCAACTTGATGCGCCGCTCAAAAAAGCGGGCGCGGCTGAGAATACACAGGTCTCCGATCTCACCCTCAAAGATGGCACTTTGCATTGGACGCAGACCGACAATGCGCTGCCCCTTCCATTGCAGTTGGATGACGGAATGATTCAGTTTGTTCTGAGCATCTCCGGCCTGGAAGCGATGGACCAGCAATTACTCCGCGTGAACGGCTTGCCTGCGGCCAGATACACGTTAGAGATCGATGGGAAGAAGATCGCTTCCTTCGCGCGGGAGCAGCTTGCCACGGGTGTGAATCTCGCCCTCTACTCCACACCGATGGAGAACCAGGCCAAGGGAGTAGATGGAATCGAGATCAAGCGGACGAGATTGGACGAGGTGCGCTTCCTGTTGGCGATTGAGGATCCGAAGACCGGCAACGATGCCGAAACTCTGAGGGCATTGGAAGCAAAGGACACGGCACTCGCCGAGGAACAGCGCAGGCTGGCGCAGCCAAAGCCGCATCGCTTTGAACTCTCTCCCGAGTAGAATTCAACTAATCGATGGGACCGCATGAAGTGGACTTCCAATTCGATCGACTCCGAGCGGCGAAAGCTTCTCGGTGGAATTGCAGGCACAATCGTAGCAGTAGCTGCGCCGCACGCTGCTCTCGAACTCTCGGGGCAACTCTCCGGACAAGCCCACCCTGCCGGCGAGTCTGCGCCTGGGCGCGATCAGGTCGCCTCGATTCTAAAGCCGCTCTTCAGCAGCAACGATCCTGCGATAGGTCAACTCCTCACCGACGCATACGCGGATTGCGTTCTCGGAAAAATCCGTGCGCCGGATCCCCCGCTCGCGCACAGTTGGATCGTTCCCGGCGGCGGCTATTATGCTCAATGGCTTTGGGACACGATGTTCGTGGTGGACCTGCTCTCCGTCTTGCCCGGACAGCAGGAAACGATTCGCGGAGTGTTTCAGAATTATTGGGACTTCCAGCAGCGTTGGAACAAAGTCAAGCCGTCTTTCATGCATGGAATGGTTGCGAATTTTATGGCGCCCTTCGACGCGCCCGAAATCCGCTCGGGCAAAGATTGGGAAACATTTCCCGCGTATTCCCAGGCCCCGTTGCTCGCGTGGGGCATGGAGCGCGTTTATGAACGCAATCACGATACGGAACTTCTGCGCGCAGGACTGCAGCCTCTGGAGGATTTCCATGAATGGTATTGGCGTGAGCGCGATGTTACTGGGTGCGGATTGATTGGCGTGGGTTCTTACAGCGGAGACGCGCAACACGCACGCTATGAAACCTACGACCACGAAGTTGACCTGGACGACCTGCACCTCACGCCGCATCCCGGCCGTGCCGCCGGATCGCAAAACGGCGCGTGGTACGGGGACATTCTTATCCCCGCGAACACGTCTTATCTCCTTTTGTCGGAACTCTCGCTTGCAAGAATGGCCATGATCCTCGGTGATCCTGCGATGGCCGGGCGCCGCAGGGCGCGGTATGCCAGGGGCGCAGCGGCAATGCGTACCCGCATGTGGTCGCGGCAGCAGGGCTGCTTCCTCTCTGTCCATCGCGACACATTTACGCAAGTCCAAGCCCCCACGATCGGCGGCTTTATGCCATTGATCGCACGGGTGCCTTCTGCTTCGCAGGCTGCAGCAATGGCCGCGATTCTGGCGGAGCCAGCGTGGGCAACGCCGCTGCCTGTCCCCACCGTGGCAAGCACGAATCCCAGCTTTGTGTCTTCGCAGTTCTGGCGCGGAGACGTGTGGCCCGTTCCGAACTATCAAGTTGCGAAAGGGCTCGCGAACTACGGCCATCGCACTCAAGCAGCGCGGATCGCCGATCTTACCGTCGCCAATGCGCTCAAAGCCGGCATCTCTGAGCGGTACGACTCACAGAGCGGCGCACCCCTCGGTGTCAAGGGCCTTGGCATGTCCGCCACAATCATCACCATGATGCTCGATGATCTGACCAGCCGATATAAAGTGCGCGTGATCGCTCCCACCGCAAATGCTGCCCAATACCCTCCCCCGGTCAGGAAGCCCAGAACCGGTTGAGAGAAGAAGTGTGTCCCTCGAACACTCACTCTTCGCGCAATGGCGGCTCTGTCACCCACCTATGGGCACAGAACATTCCCTCCCCCAAATCCCGTGTATGTAATACGCCCAAAACGACTAACACGCATAAAACCCGTTTTGCATACCCACGCCCAGCCGTGATTCCCTTCCTCTATCAGGAGGACGTGCCAGTACCCTGCATGGCACGTCCGGCAGCTAGTGGCCGGCGGTCGGGCATGCCGTCGCAGCGGACGAGGTCGATAGAAATAATCAGCTCATTGACAGATGCCGAGCCTTGTTAGGATAATTTCTGTCGCCAAAGAGGTCTGACCACCTTGGTTGTGAAATCCTTTTTGCGAATTCCACACATTCCGTGCCACGCTTCTCGATTCACCAATAGTTGTTTCGGGAGATTCATCATGCTGCCTCGTATTCGCCCTGCCTCTGCAATCCTGCCTGTACTGTGCGCCACCATACTGCTTAACGCCGGAGCTCAGACTCCTACCGCGCCACCGATGATCGTACAGGTGCCATTTATCAGTGTTGGCGCCGGCGATATCGCCGCCAGCGGCGCGTCGTCCAGCTCCAAGGCAGCTGCTTGCACCGGCTATGCCAACGCCTCTGGCGCCAATTACGGCGATGGCTGCACGGCCAGTCAGGTAGGTGTCTCCACTCCCTTTGGTGTTGTTGCCGACAGTTGGGGAAACGTCTATTTTTCCGATGAAGGGCACCAATACGTTCGCGTGATCTATGCCGGCGCAACCACGGTGAACGGCGTGGCAAATCCCGCGACAGCCATGATTGAGGCTGCAAACACCTCCCTTAGCATTCCTTCCCTGGTCGCAGGCGATGTGTACGCGCTGGCCGGTGGTCTTACCGCCGCGGGCGTGGGAACCTGCAACGGAGGCGCCATAGCCTTGAGCCCGGATGGCAGCGGCTGCCCGGCAACCGACTCCTATCTCAAGGGACCTTACAGTCCCGCCGTGGACAGCGCGGGCAACGTTTTTATCCCGGATGAGAGCAACTCGCTGATTTACGTTGTGCTTGCGAACTCGACCGGCCTGGCGGCCCAACTTGTTGTGGCGGAGAACCCCACTGCGTTCTCCACCTGCACTACCACCAACTCTGTTCTGAGCTGCTCAGGCGCCGCACCGCAAGTTGGATCCATCTACCAGATCGCGGGCAACGGAGGCGGGTATGTGGATGGAGTGATCGCGAACAAGAGCGGCGAAATACACAATCCCTATGGCGTCGCGGTTGATTCCAGCGAGAACCTCTACATTGCCGATTACACCAATAACGCAGCCCGGATGGTGAATGGGCCCAACAATACAAGCAGCGGCGGTGTGGGCGCAGGCTTCATCCACACCATTGCCGGCGGTAGCTGCAGTTCATCTGGCTGCACGGCACTCACCACGACTCCGTCTTCCGGCGTAGCGGCACTTGGAGCCGAATTTGTTAACCCGGGCGCGGTTGTGGTCGACGGCAGCGGCAACGTCTACATCGCGGATAACGGCGCCGGTACGAACACAATACCCGCGACCGTGCGCGTCATCTATGCCGGGGGCACGAACAATTCTCTGGCGAACCTGATCAACCTGGAGACCGGCACTTCATCTCCGGTTGCGGGCGACGTCTACACCATCGCCGGCAACAAGGTTGCGGGCAGCTCAGGCGAAGGCGCCGGCTTATTGGCCACCAATTCCGGAGTTAACATCGACAGGATTCGAGGCCTTGGACTCGATGGCTTCGGCAATCTCTACATCATGGACTACGGGTCCCACAGCGAGCTCATCGAGGTCAACGCGGGCACTGGGATTCTGTTCTTCCTGTCCGCGGATGGCGATGCATCGTCAACCGCCAAGTACACAGTTGGAGATTACTGCTCGAATAACACAGCCTCCGGATCAGGGCCGACCGCACTGGATGAGTACGGCGACGGCTGCCCCGCCCCGCAGAGCAACTCCGACAACGCGCAAGGAAACATCGGCATCGATCCCTCCGGCAACTTCTACTACGCGGACAACGGCGACAACCTGATCCGCAAGCTGACTTTCAACAACAGCTTTCCGGCTACCCCGGTCGGCAGTCCGGCGACCACGCAGAATCTTGCCTTTTTGCTCGAAACCGGCTCGACCGGCGATACGGTCAGCAGCGTTTCTCCGGTTGTCGTATCCACGCAGGGAATCACAACCGGCTCCGATTTCACCGATGCGGGCGGCGCCGGCGATACCTGTAGTTCATCCACGTCGTTGAAGGGCCTCTCCAGCTCCAGCAGCAACACAGCTGGCACCGTCTGCGTTGTTCCGGTCATCTTCAAGCCGGCCGCGGCGGGAGCACGCAGCGGCGCCGTGCAGATTACCGGCACCATCAGCTCCGTTCCCACGCTTCTTGGCACCGTTTACCTGAACGGCATCGGCAATGGCGCGTCGCTGGCCATCGATCCGGGCACCAGTTCCACGCTGGGCAACGGAAGCGATCCGTCTGGCGTGGCCACCGACTCGGCCGGGAACGTGTATGTTGCCTACGGCTTCTTCAGTGGAACCGTTTATCGCCTATCAAATAGCGGCGGTACCGCGTCCGGCGTCAAGATTGGCGAAAATCTTCTAGCGCCGTCTGGGGTAGCCCTTGACGGAGCGGGAAATCTTTATGTGGCCGACACTCAAGCCGGCGAGATCGTTGAACTTCCAGGGGCTAGCACAAGCAGTAGCGTGATCACGGGAACGCCGATTGTCAGCGGTCTTAACGCCCCAAAGGGCGTAGCGGTGGACACGTCCGGCAACCTGTACATTGCCGAGAACGGCAACAACAGGGTGCTCTTGCAGCCGGCCGGCAACGGAGCGCTGACGGTGCTGGTCAGCGGCGTTACGAATCTGCTCGCCGTGGCTGTCGATGCCTCTGGCAACGTCTATTTCGTCCGTACCACCCCCGGCGAAATTGAAAAGCTGACGATGGCCAATGGCGTGGTGACGCAGCAGTCCACCGTGTTGCAGCTATCCAACGACTCTCCATTGGCTGTGGCCGTGGACGCAGCCGGCGACCTCTACTATGGCGATTCAGTGAAGAACGAAGTCGTGGAGATCCCGGGAAGCGGCACGACAACTGTGGTGGCGAACGTATCCTCCAATGTGTCCGTTTTGAACGGCATAGCGCTCGATCCCAGCGGCAATCTTTATGTGGCCGATAGTCTCGGCAGCGGCATCAGCTTCTATCAACGCACCGCGGCCACGCTGCCCGCCATTCCCGATGGGAGATCGGGCGACGCAACGCTCACGAATATTGGCAATACGAGCTACAGCGGCGGGATTTCCGGGAATTCAGACCTCACTGCATCGACGGACTTTACGTTTGCCGCGGGCTCCAGCAACGGATGCAACACGCCAACATCGCTCACGCTGCCCGCAGGAACCAATTGCGACCTGAACATTACGGCCAACACCTTGGCTGCAATCGATACGGTCACCTTCACCGGCGGCTCGACCCTGGCGCTGAGCAGCGGGGCCTCCGAAGTGGCCACTACCACCACCGTGGTAAGCGTGACCAACACTCTCCCTATCACCTTTGGTCCCGCCATCACCGGCACGGTGACGGTTACGCCGAGTACCGGCAGCGTTAATCCCACCGGTACGGTGACTCTGCTTACTGGTTCCACACCGATCGGCAGCTGCACGCTGGCCAGTTCCACGGGCAATACCAGCAGTTGCAGCTTCTCGCTGACCGATTTAAACGCCGGCTCTTCGACGCTGACCGCGAGCTACCCCGGCGATGCCAATGACGGCGCCAGCTCCGGCGGCGCGTCGCTCAACATTGCACAGGAATCGACCGGCACCATACTGGGCGTGATCTCCAGCGCCAGCCTTCCCGAGGGCTCTACCTTCACAGGCTTCGCGCGAGTCCTGCCCGCGATTGATTCGGGGATCGCGTATCCTTCGGGGATCGTGTCTCTGTATCTGGACGGCGGGTCGACAGCCGTCGCGACCTGCACGCTCATCGGCGAGTCCTCCGAAACATGCACATGGTCACTGAGCGGCGTTGCGATTGGCGTTCACACCCTGGTGGCGAAATACCCCGGCAATATTGACTACGAAGCCAGCAGCAGCTTCGGCGCCCCCACCACATACATCACGGTAACGGCGCCTCCGCAGGCTCCGGCCGTGGCTACTGGCGACACTCGTACCGTTACCGAGCCAGCCTTCCCATCGGTTTGCCAGCAGTTGAGCGCGGCGCTCACTTCGGTCAGCGACGACCTTCCCACCTCAGTCGACGCTACGACCACGAATCCGGATGGCGCGCGCATTCAAGCGGCGCTGAACGCCTGCTCGGCGAGTTATTCCGGCTCAGGTCCCGGCCAGGCCGTTGAACTCTCGATCGACGGCGCGGGCCACAATGCGTTTCTTACCGGCCCGCTGTCGATGCCCTCCAATGTGACGCTACTGGTCGATCCCGGCGTCTACGTCTACTTCTCCCGCAACGCGCAGGACTACGACAAGGTTTCCGGCACGCACACGTGCGGCACGGTGAACAGCAGCAGCGCCACCTCTTCGTGCAAAGCGCTGATCGACATTCCCGGCACCTCGACCAACGTCGGCATCATGGGCTTTGGCAAGTTGGATGGCCGCGGCGGCGATGTGTTGATCAACGCCATCGCACCCTACCAGGGTCAGAGCTGGTGGGGTCTATCCGCCATCGCCAACAGCGGCGGCAATCAGCAGAATCCGCGCTTCGTGCAGATTGACACTGGCGCCAGCAATATCACGTTGTACAAAATCACGCTGCGCAATTCGCCGCTCTTCCACATCTCCACAACGGGCGCCGTCAGCGGCTTCACCGCCTGGGACATCAAGATCATTACGCCCACCAGTTCGCGCAACACCGACGGTATCGATCCGGGCAACGCCACAAACTTCACCATTACCCGTTCCTGGATTTCGGATGGCGACGACAACGTCGCTGTCGGGGCTGCGGGCACAACGGCTCCCGCGGCGAATATCTCCGTGACCAACAATCACTTCTTCGCCGGACACGGCGAGTCCATCGGCAGCTACACCAGTGCGGGTGTGAGCAACATCCTCTTCGACAGCAATATGTCGTCAGGCAATGGCACCGCCGGCGCGGGCAGCGCCGTCAGCAGCACCGGAACTTTTGCCGGCGGTGTAGCCGACAGCAATTCTACCGGGCTGCGCATCAAGTCCGGATACGATCGCGGCGGCGTTGTCACCAACATTCAGTACTCAAACTCCTGCTACCAGGACCACAAGGCCGAGATCGTCTTCAGCCCGAATTACGAGGCCACGAGCGGGACTGAAACACCCAATCTGAATAACATTCTGATGCAGAACCTTACGTTCCTCACCGCGGGAACGGCGCAGTTTACCGGCAGTAACAATGGCGCCGCCGTGTATCAGCTCCAGGCCACGCTGGACAACGTGACATTCCCCAGCAGCTATCCATCCTCCGACTTCAGCCCAGCACCAACCAATGCCTCGCTCACACTGGGGCCCGGAGATGTTTCTTCTAACTTCGTTTCGGACTACGGAACTTTTGTGGGCAGCAATTCCAACACGCTAACTAATAACATCACGTTAGCCCCCACGTTCCCGCCGCAATGCAACTTTACCTACATCGCACCGGAACTTACCGGCCCCACGGGCCAGCCGCAGACCCTCATTGAGGGCCAGAACGCTACGGCAGTTGTGATTCTGACTCCTGCGGTTGGAGGCGCAGCCTATCCCACCGGCACGGTGACGCTGACGGACGCTCTAACCAGCAGCACCACCACGGTGACGCTGACGGGAACCACCGACTCCATCTCGATTCCGCTGGGAATTCTCTCGGTGGGTACGCACAGCTTTACTGCTACCTATTCGGGTGACTCCAACTACACGCTGACCAGCGGCCAGACTGTCTACTCGACGACGACGCCTTATGTCGTCACCGTCAACGCAGGGAGCCTCAGCAGCACCACGACAGTATTGTCGGGTGTGCCCAGCTCGAGTCCGTTCGGCACGCCGTTCACCGCGACGGCCACGGTCACCGGCAGCAATCCCACCGGCACAGTGCAGTTCCTGGTAAGCGGCGGCGGCGTAACCGGCAGCTATGTCTATGCCACCGCAACCGTGAATGCTGGCACCGCTTCCGCCAGCATCAATCTGCCCTATAACTTAACCGCCTATTCCATCACCGCCGTTTATAGCGGCGACGCGGTGAACGCGGGCTCCACTTCGTCCGCCTCCCCGGTGACAATTTCCCAGGGCCTCACCGTTACTTCGCTTTCAGCGAACACGACGACCACGACTCTGGGCCACCCCGTCTCGATCACCGCGACCGTCACGTCCGTGGCCGGAACCCCGACGGGAACGGTCAACTTCACATATTCCATCACCAGCGGGGGCGCCCAGATATCGCTTGGTTCCGCCGTACTGAACAACGGAACGGCGTCCGTCTCAGTCGACTTGCCGATCGGAACCGACTACGTTACGGCGACTTACGTTGCCAACGGAAGCTTTGCCGGATCAGCTTCGACGCCCCTGACGATTACCGTCAATTCGCCGGCGATCGTCAGTCTGTCAGGCAATCCAATCCCGCTGCCGTATACCATGACGACGATTGCCGGAGGCTCCGGCCTCCCGATTCCGAGCAGCGGCAACATGGCCTGCGCAGGCGCAACCGATAAATATGGCAATGGTTGCCAGGGCACCGCAATCAGCTTCACATCGGGCGACGACATGCGCGCCGTGGTCGCCGATCCCTTCGGCAGCGTCTACCTCTCAGACATCAGTGCGACTCTGGTGCGGCGCATTACACCCAACGGCGTCATCAGCAACTTTGCCGGACTGGTCAGTGGCACTGCCTGCGTTCCCACGGCAAGCACAGGCTGCAAGCCCACTCTGGTCAGCATCGGCAAGGCGCGCGGCGTTGGATCGGATCCCGCAGGCGACATCTTTATCGCCAACTACACCGGTAACGAGATATTCGAGATTAAACGCTCCACAGGACTTCTCTATCTCGTAGCCGGCACCGGCACGGGAGGCTCGTCGGGTGACGGCAACGCCGCCACGTCCGCCGAAGTGAATCAGCCGCGCGGCGCATGGGGCGACACCGCCGGCAATATCTACATTGCCGACACCGCCGACAACAAGATCCGTGTCGTCGATGCAACAGGCAACATCCATACCTTTGCCGGTAATGGAACCACCGGCTCAAACGGCGACGGCGCGGCTGCCATCAACGCCGAAATCGACAATCCACAAGGCGTGATTGTCGATACGAATCTGAATGTGTACATCGCTGACTCCAGTGGCGGCAGAATTCGCGTCGTCTGCGTAACCTGCGGGACTAACTCGCCTCTCGATGCGCTGCTGGCCAAGCTGGGCATCGCATCGCCAGTGAATGGCTTCATCTACACGGTCGCCGGTAACGGTTCAACCTCGTCGGACAGTTACACGGCGCCGGCGTTGTCCACTGGGGTCTCGATGTCCCCGCAGAAACTGGCATTCGACACCGCCGGCAACCTCTACATCTCCGATGGCAACGGCTTCATCTGGTTCCTGGATTTCCATACCGGCTATCTGCGCGCCATTGCCATGAACGCAGCCATTTGCGCTAACCATACTGATAACTACGGCGACGGCTGCCCCGCTACCCAGGCTAGTTTCGGCGATGGCGGCAACGGAATCGGAGTGGGTGCCGACGCGCTGGGCAACATCTATATCTCCGATACAACCAACGGACTGATTCGCAAGGTAATCACCGGTCTGCAATCGCCTTCCACTGCAACCGGCTCGTCCGTAACGCTGCCGGTCGAGATTCACTTCACCGCCGGCGATAGTCCGGCGTCCTCGAACGCACTGGCCTACTCCGCAACCGAATGGACGCTGGGAACGCCCACTTGCGCGACCAACGCCGACAGCACTCAGGACTGCCTGCTCACTTCCAGGTTCGACCCGGCAGTTCCAGGCGCGCGATCCACGCCGCTCACCGTCAACAGCGCACTCGGCAACACGGCCAATCTCGGTCTCACGGGAATTGGTTTGGGCGCCGGGTCCACGCTTGATCCCGCAACCAAGCTCATCTTTGGCGCAAATCTCCAGGTCGCCGGCCTGGCCACAGACACTGCCGGCAATCTCTATGTATCCGATTCAGCGAGCAAAAAATTATTCCGCTTCGCTCCTTCGGCTTTCACGCAGGGCGCAAGTGCGCCGTCCACGACGCTCGCGACGCTGACTGCGCCAGGCCCCGTCGCCGTCGATCCACGCGGCTTTGTCTATGTCGGCGATACTTCCACCGGCCTGATTACGCAAATCTCGTCCTTGGGAGCAACTTCGACACTGACGTTTAAACTCACCACTCCCGCTGGCATGGCCGTCGATGCCGTGAACAACCTCTACGTGTCGGACTCTGCCACGCAAGCCATCTATCAGATCGATCCCATTACCGGAGCAGCGCATGCACTTGCAGTTGGAACGTTGGTCGCGCCCGCCGGTCTGGCCATCGATCCATCGGGCAACCTGCTCATCACTGACCCCGGCGCTGGAGCCATCTACCGCTTCAATCAGCAGACCGGACTCACTTCCACGGTATCTTCCACGGCCGTCAAACCTTCGGCTATCGCCACCGATGCTGCAGGGAATCTGCTCATCGCCGACACCGCGGATATTCTTGCCGTGCCGGCCAGCAACAATAGCTCGTCGTTCACGGTAGCCAGCCTCGCACCCTCTTCACTGGCAATCGACGCCGCAGGAAATCTCTACACAGGCTCCGGTAGCTCCATTCTCAAACTTGTGCGCACGCAGGGTTACGTGCAGTTCGCGGCAGCCTCGGTATCGCCAACAACTGTAGACCTGCTTGACTCCGGCAATCAGGCATTGCAACTTAGCTCCATCGGCCAGACCGACACCGCGGACTACAGCCTGACCGGTACCGCTACCACAGATTGCTCTCTGACCGGCACATTGCCCTCGGCCCTGGCCGTCGGCGGCGTCTGCGCGCTTACAGCCTCCTATACGCCGACCACCTTTGCCACCACCACGGACACAGCAACCTTCAACGGCAACTACGCCAACGCTGCATTGTCTTCGCCGTCTTCGGTGCAGCTTACGCTTACCGGACCAGCCGCTCCACCCACCGCAAGCATTGCGATCACCTTCTTGCCGGCATCCCCCGCATATGGTCAAACTGTCACCGCAACCGCAACCGTCACCGGTCTATCGCTGACTCCCGCAGGCACAGTTCAATTGAGTGTCGATGGTGTGGTCGTCAACAGTGTCACCCTCAGCAACGGCGTCGCAACCTTCTCTCTGAGCGGGCTGACTGGCGGAGCGCACTCCGTCACCGCCGTTTACACCAGCACAAACGGATATGCGCCGGCAACCGCATCCCCCGTAATCCTCACTGTGGGCAAAGTAGCGCCAGCAACAGTGACTCTAACCAGCAACGTCAATCCCGTCCTGGCGCAGAGCCCAATTACCTTCACGGCCAAGGTCACATCGACAGTAGGCACGCCCACTCAGACGGTCACGTTCCTCGACGGGACGACCCCGATTGGAACCGGCACGCTGTCAGGTGGCGTGGCCACGCTGACCATCTCGACTCTGGCTGCGGGGACACACAGCATCACCGCTGCGTATGGCGGCGATGCGAATTTCTCCTCGGCTACCAGCAGCGCGCTTGCAGAAATTGTTGAGGACTTCGGATTCACGATTTCCGCTCCGTCGGTCACCGTGCTGCCCGGCGGCACCGCAACCTTCACCTTCACCGTAGCGCCCGTGGATGCGACTGCCTTCCTCGCGGCAATCAATTTGGCTGTAAGCGGATTACCTTCGGGAGCGACGTATACCATCACGCCCGCCACACTTGCTGCGGGTGCGGGCTCAAGCACTGTCACTCTGACCATCAACATTCCGCAGACGCAAGCCGGTGCTGCGCCGTACATGCTGCATCCCGGTCAACAACTTGCGGCCAACAACCGCGGCACCGGGGCGGGCTACCTCGCTGGCCGGGTGACGACCTTCGCACTTGCACTTCTGTTGCTTCCCTTCGCCGGCCGGCTGCGCCGCACTGGCAAAAAGCTGGGACGAATGATGCTTGTACTTTTACTGTTGACCTCAGACGTCGCAGTCATGACCTGGATGAGCGGCTGCGGCGGCGCCGCCGGCTATTTCACCCAGCAGCAGCAGACTTACACAGTAACCGTAACTGGAACTGAGGGTGCCCTGTCGCACTCCGCCACAGTTTCGCTCACGGTTCAGTAACAAGGAGGCGGATGATCATGCGTAACTCAATTTGCCGCAGTGTGCTTTTTGCGAGCGCGGGCCTGATGTTGGTGATTGGCGCATGGGCGCAGCAGAACTCCGCCCCTCCAAAACATGCGCCGGTTTCGACCGACCTTGCCTTTACGTACACCGCCGAGCGGGGAGAACAGGCGCCGGGCAACTGCGGCTGCTTCTGGCTGCAGGGATTTGGCGTGGACGCAGGTTTGACCTTCTGGAAAGGCCTGGCCATCGCCGCCAGCTTCAACAGCGGCCACGCCTCGAACATTGCCCCCGGCGTGAATCTGAGCAAAGTTCAATTCGCAGCCGGCCCGCGCTACACCTACACCGCATGGACCGGTCGCGACGCCGCGGCCAATCGCCGTCTGCAACTCTTCGGCCAGGGATTATTTGGCGGCGTTCATGCCTACAACGGCGCCTTTCCTGGTTCCAGTGGAGTGGTTACCAGCGCTGGATCGTTCGACCTCGAGGCGGGCGGAGGCCTGAATCTTTTCTTCTCGAAAGCTTTAGGCGTACGCCTGCTCGAAGCAGATTATGTCAGAACTTCATTGCCCAACAACGCTTCCAACACGCAGAACGACATGCGCCTCGCTTTCGGCATCACATGGCACATCGGCCATTGAGGGCCGCGCGTCAACTCCCGCGGACTGTCCTCTCGCGGTCAGCCGCAAATCAACGCAAGCCTGCAGTCTGAAACGGCAGTCCGCTGGCCGGCCAGCGATCCGGCTGAGCTTCAAGATTGGGCGCCACAGCAACGCCGTCGAATGACCCTGGAGCCACAGTTACATTCCAGCCATCGAGCACCACCAGCGAGTCCTCGCCGTTGAAGTCACTCAAGGCCGCTTCGATGCTGATGGTCCTGGTTTCATTCGGCGCCAGCGAAACGTAGTTGTCGTCGTAATAGACAGGCAGCACGCGCTCACCGGAACGCCGCCGCAGTTGCAGATGCGCCATCAAGGCGATGTTGGCCGTCGGATTGTGCAGCGTGACCGTGAGAAGCCGCTTTCCGCCTTCGTCCTTGCGCTCCGCCTTTGCTTCCAGTGTGACCATGGGTAACTGGTTCAATGCGGTCAGGTCGTCGCTGTGATCGGGCTGCGCGCGCCAGTAGAAATTGCTGGAGAGCAGGTTCCCCTTTGTGTCGCGTAGCTCAAGCTTCAGGAAATGAACTGCTGAAAGCGTAGCCGGAAACTCGACGAGGCCAAGGTCAGTGGCTGCTTCGGCCGGTGCTGTCACCGGGATATCGTGCTGGGAAGCGACAGAACCGTCCAGGTTGTAGATGAAAACGTGCGCGGTCGCGTTCGCGATCGGCGTGGGCAGATTGTTGATCACCTGCAGCTCGCCATTGGCCTCGTTGAATTGAATGTGCTGCAACTCCGAAGCATGCATCACAGCGAAATACGAAGACATCGGTTCGAGGTCGTAGTGATAGAGTTGCCACACAAAGCTGGGCTGCGCCGGGTTGCTCATCCAGGTGATGACGCCGGTCGCAGGATGGAAGAGCTGCGCGTTACGCCCCTCGTACATGGCGCGAAAGGCCTCGTAGTTGGCCATCTGCGCCTTGCGGACGAAGTCGGCGAGGTTGGCGATCTTGCCGTAGCGGCTGGCAATAATGCCGGGGTACTTTTCTCCATGCTGCGCGCCGAGCGCGAAGTCGTGCTCCGCCCAGTCGTCGGTAATCGCCTGCCAATCCTTCTTCGGCATCATGCCTTCGATTGATTCGAGAGTAGGAACGGACATGCTGCCGGTCTCGGTCTTGAAGAAATCGTCGGTGATGCGATAGAAAAAGCGCGGAGCCCGCCAGCTGTAGGGTCCGTGCGAACGAACGCCGGCGCCATCGGTGGAGTTGGGTTGATAGCGTCGTGTGGGTTCGAGCTCAGCCAGCAGCTTGCGCAGGTCCGCATCGATCTCAGGCGGGGGATAGGATTCGTTGCGCGCACACCACAGAGCAATCGAGGGGTGGTTGCGGTAGCGCAGTACTTTGTCCCGCACATTGGCCATATACGTATCGATGTCGGTGGGATCGGGACCATCGGGGGCGTTGGCCTGGAAGAATTCGTCCCACACCAGAATCCCGTACTTGTCGCACAATTCGTAGAAGTCCTCGCTGGTGCTTTGTCCCACCCAATTGCGGATCATATTCAGATGAGCCATCTGGTGCATGCGAATTTCTGCCTCGAGCCGCTCGCGCGGAATGCGCTTCATGGCCTCGTCCAGGCCCCAATCGCCCCCGCGAATGAAGATCGGCACGCCGTTGACAGAGATGGTGAGTGTGTCGGTGCCGGGAACCGAGTAGGAAATCTTGCGCACGCCGAAATCCAGATCCTGAGTGTCGGAAACATTGCGCGCGATCCTGAAGCCGAGGTGCAGATGGTAAAGATTCTGCGGCCCGTAGCCGTTCGGCCACCACAGCCGGGGATGATCCATATGCAGCGCAGGAGTATTTCCGGGGTCGAAGCTCACCAACTGTTTGCTGTGCGGAGCCAGTTCAACCTGCTGCCGGAAAGTGAGTTTCCCAATCGATCCTTCAACCACGCCCTGCTGCGGCTGGTCGCTGACGTTCTCGACCGTCGTCTGCACAGCCACATCGGAGGAGTCGGTTCTGGGCAGCGGAAGATCGGTCGTCACGAGCGGATTTTTCATCACCACCGGCCCGGTTGCAGAGAGAAACACCTGTTGCCAGATGCCGGCATCGCGATCGCGGATGGCGGGAATCCAGTCCCATCCCAGTGCGCAGAGAAATGTCGGACCGTCAATCGCGCTCTCGCCGCCGTTCTGTCCCAACCCCTTGCGCAAAGTATGCTCGTGCGAGATTCCCGGGTGTGGTTGCGGTGTCACCAGCACTGCCACCACGGCCTTCTCGCCCGGCTTCACATTCGCCGTGATATCGAAGATGCCGCGGATAAACGCTCCGCGGATGGCGCCAACCTGAGTTCCGTTCACCCACACCGCCGCCGAGTAGTTGATGCCGTCGAAGTTGAGCCAGATGCGGTAGTTTTTATAGGAACTCGGAACATCGATCAATGTTCTATACCAATACGACGTGCGCGCCAGGCTTTCGGGAATCACTTCGGGACGGTTGTTCTCTCCGTAGAGCGGCTCGGGATAAACGTGATTGTCAACCAGCGTCGTGAGGACGGTTCCCGGAACTGTGGCGATATACCATCCGTCGGCGTTAAATCCGGCGGACGCGACCCTGTTGCCGGATTGCGGCACTTTGGCTGCGTCCTGCAATTGCCAACCGCTCGCGAGTACAAGCGGTTCGGGCACTGTTTTCGCAGCCGTTTTCGCCACGGCGGCAGTGGACGCCAGAACAGTAAGGATCAATACAAAGATGTAAGAGAATGGATTGCTGAATCGTATCCGCATTAGACTGACGCTCTTTTCTTCTTAAGTTGGCCGCTTTTTGATGTACCGCTCAAATGGTTGCCTTGCCTCAAATGGTTACCTTGCATAGCTTCGATCGTGGTAGACATGAACAAGCCCGAAAGCATCTGAAGTCACTGTCCCTGAAACAGGAAGCGAACGCTGCGAGCCTTCAGAACAGCATCGCGGTCGCGGCTCAAATCCTGCTGATCGCGCGCTGCCGGATAAGGCAGACCTCCTGTCAGGCCTTTCCATAGGATTTGATTGAAAAGCACCGCCGGCACACGATCCTCCTGAGACCAGTCGAAGCCAACCGTTTGGCGCGACCAATAAGCGGCGGACTGAGCGTCGTGGAATGCCGATGCGCTTTGATCCTGCAAGGGACTTCGAGAGAGCTCCTTCGCGATGGGTGCGGGCGTAATGGCGTCGTAGGTCCAGGCAGACTGCTTGAGATCGAAGACCGCCGTCATCGGCCGCTGATAGGCGTCGTTGATGTTGAGAGGTCCGAGCCCCAGCACGTCTTCGATGGTGCGAACCATGTTGACCGTCGAATACCGCTCGTGGACGACGCTTCCCTGCTTGACATAAGGACCGGCCACGAAGGCAACAGTGCGATGCGCGTCGACGTGATCCGGACCATTCTGCGCGTCGTCCTCAATGACGAAGATGAGCGTGGACGAGGCGTAGGGGCTATGCGCCACCTTCTCAATCAGCTTTCCCACTGCGTAGTCATTGTCCGCGGTCTGTTTTTCCGGCGTGTTGATGCCATCGATGGCGACGGAGAAATCACCCTCGTGATCATGCATGAAGCGGACGAATTCGAGATCCGGCAAGTTGCCTTGCGCAACATATTGATCGAATTCCCGCTCCCACTCAAGCTCGCGCCGGAAATCGGGATACTTGTTGTCGAAGGCGCGGAAGTACGGGTCTGTGACACCGGCGAGGTGCGGCCATACCGGAACTTCGACCACTGTGTGGCTCGCAAACGGGTCGGGGACCAACGGAGCATGCGGAGAAATGCGGGTCTCGAAACCATAGTTGCGCAGGGTGAGTTTGTGCCGCAGCGCCGAGTCCCAGATATAGCCTTGTTGCTTTTCGCCGTCGGGCCCATCTGCCGCTGTGTCGGCGCGCGGTGAGCCGCGGCCCGCATAGCCGAGTGGCACTGTCTTGACATTGAAGTCTGTCTCGCGCGCGGCCGTGCTCCACGGCCAGCCGTTGCCGCTCACCTCGCCGCTGCAAAGCGTATTGTCGAGATCGACGAATTGCTCCGCCAGCCGGTGCTGGTTGGGTGTGATCAGCTTTCCGAATTCCGCGAGGCTGGGGTCGCCGTTGCCGCGATCGAGATCGCCAAGCAACTGATCGTAGGTCCGGTTTTCCTTAACGATATAGATGACGTGCTTGATGTGCCGACGCAGCGCCGCCATCGTCTGTTCGTCCTGAGGATTGGGCACCGTGTCGAGGAAATCATTGGCTGCCACTTTCTTCGTGAGCCACGCAAGTTCCTGCCGGTTGGGAACAGGGATGGCCTGCAATCCTGCCTTCTCCAGTTGCAGAATGTATTGGTTTGCCGCCTCGTGCGCGCGGAACCTCGCGTCGGGCAGCGGTACTCCGCCTCGCTCCGGATTGGGGCCGGGATCGCTCTTGCTGTTGACGTCATACAAGGTCTTGCCATCGTGGGCAACGCTGATCGATTGCGGGTACCATCCGGTCGGGATCAGTCCCACCACGCGATGCGGTGCGCCCGGGGCAATCGCGATCACTGCGATGGCGTTCATGCCGCCGTTGGTGACGTAGAGTGTCTTTTCGTCGGGCGAAAGGGTAAGGCTGTTCGGTGCGGCGCCTGGGAGATGCGCCGGTCCACGCAGCACTCCGGCTGGTGCTGTAGTGCGAATCTCCTCGATCACACGGTTCGTCGCCGTGTCGATCACAGAAATCCGATCGCTGTTATCGGCAGCGACATAGAGGCGCGTCTCGGCCCGATTGAGCAGAAGGTTATTGGGATTGCCTGCAACAGGAATGCGCGCCTTCACCGTTGGCGCGGCGGGCTGCGCAATGTCGATCACATCGATCTCGCGGTCGCGCTCGCTCGACACGTAGGCCGTTGCCGTTCCCTCTATAGCGACCCCGAAGGGCGATTCGCCATGAGCGGCCGCGCTCCGGTCGGAATCTCCGCCCTGTGAGACAGCGCCATTTTCGTCCGCTGTGAGGATGGAGTCTTCACCCGCTCGGGGAGCATGAATATTTCCCGCCCGCAGATCCAGTTCGCCGACCTTTGCGCCAATGTCAAGGTCGACGATCGAGAGGGCATCGTCAGCGATATCGGCGGCGACCAGGATCCTGCCATCGGCGGTAACAGCCAGGTTCGCAACCATCGGCCTCTGGTGAAAGCCGGCGCCGGACTTGTGGCCCAGCGTGACCGGCGCGCCGCTTTCGGCCCATACGCCATGGGCGCGGGCAAACACATGGACGTTGTCGTCCACTCCGCCAGAGACGTAAAACCGATTGCCGTCGGGCGCGAAGGCCAGGCCGAAAAACGTATTCGGCACTTGCAATACCTGCGTCTGGCGAAGATTGCCATGAGTCACGTCGAAGACGAACACGTATTCGTTTGAGTCGGCATCGGCCCGATGGCCTTGATCGTCGTTGAGGCGATTGAAGCCGCTGGTGAGAATGAGCAGCGTATTTCCGTCGGGGCTGATGGCAGTTTTCACTGCCTGGCCTACGGTATAGCCCGGGAAATCTTTAAGCCCTGGATTCAGCTTTGAAAACACCGCACCCGTCGGCGCCAGCGGCGTGATGTACTGGCCTGACGGCATGATTTCCGGCTGGCCGGCTTGGTTTTGCGCGTTGGCCGTTGCGGCAAGGCCGGCCAACATCGCTGCCGCAAGTAAGCTGCCGCCGAGCATGCGCATCTGAATCCCTCGAATCGACAAATGAATCACCCCTGGTTTCATCTCATGCCGTGGCGCCGGGTGTGTGCAGAAACTGACGCTGCATTCATTCGTCACGCTATTTCCCTGATCTATTTCCGTGATACCCCGGGGGCGTTCTCAAAGGACGCACCAAGGGCATTTCATGAGCAGGCTCATCGGTGACGCCCGCATGATCGCTGTGTTCAAGTTGCTCTGTCGGTTTGAATCCCACCTCGGCCGAGCGAGAACTCAACCGGGCGGCGGCTCGTAAAAGCCGCCGCCCTTTGAGCATTCTGCATTCGACCTAGAAGTTAAAGGTGGCTTGCGCCTGCCCCTCGCGGTTGGTCGCCGTGAACTTGCTTGTGACCTGGCCGAAGTTCGAGGAGCCAAGCGACGTGGTCGGGGACGGCCCTTGCACCCGGTTCAACGCGTTGAAGTAGTCCATGCGCAAAGAGAACGAAGTCCCCTCTGTGAAATGGAACGTCTTCTTGGCGCTCAGGTTTTCCACTGGGTACCAGGGGCCGCGCACCGAGCTGTAGTTGCGGTTGGCGTTGCCCAGCACATACTCACTGCCGGTGTTGGTGTAGGCGGCGGTGTTGAACAGGTACGGCGCGGTCTTCACCTTACCTTCAAAGAAACCCGTGACCTGGTTATAGTTGCCGGACCACATCGGGACATTAGGGGTGATATTGGGGTAGTTGGTGCCGTTCATAAAGCTCTCACCCGACTGCGTGATATTGAGCGGCTGAGAGTTGTTGTAGGTGAGGATCCCGGCCACCTGCCAGCCGCCCAGGTACTTGCCCGCGGCGCCGTTGCTGAGCCAGCGCTGGCCCTGGCCGATGGGAAGCTCATAGAGGACAGCGGCCTTGCTTTCGAACGAGCCGGTCGAATCCAGGCCCCACATCTGCTGCGGGTTATATTTGTTCACCGCCGTGGTCAGGTTGTCGTACAGCCTGGGCAGCTCAATGCTGGACAGGAAGTTGACGTTGTTCGACAGGTGCTTGTCGGCCTGGAACTGGAAGGCGCTGAAGTACGTGGTACCGCCCTGATCCCATGCCCGTGTCACAGCGGAGTATTGCGGGTACGGCTTGAGCGCCTGATTGAGGGTAGCGCTGCCGCCGAACTGAGTGGCAAACCCTGTGTAGGGCTGCGTGAACCCTGCGTTCACCACCGCCGCGGACGTGATGTTATCTGCCAGCAGCCCACCGTACGCCAGAATCGACGGGTTCGCCTGTTCGATGGGGTTGATGTTATAGCCCGACAAGTGCGTAGCCCGATTCCCGGTATAGTCGATGGTCAGCATCGTATGCCAGGGAAGCTGGCGCTGAATGCTCAGGCTCCACATTTGCAGGTGGGCCCCTTCGCCGTTATGAGCGTAATCGAGATCGTAGATAGTTTGGGCAACACCTAGTCCCGGGCTGAAGGGCGTGGGATTCACCGTGGGAATCGGATTTGCCGCTGAGGTGGTGGTGTTGGTCCATTGGCCGTAGGCGGACTGATAGCCGAGGGAAGAGCTGAGGGTGTAACTGCCGCCCAGCAGTCCGGCCATACTGTTGGGCGCGCCATACGCGCCTTCGCCCTGTCCGTAAGCGCCGCCGTAGCCGAGGTAGGTGATGGTATATCCACCCTGAATTACGGTTTTGTTGTCGAGGCTGTAGGCGAAGCCCAGGCGCGGACCAAAGTAATGATCGTGAAAAGCAATCTGGTTATAGCCTGTGCAACCCGCGCAGTTGCCGTATGCAGTGGCCGCACCCAGCAGGTTGCCCGCGGATGGATTTGGTGTAAGGGGGGCCAGGAACACGTTGTTGTTCTGGGCCATGGTATAGGGCAGCATCAGGTCGTAGCGCAGGCCGGCGTTCAGAGTCAGCTTGTGCGTGAGCTTGATGTCGTCCTGGACGTAACCGGAGTAAGCCTGGGTGTTGATGGCCGTGGTGTTGGACGATGTGCGGGCCGCGGAGTCGGGCAGGCCCAGCAGGAAGCTGGCAAACGAGCTGCCGTATTGCGAGAAGTTGGTATTGGCGGTATTTGGAATCGAAGTCTCGGCCTGGCTGAAGCTAAACTGCCCGCCGCTGTAATTGCTGAGGTCGTTCGCGTAGTAATGGTGGAACTCGCCGCCAATGTTGAAGGTGTGACGGCCCTTGTTCCACATCCAGTTGTTGAACAGGTTCCAGCCGAGGTTGTTCACGTGGTAGAGGACGATGTCACTGTTGCTGTTGCCAAAACCTGTGGGCGCTTCCTGGCCATTGAAGCTGATGTGAGGCATGGTGGTGCCGCCCGTGATGCCGGCAAAGCTGACGCCGGTGTTGGAGTTCACATTGTTCTGCCACTTGTCCTGCGCCGCGACGCCCGCCGTCATCACCAGGTTGGGCGTCATGGTTCGGGAATAATTCGCCAGCCACACGTTGGCATTGTCGGTCAGATTTTCCACGCCGCTCAGGGGGTTGTTGGCCGGCACAATGGCAGCGGTATTCGACTCCTCGATCTGGGGCTGGAGGTAACCGCTGCGCCACCAGGTGAAGGAGATGTTCTGGTTCTGCGAGAGCTGATGATCGATCGTGACGCCCCATGCCTTGTTCTGCAGCGTGAGGGATGGGATCGCCGGGGCTTCGTTGTTCTGCAGGCCGTAGTTGGTGCCCGTCGCGTTGGGAGCGGGAATGTACTGCAGAAGCGTCTTCGACAGCGAATCGATGCGGTTCGGGCAGATCACGTTGAGTTTGCCGTTGCACACGAACTGCGCGCCCGTCGTCGGATCGTAAATCGGAATCAACACGCCGTTGGAGTTGACAAAGTTGCTGAAGTCGCCGCCAACCTCTGCCGCCGTGGGAACTGAGCCGTACACCGTCTGACCCTGCTTCCAACTGTAAACATCGAAGCTGAAGAGGAAGAAGGTCTTGTTGTGCCCGTTGTAGAGCTTGGGCAGAACCACGGGACCGCCGACGGTAGCGCCCCATTCGGTTTGGATATTTGCCGGCGGGATCGGCTTGCCCTGACCGTTGTAAACCGGGAAGAAACCATCCGAGTCAAAGAACTGGTTGCGGTCGATGAGAAAGCCATCGCCGTGCAACTTGTTGGTGCCTTCACGCATACCATAATCGACTGCGCCCTGGACCATGCCGTAGCGAGCCGAAAACAGATTGCGGATGACGCGGAATTCGTCCACCATCTCATACGGCGGATTCGAATTGGCGTTTGAGGCCGTGTCGATTTGCAGGCCGTTGTAATAGTTACCGGAGGAGTTGATCTGGGTGGGAGCGCCGCCTTCCACGGTCACCGTGCCGTACGAGCCGGCGCGGACGCCCGGGGCAAGCGTGGCGAAGCTGGTGATCTGGCGCATATAGCCGTTGATCAGAAGAGGCAGGTCCGTCACTTCCACCGATGGCACTATGGAGTCAAGCTGCGGGTTCGTCGTGTCCAGCTCCAATGCTCCTTCGGAAGTCACCTGCACCGTCTCGCTGCTGGCGCCCAGCTTCAACTTCATATTGAAGGTCGGGGTCGCGCCCACTTCTACCGCTACGTGGGTGGCAACAAACTGCGCGAACCCCGGAGCTTTCACCGCGATATCGTAGGTTCCCGCTGCGAGCTGAACGTTGTATACACCGTCCGACAGGGTAGCAAATTGCGTCGTGATGCCGGTGGCCTCGTTCGTGAACGTGACCTGGGCCCCTGCAACTACCGCACCCGTGGGATCGGACACTGTGCCGGTAAGTCCGGTTGTCTGTCCAAATGCCTTTTGGAAAGTCGGGCCTGCAATCGCAAAAAGCAGCACCCACATCCAGAGAACTAACCGCTTGGTTCCTGGCGCGCTCTTGGCGCCCGCTAGAAATTTGCCTGCGTAAGTCATTTGCCTTGCCTCCATAGCAAGTTGAGCGTTTCCGAATTCAGGCCGGACGTCTCGATTCACCAAAGCTCGATGAACACTCACGCCCCCTGAGGAGATGGTTTTCTGAACACCTGCGAGTTTCGGCGCACACAAGGTGTCTGCCAAGGGCTTAACCCCCGAAAAACAAGGTGAAATCTTTGTTTTCGCCTTGTGCGGCAGGCCCTAACGCAAGATGAGACCACAAACTGGGCCATTGGATCTGATCCAAATCGCTCGGAATGGCCCTTCAGGGCCGATTTCTAACCGTTGAAAATCAGGTAGTTCGGCAATCCTCGGCGTGCGACGGGCATTCGGGGGCTGTTGCCTCCAATTCACAACCCTATATAATGAGTGCCGATATGCAGTCCACCGAGATTAGGCGAGATCAGCCCCACCTGGTCGTGACACTCGACCAGGATTTGCGGTCCGATCCGCGATGGATGCTCGTTGAGCGCATTCTTCACTCGGGCCCTTTCCAAAAATCCACCAACCTGCACAGCCTGTTTGCGTATCTTGCCGAGAACACGATCCGCGGCAACGCAGACGCTCTCACCGAGCGCCAGATCGGTGAGGCCGTCTTCGCCAAGCCCGCTGGCTACAGTCCGGCCGAGGATAGTGCGGTTCGGGTACACATGCGCCAGCTCCGGCTCCGCCTGCATGAGTATTTCGACCAGGATGGCCGTCACGAAGTTGAACGCCTGGATATTCCCAAAGGTTCTTACTTGCTGGAGTTTCACAGTTCGGAGCCGGAAGCGAAGCTGCCGTCTCCATCGGTTTCAGCGGCGCCGGCCCGGAGTAAAAAGACTTGGCGAGTTGCCATTCGGGAAGTGCTGTTCTGGGCCGCTATAGCGGCGGCAATTGTCTGTGCATTTGGCTGGTATCGCGCGGCTCGGACCGCCGCTTCCCCCTCTGTACCCTGGCCCCTGAACGCCGTGATCCAACCGGATCGGCAGACAAGAATCGTAGTCTCAGACAGCAGCACGATGCTGCGGCAACTGGGCAATCAGGAAATCACCCTCGATCAGTATCTGCGGCCCGGCTTTCGTGAAAGCATGATTCCGCCGCACCTCGATGCCAATTTCTCCCGGCTGGTGACCTATATTTCGGATTCGCAGCTCACGTCGTTTGCGGACCTCACTGTCTATTCGAGCCTCAAGAAACTCGCCGGGCCGCTCGACGCACAGCTGGTCATCACCTCGGCGCGTGATCTCGACCGGCGCGATCTGGAACGGGGAAACTATGTGTTTGTGGGCAGTCCTACTTCCAATCCCTGGGTATCGTTGTTCGCAAACCAGCTTAATTTCCAGGAAGTCGAAGACGGCATAGGCGGCAAGATGTACTTCCTCAACAAGAAGCCGCTGCCCGGCGAACAGAACGTCTATCAGGGTCTGACTCAAACTGGCGCCGGTGGCCAGGACTACGCCACCATCTCGCTGCTGCCAGGCAGCATGGGTCAGGGAAATGTCCTCATTCTTCAGGGCCTGCGGCAAGAGGGCACCGAGGCGTTGGGCGAGCTGCTGGCTAACCCCGATGATCGGGCGCAACTTGAACGAGCGCTGGCCAATCATGGCGACCCGCAACACTCACCATATTTCGAAGCACTGATTCGGGCACAGGCAGTAGCTGGAGCGCCAGTCTCCATCCAGATCATAACCGTGCGCACCATCCACCACTGATCCTGACCAAATCGTTCCGGCCACTGCGCTTCCACTCTGACCACGCTGAACTTTACATGGAGCATTGGCGCAATGCTTGCGCCGCTGTTCGCGGCGCGCATACTGGCTGTCTCCTCGTGGAGCACGGTCTACCTGGTGCTGGCCGGAGCCTCGGCGCCGGCGGTCATCGGCGTTGACTTCACCCTTCGCCATTCCAGCCAAGCTCCGCGTGCCACAGCCCAACCCACCGCGTTCGGCAACTTCCGGTTCAAATTTTGCGAATAAGCGCTCCGGTTTGCAGAGAATTTCGCATCAATGCGTCAAGATGGGTTAGGTGCGTGTTTTGGCGCGGTTTTGCGCGCGAGAACACGCCTTTTTTGCGCGCCAAAAAACGGCACTGGGGACCAGTGTCCCGTCTCCGAAGTTCGCATCATAATGATCGGTCATCCTGAGCGAGTTTTGGTGCGTTTTTCGCACCAAAACGAGTCGAAGGACCTGCATTTCGGGGCTTCGACTTAGAACTTATCCGCAAATAGGTAGCGCCGGCCTCCAGGCCGGCTGTCGTGCGGGTCTCCTGACCCGCGCATCGCTGCTGGCGGCGTGGACGCCGCCAGTACAACCGGTCTGGAGACCGGCGCTACTTCAGGAGCCAATTTACGGATAAGTTCTAAGTGTCGGAGAAAACGACTTGGAGGGTTCTCGATGAGGCGGACGAGGCGAAAATGGCAGCAAACTGGCAGGCTTTTCCACCGCAAACGCTGGCATTTACGGCGCCAACGTTCTTTTGGCCCTGCAATCTGTCTCAGGAGCGATACAATCTCTTGGAGTCGGCGTCCAAGGGAGATTCCGGTCTCGAAACCCTAAAGGAACCATGGCTAAGTCCCACTCGAGTGCCCCCCCGCTTTCGCTTACAGGTTTTGTCTGGAAAAATCTAAGACGCCGGCCGCTGAGGACGGCGCTGACGCTTTGCGGAATTGGGATGGCAATTGGCGCATTCGTTGGTCTCGTCGGTTTTTCGAATGCATTTGAAAACCAATGGCTTCGAATCTACACCAGTAGTGGTACCGACATCTCAGTGATTCAACGAACCTTTTTGAATACCTCGTTGGATGAGTCTGCTGGTGCAACTTTGAGGTCGTTGCCGTTGGTGGCGCAGGCGACGCCGGTGATATTCAACCTCATGGAGCTGACGACTGATGTGAATGCCATGGTATTCGGCTGGAAAGCTGACACCTATGAGTTTGACGCCTTGCAGATTCTCTCCGGACGCCGCTTTCAGGACGGCAAGCACGAAGTGATGCTCGGCGATCTGCTGGCCGAGGATATCAAGAAAAAAGTGGGCGACACGCTGGAGATTCAAGGCTCGCCGTTCACGGTCTGCGCAATCTACCATGGCGGGTCTGGATTGCAGGCGGGCGCAGTGATTATGCCGCTGGATCAGTTGCAGGAACTGAGCAGCCTGCAGGGCAAGGTTTCGGTTTTTGACGTTCGGCTGCGCCCCGCGCCAGAGGGGGAATCCCAGGAGCATTATCTAAAGCGTGCGCAGGCGCAGATCGAAGCAGCGTTACCGGGACTGCACGCGGTTCCGGCAGCCGAGCGCGCCCATAATAATCAATTTGTTCAATTGGCCCACGCTTCTGCCTGGGGCACTTCTTGCATCGCCCTGCTGATCGGCATCTTTGGAATCGCCAACACCATGGCCACGTCGGTTTACGAGCGCACGCGGGAAATCGGAATTTTGCGGGCGCTTGGTTGGAAACGAGGGCAGGTGTTGATTCTCATCCTGCTTGAAGCGGCTACTCTCGGACTGGGCGGCGGTTTCCTGGGAATCGCCTTCGGATGCTGCGCCCTGCGCCTGCTGGCGTCCCTGCCCCAAACGGCAAGCCTCGTTTCGGCGTCCCCCCCCGTGCCGCTTCTGGCCGAGGCGCTTGGCATCGCCGTTCTGGCGGGGCTGGTAGCGGGGGCTCTGCCCGCTTGGCGTGCTTCGCGACTCTCTCCGGTGGAGGCGCTCCTGCATGACTAGCTCCACACTCGTATACCTTTTATCGATTCCCTGTTTGATAGCGGCTCTCGTCGCGGCAGGCTTTCTCTACCAAATGCTGGGCGCACATTATGACCAGCGGCGATACGCAGCAGGGGGGAGATGGATCGACATCGGATCCGGGCAAAGGCTTTACCTGCTCGAAAAGGGATCGGGCAAAGCTACAGTTTTGTTTGAAGCGGGGATAGCAGCCACCAATCTGAACTGGTTTCACATCCAGGAAACGGTTTCGCAGTTTGCCGCCACGGCATCTTACGATCGCAGCGGCCTCGGGTGGAGCAGTCCATCCCGAACCGCACGCACGCCCAGCAACCTTGCGGCAGAGTTGCACGAATTGCTGTGGGGAGCCGGCCTCAAGCCGCCATTCATCCTGGTGGGCCACTCCTTCGGCGGGCTCGTGATGCGACGGTTTGCGCTTTTGTACCCGGAAGAGGTGGAAAGCATCGTGCTGGTGGACCCCATGCGCTGCGAGGAGTGGCCGCCCATGGACCCGGCGAAACAGGCGACCCTCGACCGTGGCTGCAGGCTCTCGGGGTTTGCCATTACCATTGCCCAACTGGGATTGGCCCGCCTTGCTGTGACATCGCTCCTGTGCCGTTCAGGGCGAATTGCGGATCAGTTGGCCGGCGCTGCCGGCGAAGGGGGCTTGCATGTGCTCGGGCGGATCAAAGGCGAGGTGGGCAAGATGCCACGAGAGGTATGGCCGATCGTAGCCGCTCACTGGTCGCGGCCTGGCTACTACGCCGGCATGCGCAGCCATTTTGCGGCAGTGCCGGACACGGTGCGCGAAATGCAGGACGCAGAGCCCATTCGCGGGATTCCCGTTTTGCTGCTGACGCCGGGCAAAGCGTTGCCGCTTTCCGATGATTGCCTGCAGAAAATTGGTGACACGGTGACACAGGTGATCGCATCTGCCAGCGCGCATTGGATTCATTTGGACGAGCCGGAACTGGTGATTCAGTCGATCCGGGAGATGGTATTCGCTGCGACGGGTGTAACGGCTGTTGCGGCTGCTCCTGCCGAGGAGGCGGTCACCGTAGCTTGAGCGGCTGCACTCGAGCAGAATCAGAGTAATAGTGCCTTCAAGAATCTGGCGCCAGGCGGCATTTTCTTAGAGCGTGTTTCATAAATGGTTCCGTGAAAGGGCACGACTTCTAGCCTGCCCTGAGCGGAGTCGAAGGGTGCCGAAAAGGGGCAGCAAGACTGCGGGGTTTTAACCCCTGAGGGATTCGGGCCGGCCCGTGAGGCCATTTATGAAACACGCTCTGGGGAATATGCCACTTGATGGCCGTGCAATTGGCTAAATCTTTTCGATTCTGCCGTAACCCTGCCATCGCATCCGTCCATCTTGCCTGCGAACCGATCTAAATTGAACGGAGTTTCAGCACTTGTTCGATGAGATCTGCGGCGCAGCCAGGTCCGTCGATTTGCTGGATGGTTCTCTGCAAAACCTGGGCCGCCTCACGGTAGCGGGCGTCTTGAAGCACCAGCATGACTGCTTTACGAAGCCTGGCCGCGCTCAGCCTGCGCCGTGGAACCACCACGCACGCTCCGCGGGCCTTGACCCGCGCCGCCACGCCGGGTTGGTCGTGGACGTGGGGCACGGCCACCAGCGGCACGCCCTCCGAAAGCGACTCAAGGACCGTGTTGAGGCCGGCATGCGTGATCACCAGCGCGGCCCGCTTCAGAATTTCCAGTTGGGGAGCATAGCTCACTACCAGGGGGTCTCCGGCCAGCTTCCCCAACCTTGCCGGATCGTGTCCGCCACCCAGTGAAATCACTAATTGCGCGTCGAGTCCGGCACAGGCCTCCGCGATGGTTCTGAAGGTGGCTTCCGAACCGATCTGAAGAGTGCCCATCGATGCGTAAATAAGCGGGCGTCCATCGAGGCGATCCCAGGGGAACTCGACCGCCGGACGCTGCCTTGAGTGTACGAACGGCCCGGTATAGTGAAGCCCCGCTGGCTTCTCGCCTACGATGTCGAACTCCAGTGCTTCAGGCAACTGGGTAATTCGCGCCAGCCCCGAAAGCGCTTCATCGGAACGCCTGAAGGGCTTCAGTCCCCATGCTTTGCGCTGCTGGTTTACATCTCTGAAGATTGGGGCTGCTATCTTCAATAGCAAAAAGATTGCAAGGCGGTTCCGCAAACGGCTGAGCCGATCCTGTCCCGCCCCCCAACCGAACCAGAAGGGCGGAAACCTGTCATCCTGTAACAGCGGAGGAATCAAGGCGATGGAGATCCACGGCAGTCCCAAATAGTCTGCCACGTTTCCAGCAGAATCCGACTCGTCGACCAGAAGTGCTTCAACGTTGGCCATCCTTACCGCTTCCGGCCCGTCGCGCCGCACCATCCGCCCGGTATTCCTCACTCGCTCCAACGTAAATCGAAGGGCAGCGAATCCCTTTAACTCGGCCAGGTGCTCATCCAGCTTTTGCAGGGTGCCAAGCGGATAGTCTTCAATGCCAATCCCGTGAAACTCAATTCCTGCTGCACGTACGCGCTCCTCGGTATCCGCAATCCCGAAGATCACTACTTCATGGCCTCTTTGTTGCAACGAACGCGCCAGCGCGGTCATTGGATTCAGATGACCGGTTCCCGGAAAACAGAATGCTCCCAATCTTGCCATTGTTCTCTTCAATTAATTGAATTCAACTGCAAGTGGATATGCCGCCCTCGCGGCTATCCACGTTCCGTTCTGGAAGCTGATTGCAAATTTGCGAGACGCCGTAAGCAATCATACTGCGATTACGGTTAGATCCTCTCAACAACTGACTCCCATGCAATCCAGGAACCATGGTTTTGTATCAGTCCTCCACCGGGTTTTCCGACCTCGATAGATGAAACAAGCCCGTTGACGCCAACCTGCCAACTTGCCAACGCCGCGAACGCGGCGCCAACTCGCCAATTTGTCAAAACGTTCGTTTTGTTGGACTCGCGTTTCTGTTTCTTTCTAGGTACTACAGTTGTATTTGGCCGGACGATAGAGGCCCGGGCCTAAAGGCCGTTTCCTTTTGACCTGTTTTCAGGGGCCTGAAGGCCCCTGCTCCCTCCGAAATCCTTAACTCCAACTGTAGTAGGGGAAACTCCGGACCTCAATTGGCCGGAAGACGGTCTGGCAGGATCGTCCTGACAAATGCCGATTTGTCCTCTTGAGATCTCCGTGTCCGCCGCCCGACCACCGATGCAGTCGGCCAAGTCGGAGGCGGCGCCGGCAGTCGAAGACTCCGCATTTTTAATGCTCGGGGTGGGGCGTTTCGTTAAGTCCTGCAGAATCAGGAGAAATGTTCGTTTTTCTGGTGCCGGAAACCCCGCAAATGTTGGCCTGGAAGCGACCGTTCGGAGCGCTGGCGTTGGCCTGGAACTTCGCGATTCTTTGAGACAAATTAACGAGAATTGCGCGTACTCGCAGTGAGTGTGAAAAGAGAATTTCGCGGTTGAGCGCGAAAGTTCAGAGAGAATTTCGCATAGAGACGTCAAGATGGGCTATAGGCGGGTGTTTCTGCGCATGTTTTGGCATGTTTTGTACGCCAGAAAGCGCCTTCCAGCGTCATCTGTCAACTCTTGTTCCTTGCTTTGTATCAGGGCTTGGCTTTAGCCATGCCGCAAACCCGCCCCCCATATTTGAAGGGAATCAAGTACGCGGCGAAGCCGCGATCAAACCTATCGTCGAGAGGCGCATTTCGTTTCAGGGGGAATATCTGAAGCTGCTCAAGAACCACGGCGTGCAGTTCGACGAGCGGTATATCTGGCAATAGTTCTTACGCCCGCTGAAGCGGGCTGTGGCACGTGGCCGCGACGTTGCCCCCAGTCTTACGACTGGGGCTACCGTATTTCGCCCGCGTTGCGGGCTCGAGGCGGCGCAAGAGTAGCGCCATCCAGGTCGCACGGGGACCTGCGGCCGTTCGCTGATCGCTGTCAACTGACCACAGTTCTCCATTCTCTATCGCCTGTTTTTCTGCAAGGTGGCGTAGGAGAAGTTTGGGGCGGGGTTGGTGGGGCGAGTTGGGTTGAGTTGCGCGATCGGCGTTTTTAAGGACTGATCCGCAGAGCGTCTCTTAAGCGCAGTTCAATGAAGGCTTTGGCCTGAATCCACCAACGGGCGACGCCGAACCTAAACGATTGCTGAAATGGAGCGGACAATTTACTGGGGCTTGTTGGCATTTAAGGTTTAAGGTGGAATATGCGGAAATGAAGAGGGTACCCCTGGGTCCCGTCGGGCCGATTTCCCAACCCCCACTTCGTCGAGCAATCTATAGCGGGTTGATACGCGGCGCCTCTCGAATGGGGGATCTCGGTTCGTCTGAAAGGTCACCTGTCAACGCTCGCTGCACCTTCATGGTCGCCTCTTGCCCGGGAGCATCGGGTAACTACGCGCGCAGCGAGAACATTGAGGACATCGTTGAGTTCAGCCTCGCTAACCGTGCTACTTGAAGCTCGTCTGGAAGATCTCCCGGATCGAGCCGTCCAGGACGTCATTCTGTGGAACTGCCGGGGCGAACCGTGAAGGCAGTATCGTGGGGGGCGACTCATCGTTCGACCCGATGGTGGCCTCGGAATAACTGCTGGTGGGAATGCTGCTGACGGCGCCGAAGAACCGGCGCTGCAGATGTTCAATGGCTGCGATATCGAGGCGGTAATTCTCTTTCGCCTTGCGGAAGTCCTCTTCCACCCGATCCCGCAGTGTTTCTAACTGATCTTTTTCAAATCCTGACATCGACATACCCTCCTCCGCTGCGTTTTTTACTCAGCACCAGGGCTTAAGTGTGCTCCATGCGGCTGGAAATTGATCTTCCACAAAGGATGAAATTGATCTTCCACAAAGGATGAAATTGATCTTCCACGAAGGATGTAGGTCGGCGAAGTCCCAACTAAGGAACGCCATAAGGCGGAGATGGAGGCGAAAAAGACCGAGCCTGGGGCGAGCGGAAGATACAAGGGACCAAGCGACGCGGAAGCCAGAAGAAATATGCCCCTTACGCATTCAGGGCAATAAGCCACCTCGTTCGTTCCATGTGTTCGAGATGGGGCGACGGATGCGGTTCTTGTTGCAGGTGCGGCAAAGAATGCCCTCGCAAATACACCTCACAACAACCTGTAAGGTGGGGTCGTCGTCCTCGAGTCGGTTGATCCACGAAGGATCGATGACGCCCCTGTATTCGTTGCAGATTGGGCAACGGGCAAGGCCCTAAGGAACGGGCAGCAGCGGAGCTTGAGGAGAAAGTGTTTTGAACTCGGAATCGCGAGAGATATTGAACTCCTTTTAGCCGCATTCGACTTGCTCCGTGGCGCGCTCAGGAGCATCACTTCGCGGCTTTTTCCGATTTTTCAATGAACTCTTTGAGTTGTTTAGCACAATCCTCGGCGGTCTTTTGAAGTTGATTCGTCCAACCTTTTCCAGCCGAGTGCGCGAATACGATTTGTGATGACTTGGAATCCACCACAGAGACACTCGTATTGGATTGACCTGCCCCCGATTTCTCAACCACTGATAACTGGAGTTTCCCGGCCAATTCAAACAGGCGAAAGGAACCCAAATACCATTCGCATTGCCACCATGGCGTCACGCTCGACTTCGGAGGATGCGAAGGGTTGGCGTTGGGATTCTTAGCAAGGGTTACTCTGCGGCGCATGAGTACCATCCCGGAGCTTTCCTTCTCCCTGGCGAAGATTCTGGAGGAGGTTGAGCCATGCACAGTCACCATACAACGGTTACCGGCGCGCCGGGAAAGAGCACTTACCGGGCATGGGGCGATGCAGCGAAAGCCGCATTGCGCAATTTGATTCTCTGCCCGATTCTGGATTCGTCACGAGAGAAAAGGAGGGAAAGCACATGCACTACGGAGCTCTCAAGTTGTACGTGAAGTTCCAAACGCTGGCGAGCAGCGAAGATGGTCAGGATCTGGTCGAGTATGCGTTGCTCTGCTGCCTAATTGCCCTCGCCGCGATCACGGGAGTTAACTATGTTGCGACAGCAGTGACGACCGTCTTCACGAACATCAGTTCTTCGCTGGCGTAACCGGGAATCGTGCGGCTCCCGCAACACCCACCCGGAGAATTGCCATCAAGAAGCAGGCACGCAATCGGCCCATCTCCACTGCGCCATCCGAGGCAACCATGACTAGAGAATTCGACTTTGAGCGCGACCATTGGCAAAACACCATGACTACCGAAGACAGGCGGGCCATGCGCTTTCTCAGCGCGGGTGCGAGACTTAGTCTCGGAGAATTGGGCCATGGCTCGTTCTTGCCGTGCAAGGTCAAGGAGTCATCTGAGATTTTCGTCTCCGCAGACCATGCTTACGATTTGACGCTCGGCAAAGCCTGCCGCGTCGCTGCGATGCAGGCGTATGTGAAGTATCTCCGGACGGCGAGTGAGCAGGTCGAGCCGATCCCTAAATGGTACGAAGTGGAACCCCTCTACAACCGAGTCATCTCCGCGTGCTTCTGCGGCATTCCGCAAGAGCGGATGGCCAAAGACCTGTCGAACTTGAGGGCCTACTGGCTCCCTCGGCTTTGCAAAAAAGAAGTGTTCGTAACGAGTTTCGGGAAAGGAGATGAAAGCAATACCAAGAGAGAGGCTGAGGCCATTGCTTTGCGCAAGCAGAACATTGCAGAGAGACCGAAGCGGTTAGAGGAATCGCGCAGGGGGGCACAATGCTAACGGTTGGAAAACTGAAAGAAGTCATCCGGCACCTGCCGAATGAAATGCCGGTACTGTATGCAAGGACGTGGCTTTCGCCGAAAGACGCTTCTCCTTTTAGCCGGTTCGACAGAATGTCGGGGGCGGCAAGCTGGAAACAGATTCACCTCGTCCGTTTTCCTTGATGGCAGGTGGACTGGCCTGCGGCTCGTTAAACACTCTTCCTCGGGCGCGTACAATGGCGCAGGAAAGCCATGTGCTCGCGGAGAGGACACACAACATTTTTGCTTTATCGGAGATACCGATCGGAATGCAGAGATGTACGTAAGTGTTGCAGGCATCGACCCCGAAACTGCCAAGTGGCAATTCCGTGCAAAAGTCATTTGCCAACGCATTACGGGCCAGAATAGCAGGCGATTGATTGCAGCATGTGACGCCACTGCCAACCGGTTCAACGCGTCCAAAACAGGGCGGGTTTTGTTCGCATGATTCCAGTCAACATCTGCGCCGTCTATAGCGCCGCATTTTCGCCGGACGGCAAACGCGTCGTGACGGCGAGCTGGGACAAAACGGCGCGCATCTGGGATGTCGAAAGCGGCCGCCTGCTGGCCACACTTTCCGGGCATACCAACCTTGTCGTGGACGCCGAGTTTTCTCCGGACGGGAGGCGCATCGTCACGGCAAGTGCTGACGGAACGGCGAAGGTATATATCGCCAACTTCGGCGAACTACTGAAGCGGGCCAAACAAGAGCTCCCCGTCGACTCCGGCAACTGAGTGCGGCGCGGTCATCTGACCGCATCGCACCTCGGCTGGCGTCAGATCGGCAATGCACTATTCGACAGGCCGATAAGTCCTCAAATGTCGGCTTGTGTTGATCTTTGCCGGGGTGAATGCTCCGGGGACGACCGGTTGCGAACGCGCTCGGGGTTTCATCGCGGTTTCGCCGCGTACTTGATTTCCCGACAGATGGGTGAGCGGGGCGGCTTGATAAAGGCAGGGAATAGAAAACCGGGGCCGAGAGGCGAGGCACACAAGCTGGCAGCCAGGAGCTGGAACCTAGAAGCCGTCGGCTACAAGCTGCCGGCCGCTCGCAGACCACTCACGCTCACGCTGCACCCTCACACTCGCACGACGCACTCACACCGCACACTCACACCCCGCCCAGTCCCTTCCGGCATGCAAAACATGCCAAAAGCAGCCCCAAAACATGCTTTTTAGGGTCTCTATAGCCTTGGGGGTCGATGGCCCGTTTGGCCGTTCCTCTGGGAAATTCTCTGTGAACCTTCGCTCGTATTTGGTTAATTTCGCGGTTACACGCACCCTCCCGAAGGCCAATTTCAAGGTATTTGCCTCGAAAAATCGCAACCTAAGAAGCGAACATTCCCGGGGCGCGCCACACCACTTGAGCGAACATTTGGCCGGGCGAACGCACCATCCAAACCAACATTTCGCCTGATTCTGCGGGACTTAACGAAACACACCACCCCGCACGCAAAATTGCACGTTCCCATTCGACTCCGATCGTCCGCCGCGACGGCAAATTATTTTCCTGGCCCGCCGTCGATTTATACTCGAATACCAGCGTTACACTTAGCCGACGTTCCGAGGACACCGGAGCATGATGCCGGACTACGACAGTTTTTGGGATGAGTTGCTGACCTATGTCGAGGCGCATAGCGTCATACCCGTGATCGGTCCGGAGCTGGTCATCGTCGAGCATCGGGGACGACGTGAACCCTACTATCGATTGATGGCGCGCGAGTTAGCGACGCGATTGAAGCTCGACAATCCCGGTGAAGCCGCGACGCTCGACCAGGTGGTGGGAGCTTATCTCTCGAAGCCCGGCAGCAGACGGCAGTCGGTCTATCGCGAGTTGGGCGACATCGCCGGAAAGCTCTCCGTCGCCATTCCGGAGCCGTTGCTGCAACTCGCGAGCATACGCGACCTGAATCTTTACGTAAGCTTTTCGACCGATAATCTTCTCGCTCAGGCGATCAACGCCGCGCGTTTTGGCGGACGCGCGGAAACCCGCGAATTGTCGTTCAATCCCAGCGAAGCCGGCGACCTGCCTGACGGCTCGCGCGATGTGCCGCTGGTTTATTCGCTTTTTGGGCGGATATCGGTGCTGCCTAAGTATGTTGTCGCTGAAGAGGACGCACTCGAATGGGTCACCGCGTTGCAAATTCCTGAAAAACGTCCGGAGCGGCTCTTCGATGAACTAGGACGCAATCACTTATTATTTCTAGGCTGCCGGTTTCCTGACTGGCTGGCGCGTTTCATCCTGCGCACTGCCAAGAACAGCAAACTGTCTGCCGAGCGCGGCTTTTCGGAATACTTAGTCGACGCCGACGCGAAATCCGATTCACCTTTGGTCGCTTTCCTTACCAGCTTCAGCCGCGAAACCCAGGTGCTGCCGCTGGACCCGGTCGACTTCGTGGCCGAACTCGCGCAGCGCTGGCAGCAACGCCAGGGCAACGACGCCGCGGCCAAGGCGCCGGAGCCAGGTCCGATGCCTGAGACCATGCCGCCCGGCAGCCTGTTCATCAGCTATGCCAGCGAAGACCGTCCGGCCGCGCTGCGGCTGGCGGCGGAACTGCAGGCCGCGGGACTGCCGGTCTGGCTCGACCGCCAACAACTCGATTGGGGCAGCGACTACACGGCTCGCATTCGGCTCGCGATCCAGCAATGCGCCCTGTTTGTGCCCGTGCTGTCGCGCACCGCAGAACTTCGCACTGGATTCTTTCGCAAGGAATGGTCGTGGGCCAGCGAGCGCAGTCTGGATTTTACCGGCAGCAGCCTCGCCTTCCTGTGCCCGTTGGTGATCGACGATACCGCCGTGGTGACCAGCAACGAAATTCCCCCGTCCTTCAAGACGGTGCACATCGAACAAGCCCCGGCCGGCAGCCTGCAGGCGCACCAGGCAGATGCGATCGTGAAAGCCTTCAACGCCATGCGCGCCCGCCTTCAAGGGTTGCCATGATCGAGCTTCCCACGATCGACGCCGAACGCCCGTGGCCGGGATTGTTGCCGTTCACCGAAGACGCGCGCATGTACTTCCACGGCCGCGAGGCCGAGACGGACGACTTGTTTCGTTTGATCGAACGCGAACCTCTTACCGTGTTGTTCGGTCAATCGGGATTGGGAAAATCCTCGCTGCTGAATGCCGGCGTATTTCCGTTGCTGCGCCGCGCCGGTTACCTGCCGGTGTACCTGCGCCTGAGTCTCGACGCTACAGCGCCCGAGCTCGGCGCCGCCACGCTTTCGCTGATCGACCAGGTGTGGAAGGCGCTCATGGACGAATGCGCCGACCACGAGGTGAGCGCGACCCCGCCCCAGCCGGACGACAGTTTCTGGCAATATCTGCATCGCCCCGGCACGCGGTTCCTCAATCCCCATGGCCGCCCTGTCGTACCTGTGCTGGCCTTCGATCAGTTCGAGGAGATCTTTACGCTGGGCCGGCAAACTCCGGAGCAAACCGCGCGCACGCGCGTGCTGCTGCAGCAGCTGGGCGAACTGATCGAGAACCGGCTGCCGCCCGCGCTTGAAAACGAACTCACAGAGCACCCGGAGCGCATGGATCATTTCGATCTGCTGCGCCAAAACGTCAAGATCGTTTTCACATTTCGCGAGGATTATCTGGCCGAATTCGAAGGCCTGAAGACGCTCATCCGCCCCATCATGCAAAACCGCATGCGCCTGGCGCCCATGCGGGGCGACCGGGCGTCGGAGGCGATCCAGCAGGCGGCCGCCGGCCGATTGAGCGCAGCCGTCGCGGCGCGCATCGTGAGGTTTGTCGGCGGCGCGACGATGGACGGCGCCGGCCCACTCGCTGAAATCTCGGTCGAGCCTGCGCTGCTTTCGCTGGTCTGTCGCGAGCTCAACGAGCAACGCATCGCCCGACGGCAAACCGAGATCAGCGCCGACCTACTTCAGGGCGAAAACACGCAGCAGATTATCGCGCAGTTTTACAGCCATGGTTTTGCCGGTTTGGACGTCAGGGTACGCTATTTCGTCGAGGACCGGCTCCTGACCGCCGCAGGCTACCGCGACAGTTGCGCTCTGGAGAATGCCCTGACGGAGCCCGGCGTCAGCGAAGAGGCGATTCAGACTTTGGTGGATCGACGCATCCTGCGTCGCGAGGAGCGCGGCGGATTGGTTCGGCTCGAATTGATCCACGATGTTCTGGCGATCGTGGCCAAGGCCAGCCGCGATGCGCGGCGTGAGGCCGCGGCGCTCGAGGCCGCACAGTTGTTGCTGGCCACGCAGCGGCGGCGCCAGAGAATTGTTGCCGCGTGGGCCGCGGTTCTGGTGGCAGTTCTTATAGCAGTTTCCGCACTGGCGCTGTTTGCAATTCGCAGGCGCAATGATGCCGTTCGCGCCCAGCTCCTGGCTGTTTCTGCCCAGCAACGAGCGGATCAACAGGCTAAATTGGCCATCGAGCAGCAGATCTTCGCTCAGAGCGAGAGCGCCCGTGCGCTCGACGCGGAGCAACTGGCCAAGTCAAAACAGTTGCAATTGGCTGATGCTTTGGAGAAGGCAGGCGTGGCCACCGGCAAGGCTACGAGTGAGGCCGCGCAAAAGGAAAAGCAGCGGTGGCGCGCCGTGGTCTGGGCGGCGGCCGCTGACGAACAATTAGATTCGCACGGCACCGGTGAACAACTGCGCGCGTGCGTCGATTCCACCAATCGTCTGAACGACGATCCGCCGCCGCCCGCATCGCTCGATTATATGGTGGGAGTCTGGCATGTAGACCAGGAGGTCTCATCGACGGATATGGAATGGCGCAGCGATGGCACGTGCGTGAACAGGCATCTCTACCAAAACGGCCATGAGCTCGACCTGACGGGCGACCGCTGTACCTGGACCTACAAGACGCTTGCCGAGCATGAATTCGAGATTGATTGGCAATCCACCAAGCTGGGATCCGAATATCCAAAGCAACTGATCTTCAAGATCATAAGTCCGACGCGAATCCACAACACCAATATCAATTACGACGCGTTTCGCGTCATCTGCCCGGCGCAGGAGCTCACCATTCGCCGCAGCGAGATCGCGAATTTCGATAAGGAAGTCAATGCGCACCCCGGCGACCTGACGCGTCAAGCGGACCTCGCAGGCGGATTCAACAAGCTGGGAACGGCCTTGGCCGCTCAAGGCGATTCTGCAAATGCGCTTACAGCATTCAATAACGAGCTCTACGTTTACCAGAATCTCGAAACCCGAGACCCTGGCAATAAGACCTGGCAGCAAGAAACAGCGCAGTCGTTCGAGCAGATCGGCGTTATCGAATTCTCGCAGGCCAAGACATCCGATCAGGCCGGCAACGCGCAACAAAGTTTGCAGCAAACCGGGGCGGCGATCGGGGCTTACCAAAAAGGTCTGGCGATTCGCGAGCAATTGCTGCACGCCGCTCCCGCTGACGTTGATGCGCAACTGAACGCGGCACACGCATCCAACCAGCTCGGCATTGTGCTCTATTGGAGTCGCCACGGAAAAGAGGCGGCCGATGCGTTCCGGGAATCGGTGCGGCTGCTCGAGAGCATCATTGATACGCATCATGGCAGTACTCCGATTCGCGTGGAACTCATTTGGGGTCTCTATTCTGTGAGCCAGGTGTCGGGGGATGCGACCGAAGCCAGGGACGCTCTGAGCAAAGCGATCGCCATCGCGACGGAACTGGAACGCGAGCCGGACGTTCCCCCGGAAATGCCCGGAGCGGTTACGTTCCTGCAGGGAGCGCTTGCCAAACTGCCGCTTGCCAAGCCGCCCAAGTAATCCTGCCAAGCCGCCCGAGTAATATTGACCGGCAGCATCATTCCCAAGGTGCTGTCTTGCGCGCGGCCTCGTCTCCATATGCACAGAAGAGAAGTGCGATCCAGAGCTCGCATCGGGTGGGGGCGTGGGAGGAGCAGCTTTTCTCGCGGAGCATGGCGAACTGAGGTCCGCCTCTTCCCCCATTTGTGTCACAGCGGTTTGGGCGCAAGTCGCTTAGAATCCAGATATGTGCGGAATCGTCGGATATGTCGGACCAAAGAAAGTCGTTCCCGTCATCATTGAAGGCCTAAGGCGCCTTGAATATCGGGGTTACGATTCGGCGGGCATTGCCGTGGGCAAGCCGGGGAACACCAAGCTGGAAGTCTGCCGCGCGCCGGGCAAGCTCGGCAACCTGGAAGCGGTGCTGCGCGAACATCCGCTGGATGGTACGTTCGGCATCGGGCACACGCGTTGGGCCACGCACGGGCGGCCCACCGAGGAGAACGCGCACCCGCATCGCGATTGCACGGGGCGCATCGTCGTGGTGCACAACGGCATCGTCGAAAACTATCTGGACCTGAAGCGCGAGCTGACCGCGCAGGGCCACAAGTTTGTGACCGAAACCGACACCGAGATTATTGCCCACCTGATTGAACAGGTGCAGAAAGATGCCGAGGTTGCAGGAAATCCGATCGCGCTTGAAGATGCATTGCGGCGGGCGGTGAAACGGCTCACAGGCGCGTTTGCGCTAGGCGTACTGAGCGCGGCCGAGCCGGACAAAATTGTGGCGGCGCGGCTGGGGCCGCCGGTTGTAATCGGCGTGGGGGAGGGCGAGGCGTTTGTGGCCAGCGACGTGCCGGGAATTCTGCATCACACGCGGAATATTTATTTTCTGGCTGATGGTGACATGGCGATCCTGACGCGTGAAGGAGTGACGCTGACGGATTTTGACGGCCAGCCGGTAAAGCGCGAACTGACGCGCGTGCAGTGGGACCCGATCCAGGCGGAAAAGGGCGGCTACAAGCATTTCATGCTGAAGGAAATCTGGGAGCAGCCGCGGGCGATTACCGATACCACGCTGGGGCGCGTGTCGCTCGACTCCGGCAAAGTTTTCCTCGACGAAATGGAGATTCCGGACGAAGAGCTTGCTGACGCCTCCAGCATCAACATCGCCGCCTGCGGCACCAGTTGGCACGCAGCGTTGACCGGCAAGTACATGATCGAGCGGCTGGCTCGACTCCCTGTGGACGTGGACTACGCGAGTGAGTACCGCTACCGCAATCCCATCCCCGACCGCAATGCTCTCGGCCTGCTCATCACGCAGTCCGGCGAAACCGCGGACACACTCGCGGCGCAGCGTGAGATGAAAACGCTCGGCTCGAAAACCGTGGCTATCTGCAACGTGGTAGGCGCCATGGTGGCGCGCGAGGCGCATGGCGCCATCTACACCCATGCCGGGCCGGAGATCGGCGTGGCCTCTACCAAGGCATTTACCTCCCAGCTCACCGCCCTGTTTCTGCTCGCTCTGAAACTCGGCCAGCTCCGCGGGCGCATCGACAAGGAACGCTCCGTCGCCTACATCGAGGAGCTCGGTCGCCTGCCCGTAAAGATTGAGGAAGTCTTGCGTTCATCATCGCCGCATTGCGAACAACTCGCCAAAGAGTTCTCCAATTGCCGCGATTTTCTCTACCTCGGCCGCGGCATCCATTTCCCCATCGCGCTCGAGGGCGCGCTCAAGCTCAAGGAGATTTCGTACATCCACGCGGAGGGATACCCGGCGGGCGAGATGAAGCACGGACCCAATGCGCTCATCGACGAAACGCTGCCCGTGGTGGTGCTGGCTACGCGCGACGCGGCCGATCCGGCATCGAAGCTGCGCTATGAGAAGACGCTCTCGAACATCCAGGAAGTGACGGCGCGCAGCGGACGCGTAATCGCGGTGGCGACCGAGGGCGATGAGACCATCGGCGGCCTCGTGGAGCACGTGATTTATATTCCACCGGCGCCGGAGCTGCTTTCGCCGCTCATCGAAATCGTCCCATTGCAGTTGCTGGCGTATTACATCGCCGTGCGTCGCGGCTGCGACGTGGACCAGCCGCGGAATTTGGCTAAGAGCGTAACGGTGGAGTAGCGCGTGATTTAGAACTGGCTTCGTGAAAGGGCACGACTTCAGTCGTGCCGCAAATGGCCGATAATCATCTCTGGGCTTTAGCCCCGAGGGGCGAGGCCGCGCGATACCAGAGGTTCCGTATGCCCAAAAACGCCAGCCGCATTGCCAAGGCGGCTCTTGAAAACACCAAACCGATCAAGGGCTCGGAAATCCGCAAAATCCGCTTGCGCGCGAAACTGAACCAAGCTGTATTCGCCGGTCATTTCAACCGCAAGAGAGGTTTTATCTCACAGCTAGAACGCGGTATCCGGCAACCTAGGGGGTCTGCACTTGTGCTACTGAACCTGATCCGCCGTATGGGGTTTGAGGCGGTCCTGTAGCAGCGACTCTGCCTTGCTTTTCCGTCAGGCTCAGCTTACCATTGCCCCAACTTTCAAGAACGATGATCAAGTACCTCACATATCGGGGCAGACGTGGGACTTCCTTTGCCGCTGCGGGGCAGGTGCTGGGGCTGCGATCCGGCACCGACGACAGCGCCTTCTATGAAGGCCTCCGAAATCGCGATCTCGATCAAGTGAAATCCTGCCTAGCAGAGAGCCCCGAGCTTTGCAACAAGCGAGATGTTTTCTCAGGAGAAACTCCATTACACCTAGCAATTGACTCCGACTTCCAGAAAGGAGTGGAGCTGCTTTTAGCAAAGGGGGCAGACCCAAATGCGGCCAACGACCAGAGCGAATCGGCCCTCCAAAGGGCAGTTAGAAGGCGTCAAAGCGGAATTGCAAGACTATTACTCAAGGCTGGCGGGGATTCGAATGCGGAAGGTCTCTGGCGGGGCATGCTACCCCTTTCTCTGGCAGCGCGTGACGGCGATGAGTCGATGGTTGCCCTGCTCTTGGAGCATGGTGCCAAGCCTAACGGCACAAGAGCAACCGATTTCGGCCCACTGCATCAGGCCACGCTGAGGGGCAACTGCAGAATCATCGAGATGCTAATTGCAGCCGGGGCCAAAGTAGATGCAATTTCCAAACCTCATGGCACCTCGTTGCAAGTTGCTATGGAGAAGCGGCACAGGGGAGCGCAGCAAATCCTAATCGCCCATGGCGCCGATCAAAGGGTCGCGAGGGCCGTCATCAAAGAAAAACAAAAGCTTGCACGCAAGAGGGCGTTTAAGAAAGCCTCGCCTTGGCTTCTCCTTTGCGCGATGACATTCGTCGCAGTTGGGGCCAGACTGATTTGGCTTAAAGCTACCAATCCATTCTATGGCAGGTACGAGAATTTTACGCATGTAAGCGCCTATCATCCAGCACCTGCTCCATATATTCATGGCAAGGTCATATCAATCTGCACAAAACACTGCGGCTTTCTGAAGGCGGCCCCAACGCTGGATAAGGCTATGCAAATCGGGCTACCGCAGACTCTGCAGGCTTCCAGACCGGCGGATGTTGGGACCGTAATCCTTACGGAAAAGCGTGACCCGGAGCGGCAAGTTACACCGACCCAGAAGGCCATTACGCCGGGAGCGCATCTGGATACTGTTTGAATATCAGGATCGTAGATATGTCGCTTCCTGGCATAATTGATACGAAAGAATGGTGCGCGGAACCGTCCGACTACGGAACCAGCTCCAGTCCCGGAATCGTGAATGTAGAAATTGAGGGAAGCCCGTATGGAGACGCAATTTCGTACATTTTATCGCTTCCGCGTAGATGAAACCACGCGATGACTCAACCCTTGCGACGATCGCCCTATAACTGAGCACGAAACAAAAAGCCCATCCTTTTCAGGATGGGCTTTTTGCTGAATTAATGCCGGCGATCACCTAATCTCCCACACGGTCGCCCGTGCAGTACCATCGGCCCAGCGAGGCTTAACTTCCGTGTTCGGGATGGGAACGGGTGATCCCTCGCAGTATGGTCACCGGCAAAGGCGTTTTGACGGCGTTTGAGCCGTCAGCCGAAATCCTGAGTCCGCCGTGGCGGACGAAGGACCTGCGGTTCGCCTTTGACCTTGGCAGGCATTCGCAGGCTGGTTATCCCGCGGCCGCGATCCTGACCCTTTTTTTGCCATGGATCTGCGGTTTGCCTTTAATCTTTGGATGGCGCTTGGCGGGATGGTTGTCCCGCAGCTTGCCGCAACGTCTGCCCATCCCGGATTGTTCCGCCCGGGCCTGGCAGGAATGCGGCTTGCAAACTGGCGCCAACAAAATCAAAACAAAATAGATTGGGATACAAGGCTTGTTAGAAGAGCATACGCTAACTGCGCGGAGTTAATTCTATGGACAAGCCGAACGGGCGATTAGTACTGGTAAGCTACGCGCATCACTACGCTTCCACCTCCAGCCTATCAACCAGATGGTCTTTCTGGGCCCTTCAGGG